>JANNXX010000036.1:0-25623 GCA_031409795.1 Rhodobacterales bacterium
TTGCGGAGGCCGGGGCGCTGTCGACCGCTGGCAGTTTCGCCCGGGCAAGCTGACCATCGTTGGGTGCGCTACAGCGCACCTTCCGCCGGTGCGCTGTAGCGCACCCTACGATGATCGCAGCTGCCCCACCCCTCGCCCACACCCCGTAGGTCGGGCTTCAGCCCGGCTCTTTTGTCCGCCCCCCCGATTCGCCCCGCGTGGTTAACGTCGTTCCAGTCTTGCGCGCGTAGAGACGGAAGGATGACGTAAGGAAGACGGGAAAAGACCCAAGAAAACCCGCTAACCTTTTGAATTAATGCTCAGACCTCCATCCCCGCGCGCCGCCCCTCATGAAACGCATAGGCCCCCAGTCGGGGTGCCGCACAGTCGCCGATCCGGTGCAGCACCTTCCCCGGCATTGCCTCCGGGAACGGATCGAAGGCCCGGTTCGTGGTCGCCATGACAAGGGCCGAAGCGGCGATGGTTTCCTCCCCCCCGGTGAGGAAGGACCGCACCGTCACCCCGTTCCCGTGCCACCGCACCAGCCGGTGTTCCGCCAGCATCCGCACCCCCAAAGCGCCCAGCCTGCGGCGCACCACGCCATCAGCGGCGGTGCGGGAAATCTCTTTGCCGACAAAGGGTTCCGGAGTCACGATGGTCACCCGTTTCCCCTGTTCCGCCAGCGCCCAGGCCGTGCCAACCCCCCGCCAGTTGCCACCCTCGTCATAGACCACCACCGCATCCCCCAGCCGCGCCTCGCGCCGCAGCACTGCCTCGGGCGACCAGACGCCCCCGGTCTCGATCCCCGGCAGGGTCGCCTCCGAAGGCACCCAGCGCTGAAAGCCGGTCTCGTCCGGCAAGGACCCGGTGGCGATCACCACGACCTGCGCCGCATGATCCACAAGCTCTTGTTCCTCAAGGAAAGTGTTCAGCCGCAGCCGCACCCCCAGCTTGCCAAGCTGACCCTCATACCAGTCCAGCAGCTCCAGTATCTGCCCCCGTCGCGGCTGCATCCCCGCCAGCCGGAACTGCCCGCCAACCACCGGCAATGCCTCGACAATTTCCACCCGGTGCCCCCGTTCTGCGGCCACCCGCGCCGCCTCCAGCCCCGCAGGACCGGCGCCCACCACAAGCACATCTTTCGGCACTGCAGCAGGCGAAAACCGGTCCCCGCCCCACTCGAACTCCCGGCCGGCCGAGGGGTTGATCAGGCAGGAAATCCAGTAGTCCCGGCTCCTGCGCCCCCAGCACATCTGGTTGCAGGAAATGCACCCGCGCACATCCTCTGCCCGCCCCTCCGCCACCTTCCGCGCAAGGTGCGGGTCGGCAATCTGCCCCCGGACAATCGACACCAGATCGGCCAGCCCCGAGGCGATGATCGCCTCGCCATTCTCCGGCGTCCTGACCCCGGCTTCCGAAGTTACAACCGCGTGTTTCAACAGGCTTTTCAGTTGAGATGTCAATGGCGTCGTCAGCTTTTCCGCATGGGTGAACGGCGGAATGATCGACTCGAACTCAAGGTACGATCCCGCCCCAACCGTCACATAATCCACATGCCCCGTTCGGTCGTGCAGGTCCAGAATCTCGCACAGCGCCTCGGCCCCCAGGGTCACCTCGTAGGCCTCGGAGTAACTTACCGCCAACCCGATGATGAACCCCTCGCCACAGGCCCGCCGGACCCGGTCGATCACCTCGCGCGAGAACCGGGTCCGGTTCTCCAAAGTCCCGCCCCACTTGTCGGGCCGCTGGTTCGACCAAGGCGTCCAGAACTGGTCAAGCAGCGAATGATAGGCCGCCCAGACCTCAACCCCCTGAAACCCGGAGGCTTTCGCACGCACCGCTGCCGCGACATGCGCGTCAAGCAACTCCTCCACCTCCGCCCCGGTCATCGCGTGGCTGCCGTCGCTGTCGTGGTAGGACGGTCCGCCCGACGGCGACCAGTGCGGCGCGAAGCTGAGGTCGGAATCCCCATGCGCGCCAATGTGATAGAGCTGCTGGAGGATCACCGCACCCGCATCCTTCACCTCATCGGTGATCACCCGGAACGCCGGAATCACGCGGTCATCCGAATGCAGGAAATTCCCCCGCGTCAGCACGCCGGTCCGGTGCACCGGCACGGGTTCCGCGACGATCATCGCCGCCCCACCAAGAGCGCGCTCCAGCAGATACTTGCCAAAGCGCGGGCCGGGCATCCCCTGGTCCGACATGTTGGCGGTATGCGCGCCAAAGACGATGCGGTTGCGCAGGGTCTGATCGCGCAGGTGCAAAGGCGACATCAGGCGGGGATGCTGGGTCATCGGGGCCTCCATGGCCCGGATGCCAGCAGGAATTGACACATGTGTCAAGTTTCGTCAGTCATCCTTGCGCAAGGCCGACCATACGATTTTTCTGCGAAAAATCAGAAGGTCAAACCTTCGCAGAAGGTTTGTTTCGCAGTTTTCGCAGAAAACTCGTGGTCGTCCGTGGCCTACTCGGCCGCCATGTCCTGGCTGACATCCCAGCCCGAGATCGCCTTGACCTCCAGGAACTCCTCGATCCCCCAGACGCCGCCTTCCCGCGCCCGACCACTGGCCTTGACCCCGCCGAACGGTGCCCCCGCGCCGCGCGAACGGCCGTTCATCTCCACCATCCCGGCGCGCAGCTGGCGGGCCAGCCGGTTCCGGCGGGCACCGTCCTGCGACTGGACATAGTTCGTCAGCCCGTAAGGCGTGTCATTGGCAATCGCCACCGCCTCGGCCTCGGTCTCGAAGGGGATCATGCACATCACCGGTCCGAAGATTTCCTCGCGCTCGATGGTCATGCCGGGCGTCACATCGGCAAAGATGGTCGGGCGGACGTAGTAGCCCTTGTTCATGCCTTCCGGCAGTCCAAGGCCCCCGGCCACCAGCCGCGCGCCTTCGTCGATGCCCTTCTGGATGTAACCCTGGATCTGGTCCCACTGCCGCTTGTTCACCACCGGGCCGATGTGGGCCCCAGGCAGGCTGGCAGGACCGACCGTGATGCCGTTCGCCACCTCGGCGGCAATCTCGACCGCGCGGTCGTAGAAGCCGCGCTCCACCAGCATCCGGCTGGGCGCGTTGCAGGACTGGCCCGAGTTGTTCATCATGTGCCGGATACCGCGTTCCACAGCGCGGGCATCGGCATCGGCAAACACCAGGTTCGCGCCCTTGCCGCCCAGCTCCAGCGTCACCCGCTTCAGGGTCTGCGCGGCGGCGACCGAGATCGCCCGCCCGGCCCGCGTGCTGCCGGTGAAGCTGATCATCTCGACATCCGGATGGCTGGAGAGCGTGGCACCGACACCCGGACCGTCACCGTTGACAAGGTTGAACACCCCCGCCGGCACGCCGGCGTCATGGCAGAACTCGGCGAAGAGCATCGAAGACAGCGGCGATTCCTCGGACGGTTTCAGCACACAGGGGCAACCTGCCAGCAAGGCGGGAATCACCTTCAGCGTCACCTGGTTCATCGGCCAGTTCCACGGCGTGATCAGGCCGACGACGCCGATCGGCTCCAGCGCGATCATCGTGTCGGGGGCATGGGGGCCAAGCGGGCGGACCCATTCCAGATGGTCGAAGGCCCGAAGGAAGTTCTTCAGATGCCAGGGCAGACATTCGGCCTGGTCATCGCGGCTCATGTCGATGGGCGCGCCCATCTCGACGCTGATCGCCTGGGCCATCTCTTCCTTGCGGAGATAGTATTGCGCGAGGATCCCCTCCACCACCTTGCGGCGTTCGGCGGGGGGCGTGGCAGCCCAGGCCGGGAAAGCGGCCTTGGCGGCGGCGACGGCGGCGTTGGTGTCAGCCTCGCTGCCCAGCGAGATCACCGCGCAGACATCCTCGGTCGAGGGGTCGATGACCTCGCAATCCCGGGCGACCTTCGGCGCAACCCAGGTCCCGTTGATGTAGAACTCGCGCTTGGTGATCATGGCATCGCCCTCCGCTGGATAATTTGATCATATTCTGACAGGCCCGGCACGCCGGGGCAAGGGTCATCCCTTGTCGCAAGCCGGCACTGGCCGGACCATGGTGATGGATGTGGCAAAGCCGAAGAGATGGCGCAAGGGGCCAAGGCTTTCGCTTCGGGTTGCCACGAAGCCTTCGCGTTCGTAAAGCGCCCGTGCCCGCCAGTTGGCGTCGATCACGTCCAGCCGGATCGACCGATAGCCCCGCCGCCCGGCCTCGTCATAAAGCCCGGCAAGAAGCAGGCTGCCCACGCCTTTGCCCCGTGCGGTCCGCGTGACGCAGATGCCGTCCACGAGAAAGCGGTCGTTGTCGACCTCGCGGTTCAGCGCCCAGAGGATGCAGCCCCGCCAGCGTCCACCAATAGCCCCGTAGATCGCGGTCAGGTCGGTCCAGCCGCCGCCGGCAAAGCTGCCGGAGGTGGTCTTGAACCCCGCGATTCCGATCAGCGCGCCGTCCTGCAGCGCGGCCAGGCAGTGGTCGGCGCGGATCACCCGTTCGAAGAAGGCAAGCGCCAGGGGGGCCGGGCCAAGCACGCGGCCCAGCTTGCCGCCGAAGGCTTCCCAGTATAGCCGGGCGGCATCGGCTTTCTGGTGGGCATGCAGCCCCGAGAAGATCGTCACGCCCATGCCAGCGCCTCCGCCAGAAGGTCAGCATGACCGGCGCCAAGAATCCAGCCTTCCTCGGCCGCAATCTGCGGCACTTGCAGCAAAGGGGTCAGCCTGTCGCGGCGGATCAGACTCCAAAGCGCGCGGGCCAGCAGCCGCACCTGCGCCCGGTCCGGGATCGGGTCCGCCGCCCGGGTGACCCACGGCGCAAGCAAGGACGGATAAACCTCGGCCAGGGTCAGCGCACCCGGCAGATCGAAGGGCCAGACGGAAGCCTTGAAGGCGCTGGCCAGCCGGTGAACCACCGGTATGCCAAGCAAGGCCTGCGATCCGACAGACCCTGCCCCCAGAAGCTGCCAGACCGGTTTGGCGGGCGGATTTTCGCGTTCGACGCGGCGTTTCTCGGCAATCCCCAAGGCCCCGTAATCCACGGTCTTCAGCGATGGCAGCCCCGGACGCGGCCGGGCCTTCGGGCAGCCCCAGAACGGACCGGGGCCGCCCAGCGCCTGGTTGATCCCGGCGGCGACATCAAAGCGGTTGTTGGCGTTGTCCGGCGCATCGATGATCCGGTCGGCAAGCCAGCGATGCAGGGCGCGGGCCTCGTCGCGCCCGGTCAGGCGACGGGCAAGGCCCTGCGGATAGCCCATAGGAAAGTCGAACCCCACGAGTTGCCGCCCGCCTTCGGCCAGGCGTGCCCGCAGAAACGCCTCGGCGTCGGTGCGGCTGCGATGGTAGGTCTGGCTTTCGGCGCCGTCGCATAGCCCGATCCAGATCGCGTCCTTGCTGTCCCGCGCCGGGCTGCGCGTTGCCCGGCCGGACCAGTCGACCACGATGACCCGGTCAAACTGCAAGTCCCGCCTCGCGCAGGATGAAATTGGCCACGGCGGCTGCGTCGTTCAGATCCAGCACCGGAACCGGCAGCATCAGCGCGGCATCGGTCGCCACGGCGCGCACCAGGGGGTCGCCGGGCTGGATCAGCGGCTGTCCGGTCTGAGCGCGCCAGACCTCGACCTTCGGGTGGGCGTCGCGCTTGTAGCCTTCGACCAGCACCAGATCGACTGGGGCAAGCCGGGCCAGGATGGCGGCAAGTTCGGGTTCCGGCCCCCGATGTTCCACCATCAGGGCGAAGCGGTCGGCCGAGGCAAGCACCACCTCGCGCGCGCCGGCGGCCCGGTGGCGGAAGGTATCCTTGCCGGGCTGGTCCAGATCCACCGCATGATGCACATGCTTGACAGTCGATACGGAAAGCCCGCGCCCGGTGATGTCGGCCACCAGCCGTTCCATCAACCCGGTCTTGCCCGAGTTCTTCCAGCCGATGACGCCGTAAACCTTCATGGCCCACCTTTCCGCAAGGTTTCGGCGGCGGCAAGGTCTTCGGGCGTGTTCAGGTTCAGGAAAGCCCCCGGTTCGGCAAAGTCGGCACGGGCGGCCTGATGGGCATCGGCAAATCGGGTGACCCTGGCCGCGCCATCAGCCAGGAAGGCGGCAAGCGCCGGGGCAAGGGCAACCGGCCAAAGCGCTGTGGCCGGGTGGTCGCCATCGGTGGTGCGGGCAAGGGCCAGACCTTCCGGCGCGGCCGCTGCGGCCGCTGCCAGCCGGGCCACGAGGTTGTCCGGCAGGAAAGGCGTGTCCACCGGGCAGGAAACCACATGGGTCGCGCCAAGGTCGGCGGCATGGATCATGGCGGCAAGAATGCCCGAAAGCGGGCCTTGCGGGACGGCGTCCGCAACGACGGGGCAACCGAAACTTGCGAAGCGGCGGGCGTCGCCATTGGCCGAGATCAGAACGCGGTCCACCTGCGGCCGCAGCCGGTCAAGAACGTGACCGATCAGTGGGCGGCTGGCCAGCGGCAGCAGCGCCTTGTCCGCGCCGCCCATCCGCCGGGCCTGACCGCCGGCAAGGATGACCCCGAAGATCAGCACGTCTCAGCCTTTCAAGCTGGGGAATGGACCGGGCGCCCCCTAGCCTTCCAGCGGGTCTCCGTTGGCCTGCACCAGAAGGATCCCGTGGTTGCTGTCGTCATCGTCGTCGGTGATGATCCGGGTGCTGACCCCGGGCAAATCGCCGAAAGCATTGGAAAGCTGCTTCGGAAACCAGGTCGCAGGCAGCGATTCAAAGCCGGGCGTGGCCCGCAGGATCGACGAGGTGGCATCCGTACACATCGACTTCGGCACCGCGCCATAGGCCTTGACGCTGGCCAGCACCTGTTCGGCCACTTCGGGCGAAACCTCGATGCGCTGCTCGACCACGTTATAGGTCTTGCGGGCGTGATAGTCGATGTAGAAGGCGATCGCCTTGTCGGTCATGCCGAAATGCACGTCGTTGCGTTCCGGCAGGCGCGGGTGGCTCCAGCTTCCTGCCGGGTCGAAGATCACCCGTTCGGACCCGTTGACCAGAATGGCCGAATGCGCCCCCGACCCCGAGGTCTTGTTCACGACGGTATACAGCGTGATGTAGGTCGGTGCCCCGGCGACGAAGCGCGCCGCCTGAATCTGATCGTCAGGCGCCCAGACCGACGGCGCGCTGCAGGCGACCAGGCCCAGAAGGGCCACCAGGCCAAGGATCAGACGGCGCATCGGGACCCCCGCCCGCGGTTCAGGAATTCACCAGAGCCATGAAGATCAGGATCCCGATCGACAGGCAAACCACCCAGACCGACATCCGGATGAACCCTTCGAAGGTCCGCTCCTGGGCGCGGATATCCATCGTGCCGTGCTTGTGGTCGTCGTGCTGCTTGTCGGCCATGGTTCCCGTTCCTGTGTCGAAGCCTTGTTCCCCGCCCAATAGCCTATTCGTCCCGGCCTGTCACGGGGTTGCCACTGCATGGTCAGCGCCGGCTATCCCGCAGAGGCGTCGCCCGAGTCGCCGCCCATCCAGCCCGAGGTCAGATGAAACCCGATCCTGCGGGGTGGTTCGTCCTTGCCGGCCTTCGGCACCGCGCGCAGGGTCACCGACAGCTTGCTGACATGCTGGATCAGCTGGGTCCGCGCGCCCGAATCGTCGCGGCCGTAGAAGGTGATGATGTCGGGGTCGAAATAGCCGATGCCCTCGATCCGCAGCACGCCAGCCTCGTCGCCGGCAAATCCCATGGCGATCTCTTGCGCCGCATCCAGCTGGCTTTCGAAGTTGCGGATGTAAAGGACCAGCCGGTCATGCGCCCATTCCGCCGGGCTTTTGGTCTTTTCCACCGTCTTCGCGGGTGCCTTCGTCATGCCGTGCGTTCCCATGCCCATGCGCCATCTGGCGTCAGGGAACGGGAAACGCAGCCCCGCCGCAAGAGGCAGTTCAGATGGGCTACCGCCTCTGCCAGGGCAAGCCCGTGCTCGGCTGGCCCGATGTCGCGCCGGAAAAGCGGGGCAAAGCACCCGCCAGCGGTCTGCGGCGTGGCAAGGTGGTCCAGAAGGCGGCCAAGCGCGGCCTCGTGATTGTCGACCATCTGGACCAGCCGGAACGGCAGGCCGGTGAAGGGAAGCTTGTGGCCGGGAAGAATCAGCTGGTCATCGCGGGCATGGGCCATGAAGGCGCGGCAGCTGTCCAACCAGTCGGCCAGGGGGTCGGCCTCGGGTTCGGTCGGATAGACGCCGATATTGGCCGAGATGCCGGGCAGAAGCTGGTCGCCGCCCAGCACGATGCCGTCATCGGACCACAGCGTCGCATGCTCTGGCGCGTGACCGTGGCCGATGCGGACCGTCCAGTCGCGCCCGCCGATCGCAAGACGCGCGCCCTCGGTGATCCGGGTAAAGCCAAGCGGCATCGGGTCCACGACATCGGCAAAGTTGAACGGGCGCTCACCGGCGCGCTTTGCCAGTTCGGCCTTTGCCAGCCCGGCGCGGCGGTAAAAGCTCATCGCTTCGGGCGAAGGCCGATCCTGCACGTCCAGCGTCAGCATGCGCGCGTAAAGCCAGGCGGTGCGCGTGGCCAGAAGCGCGGCCCCGCGCGCCTGAAACCATCCGGCAAGGCCGACGTGGTCGGGATGATGATGGGTCAGGACGACGCGGCTGACCGGCTTGCCACCCAGCGGGCCGGCCAGAAGTCTCTCCCAGATCGCCTTCGACCGGTTCGAGGACAGCCCCGCGTCGATGATCGTCCAGCCGGGGCCATCGTCCAGAGCGTAGATGTTCACATGGTCCAGCGCCATCGGCAGCGGCAGGCGCAGCCAGAGGATGCCGGGCGCCACCGTGGTCGCTTCGCCCTCGGCGGGCGGGTGCGCGAAGGGGTGGCTTATGCTGCCGGTCACGCGGCCAGGTCGTCCTGCGACAAGGCATAAAGCCCCTCGGCACCTTCCCTGACGGCGGCGAACAGCGCCGCATGTTCCGGCAACAGCCGGCGGATCATCACCCGGGCCAGCGGCAGCCGGTCGGGATCGGCCAGGGCGGCCTTCAGATGCGCCTGCCCGCCCAGCACCCGCGCGAAACCGCGCAGGTAAGGCACGGCACCGGCGAAACGGTCGTTGAGGGGTTGTGCCACCAGCGTCTCGGTCACCTCGCGCAGGGCCTCGGATGCCTGCCACAGATCACCCGCAAGGTCCGGCAGGCGCGCGCGCGCAGCCTCGGCCGAGCGCTGGATGTCCTCGATCAGCCGGAACGCGGCATCGCCGCCGTCGGCCAGCTTGCGACCGACAAGGTCCATTGCCTGAATGCCGTTGGTGCCTTCGTAGATCGCGGTGATGCGGACATCGCGCAGGAACTGCGCCGCGCCGGTTTCCTCGACATAGCCCATGCCACCGTGGATCTGGATGCCAAGCTGCGCGACCTCGGCGCCGATGTCGGTGCCGAAGGCTTTGGCGATCGGGATCAGGAAGGCGGCCCGCGCCTGCCAGTCGGTACTTCCGGTCGCCGTGGCCATGTCGGTGGCGACCGCGCAGGACAGCGCAATCGACCGGGCCGCGAAGATCTCGGCCCGCATGGTCGCCAGCATCCGGCGCACGTCTGCATGGTCGATGATGCTGCCCGTGGCAGAGAGCGGCGTGGCCCCCTGCTTGCGGTCGGCAGCGAAGGCCAGCGCGTGCTGCATCGCGGCTTCGGCCACGCCGACGCCCTGCACCGCCACCGACAGACGGGCGTTGTTCATCATGGTGAACATCGCGGCCATGCCCTTGTGCGGCGCGCCGACCAGCCAGCCCGTCGCCCCGTCGAACTGCATCACGCTGGTCGGGCTGCCGTGGATGCCCAGCTTGTGCTCCAGACTCACGACCCGCAGGCTGTTGCGCGCGCCAAGCTTGCCGTCGGCGTCGGGAATGAACTTCGGCACCATGAAGAGGCTGATCCCACGGGTGCCTTCGGCGGCATCCGGCAGGCGCGCCAGCACCAGATGGCAGACGTTCGACACAAGGTCGCTGTCGCCCCAACTGATGTAGATCTTCTGCCCGGTGATGGCATGGGTCCCGTCGCCGTTCGGCTCGGCCTTGGTGCGCAGGGCCCCCACGTCCGACCCGGCCTGCGGTTCGGTCAGGTTCATCGTGCCCGACCATTCGCCGGACACCAGGCGCGGCAGATAGACCGCCTTGATCGCGTCCGAGGCATGGTGCTCCAGCGCCTCGATCTGGCCCTTCGACAGGACCGGCTTCAGGTGCAGCGCAAGACAGGCGCCGGACATCATGTCGTCGACCCCGGTCGCCAGCGCGATCGGCAGGCCCATGCCGCCGTGCTCGGGCTGCGCCACCATGCCGACCCAGCCGCCCTCGGCCAGGGCGCGATAGCCGGTGGCGAACCCGGGCGACGCTACGACAGCGCCGTTCTCCAGCCGTGCCGGGTGCAGATCGCCCGCGCGGTTCAGCGGTGCCAGGATGTCGGTGGCGACGCGGCCGGCCTCGGTCAGGATCGCGTCGACCAGGTCGGGGGTGGCATCGACGAAGCGCGGGGTCGCTGCGACCTCGGCGAAGCCTGCGACATGATCCAGAATGAAACGGATATCCCGGACCGGGGCGCGATAGGGCATGGGAACCCTCCTTCAATGGCTTGGCAAGACAGGGGGCCTGCCCTATGGACGGCCCGAGGCGAAAGCTACCTCTTTCGCGCCGCCCTTCAAGCCGGACGCTGCGTCAAACCCCATGACCCGCACCCTTGCCCCAGATGCCGACGGGATCGCCGAAGCCGCCCGGCTTCTGGCGGAGGGCAGGCTTGTCGCCTTCCCGACCGAGACGGTTTACGGCCTTGGCGGCGACGCCCGTTCGGATACCGCCGTCGCGCGGATCTTTGCGGCCAAGGGCCGGCCCAGCTTCAACCCACTGATCGTGCATCTGCCAGACCTGGCGGCGGTCGAGACGGTGGCCGAGGTCAGCCCCCGGGCGCGTGACCTTGGGCGGGCGTTCTGGCCGGGACCCCTGACTCTGGTGTTGCCGGTGATCGAGGGCGCAGTGTCGCCCCTGGTGACGGCGGGGCTGCCCTCGGTCGCAGTCCGGGTTCCGGCGCATCCGCTTGCACAGGCGCTGTTGCGTGCCTTCGGCGGGCCGGTCGCCGCACCCTCGGCCAACCCGTCGGGCCGGGTGTCGCCGACGCGGGCCGAGCATGTCCTGGATGGGCTTTCCGGCCGGATCGCCGCCGTGCTGGACGGCGGCGCCTGCGCCGTGGGGCTGGAATCGACGATCCTGATCACCGATCCGGAACCGCTCCTCCTCCGCCCCGGCGGCCTGCCGGTCGAGGCGCTGGAGGCGGCGTTGGGCCTGCAGCTGCAGGCGGCTGGCGATGGGGCAAAGCCGACTGCGCCCGGCCAGCTCGCCTCGCACTACGCCCCTGCGGCGCGGGTACGGCTGGACGCGACCCAGGCAGGACCCGGAGAGGTTCTGGTCGGCTT
Source organism: Rhodobacterales bacterium (assembly GCA_031409795.1). Lineage (GTDB taxonomy): Bacteria > Pseudomonadota > Alphaproteobacteria > Rhodobacterales > Rhodobacteraceae > Tabrizicola. The sequence continues at coordinate 11,339 of JANNXX010000036.1, forward strand.
CGGCCCGGTCGCGGGGGCGTTGAGCCTGTCCACGACCGGTGATCTGGTCGAAGCAGCCGCGCGCCTCTTTCACGTCCTGCGCCAGGCTGATCGACTGGCAGGCCCGGGCGGCAGCATCGCCTTTGCCCCGGTGCCCGAAACCGGCCTTGGCCGCGCGATCAATGACCGCCTGCGCCGGGCGGCAGCACCTCGGGGGTAGCGGCTGCTCTTCCTGCCCTTGCGGGCGGTCATCGCTGAACCAAGCGAAGACCGCCCGCAAGGGAGGGATGAGCGGCAGGTCGGATCAGGCGCGCGGCGGCTGGACCAGACCGCGCTGCACGGCAGGCCGCGCAAGGAACCGGTCCAGATAGGCCGGCACATGTTTCAGCTGATCCCACCCCGCCAGATCCGCCGCCTTGTAGAAATCGCGCAGCGTGCGCAGCCAGGGGCAGATCGCGATGTCGGCTATCGAGTACTCCCCCGCCACCCAGTCCCTGCCGGACAACTGACCATCAAGCACTTTCAAGAGCCGCTCCACCTCGGCCCGGTAGCGTTCCTTCGGGCGCGGATCCTCGACCTCTTTGCCGGCGAAGAAGTGGAAGAACCCCAGCTGCCCGAACATCGGCCCAAGGCCCCCCATCTGGAACATCAGCCACTGGATCACCTCCCAGCGCTTGCCGTCCGGGATCAGCCCACCGGTCTTTTCGGCAAGATACAAAAGGATCGCCCCGCTTTCGAACAGCGCCAGCGGCTGGCCGCCCGGCCCTTGCGGGTCGATGATCGCGGGGATCTTGTTGTTCGGATTCAGGCTCAGGAATTCCGGGCTGGTCTGGTCGTTCCTGCCAAAGTCCACCAGATGCGCGTCATAGGGCAGGCCCAGTTCCTCCAGCGCGATCGAAACCTTGACGCCGTTCGGCGTCGGCAGCGAGTAAAGCTGGATCGCCGCTGGATCGCGCGGGGGCCAGCGGTGGGTGATCGGAAAATCGCCGAGTTGGGTCAAGACGGGCTCCTTCATGCCGGGTGTGGTCAAGATAGGCGCAAATTGACCGTGCGGAACCCTGTTAACCTGTGCGATAGTCTTGGCGGGCCTGTGCGCCTGTGCAACCAAGAGGTCCGACGCAAGAGCGGGCGAAAAGAGGGAACCGTAGAATGCTTAACGAATTCAAGACGTTCATCGCGCGCGGCAACGTGCTTGACCTGGCGGTCGGCGTCGTCATCGGCGCGGCGTTCACCGCCATCGTCACCTCGCTGGTCGGCGATCTGATCACGCCGCTGATCGGGCTGCTCATGGGCGGGGTAGATTTTTCTGCGCTCAGCTTCGGCGTCAGCGACGCCCAGTTCATGTACGGCAACTTTGTCAACGCGATCATCAAGTTCCTGATCGTCGCCTGGGTGGTGTTCCTGATTGTCAAGGCGGTGAACCGGGCGATGCCGAAGAAGGAAGAGGCAGCTCCGGCCGGGCCGTCGGACAATGACCTGCTGAAGGAAATCCTGGCAGAGTTGAAGGCGCGCCCGCTGGCCTGATGCCAGACAGCTCAAAAGCCCCCGCCGTTGGCGGGGGCTTTTGCATCACAGGCTCATGTCAGTGCGTCAGCGCCTCGGCGCCCGAGATGGTCGGCAGGCCCAGCGCCACCCCCACCGCTTCATAGGTCAGCTTGCCGGCATGCACGTTCAGGCCCGCCAGAAGGTGCTTGTCCTCGGCGCAGGCCTTCTTCCAGCCCTTGTCGGCCAAAGCCAGCATGAAGGGCATCGTCGCGTTGCCCAGCGCCTGCGTCGAGGTGCGGGCAACCGCCCCCGGCATATTGGCCACGCAGTAATGCATGATCCCGTCCACGTCGTAGATCGGGTCCTGGTGCGTGGTGGCGCGGCTGGTCTCGAAGCACCCACCCTGGTCGATGGCCACGTCCACCAGTGCAGCACCCGGCTTCAGCTCTTTCAGCTGCGCCTTGGAGATCAGCTTAGGAGCCGCAGCACCGGGGATCAGCACGGCGCCGATGATCAGGTCGGCCTCACGCGCCAGCGCGATGGTGTTTCCAGCACTGGCATAGGCGTTCTTGAACGCACCCCCGAACACGTCGTCCAGATAGCGCAGCCGGTTGATCGACCGGTCCAGCACCGTCACATCCGCGCCCATCCCGGCGGCGATCTTGGCGGCATGGGTGCCGACCACCCCGCCGCCGATGACCAGCACCTTGGCGGGCAGCACGCCCGGCACGCCGCCCAGCAGCACGCCGCGCCCGCCGTTGGCCTTCTGCAGGGTCCAGGCCCCGACCTGCGGGGCCAGACGGCCCGCAACCTCGGACATGGGCGCAAGAAGCGGCAACCCGCCCCGGTCGTCAGTCACTGTCTCGTACGCGATGCAGGTCGCCCCGGATTTCAGCAGGTCCTTGGTCTGCTCCGGATCGGGCGCGAGGTGCAGGTAGGTGAAAAGCACCTGGCCTTCGCGCAGGCGTTTGCGCTCCACCGCCTGCGGTTCCTTTACCTTTACGATCATGTCCGCCTTTTCGAAGACCTCCTCAGCGGTGTCCACGATCTTGGCCCCCGCCGCCTTGTAATCGGCATCGCTGAAGCCCGCACCGACCCCGGCGTTCTTCTCGATCATCACCTTGTGGCCATGGGCCACCGCCTCACGCGCGGCGTCGGGGGTCATGCCGACGCGGAACTCCTGCGGCTTGATCTCTTTCGGGCATCCGATTTTCATGTCTGTCTCCCTTGGTCGGGGCTGATCCCCTTTGCGGATAGTTTTCGCCCAATTCGACGGCAATGCTTTGAATTCTGGATGACGGATCGCAGGCTGTGCGGTAGAATCTCTCGGTGATGGCGGATTTTCTCGAAGGAACTTCTGCGAAGATGCAACTCGACGCTACAGACCGCCGCATCCTGACCGTCCTGCAAAAGGAGGGGCGGATCACCAATGCCGAACTTTCCGAGGTGGTGAACCTGTCCCCCTCTGCCTGCCACCGCCGGGTGCAACGGCTGGAGGAAGAAGGGTTCATCGCCGGATATGTGGCCCTTCTGGACACCCGCAAGATGGGGCGGCTGACGACGGTCTTCGTCGAGATCACCCTGCAAAGCCAGGCTGAAGACCTGCTGGACGCCTTCGAACGCGAAGTGGCCCGGGTGCCCGACCTGCTGGAATGCCATCTGATGGCCGGAACAGCGGATTACCTTCTGAAGATCATGGCCGAGGATACCGAGGATTTCGCCCGCATCCACCGCCAGCACCTTTCGCGCCTGCCCGGCGTGCGGCAGATGCAGTCCTCGTTCACGCTGCGGACGGTGGTGCGGACGACCGCTCTATCGGTTTAGCCCCACGAATTTTCTGCGAAAATTCTGGCGCCGAGTTTTCGCAGAAAACTCGTTCTTCAAACCCGGTAGTAGTCACGATACCAGGCGACGAAATCCGCTACCCCCTCGCGAAGTCCGGTTTCCGGGCGATAGCCGGTCAGGCGGTGCAGAAGGCTGCAATCGGCCCAGGTCTCGGGCACATCGCCCTTCTGCATGTCCAGGTATGTCTTCCGGATCGCAAGGCCAAGCACACGCTCGATTTCAGTGATGAACTCCATCAGTGGCACGCGCGTGCTGTTGCCGATGTTCACGATCCGCCACGGCGCGACCGGGCTTAGGCTGTCTCCGGGCGTGATATCCGCCGGCTCTGAGGGTTCCAACGGGGGCACGTCCAGCAGCAGCCGGATGCTGCGGACCAGATCGGTCACAAAGGTGAAATCCCGCGCCATCCGGCCGTGGTTGTAGACCTCGATCGGCTCGCCCTCCAAGGCAGCCTTGACGAACTTGAACAGCGCCATGTCCGGCCGGCCCCAGGGACCGTAGACCGTAAAGAAGCGGAACATTGTCGTGGGCAGTTTCCACAGATGGGCATAGGCATGCGCCATCGCCTCGTTCGACTGCTTGGTTGCGGCGTAAAGCGTCAGCGGGTGCGCGGTTTTCTGGGTCTCGACGAAGGGCATTTCGGTCGTCGCCCCGTAGGCCGAGGAGGTGGAAGCCATCAGCAGATGCTGCACCCCAAGCTCCCGCGCGCATTCCAGCACGTTGAACGCGCCAACCAGGTTCGCCTCGACATAGGTGCGCGGGTTCTCCAGCGAATAGCGCACGCCGGCCTGCGCGGCGAGGTGGACGATGATCTCGGGCCGCTCGCGCTGGCACAGGGCCTGCAGGCGGTCCATGTCCTCCAACATCCCTTCTTCGCAGGAAAAGCCGGGGGATTGCAAAAGGATCTGGTGCCGCGCGCGTTTCAGGGCCGGATCGTAATAGGGCGTCATCCCGTCATAGCCGACAACGCGGAAGCCCTCTGTCAGCAAAAGCCGCGCCAGGTGGAACCCGATGAACCCCGCCGTTCCGGTGATCAGCACTGTGCGCATGTCCGCCCCCTGGCCTATCGGTTCCCCGCCCGGCACCCGAAAGTCAAGCGCGGCAATGAAAAACCCCCGACCGTTGGGGCGGGGGTTGATCGGGCGGGGATCGCTCCCCCAGTGTCGCGGACGCCTTAGAGGCCGCCTTCACGCTGAAGCTTCTTCCGGGCGAGTTTCCTTGCCCGGCGCACGGCTTCGGCCTGTTCGCGTGCTTTCTTGACCGAGGGTTTCTCGAAATGCTGCTTGAGCTTCATTTCCCGAAACACCCCTTCGCGCTGAAGTTTCTTCTTCAGGGCACGGAGAGCCTGTTCGACGTTATTGTCGCGGACGCTGACCTGCATGTGGTTGTCACCACCTTCCTAGGTTAAAGTTGCACTGACTTGTGCAGGCCCGCGCCCTATAACAAAGGGTGGGGGGCTTGTCCACCACGGGCTGGAAAGGGTTTCGCGATGACCGATGACATGAAGGACCGGGTACTGGACGCGGCGCTAATGCATGTGCCGTTCGACGGCTGGTCCGACCGGACCCTCCTGGCCGCGCTTGCCGATACCGGAGTTGAGGCCCGGCTTTCCCGTGCCTTGTTCCCGCGCGGCGGGGTAGACCTGGCCCTGGCCTATCACGCGCGGGGCGATGCGGCGATGGTCGCACGGCTGCAGGCGATGGACCTGACAGCCTTGCGCTTCCGCGACCGGATCGCCGCTGCCGTGCGCGCCAGGCTGGAGGTCGCGGATCAGGAGCTGGTCCGCCGGGGCACCACGCTTTTCGCCCTGCCGATGCATGCCGCCGATGGGGCCAAGGCGATCTGGGGCACCGCCGACCGGATCTGGACGGCACTGGGCGACACCTCGCAGGACCTGAACTGGTACACCAAGCGCGCCACGCTGTCGGCGGTCTATGGCGCGACCGTGCTCTACTGGCTGGGCGACAGCCCACCCGCGCATCAGGCAACATGGGAGTTTCTGGATCGCCGGATCGAGCAGGTGATGCAGTTCGAAAAACTGAAGGCGAGCTTGCGGGAGAATCCGCTGGGCAAGGCGATGATGGCCGGTCCCGGCAAGGTTCTGGACAGGATCCGTCCGCCCCGGCCGCCCGGCAACCTGCCCGGCAACCTGCCCAGACGGCCCTTCGGCTGACGCTTCCCGAACCAGCAAGGACAAGATGACCCTTTCCCATTCCATGCTTGCCGTCGAAATCTCGGCCCCCGGTGGGCCGGATGTGCTGCTCCCCTGTTCGGTCCCCGTGCCGGTGCCGGGGCATGGCCAGATCATCATACGCGTCGCCTATGCCGGGGTGAACCGCCCTGACGCCTTGCAGCGTGCCGGGGCCTATGCGCCACCTGCGTCGGCCTCGCCCCTGCCGGGGCTGGAGTGTTCGGGAACCGTGGTCGAGACCGGGCCCGGCGTCACCCGCTGGCAGATCGGCGACAAGGTCTGCGCGCTTCTGCCGGGCGGGGGCTATGCCGAATACGTGGCGACCCACGAACAGCACGCCCTTCCCGTCCCTGAAGGAATGTCGCTGCGCGAGGCGGCCTGTCTGCCGGAAACCTGCTTCACCGTCTGGTCGAACGTGGTGATGCGCGGTGCCCTGCGCGGGGGCGAGCGTTTCCTCGTGCATGGCGGCACCAGCGGGATCGGCACCACTGCGATCCAGATCGCGGTGGCACTTGGCGCGCGGGTCTTTGCAACGGCTGGAACCGATGACAAGTGCCGGGTCTGCCGCGATCTTGGCGCGGACCTGGCGATCAACCACCGGACCGAAGACTTTGTTGCCGCGGTGCAGGCCGAAGGCGGGGCGAACCTGATCCTGGACATGGTCGGCGGCCCCTATATCGAACGCAACATCAAGGCTTTGGCCGATGAGGGGCGGCTGGTGCAGATCGCCTTTCTGCAAGGGCCGAAGGTCACACTGAACTTTGCCGAGCTGATGATGCGCCGTCTGACCCTGACCGGATCGACCCTGCGCCCGCAGTCCGACCTGGCCAAGGCCGGGATCGCCCGCGCGGTCGAGGCCCAGGTCTGGCCGATGATCGCGCGCGGCGCGCTGAAGGTGGTGCTGGACAGCGAGTTCCCGCTGTCACAGGCCGCCGACGCGCACCGTCGCATGGAATCCGGCGCGCATGTCGGCAAGATCGTGCTGACGGTCGAAGGCTGAGTCAGGGCTGCCGAACCCCGGGCCTAGCGGGCCGGCGCCAGATCCACAAGCTGCGCCCAGATCGCCGCCTCGACCGGACCGGCACTGCCGCGCAGGCGCACGGCGGTCACCTCCAGCGCGACGGCCGGCAGGGTGCGCGACAGGTCGGCCAGCTTGCCGTCCGCGATGCGCGCGCGGCCCAGCGATTCGGGCACCCAGGCCACGGCCACCCCGACCGCCGCCATCTCAAGCGCGGCCAGCGTCAGGGCCGTCTCTGCGCGCGGGATCGGATCGGCCAGACGGCGCACCGCGGGCAGGACGAGACGCTCCATGACCTGACCCAGGAACACCTCTCCGGGATAGGCGATATAGGGCAGCTTGCCCTGGGACAGGCTGTTTTCAAGGTCCTCTGATCTCGCCGCCGCATGGACCGGCAGCAAGCGGTCTTGCCCGACCACCGCCGTTTCGATGAATTCGCTGTTGATCGGGTGATCTTCACCCGGCAGCCGGTAGACCAGCGCGATATCGGCCTGCCGCGACAACAGCAGCGCAAAGCAGTCGTCCAGATTGGCCGAGCGCAGCTTGACGAAGATGTCGGCCTTGCTGGACTGGATCCGGTCAAGCAGCGCCGGCGTCAGGGCCGTGGTCAGCGCATGCTGGCTGGCCACGACGATCCGGTTCGAGGCCTTGCGGTCGACCTGTCGCAGATCACTGACCAGCTTGTGCAGCTCCAGCACCAGCCGCGCGATCTGGTCGCGCTGGTCACGGGTCGTCGGGCGCAACTGCACCGGCTTGCGGGTGCGATCGAAAAGCTCGACCCCGACATGGGTTTCGATGCTGGTGATGCGGCGCGAAAATGCCGACTGCGTCAGGTGCCGCCGTTCCGCCGCCTCGCTGAACGAACCGGTTTCCGCGACAGCCAGGATATCCTCAAGCCACTCCAGCCGCATGCCGCCCCCCAACTTGCGAAACCTGCATGTTATGTTCCGAATTTCGCATTTGCTTTGGCATATCCTGCTCTGTAACCGTTATACAACGCAAGTTTCAGCAGGACCAACCCGATGCATCTGTCCCGATTCCCCCGTGTGTTTCTGGCCCACCTGCCAACCCCGCTGGAGCGGCTTGATCGGTTGTCCCACGAACTTGGCGGGCCGGAAATCTGGATCAAGCGGGATGATTGCACGGGCCTGTCCACCGGCGGAAACAAGACGCGCAAGCTGGAATTCCTGATGGCCGAGGCGCAGGCGATGGGCGCCGATGTGGTGATGACGCAAGGCGCCACGCAATCGAACCACGCCCGGCAGACCGCTGCCTTCGCCGCCAAGCTGGGGATGGGCTGCCATATCCTGCTGGAGGATCGCACCGGGTCGAACAATCACAACTACAATGAAAACGGCAACGTGCTGCTGGACCACTTGCACGGCGCCTCGACGGAAAAGCGCCCCGGCGGCGTCGACATGCAGGCCGAGATGGACACGGTGGCCGACGGGCTGCGCAGGGACGGGCGCAAGGTCTATGTCATTCCGGGCGGCGGGTCGAACCCGACTGGCGCGCTTGGCTATGTCAACTGCGCCTTCGAGCTGGTGGGCCAGGCCAACGACCGGGGCCTGGTGATCGACCATCTGGTGACGGCGACCGGGTCGGCCGGCACGCAGGCCGGGCTGATCGTCGGGCTGAAGGCGATCAACGCGGGCATCCCGCTTCTGGGTTTCGGGGTGCGTGCGCCCAAGGCCAAGCAGGAAGAGAACGTGTTCAACCTTGCCGTCCGCACCGCCGAAAAGCTTGGTTGTCCGGGTGTCGTGCAGCGTGAAGACGTGGTGGCGAATTCGGACTATGTCGGTCCGGGCTATGGCGTCCCGCAAGCCGACACGCTTGAGGCGATCCGCATGTTCGCCGAGCTGGAAGGGATCCTTCTGGACCCGGTCTATTCCGGCAAGGGGGCGGCCGGGCTGATCGACTATTGTCGCAAGGGCCGGTTCAGGAAGGGGGAGCGGGTGGTCTTCCTGCACACCGGCGGGTCGGTGGCGCTTTTCGGCTATGATTCGGTCTTTGCCGATGGCACGGCGCGGCAGGCGGCCGAATAGCCGATGGCGCAAGACCCGATCAGCCCGTTGGACAGGTGCCCGGCATGAGACGGGTCGGCATCCTTGGCGGCATGGGGCCACAGGCGACGGTGCTTCTGATGCAGAAGGTCATCGCCGCAACGCCAGCGCGTGACGACGCCGACCACATACCCCTGATCGTGGACCAGAACCCGCAGGTGCCCTCGCGCATCCGCCATCTGATCGAAGGCTCCGGCGAAGATCCCGGCCCGGTGCTGGCCGCCATGGCGCGGCGCTTGCAGGCGGCGGGGGCCGAGGCGCTGGCGATGCCCTGCAACACCGCGCACCACTATGCCCCCGCAATCCGCGCGGCGGTGACCGCGCCGCTGATCGACATGGTGGCGCTTTCGGTTGCACATGCGGCCCGCCTTGCCGGAAAAGGCGGCGCTGTCGGCATCCTTGCCTCACCCGCCGTGCGCCGGACCGGGCTTTTCGAGAATGCCTTTGCGCAGGCGGACCTGATCCCCCTTTACGCGCGGGAGGAAGAGTCCATGCTGGACGCCATCCGCCAGATCAAGGCGGACGGGGCAACCGCAAGGCCAAGGTCGGTGCTGGCCACGGCATCCGGCGACCTGTTGTCGCGCGGGGCCAGGGTCCAGATGATCGCCTGCACCGAATTTTCGCTGATTGCCGACGCGGTCATCCCGCAGGCAACCAGCTTCGACACGCTGGACCAGCTGGTCGGCGGCATCATCGCTTTTGCCACTTCAGGTGGCCCGGGCCAAGACAAGGCGGACACAAAGCCGCTGACACAAAGCGCGAACGCGCCCAACGACTGACCCAACAAGGAGACCACGACATGACCTCGACACTCAAGAAACTGATGCTTGGCGCGGCCGCCCTGGCCCTGACGGCAGGTGCCGCCCTTGCCGAGAACGTGATCATCGGCCATTTCGGCAGCCCGACCCCGATGCAGGTCGCCCGCGCCGAGGGGGCCTTCGACGCGGCCACCGGCTGGACCATCGAATGGCGCCAGTTCGGGTCGGGCACCGAAGTGATCGCCGCCATGGCCTCCGGCGATGTGCAGGTGGCCGAGCTTGGCTCCTCGCCCCTGTCGATCGGCACCAGCCAGGGCCTTGAAATCCAGCTTTTCATGATCGCCCAGGGGCTTGGCACCGCTGAAAGCCTGATCGCCAAGGCGGATTCCGGCGTGACCACGGTGGAAGACCTGAAAGGCAAGCGCATCGCCGTGCCGGTCGGATCGACCGCGCATTACTCGCTGATGGGGGCGCTGACCCATGCCGGGATCGCAGAAACCGATGTCACGATCATGAACCTGCCCGCCGACCAGATCGCGGCGGCCTGGGATTCGGGCCAGGTGGACGCGGCCTTCATCTGGGAGCCGGTTCAGAACCAGATCCTGCAGACCGGAACCTTCATCGTCGGCGCCGACCAGACCGCCGCCTGGGGCTTCCCGACCTTTGACGGCTGGGTGGTGAATACTGAATTTGCCGCTGCCAACGCCGATGCGATGGTAGCCTTCGCCAAGACGATGAACGCGGCGAACATGGCCTATCTTGCCGATCCTGCCGCCTGGACCGCCGACAGTGCCCCGGTGATGAAGATCGCCGAGATGACGGGTGCCGCCCCTGACCAGATTCCGAACATCCTGAAGGGCTTCACCTTCATCCCGCTGGCCGATCAGCTGGGCGATGCCTGGCTGGGCGGGGCCGGGGCCAACATGAAGACCACCGCCGACTTTCTGGTGACGGCAGGCCGGATCGACGCAGCGGTCGAGGATTATTCGGGCTTCGTCAACACCGCCATCGCCGAGGCGGCGAAGTAAGATTGCGCTCCCTGGCCGGAAGCGGGAATCTTTCGCTTCCGGCATCTCCACGAAATCAGACTGGGGGACGGAATGGGGCTGACCATCAAGGAGGCTTCGGTCATCTATCCAACCGCCGACGGGCGCCCGCCGGTCGAGGCGCTGCGCAAGATCGACCTTGAGATCGTCGATGACGATTTCGTCGTGGCGCTGGGCGCGTCCGGTTGCGGCAAGTCCACGCTTCTGTCGCTGATCGCGGGGTTCCTGTCGCCCTCCTCGGGCGAGATCCTGCTGGACGGCGCCAAAGTGCAGGGCCCAGGCGCCGACCGCGCGGTTGTGTTCCAGAAGCACGCGCTGATGCCCTGGCTGAACGTGCTGGACAACGTGGCCTTCGGGCTGAAGCTGCAAGGCGTGGATCAGGCGAAACGCTATGAGATCGCGCGCGGGTTCATCAAGCTTCTGGGTCTTGGCGATTTTGAGGACAGCCGCGTCTACAAGCTGTCGGGCGGCAGGCAGCAGCGCGTCGGCATCGCGCGGGCGCTGACCTGTGACCCCAAGGTTCTTCTGATGGACGAACCCCTTGGCGCGCTCGACGCGCTGACCCGCGAAAAGGCGCAAGAGCTGATCCTGAACATCTGGCACACCACCCACAAGTCGGTGTTCTTCATCACCCATTCCGTCGAAGAGGCCCTGTTCATGGGCACCAAGCTGATCGTGATGTCGCCCCGCCCGGGACGCATCGCGCACCGGTTCGATCTGCCCTTCTCGCGCCAGTTCCTTGGCGGCACTCCCGCGCGCCAGGTCAAGGCCAGCCGCGAGTTCATCGCCCTGCGCGAGGACGTCCTGCAGATCATCTTCTCGGACGAGGAGGCGGCGGCATGACCGAACATTCCTATCCCAACACTCAGTCAAGGAAGAAGGGCGTCTTGTTTTTCCTGATGAAAGCCCGGGCCACGAAGCCCGGAGAAACCTATGGCGTGCCCGGACAGGGTGACACGCTGTGGCTGTCGGTCCTGTCGATCCTGGGCATCATCTTCGTTTGGTGGCTGTTCACCTTCATGGGCTGGGTCAAGCCGTTGTTCCTGCCATCGCCCCAGGCGGTTCTGGGCAAGTTCGTGCAGGTCTGGAACGAGGGGTTCACCAACACCGCCTTCCTGGAACATGTCGGCATCTCGGCCGCGCGGGTCTTCGGCGCCTTCATCCTCGCCTGCCTTGTGGGCATCCCGCTGGGGCTGGCCATGGGGATGAGCCCCTTCATCCGCGGCATCTTCGATCCGCCGCTGGAGTTCTACCGCCCGATCCCGCCCCTGGCCTACCTGCCCCTGATGATCATCTGGTTCGGCATCGGCGAGACGTCGAAGGTTCTGCTGATCTTCCTGTCCGTCCTGGCCCCCGTCGCCCTTGGCGCACGGTCAGGCGTGAAATCGGCCGCAATCGAACAGATCCACGCCGCCTATTCCTTTGGCGCAAGCCGCTGGCAGGTGATGCGCCATGTGATCCTGCCATCGGCCCTGCCCGAGATTCTGACTGCCATGCGAATCGGCATCGGGTTCGGCTGGACGACGCTGGTTGCCGCCGAGATGGTCGCCGCGACCTCGGGGCTTGGCTACATGGTGCTGTCGGCCAGCCAGTTCCTGCAAACCTCGACCGTCATCATGGGCATCATCGTGATCGCGGTCATCGCCTATGCGTTCGACATGCTGATGCGCTGGATCGAGCGCAAAATCGTGCCCTGGAAGGGCCAGATGTGAGCTAACCTTATGTCCATGATATACCTGAAGAAATCCACCCGGACGGCCGAGTCCGGCCAGACCGACGTGCGCACATCGGTTGAGGCGATGCTGGCCGAACTGGCACGGGACGGCGACGCCGCCGCCACCCGCCTTGCCCGTGAGCTGGACAACTGGCAAGGCGACATCGTGGTTTCACCCGAGACCCGCGCCCGCGCGGCAAGCCTTGTGCCGGAAAAGCTGCGCGCCGACATCCGCTTTGCCCACCGCAACATCGCCCGCTTCGCCGAGGCGCAGCGCGGCACGATCAGCGATTGCGAGGTCGAGATCCTGCCGGGTCTGATGGCGGGGCAAAAGCAGATCCCGGTCTCGTCGGCAGGCTGCTATGTGCCGGGCGGGCGCTACAGTCATATCGCGTCCGCGATCATGACGATCACCACGGCCAAGGTCGCGGGCGTGCCGCACATTGCCGCCGTCTCGCCGCCGCGCCCCGGCCCGGATGGGATCGGGGGCATCCCGCCCGCAATCCTTTATGCGATGGATCTGTGCGGGGCGGATGTGATCCTCAATCTGGGCGGGGTGCAGGGGGTTGCCGCGATGGCCAACGGCTTGTTCGGCCTGCCCCGCGCCGATATTCTGGTGGGCCCCGGCAATCAGTATGTGGCCGAGGCCAAGCGCATTCTGTACGGGCAGGTCGGCATCGACATGTTCGCCGGCCCCACCGACAGCATGGTGGTGGCCGATGGCACGGCGGATGCGGAACTGGTGGCCTGGGATCTGGTGGGGCAGGCCGAGCATGGCTATAACTCGCCGGTCTGGCTGGTGACGACGGACCGCAGCCTTGCCGCGCGGGTGATGGCGCTGGTGCCTGTGATGATCGCCGAACTGCCCGCGATGAATGCCGCCAACGCAGGTGCCGCCTGGGCCGACTATGCCGAGGTGATGCTGTGCGACAGTGCCGAAGAAATGGCGGCCGTGGCCGACCGCTATGCCCCCGAGCATCTGCATGTGCAGGCCGCCGATCTGGATTGGTGGCTGCGGCGGCTGCGGTCTTACGGCTCGCTTTTTCTTGGCGAAGAAACGACGGTGGCGTATGGCGACAAGTGTTCCGGCCCGAACCATGTGCTGCCCACCTCGGGTGCCGGGCGCTATACTGGCGGATTGTCGGTGCATAAATTCATGAAAACAGTGACATGGCAGCGCGCGACCCGCGAGGCATCGCGGGAGCTGGCGCAGGCGACGGCGCGGATTTCGCGGATGGAAGGGATGGAAGGGCATGCGCGTTCGGCTGATGTGCGGCTTGCCAAGTTCTTTCCCGATGAAACTTTCGATCTCAGCCCGGAGGATGGCGCCGCCTGAGAGGGTGCGGCGCTGGTTTGGGGGTTGCCATGGCCCATGGGCTTTCCATCCCGGTGATTTCCCGTCAGACTGCCGCAAAAGGAGGCATCACATGCAATTGCTGGACCCCGGACACCCTTTCTTCAAACCGCTTTGGCGGCGCTGGGCAACCTGTCTTTTCCCGATTGTCTGGGGGGCGGTGGAACTTTGGTCCGGCAATCCCGGCTGGGCGATGATCTTTGCGTTTACAGGCGCTTATGCAGGATGGGTGCTATTTCGGGCAGGTGATTGAGCCGCGCATTTCGCCAGAATCGCCTTGCAAGGTCTGTTCGCGCAGTTTGCAGCCGGTCACCTCGGGGATCAGGGCAATCATTTGCGCCCGGATCGCCTGATGCTCGCCCCGCCGCGCATAGCCAAGACGGATCACCTCTACCCGCTTTTGGGTATGAAAAACAGTGTATTGGCGGCCATCACGGGTGACATCGCTGCGCTGGGCCGCAAAGAATTCCGGCGCAGGTTGCGCACCGCAGGCGGCGAGGACGAGGAGGGGGATGATCCATTTCATACGCCCGACACTGGCCGAATGTGGTTAATGCGGGGTTAACGCCGCCGGGGTTTGGGGCGTAGGGTATATGTGGTGCAAGCGTCGGGTGTCTGTAGTGCTTCCGTAGGGACAGCCGCAGAGCGCCTGAAACCGCTGCCGAGAGCCGTTGTGACGGGCCGGAAAACGGGGGGGCAGAGACGTGGCCTAGGTAGGGTGCGCATTCATGCGCACTGATGGTTGCTGGAGCTGGGTTGGGGCAGGGGTGGAGTGCAATGAACGCGGACGTTGTTTTCGCCGCTTGCAACTAAAAGAAGAAAATGCAAAGCT
>JANNXX010000037.1:0-73883 GCA_031409795.1 Rhodobacterales bacterium
AGTCGTTCCAGAAGGTCGAGCCCGGCATGACCGTGTGCTTCACATTCGCGCCGGCATCCTTGATCTGGGCTGCAACGGCTGCGGTGGTCGCTGCCTCCCAGCCGTCGTCCAGCGAGATGATCTCGATCTCGGCATCCTTCAGGCCGGCCGCTTCCAGTGCGGCAACCAGACCGCCCGGGTTCGGGGCCTGCGCAGGCAGCGTCGGATACTCCGGATGGATCGGGAAGGCGTGGTGGTTCTCGCCGGTCTTGCCAAGATTGTTGTAACCAAGCTCCAGCACCACCGCAGGATCGACGGCCAGCTGGATCGCCTGACGGACGGCCTTATCCTTGTAGAGATCAGAGGTGGCCGAGTTCATCCGCACCACGATCGTCGCGGCGGTGACAACTTCCAGCTTGGTCCAGCCCAGAGCGTCAAGCTGGTCGATGAAGTCGCCGGTGGTTTCGTAGTTGGCGTCCACCTCGTCGGAGCCGGCCAGCGCCACCATGGTCGACGGGTCGGTGCCAAAGTCCACATAGTGGATTTCGTCCAGAGGAGCGGTGCCACCCCACCAGGTATGGTTCGGCGCGCGGACGAGGATGGCCTTCTGCCCGACCGAGACTTCCTGCGGGATGTAGGGGCCAGTACCGATCGGGTTGACCGACGGATCCTCGCCATCCACAAAGCTTGAGTGGACGATGGCGGAGGGATAGTCGGCCAGGTTCGGCACGATCGCGATGTCCGGGGCCGACAGCATCAGCTTGACGGTCATGTCGTCCACCTTGACGACCGATCCTTCGCGGAGGGTCTTGGTCGCTTCGTCCATCAGACCGGGGAAGCGCGAGGCCAAAGCGTTGCCTTCGACGTTCGCGTCAAGCCAGCGGCTGAAGTTGCGCACCACGTCATCGGCGGTGAAGGCATCGCCGTTGTTCCAGGTCACTCCAGGACGGACCTTCAGGGTCCACTCGGTGGCGTCGGCGTTGGCTTCCCAGCTTTCAAGAAGGCGGCCCTCGAAGGTGCCGTCCTCATTGTACTGGATCAGGTATTCCAGCCAGCCGCGATAGACGTTGGCGATATGCGGCCAGTCGGCCAGGCGCGGGTCCTTGGTGCCCTTCACTTCCATGGCGATGCGAAGGATACCGCCTGCCTTGGCTTCCTGCGCCTTGGCGGGGGCAGTCAGGCCGATCAGGCCATAGGCTGCGGCCGCCGACACGCCAAGAGCGGTCGAACGGGTCAGGAACTCGCGGCGGCTGATCTGGCCCGCCGCGTATTCGTCTGCGTGCATCTGTGCTGCCGGATGCAATGCAGCAACGCGCGTGGTGGTGGTCATACTCGTCTCCCTGTCAGGCGTTTCTTGTTTGATGGTTAGGCAGCACGGACTGCGGTCGAACCTGTGGTCCGCGTGATCCGGACCGGCACGGCAGTGCCGCAAGCTCCAAGCCTCCCCTCACCTTCTAGCATAGCGCAACTTTTTCGCCGCTGCGTCAACGGCTGCTTTCGCCGCTCCAGTGTCTGTTTGCGACATCACCACGTCGAAAATCTTACGGACTCGCCCCGAAAAGTGGCGTCGCGGCGGGCGTCAGTTCGACCGGCGAAAAGCTGACGGGGACTTGCCGGTCAGGTGATGGAAGGCGCGGGTGAAATAGGCGGGCGAGTTGAAGCCCAGCTGCTCGGCGATTCGTCCGACCGGAAGCCGGGTTTCGGACAACAGCTTTCGGGCCTCGAAGATACGGCGATCCTGCAAGAGCGCGATCGCGGGCCGGCTGCAGGCGATGTTGCAGCAGCGCGTCAGATGGGTGGGCGTGACCCCCAGGGCGGCAGCGAAATCCCCCACGCCCATACCGGTGCGGAAGTTCCGCTCCAGCAGCGCGGTGTAGCGCGCAACCAGGCGGCGCGTCGCATCCGGGCGTGGGGCGTCGGGTTCGGACTTGCGCGCCTGGCGTTCCAGCCAGACGCCCAGTAGACCGACATAGGCCTCGGTCGCCCGATCATGCGCCGGGGTCGCACTTTCCATCTCGCGCAGGATCGAATCAAGCAGGATGTTCACCTCCTGCTGGGCATGGACTTCGCGGATGCGCAGGTGCAGTGGCGCTTTCGGCAGCGTCACCGACGCGTTGCGCCCGAAGAAGACCGCGGTGCCGAAAACCTGCGGCCCGGCTTCGAAACCGTGCATGACGCCCGGCGGTATGAAGATCGCGTTGTTGGCGGTATAACCGCGCGTCCCGCCCGAAATCGTGATCCGCCCCTGGCCCTTGGTGAACCACAAAAGGCACGGCTCGGACAGCGCGCGCATCGCCTCGACCCGCCAGCGTCCGCCCGCGGCAAGCCGGGGCACCGCGACAAGGCGGAGCTGCGAGGCGGTCGGGGCAGGGATCATGGCGACGGGTGTCCTGATGGCGGTTCACGAGGGAGTAAAGCAGCCGCCCGGACCGAACCCAAGTGAAATCCTTGGCGCGTCAAAGAAGTTACCCACCGCTGGCGTCGAATCCTGTGCATAACTTTGTGGATAGGCGGAAATCCGCGCGAAGTTCGCCGCATAAGTCAAAGTTACGAAACAATAACCTGCTTCCATTCCTGCATGTTCGACCGGAACCAGGTTCTTTGCCTTTTCGCATATTGCCGGCTGGCAAGGGTCGCTGCCGCCGTCGCTTCGTCAAGGCTGGTCTGCCCCAGAAGATGCGCGATCAGCTCTGGCCCGCCGATCGCGCGCGCAGACGGCTGTTCGGGTCGCCATCCGTCCAGGTTGGCCCGCGCCTCCTCCAGCGCCCCGGCCGCAAGCATCGCGATGAAGCGCCGGTCGATGCGTGCGTTCAGCCAGGCCGTGTCGGGCTGCAGCACCAGCGCTTCGGCGCCGGCCAGGGGAAGCAACGGCGCGGGCGTGTCGTCCTGCCAGGCCGCGAGGCCCCGGCCGGTGGCGCGCTGCACCTCCCAGGCGCGCTGGACCCGGGCGCCGTTCCGTCGGTCGATCCGCGACAGGGTTTCGGGGTCAAGCCCGTCAAGAAGCGCGTCCCGCCCTCCGGCCCGAATCCGGGCATCGGCCTCGGCCCGGACGTCGGCAGGCACCTCGGGGATTACCGCAAGCCCTTTGGTCAAGGCATTGAAGTTCAAACCGGTTCCGCCCACGATCACCACGGGTTGCGACAAGCGGGAAGCAACCTCGCGCAGCCAGTGGCCGACGGAATAAGGCTGGTCGCGCCCGACATGGCCATAAAGCGCATGCGGGATGGCGCGTTCGTCGGCGACCGAAGGCCGGGCAGTCAGGATCCGCCAGTTGGCATAGACCTGCAGCGCATCGGCATTGACCACGGTCCGCCCATCGCGCGCGGCAAGCTCTAGCGCCAGCGTGGATTTCCCGCTCGCGGTCGGCCCGGCGACCAGCACCGGCACCTCACGCGAGATGGCTTTCAGCGTCATGCCCGAACCCCGGTTGAACCTGCCGCCGTTTTGCGACATTTTGCGTTTCAGACCAAACACAAAACGACATGCAGGGGGTGCCATGACCGGAACAGCCACCGAAACTGGTGCAGCGGTGAAATACAGCCGCGTGATGCTGAAGATCTCGGGCGAGGCGCTGATGGGCGATCAGGGCTTCGGCCTGCATCCGCCCACCGTCGCCCGGATCGCCCAGGAGGTGAAGTCGGTCCGCGACCTTGGGGTCGAGATCTGCATGGTGATCGGCGGGGGCAACATCTTCCGCGGGCTGCAAGGCAGCGCGCAGGGGATGGAGCGTACGACGGCGGACTACATGGGCATGCTCGCCACCGTGATGAACGCCCTTGCCATGCAATCCGCGCTGGAAGAGATCGGCGTCTTCACCCGCGTCATCAGCGCGATCCCGATGGATCAGGTCTGCGAGCCCTACATCCGCCGCCGCGCGGTGCGTCATCTTGAAAAGAAGCGTGTCTGCATCTTCGCCGCCGGGACCGGGAACCCCTATTTCACCACCGACACGGCAGCCACGCTGCGCGCGTCGGAAATGGCCTGCGAGGCGATCTTCAAGGGCACCAAGGTGGACGGGGTCTATGACAAGGACCCGAAGAAATACCCGGATGCCAAGCGTTACGACCATGTGACCTATGACGAGGTGCTGGAAAAGCATCTGGGTGTGATGGATGCAACGGCAATCGCCCTGGCCCGCGACAACAACCTGCCGATCATCGTCTTTTCGCTGGATGAACCGGGGGGGTTCCGAGGGATTCTGGCAGGGCAGGGCACCTATACCAGGGTGCAGGGCTAAGCCATTGCGAACGCGTGGGTAATCCGGGGGATCGGCAGAAAGTGCAGGGCCTATCTTGCGTCATCCATGCGTCTTTACTCCGTCTCGACGCACGCCAAGCCGGCAGGCCGTCAACCTTTGGCGGCGAATCAGCCGCCCGCTGCCCTGGCGCTTTGGCCTATACCCCTGGCCTGACGCTCTGCTATAGAGCCGAAAACCGCGATCCTGCCCGGTCGGGTGGGCTGAAGTGAAGGACATGGCCGATGGCACATGAAGAGATCGAGATCGACACCGATGACCTGCAGCGCCGGATGGATGGTGCAATGGCGGCGCTGAAGCACGAATTCGGCAGCCTGCGCACCGGGCGGGCCAGTGCCTCCATCGTCGATGCGATCCAGGTCGAGGCCTATGGCCAGATGACCCCGATCACCCAGCTGGGCACCGTGAACGTGCCGGAACCCCGGATGGTGGTGATCAACGTCTGGGACAAGGGCATGATCCAGAAGGTCGAAAAGGCGATCCGCGAAAGCGGGATCGGGATCAACCCGGTCACCGATGGCCCCTTGATCCGCCTGCCGATCCCGGAGCTGAACGAAGAACGCCGCCGCCAGCTGACCAAGGTGGCGGCGGGCTATGCCGAGAATGCCAAGGTTGCGATCCGCAATGTGCGGCGCGACGGGATGGACCAGATCAAGAAGGCCAAGGGCGCCGGCATGGGCGAGGACGACCAGAAGATGTGGTCCGAGGAAGTGCAGGACATGACCGACAAGGCGATCCTGGCCGTCGACCGGGCGCTGGAGGCCAAGCAGGCCGAGATCATGCAGGTCTGACGACAGAAGGGGGCGCCGGTGTCGAAGGATTTGACAAGCGAAACCGGCATCCGGCCGGTCAACCACCTTGCGATCATCATGGATGGCAATGGCCGCTGGGCCACCAATCGCGGCTGGCCGCGGCTTGTCGGCCACCGACGCGGGGCCGAACGGGTGCGCGAGATCGTGCGTGTCTGCCCGGATCTTGGCATCAACTGGCTGACGCTTTACGCTTTCTCTACCGAAAACTGGAAACGCTCTACCGAAGAAGTCCTGGGCCTGATGGCGATCTTCGCGCGCTACATCGAACGCGAGGCGGACCGGCTGTCGCAAGCCGGCGTGCGGATGCGCTTCATCGGCGAACGGGCGCGGCTTGACCCGAAGTTGCAGCGCCTGATGGCCGGGATCGAGGCGCGGACGGCCGGCTATGACCGGCTGAACCTGACCGTCGCGGTAAACTATGGCGGCCGGGACGAGATCGTGCGCGCGGTGCGCAAGATTGCCGAGGCGGCGGCCGCCGGAATTCTTGATCCGCAGCACCTGACCGAGGGGGCCTTCGCCAGCCAGCTGGACACCGGCGGTCTGCCGGATCCCGATCTGGTGATCCGCACCAGCGGCGAGACGCGGACCTCGAACTTCCTGCCCTGGCAGGCGGCCTATGCCGAGTATGAATTCACGGGCACGCTCTGGCCCGATTTCACGCCGGACGAGCTGGCAGCGATCGTCACGCGGTTTTCCAACCGGGATCGCCGCTTCGGTGGGTCGATGCCGTGACCGGACCGGACGATCCCTCGCCGTCCGCTCTGACAGGGGCCAGCCATGGCCCTGACGACGCAGCCGAACGCGCCGCAGCGGATCCCGAAGTGTCCACCATCCCGCCAGGGCGCCCGGTCGGACGCTGGACCGACCTGCGCAAGCGCCTGATTTCGGCCGTGATCCTGATCGCGGTCGGCGGGGCCGAGATCTGGCTTGGCGGTCCGTCCTTCGCGATGCTGGTGGTCGTGCTGACCGCGGTGATGGTCTGGGAGCTGGCCAAGATGACCGCCCCGGACCACGAGAATACCCCGCTCGGCCTGGCGGCGCTGGCCGGGCTTTGCCTTGGCGTGACCTGGTTCTTACCCGACCGCTTTTCCGCCGCCTTCCTGCTGGTTCCAGCCCTTGCCATCGCGCTGACCGACCGGCGCGACCGGCGGCTTGCCAGCGTTTATTCCGCTGCGATCATGGTGGCGGGCTATGGCCTGATCGACCTGCGGATGACGGCGGGCACTCCGGTGATCCTGTGGCTGGTGCTGATCGTGGTCGTATCGGACGTGATGGGCTATTTCGCGGGGCGGATCCTTGGCGGTCCGAAGTTCTGGCCCGCTGTCAGCCCGAAAAAGACCTGGAGCGGCACCATCGCGGGCTGGCTGGGCGCGGCGCTGGCGGGTTTGGCTTACTGGGTCGCAGGCTACGGTCCTCTGGCGCTGATTCCGCTGTCCGTGCTGATCGCCTTTGCCGGACAGATGGGCGACATCTGGGAAAGCTGGGTCAAGCGGCGCTGCGGGGTCAAGGATGCCTCGACCCTGATCCCGGGACACGGTGGGGTGCTTGACCGCTTCGACGCGCTGATCGGGGCGATTGTCGTCCTGATGCTGCTGGGGCTGCTGATCGACCTGCCGCTGCCCGTAGGGATGCCGGGCTGATGCGCAGCGTTTCGATCTTCGGGGTTACCGGCTCGGTCGGCGAGCAGACGGTGGACCTGTTGCGCCGGGCGGGTGGGGCCGGGGCCTTCCGGGTGGTGGCGCTGACCGGGGGCCGCAATGTCGCGCGCCTGGCCGAGCTGGCGCGGGAACTGCGGGCCGAAGTGGCAGTCTGCGCCGAAGCGTCGGGTCTTGCGGACCTGCGTGCGCGTCTGGCCGGGTCGGGGGTTGCGGTGGCAGCAGGACCGCAAGCGATTGCCGAAGCCGCCGATCGCCCCGCCGACTGGATGATGAGCGCCATCGTTGGGGCAGCGGGCCTTGTGCCGGGGTTCCGGGCGCTGCGGCACGGGCGGACGCTGGCGCTGGCCAACAAGGAAAGCCTGGTCACCGCCGGACCGCTTCTTTTGGCCGAGGCGGCCGCACAGGGCGCGCGCATCCTGCCGGTGGACAGCGAGCATTCGGCGATCTTCCAGGCGCTGGCGGGCGAGGATATCGCGGCAGTGGAGCGGATCATCCTGACGGCGAGCGGGGGCGCCCTGCGCGACTGGCCGCTGGCGGCCTTGTGCAAGGCGACGGTGAAAGAGGCCCTGGCGCATCCCAACTGGGCGATGGGCCAGCGGATCACCATCGACAGCGCCAGCATGTTCAACAAGGCGCTGGAGGTCATCGAGACCCGCGAATTCTTCGGGGTCGCGCCGGAGCAGGTCGAAGTGATCATCCACCCCGAGTCGCTGATCCATTCGATGGTCGGCTTTCGCGACGGGGCGATCATGGCGCACATGGGCGCGCCCGACATGCGCCATTCCATCGGCTATGCCCTGAACTGGCCGGAGCGGGCGGCGTTGCCGGTGGCGCGGCTGGACCTGGCGCAGGTCGCCACGCTGACTTTCCGCGCGCCGGACCTTGCCCGCTACCCTGCGCTGCGGCTGGCGCGCGCGGTGATGGCCCGGCGCGGGCTGGCGGGGGCCGCCTTCAACGCCGCGAAGGAGGTGGCGCTGGACCATTTCCTTGCCGGAGGGATCGGGTTCATGGACATGGGCGACGTGGTCGAGGCGACGCTTGACCACCTTGACCCGCAGCTTGGCGGATCAAATCTGCAAATGACCCTTGAGGATGTGCTGGCGATGGACCATCTGGCAAGGGAACGGGCGGGCGAGATCGCGCGCCAAAGGGCAGGGAGCCGCTAAGTGGATATCTTCGCAGCCGTCGGTGGCACGGCCTGGACCCTGTTCTTCTTCATCCTGGCCCTGTCGGTCATCGTCTTTGTCCACGAATACGGGCATTACATCGTCGGCCGCTGGTCGGGTATCCATGCCGAGGTGTTCTCGGTCGGCTTCGGGCCGGTGTTGTGGAATCGGCGCGACCGGCGCGGCACCCAGTGGCAGATCGCGGCGATTCCCTTTGGCGGTTATGTCAAGTTCCTTGGCGACGCCGACGCCTCGTCGGTGCGGCAGGCCGATGTGTCGGGGCTGTCGGCAGCCGAACGGCGCCACACCATGGCTGGCGCGCCGCTTTGGGCACGGGCTGCGACGGTGGCGGCCGGGCCGGTGGCGAATTTCATCCTAACCTTCGTGCTGCTGGCCGGGCTGCTTCTGGCGCTTGGCATCCCGCGCGAAGAGCCGACGGTCGGCGCCTTGCGGGCGATGCCGACCACGGGTGCCTGGCTGCAGGCCGGCGACGTGATCCTGGCGCTGGACGGGATCGATACCCCCGACCGCGACGCCTTCGGAACGGTGGTGGGCGACCTGCCGACCAAGGCCGCCATCGACTACCGCGTGCAGCGCGACGGGCAAGAGATCACCGTCAGCGGGCCGCATCCCTTTGCGCCGGTCGTGGGGCAGGTGGTGATCCGCTCGGCGGCGATGGATGCGGGGCTTCTGGCGGGCGACGTGATCCTGCGCGCGGGCGGGCAGGAAGTGATGACCTTTGCCGAGCTTCCGGACATCGTCGCCGCCAGCAAGGGCGCGCCGGTGGCGCTGACCGTCTGGCGCGCGGGCGAGACTTTCGACCTTACGCTGACCCCGCGCATCCGCACCGTCGAGGACGAGACCGGCGCCTTTGTCGAACGCTACCAGATCGGCATTGTCGCGGGCCTCGCCTTCGAGCCTGCGATGCGCGCGACCGGCCCCTGGGAGACGGTGACGCTGGTGCTGGACCAGATGTGGCAGATGACGACGACCACCTTCACGGGCCTGGGGCAGATGATCAGCGGTGCGATCAGCAGCTGCAACCTGTCCGGTGCGATCGGCATGGCCGAGACGATGGGCGACGCGGCGCGCAACGGGGCGGAAAGCTTCATCGGCATGATGGCGGTGCTGTCGCTGGGCGTGGGGATCCTGAACCTGTTTCCGATCCCGGTCCTCGACGGGGGACATCTGGTGTTTCACGCCTATGAGGCGGTCACCCGACGCCCTCCGTCGCAGCGCGCACTGCAGGTGCTGATGTCGATCGGGCTGACGCTGGTGATCGGACTGATGGTCTTCGCGCTGAGCCGCGACCTGACCTGCGTCTGACGCTTGGCAAGCACAAGGTCGGCAATCCCGGACCTGCGGCCGGGGGCGGGCAGGCACAAGATGTGGGAAAGTTATCCACAGGGACCGCAGGCTTTTGACAAAGCTTGGCATTCCCGATAGTCAAACCGAAATGCCAGAATGGACGAGGACGCAAGATGCAAGGGACCTTCCGCAGGACTTGGGAACGGTCGTTCAGGGCCGGCTCTGGACCAAGGTCCGGGGTCCGACTTCTGGCCACGGCGGTTTTCATCGGTGCGGCAACAGCTTCCGCCCCGTTCCTGACACCTGCCTTCGCGCAGTCCTTTTCGTTTTCGAACGTTGTGATCGAAGGCAACACCCGGGTCGATGCGGCAACGATCATCAGCTATGCCGGAATCACCCGCGGCGAAGAGGTTTCCGCCGCAGCTTTGAATGACGCGTATCAGCGGATTGCGAACTCGGGACTTTTCGAATCGGTGGAAATGGTTCCGCAAGGCGGCACGCTGGTGATCCGGGTCGTGGAATACCCGATCGTCAACGTGATCAGCTTCGAGGGCAACAAGCGGCTGAAGGACGAACAGCTGGCCGAGCTTGTGCAGTCCCAGGCGCTGCGGATCTTCTCGCCCAGTCAGGCCGAAGCCGACGCCGCTGCCATCGCCGAGACCTACCGCGTGTCGGGCCGGCTGGCCGCGACCGTTTCGCCCAAGATCATCCGCAGGGCCGACAACCGCGTCGATCTGGTGTTCGAGGTGACCGAAGGCCGCGTGGTCGAGGTCGAGCGGCTGAATTTCGTCGGCAACCGCGCCTTTTCCGACCGGCGCCTGCGCCAGGTGCTGGAAACCAAGCAGGCCGGTTTCCTGCGCAACCTTGTCCAGCGCGACACCTTCATCGCCGAGCGGCTGGAGCTCGACAAGCGGGTGCTGACCGAGTTCTACCTGTCGCGCGGCTTCATCGACTTCCAGGTGCTGGACGCCAGCGCCGAGGTCAGCCGCGAGCGGGACGCCACTTTCGTCACCTTCACCATCCGCGAAGGCCTGCCGCACACCATCGGCGCGATCAGCACGGTGTCCGAAATCGAAGGCCTGGATGCGGCAGAGTTTGCTGCCGCGCAGCGGATCCGGACCGGCCAGACCTATTCGCCGCTGCTGATCGACAACAACATCACCCGGATGGAAAATCTGGCCCTCAAGAAAGGGCTGAACTTCGTGCGGGTCGAACCGCGGATCACCCGCAATGCTGCCGGCCAGGCGGTGGATGTCCAGTTCGCCATCGTCCGGGGCGAGCGGGTCTTCGTCGAACGCATCGACATCGAAGGCAACGCCACGACGCTGGACCAGGTGATCCGCCGCCAGTTCCGCACCGTCGAAGGCGACCCCTTCAACCCGCGTGAGATCCGCCAGTCGGCGGAACGCATCCGGGCGCTGGGTTTCTTTGCCGACGCCCAGGTCGAAGCCGAACCCGGCTCGGCCGCCGACCAGGTTGTGGTCAACGTCGATGTCGAGGAACAACCGACCGGCTCGCTAAGCCTGGGTCTCAGCTATTCGGTCAACGACGGCACCGGGTTCAACATCGGGTTCTCCGAATCGAACTTCCTTGGTCGCGGGCAAAGCCTGTCGTTGAACCTGTCCACGGCGTCGGACAACCAGAACTCCAGCTTCAGTTTCACCGAGCCGGCGCTTCTGGGCCGCGACCTGAGCCTGAGCTTCGGGCTGTACTACCGCACCTCGGACAACGACAACGCCTTCTACAAGACGCGCAACCTTGGCGTGACCGGCGGCATTGGCTTTCCGGTGGGCGAACAGTCCGAACTTGGCCTGCAGATCCGCTATTCCGAGGACAAGCTCTGGGACGTGGGGGCGGACAGCTCGCCCATTCTGCAGCTGGAAGACGACGTGCCGGCGCTGCGCACCCTGGCGCTGGGCTATTCCTACGAATTCGACAACCGCATCACCGGCCTCAATCCCAAGGGTGGCGTGCTGCTGCGCTTCAGCCAGGACTATGCCGGTTTCGGCGGTGACACGAACTACCTGGAGACCAGCCTTTTTGCCCTGGCGGAAACCAAGGTGCTGAACGAGGAAGTCACGATCCGGGCGATCTTCGAAGGCGGGGCGATCAACTCGTTCGGCGGCACCTCAAGCCGGGTGACCGAACGCTTCTTCGGCCGCAACAAGATCCGCGGCTTCGAGCCGAACGGAATCGGCCCGCGCGATCTTGGGTCAGTCAACGAGGACGCGCTGGGTGGCGATCTCTTCGCCGCGGCGCGGTTCGAGGCCGACTTCCCGCTTGGCCTGCCCGAGGAATACGGCATCACCGGCGGCGCCTTCCTTGACATCGGCTCGGTCTGGAGCCTGGACAACACCGCAGGTGCGGGTGGACCGGTAGACGACAGCTTCATTCCGCGTGCGGCGGTCGGCCTGTCGGTGTTCTGGGACACGCCGATCGGACCCTTGCGGTTCAACTTCAGCCATGCGCTGAAAAAGGAAGACTACGACCGGGAACAGAACTTCGACTTCACGATCTCGACCAAGTTCTGAGATGAGACCCGGGCACAGCCTTGCCCGTATCCTGGGGCTGATGTCGGTGCTTCTGGCCTTAACCGCACCCGTGGCGGCCCAGGATGAGCTGCCCGCGCCGGTCGTCTCGCCGATCCTGATGATCGACCAGGAGCGGCTTTTTACCGAATCCGCGTTCGGCCGGGCGGTGCTGGCCCGCGAAACCGCTGCGGCCCGGACGCTGGAGGCCGAAAATGCCAGGATCGAGGCCGGGCTTGTCGCCGAGGAACAGGATCTGACCGATCGGCGCGCGACCCTGACGGCCGCAGAATTCACCAAACTGGCCGAAGGTTTCGATGCCCGGGTGGTCCGCATCCGGTCCGAGCAGGACGCCAAGGTGCGCGACCTGACCCGCAACCGCGAAAGTGACCGGCAGGACTTCTTTCGCGCTGTGGTACCCGTGCTGGGCGAGCTTCTGGTCGAACGCAAGGCTGTGGCGGTGATCGACAAGTCGGCAATGATCCTGGCGCTGTCGGCGATCGACGTCACTGATGCCGCCATCGCCAAGGTCGATGCCGCGCTTGGTGTCGGCGGTCCGGCTCCTGCAGCGGAACCCGCACCCGACCCCGCACCCGCCCCGGTGCCTTCTTCGCCGTAGATCACGCGCCGAAACTTGTCACCCGTGGAATGACTTGATAGCAACGGCTCAAGGCCATGGCATGCCGGCCCCGTGTGACCGGAAAGGGGATTTCATGGATACCGCCCTCGCGACGACCGCCGATCTGGACCTGATCCAGCGCATCATTCCGCACCGCTATCCGTTCCTTCTGATCGACAAGGTCCGCGACATCGTGCTGAACGAATCCTGTGTCGGCATCAAGTGCATCACCCTGAACGAGCCGCAATTCCAGGGGCATTTCCCCGGCATGCCGATCTTTCCCGGCGTGATGATCATCGAGGCGATGGCGCAGACCAGTGGCATTCTCGTCGGCCTGTCGATGGACCTTGTCGACAGGAACGCCAAGGTGTTCTTCATGGGTGTCGACGGGGTGAAGTTCCGCCGCAAGGTGGTGCCGGGCGATGTGCTGGAGCTGCATGTCCGCGCCCTGCGCGGTGGCGGACGGGTGTGGAAGTTCGAAGGCCGCGCCATGGTCGACGGCGAGCTTGCCTGCGAGGCGACCTTCATGGCGATGTTCGACGTGCCGAAGGCATGACCATCCACGGTTCAGCCCGGATTCATCCTTCGGCCTCGGTCGAACCCGGCGCGGTCATCGGTGAGGATTGCCAGATCGGTCCCTTCAGCCTGATCGGCCCGGAAGTGACCCTTGGCTGCCGGGTCACGGTGAAATCCCACGCTGTGGTGACGGGCTGGACCGAAATCGGCGATGACAGCACCATCTTTCCGTTCGCCACGGTCGGAGAAGTGCCGCAGGATCTGAAGTACCTCGGCGAGCGGACCCGGCTGATCGTCGGCAGGCGCGTCCGCATCCGTGAGGCGGCGACGTTGAACACCGGCACCGACGGTGGTGGCGGGGTCACACGGGTGGGCGATGACGTGCTGATCATGACCGGCGCGCATGTCGGCCACGATGCGCAGATCGGCGACCGGGTGATCCTGGTGAACCATGTCGCCGTCGCCGGGCATTGCGTGCTTGGCGATGACGTGATCGTCGGCGGGCTGTCCGGCATCCACCAATGGGTGCGGATCGGGCAAGGCGCGATCATCGGGGCGCTGACCATGGTGACCAACGACGTGATCCCCTATGGCCTCGTGCAGGGACCAAGGGGCGAGCTGGACGGTCTGAACCTTGTCGGCCTCAAGCGTCGCGGCGTGGACCGGGCCGGGATCACCGCCTTGCGAGCCGCGTTCCAGACCCTGGCGCAGGAAGATGGCAGTTTCCTTGACCGCGCCCGCCGCCTGGCCGAGGAGGCCGACACGCCGATGGTGCGCGAGATCGCCGATTTCATCCTGTCGAAGTCCGACCGCAGTTTTCTGACGCCGAAGGGCGGACGGTGAAAACCGCGCTGATCGCGGGGCGCGGGGCGCTGCCGGCTGCCCTTGCGGCTGCAATGGCAGACAAGCCCTTGGTCACCGCGATGGAAGGCCATGCGCCGGACGGGCTGGTCGTCGATCTCAGCTTTCGCGTCGAGCGGCTTGTCCCTTTCCTGCGCGCGCTGGAGCGGGAGGGCGTCCATGAGGTGGTCTTTGCCGGCGCGGTGACCCGGCCCCGGCTGGACCCGGCCCTGCTGGATCCCGACACCGCATCGCTTTTGCCGCGGCTGATGCAGGCGATGGCGGCGGGGGATGACGCGACGCTGCGCGAGGTGATCGCGCTGTTCGAGGAATTCGGGTTCACCGTGGCGGGGGTCGACGCGGTGGCCCCGGCGCTGTTGCCCGGGCCGGGGGTGCTGGCGGGCAAGGTCACGGCGCGGGACGAGGCGGATGCCACGCGCGCCGCGGCGATCGTCGCGGCGCTGGGGGCGGTGGACGTGGGGCAGGGTGCCGTCGTGGTGCAGGGCCTGTGCCTGGCGGTCGAGGCCTTGCCAGGGACAGATGCGATGCTGGCGGCGGTTGCCGGGCTGACGCCGGGCCTGCGGCCTGACCCTGCGGGCGGGCGGGGGCTTGCCTACAAGGCCGCAAAGCCCGGGCAGGACCGGCGGATCGACCTGCCGACGCTGGGACCGGACAGCCTGCGCGCCGTGGCGGCGGCGGGACTTGGGGGGCTGGCGTTCCAGGCGGGCGGGGTGATCTGCCTTGATCTGGCCGAGATGCGTCGGCTGGCGGGGGAGTTGGGGCTGTTCCTGTGGGCGCGGGCATGAGCCGGGGTGGCTCATCGCTTGCTGCGCGACGCTCTTCGCTTGGGGTGCCGAAGCGAAGAGCGGACGAAGTCCAGCGATGAGCGGTCCGCTAAAGCTGTTCCTCATCGCAGGCGAGCCGTCGGGGGACCGGCTGGGGGCCGCGCTGATGGCGGGGCTGAAGTCGCTGGCCCCGGTGACGTTCACCGGGATCGGCGGGCCCTTGATGCAGGCCGAGGGGATGGAAAGCCTCTTCCCGATGGAAGAGCTGTCAGTGATGGGCATCGCCGAGGTCCTGCCGAAGTATCTTCCCTTGATGCGCCGCATTCGCGAGGCCGCCGAAGCAGCCCTGTCCAGCGGGGCGGACGCGCTGGTCACCATCGATTCGCCCGACTTCTGCTTGCGGGTGGCAGCGATCGTCACCGCTGCACGCCCCGATCTGCGGACGATCCACTACGTCGCGCCGTCGGTCTGGGCCTGGCGACCCGGGCGCGCGGCGAAAATGGCGCGGGTGATCGACCATGTGCTGGCCCTGCTGCCCTTCGAGCCGCCCTTGATGACCGCGGCCGGCATGACCTGTGATTTCGTCGGCCATCCGGTGGTGGCCGAGCCGCTGGCCACGCCGAGGGAAGTGGCGACGATACGGGCCGAGGGCGACCGGCCGGTCCTGCTGGTCCTGCCAGGATCGCGCCGGGGCGAGGTGACGCGGCTGGCCCCGGTCTTCGGGCAGGTCGTCGGGCGGCTGCAGGCCACGCATCCGGGCCTGCGGGTCCTGCTGCCCACCGTGCGGGGGGTGGCCGCGCTGGTGCGCGAGATGACTGCGGGCTGGCCGGTGGTGCCCGAGGTAATCGAGGATGCCGACCGCAAGCGCGCGGCCTTTGCGGCGGCGGATGTGGCGCTGGCGGCTTCAGGCACCGTGTCGCTGGAACTGGCCGCGAACCGTTGCCCGATGGTCATTGCCTATGACATGCACCCCCTGACGCTGTGGCTGATGCGCCGGGCGGCCCTGGTCGACACTGTAACGCTGGTCAACCTGGTCTCGGATACGCGCGTGGTGCCGGAATTCATCGGGCCGGACTGCACGGCTGACCGGATTGTCCCGGCGCTGGAGGCGCTTCTGACGGACAGCGCCGCGCAGAAGGCCGCCATGGCCCTGACGATGGCGCGGCTGGGCAAGGGAGGCGACCCCCCCGGCCTCAGGGCTGCGCGGTCGGTGCTGGAGGCGCTTCGCCGTTGATGATCGCCAGAACCTGCGGCATCAGCGGACCCATCTTCGTTTCGATCAGACGGGCCACGCCGGGTTGCTGCGCCGCCGTCAGCTGCGGCAGCTTGGCCATGACCGACCGCCCTTCGGGGGTCGCGTAGAAGTCGCGCAGCGCGGTGATCTCGGCCAGGGTCATCATGTCGGCCATGATCTCGGACTGGTCGCGCATCAGGGCGGTCATCGGTTCGGTGAAGGTGTCGGCATAAAGCTTGCGGATCCCGGTCACCTGCGCTTCGGTCAGGGTCTGCCCTCCGGCCGCCACCTGTTGCAGGATCGGCAGCGACAGCGAGTCGATGACCGCCACCATGTCGAAGCCCTGCAAGGCAAGGTCGACATAGTCCCGCGCGACGGTCAACCGCTCTTCGCGGGTTTCGCCAAGGGCGGGCAACGGCAGGGCAAGCGCAAGCACCAGAACAAGTTTCTTCACGACGGTGTTCCTTTCCAGACCCAGCCGCCACCAAGGACCCGACCGCCCTCGGGGGCATAGAACACGCAGGCCTGGCCGGCACTGACCCCGTCCTCCGGCGACAACAGCTCCACTTCCGCCGTGGTCGGCCCGGTGGGGCGCAGGATCGCTTCGCGCGGCGGGCGGGTCGAGCGGACCTTGACCGACAGGTGCCATTCGGCGCGGCTGTCGAACGGGGCATCCCCCAGCCAGTTGATCTCGCGCACGGGGACGATCCGCGTGGCAAGCTGGGCTTTCGGCCCGACGATCACCTGCCGGCTTGCCGGGTCAAGACGCAGCACATAAAGCGGCGCCTCAAGACCGCCAATTCCAAGCCCCTTGCGTTGCCCGACCGTGTAATGGATGACGCCGCGATGGTCGCCCAGCACGGTGCCGTCAAGATCGACGATCTGGCCGGGGTCGGCCGACCCGGGGCGCAGCTTCTCGATCACCGCGGCATAATCGCCGTTCGGGACAAAGCAGATGTCCTGGCTGTCGGGTTTGTCGGCGACCGGCAGGCCGTATTTTGCGGCCAGGGCGCGCGTTTCGGCCTTCGAGGGCAGGTCACCAAGCGGAAAGCGCAGGTAGCCCAGCTGCTCGGGCGTGGTCGAGAACAGGAAATACGACTGGTCGCGTGCCGCGTCGGCGGCCTGGTGCAGCTCGGGTCCGTGATCGCCCATCTTGCGCTGGATATAGTGGCCGGTGGCCATGCAGTCGGCGTCAAGGTCGCGGGCGGTGGCCAGCAGGTCCTTGAATTTCACCCGTTCGTTACAACGGATGCAGGGAACCGGGGTCGCGCCGGCAAGGTAGGCGTCGGCGAACTCCTCGATCACCGCCGCGCGGAAGGTGTTCTCGTAGTCGAGCACATAATGGGGAAAGCCCATCGTCTCGGCCACCCGGCGCGCGTCATGGATGTCGCGGCCCGCGCAGCAGGCGCCTTTTTTTGCCAGGGCGGCACCATGGTCGTACAGCTGCAGCGTGACGCCCACCACGTCATAGCCTTCCTCGGCCAGCATGGCTGCGACCACGCTGCTGTCCACACCACCGGACATGGCGACAACGACCCGCGTCCGGGACGGGGGTTTCGGCAGGCCAAGGGAATTCAGGGCGACGTCGCGCGGCATCGGGCAGGGGTCCGGTATCGGGAATGTCCCGCAATATATGAAAATGCCGCGCAGTCTCAATCCCCCGTTTCAGGTTTGATTAAGCCTGATCGGGCAAACTTCCCTGAAATGAGCAAGGGGTGACACATGTTCCTGAAACGTGTTGACGGTCCGCGGCAGGTGAAACTGCCGGACGGCAGCATTCTGACCCGCGCAGATCTGCCCGCCGCCGAAACCCGCCGCTGGGTGGCCAGCCGCAAGGCCGTGGTGGTCAAGGCCGTGGTCTTCGGCCTTCTGCCCCTGTCTGAGGCGCTGGAACGCTACGGCCTGTCCGAGGAAGAATTCCTGATCTGGCGCAGCGCAGTCGAACGGCACGGCGACCAGGGCCTGAAAGTCACGGCCATCCAGAAATATCGACAACTTTAGATTGTTTCATGCTCTCCCTCTGGCAAAGTAACCCTCGGTTAACCATTGCTGCCCAAGGTTGTTAATGATGAAGGCAAATGGAGCGGAGAATCCGGTAAATGCGCATCCTGCTTGTGGAAGACGATCCTACGACCTCGCGCAGCATCGAACTGATGCTGACGCATGCCAATCTGAACGTCTATTGCACCGACATGGGTGAAGACGGCGTCGATCTGGCCAAGCTTTACGACTATGACCTGATCCTGCTGGACCTGAACCTGCCGGATATGAGCGGGCATGAAGTCCTGCGCCAGATCCGCCAGTCACGGGTTGAAACGCCGATCCTTATCCTGTCGGGGTCGGACGATACTGAAAGCAAGATCAAGGGCTTCGGCTTCGGCGCCGATGACTATCTGACCAAACCTTTCCACCGGGAGGAACTGGTCGCCCGCATCCATGCGATCATCCGCCGGTCCAAGGGCCACAGCCAGTCGCTGATCCGGACCGGGCGCGTGTCGGTCAATCTGGATGCCAAGACCGTCGATGTCGAAGGCAAGTCGGTGCATCTGACCGGCAAGGAATACCAGATGCTTGAACTCCTCTCCCTGCGCAAGGGCACGACGCTGACCAAGGAGATGTTCCTTAACCACCTTTATGGCGGCATGGACGAACCCGAACTGAAGATCATCGACGTCTTCATCTGCAAGTTGCGCAAGAAGCTGGCCGAAGCAACGGGCGGGGCGAATTACATCGAAACGGTCTGGGGCCGGGGCTATGTTCTGCGCGACCCGGCCGTCGTGCCGGCACCCAAGCTTGTGGCCAGCGCCTGATCTTTACCTTGACCGGCCCCGCGCCTAACCTTCGGATCAATGGATCCCGGGGGTGGTGGAGATGGCGGAAAAGCCGGTCGAGGCATTGACCGAAGCAGCAGCGCGGGACGAACTGGCCCGGCTTGCCCGGGTGCTGCAGGCTGCGAACACGGCCTACCACCGGCTGGACGCACCCGAGATCACCGATTCCGACTATGACGCGCTGAAGGCGCGCAACCATGCGATCGAAATGCGGTTTCCCAGCCTGAAGCGCGCCGATTCGCCAAGCGACCGGGTCGGGGCTCCGGTGGCCGACGGGTTCGGCAAGGTGACGCACCGGATGCGGATGCTCTCGCTTGAGAACGCCTTCGCAGCTGAGGAGGTTGCCGAATTCGACGACCGGTTGCGCAGGTTCCTCGGGCATTCCGGGACGCTCGCCCTTACCGCCGAGCCGAAGATCGACGGGCTATCGCTTTCGCTGCGCTATGAGGCAGGTCTTCTGGTGCAGGCGGCCACGCGCGGTGACGGCGAGGTGGGCGAAAACGTCACCGAAAACGCCCGCACCATCGCCGATATCCCGCAGCGCCTGACCGGCGCACCCGCGGTTCTGGAGGTCCGGGGCGAGGTCTACATGTCGCACGCCGACTTTGCCGCGCTGAATGCACGGCAGGCGGCGGCGGGCGAAAAGACCTTCGCCAACCCCCGCAATGCGGCGGCCGGGTCGTTGCGGCAACTTGACGCCCGCATCACGGCAAGTCGGCCGCTGCGTTTCTTCGCCTATGCCTGGGGCGAGGTTTCCGAACCTCTTGCCGCCACCCAATTCGACGCAATTCTGCATCTCAAGGCCTTGGGATTCCAGACAAATCCTCTGACGGCTTTATGTGACGGGCCAGATGCGCTGCTGGACCGCTACCGGCTGATCGAGGCGCAGCGTGCCAGCCTTGGCTATGACATCGACGGGGTGGTCTACAAGGTGAACGACCTTGCCTTGCAGGACCGGCTGGGGTTCCGCTCGGCAACCCCGCGTTGGGCGCTGGCGCACAAGTTTCCGGCCGAACTGGCCTGGACCGAGCTTCTGGGGATCGACATCCAGGTTGGTCGCACCGGGGCGCTGTCGCCGGTGGCGCGGCTTCGGCCGGTGACCGTCGGCGGGGTCGTGGTCAGCAATGCCACGCTGCACAACGAGGATTACATCGCCGGCCGCGACGCGAAGGGCAGCCCGATCCGCAACGGCAAGGATATCCGCGTCGGCGACCGGGTGCAGGTCTACCGGGCTGGGGACGTGATCCCGAAGGTTGCCGACGTGGACCTCTCCGAGCGAAGGAACGAAGCGCAACCCTATGTCTTTCCAGAGGAATGCCCCGAATGCGGCAGCCCCGCCCACCGCGAGGAAGGCGATTCCGTGCGCCGCTGCACCGGGGGCCTGATCTGCCCGGCGCAGGCGGTGGAACGGCTGAAGCATTTCGTCAGCCGCGGTGCTTTCGACATCGAAGGGCTGGGGGTCAGGCAGGTCGAGCTGTTCTTCAACGATCCCCTCTTGCCCGTGAAGACCCCTGCCGACATTTTCACGCTTGCCGCAAGAGATGCCGCCAACCCCTTGCAGAAGCTGCGCAATCGTGATGGCTTCGGGGAGGTTTCCGCAGCAAAGCTGTTCGCAGCGATCGAAGCAAAGCGGACCATCCCGCTGGACCGGCTGATCTTTTCGCTGGGCATCCGGCATGTCGGCGAAGTGGCGGCGGGGCTGCTGGCCCGGCATTACGCGACGTGGCAGGTTTTCGAGACCGGGGTGGCGCAAGCGGTTCCGGGCAGCCCGGAATGGGCCGAATTGACCTCGATCGACGGGGTCGGCACGGTCATGGCACAAAGCCTGGCCGAAGCGTTCCAGAACCCGGCCGAGCGGGGCGCGATTGACGCTCTCGTTCTTGGAAATGGCATGGAATACAAGGGGCTGGAGGTGCAACCTGTCACCCCGCGCGGCGCGGTTGACAGCCCCGTCGCCGGCAAGATCGTTGTCTTCACCGGCACGCTGGAAAAGATGACCCGCGCCGAGGCCAAGGCGCGGGCCGAGGCTTTGGGTGCCAAGGTTTCGGGAAGTGTCAGCGCCAGGACCGATCTGGTGGTCGCCGGTCCGGGGTCCGGGTCCAAGGCCAAGGAGGCTGAACGGCTAGGGGTCATGCTGATCGATGAAGATGCCTGGCTGCGGCTGATCGGCGGATGAGCCCCCGCGAGTCCGGCCCCGACTCTCGGCCCGATTCCCGCCCCGAGGTGTTGTTCCCGCTGTTCGCCGAGCTGGAGACACTGCCGGGTGTCGGCCCCAAGGCCGCCGCGGCTTTCGCGGGTCTTGGCGTTCCCAGGCCGAAGGACCTGCTGTACCTCTTGCCGCAGTCCGGCGTCGACCGGGCGTTGCGCGGGTCGGTCCGCGATGTGCTGCCGCCCGCAACCCTGACCGTCGAGGTCGAGGTTGGCAGTCATTTTCCGCCCCGTTTGAAAGGCAAACCGTACCGGGTGCAGGTCCGCGACGCGCGGCTGGAGTTTCAGCTGGTGTTCTTCCACGCTCGCGCCGACTACCTGCAAAAGGTGCTGCCGACCGGGCAGCGGCGGCTGGTTTCCGGCAAGGTCGAGCTTTTCGACGGCATCGCACAGATGGTCCATCCGGATCATGTGCTGCGCCCCGAAGAGGCCGGGGATATTCCTTCCTATGAACCGGTCTATCCGCTGGTCGCGGGGCTTACCCAGCGGCTGGTGGCCAAGGCGGTTGCCGGGGCGCTGACCCGGCTGCCCAGGCTGGGCGAGTGGATCGACAGCGGCCTGATGCAGCGCGAGCGTTGGCCCTCCTGGGACGAAGCCTTGCACAGGGCCCATGCGCCCGAAGCTGCCGCGGGCTTGGCCCTCACCGATCCGGCGCGGCTGCGGCTCGCCTACGACGAGCTTTTCGCGCATCAGCTGATGCTGTCGATCGCGCGGGCAAGCCTGCGGCGGGGCAAGGGGGTCGCCAGCACCGGGGACGGTCATTTGCGCGCGCTGGTGCTGGAAAGCCTGCCCTATGCGCCGACCGGAGCGCAGGTCCGGGGCGTGGCCGAGATCGCCGCCGACATGGCCGCGCCGGTGCGGATGAACCGGCTTTTGCAGGGGGATGTCGGCTCGGGCAAGACGCTGGTGGCGTTCCAGGCACTGCTGATCGCGGTCGAGGCCGGCGGGCAGGGGGTGATGATGGCTCCGACCGAGATCCTTGCGCGCCAGCATTTCGAGGGGCTGGCGCCTCTGGCCCGGGCGGCCGGGGTGCGGCTGGAGCTTCTGACCGGTCGCGACCGGGGGGCTGATCGGGCGATGAAGCTGGAAGATCTTGCGGCGGGACGGATCGGCGTTCTGGTCGGAACCCATGCAGTCTTTCAGAAAGACGTTGAGTTTCAAGATCTTCGCCTTGCAGTCGTGGATGAACAGCACCGTTTTGGCGTGGCGCAGCGGATGGAGCTTGGGGCCAAGGGGGCGGCGGTCGATGTGCTGGTGATGACTGCCACGCCCATTCCGCGCAGCCTGGCGTTGGCCACGCATGGCGACATGGACGTGTCGGTCCTGGATGAGAAACCCGCCGGTCGCAAGCCGATCCGGACGGCGATGATCTCGTCCGAGCGGTTGGACGAGGTGGTCGCGCATCTGCGCGCGGCAGTGGCCGAGGGGCGGCAGGCCTATTGGGTCTGCCCGCTCGTCGAGGAATCCGAGGTGGTGGACTATGCCAGCGCCGAGGAGCGCTTCCGGAGCTTGCGCGCCGTGCTTGGCGACCGGGTGGGGCTGGTGCATGGCCAGATGCCCCCGGCCGACAAGGACACGGCGATGGCTCGATTCGTCGCGGGCGCCACGCAGGTGCTGGTCGCCACGACAGTGATCGAGGTTGGCGTCAACGTGCCGAACGCGACCATCATGGTGATCGAACAGGCCGAGACCTTTGGCCTGGCCCAGTTGCATCAGTTGCGCGGGCGGGTCGGACGGGGAGACGCGGCCTCGACCTGCCTGCTGATGTATCAACCGCCGCTGAACGAGACCGGGGCGCGACGGCTGACGACCATCCGCGACACCGAGGACGGCTTCCGCATTGCCGAGGAAGACCTTGCAATGCGCGGTGCGGGCGACCTGATCGGCACGGCACAATCCGGGCTGCCCCGGTTCCGGGTGGCCGATCTGGAACGACAGGCCGCGCTGATGGCCTTGGCGCAGTCGGATGCGCGCAAGCTTCTGCACGATGATCCCGGTCTGATCGGGCCACGGGGACAGGCGGCGCGGGCGCTTCTGTGGCTGATGGACCGGGACCGCGCGCTCCAGCTGATTTCGGTGGGCTAGGGGCTGCTCATCCGCCCTGACGGGCGTCTTCGCCTTGGTAACGCGATGAGCACCCGCTCGGGAGCGAAGAGCCGTATCCACATTTGTTCCCAAATGTTCTTCTAAAGTTCTTTACATGGTTAACCAAATATGAGAACAATCGGGCAACAAACACGGAGAACACGATGAAGAACGCGATGAAAACCCTGCTTGCCACCCCGCCGCGCGGTGCGGTCGAGGATCTGGCCGGCCTGGCCGCGCTGTTCGTGCTTCTCTTCGCCGTGCTGTCCTTGCCCGGCCTGACTTGATCGTTTCTGCCCCGCGCTCTGTCCCCCAAGGGTGACGGCCTTCCCCGGCCTCTGGCCTGCCGTCCGCCGTTTCCAGACGCGCTACTGCCGCCGCCATCCCTTTGGATGTGCGGCGGTTTTTTTATGTGGCGGCCTCGGCGGCTTCCATCGCGGCGCAGGCGGCCTCCAGCGACAGCAGGATCGAGGCGTGGCGGTTCTTGTAGTCGCGGGCGGGCAGCAGCACCTCATAGCCGTCGAAGGGCGCGGGCGGCACTGGGCCTGCCGCCTTCAGCATCGCGGTCAGCCCGTCGCGCGCGGTCTGCAGGTCCGCCAGGCTGCGGCCGATCACGACCGCGCCCAGCACCGCCGCCGAGGCCTGACCCAGGGCGCAGGCTTTCACGTCCTGCGCGAAGTCGGTGACGCGGCCGTTTTCCAGCACGACATCGACGGTCACCGTCGACCCGCAGAGCGGTGAGCGGCGCTTGGCCGTGCCTTGCGGTGCGGGCAGGCGCCCGTGATGCGGGATATCGGCTGCGAGCGCCAGGATTCGGGCCGAGTAGAGGCTGAGAAGGTCGCTGTCGCTCATCTTTCGCGGTCGATCATGGATTTTCCCCGGCTGACCCCGTATGTAGTCCGGCGCGGCCCCGCTGCCAAGGAGAAGCCCATGCCTTTCGATCCCGCCAGCCTGACCTATGATGCCGCGGGGTTGATTCCTTGCGTGGCGCAGGACCATGCCTCGGGGCAGGTGCTGATGCTGGCCTGGATGAATGCGGCCTCGGTGGCGGCCACGCTGGAGACCGGGAAGGTCACCTACTGGTCGCGGTCGCGGGGGGCGTTCTGGGTCAAGGGCGAGACGTCGGGGCATCACCAGCGGCTGGTGGAGCTGCGGGTCGATTGCGACCGGGATACCCTTTTGGTGCTGGTCGAGCAGGTGGGGCCGGCCTGCCACACGAACCGGCGGTCGTGTTTCTATACGGCGGTCCGGGGGGGTGAGGAGGTCGAGATCATGGAGCCTGTCCACGGTGGACAGGAATTCTAAATCAATAAAATCAAATACTTGACCTGTGGACGTTAAGGATTTGGTAACCCGATGAGGCGGCGGATATCGGCGGGGGTTGCCCCTTCGTCCCGGTATTTCGAGATCGCGCGGGCGTCGTCGCGCTTGGCCAGGCGCTTGCCCTGATCGTCGCGAATCAGGCGGTGGTGGTGGTAGACGGGCGTGGGCAGGCCGAAGAGATGCTGCAGGATGACCTGGACCGGGGTGAAGTCGAATAGGTCTGCGCCCCGGATCACATGGGTCACGCCATGATTTGCATCGTCGAAGGCGGAGGCGAGGAAGTAGGCCACTATGTCTTCGCCCTTGCGGGACAGGACCACGTCGCCGATCCGGGTCTGCGCGTCGGTCGGGTCAACGGTGTGGGTGCCGGGATGGGCTGGGCCGGTTTCGGCAAAGCTGAGATCGGCGGGAGCGAGGGCGGCGAAGGCCGCGGCGAGGTTCAGGCGTAGCGCATCGCCGGGAAGGCGCGTGGTCATCGCGCGGTGGCGGCAGGTGCCGGGGTAGACGTTGAAGGCCACACCTTCCTGCGGGGCAAAGAGGGCGGCGCGGATGTCGGAGCGGGTGCAGGAGCAGGGGTAGAGAAGGCCTTTGTGCTCAGGCGCTTCGAGGCGGATGTTATAGCGGGCGATATGGTCGGCCTGGCGGTGGATCGGGCCGTCCCAGCGCAGGCCGAGCCAGGTCAGGTCTTCCTGGATCAACGCGTCGAATTCAGGTTTGCACCGGTCAAGATCGGTGTCCTCCATCCGCAAGAGGAACCGGCCCCCTGCGGCGCGGGCCATGTCATGCGCAAGCATCGCGGAATAGGCGTGCCCAAGGTGCAGGGGGCCGGTCGGGCTGGGGGCGAAGCGGGTTACGAACACGGAACCCCGTCCCGGGCCTGACCCGGGACCTCGTTCTGCGCATGGCGCGCCGGGGGAAAGGGAGGCCCCGGCGCGGGGGCCGGGCCGGGGGTTTCCGGTACGCGGGCGGCTACTGCGCAAGCCATGCGGTGAAGGCTTGCTTCGCGCGGTCGGTATAGGCCTTGTAACGGACGGTGCGGCCACGGCGGCCGCCTTTCGCGTCGATCGGGGGGAAGAGGCCGAAGTTCACGTTCATCGGCTGGAAGCTCTTCGCCTCGGCCCCGCCGGTGATGTGGGTGACAAGCGCCCCCATCGCGGTTTCGGGGGGCGGTGGTTGCAGGTTGTGCCCGAGGATCTGGGCTGCGGCCATTCGGCCCGCGAGAAGGCCCATTGCGGCCGATTCGACATAGCCCTCGACGCCGGTGATCTGGCCCGCAAAGCGGATATGCGGGTGGGATTTCAGGCGCATCTGCGCGTCCAGCAGCGTGGGCGCGTTGATGAAGGTGTTGCGGTGGATGCCGCCAAGCCGGGCGAAGCTGGCGTCTTGTAGGCCGGGAATCATCTTCAGAACAGAGGTTTGCGCGCCATACTTCATCTTGGTCTGGAAGCCGACGATGTTATAGAGCGTGCCCAGCTTGTTGTCGCGGCGCAGTTGGACGACGGCGTAAGGTTTCACCGTCGGATTGTGCGCATTGGTCAGGCCCACCGGCTTCATCGGCCCGTGGCGGAGGGTCTCGCGGCCACGTTCGGCCATGACCTCGATGGGCAGGCAGCCGTCGAAATAGCCTGCCGTCTCGCCCTCATGGAACTCGGTCTTTTCCGCCGCCAGAAGCGCGTCGATGAAGGCCTCATACCCGTCACGGGTCATCGGGCAGTTGATGTAGGCCTTCTGTTCGTCTTCCGTCTCGCCCTTGTCATAGCGCGACTGCATCCACGCGGTGTCCATGTCGATGCTGTCGGCATAGACGATGGGGGCGATGGCGTCGAAGAAGGCGAGTGCTTCGGCCCCGGTGGCGGATCTGATCGCCTGGGCGAGGGCCGGACTGGTCAGGGGGCCGGTGGCAATGATCCAGTGGCCGGATGTGGGAAGCGCGGTAAGTTCCTGATTTTCGACGAAAATCAGGGGATGGGCGCGCAAACGCTCGGTCACCGATCTGGCGAAAGGGTCGCGGTCTACGGCGAGGGCGCCGCCTGCCGGAAGGCGGTGCTTTTCCGCCATTTCCATGACCAGACCGCCTGCGGTGCGCATTTCCCAATGGAGAAGGCCGACCGCGTTCTGTTCGTGATCGTCGGACCGGAAGGAGTTGGAGCAGACCATCTCGGCCAGGTCGCCGGTGCGGTGGGCAAAGGTTTTCACCTGCGGGCGCATCTCGTGGATCACCACGGGCACGCCCATGTTTGCGGCGGCCCAGGCGGCCTCGGCGCCCGCCATGCCGCCACCGATGATGTGAAGAGGTTCGGTCATGTCGCCGATGTAGGCGGGTTCGGCGGAAAAGGAAAGCCGGGGGCGGGTGGCCCCCGGCGGTTGCGGTCAGGCCTTGTCAAGCGCCAGCTTGCCAGGACCGTGGGCGAAGATCATCAGGAAGGCACCGGCAACGCCGAGGTTCTTGAAGAAGAAGGTCATCTGCATCTGATCGGCGGGGACAAAGTGGTAAAGGAATGCCGCAAGCAGGCAGAAGCCTGCGCCGAGCAGCGCCATGTAGCGTGCCTGAAAGCCCACCAGCATCGAGACGCCAAGGGCAACCTCGAAGATGATCGTCGGCCAGGCAAGGAAAGCGGGCAGGCCGCCTGAGGTGAGATAGCCGGTGAAGCCGGCAACATCGCCGAGTTTGAACAGGCCAGCCGGGATGAACATGATGGCGAGGAAAATGCGGGCCACAAGCGGCGCGAAGGTCTTGAGCTGGTCCATGGGGTCTCTCTGTGTTGCTGACCGGATCGAAGCCGGATGGCTGCATGTTGCACATCGGCATGATCGCGCAAATTCGCCAGAACTGCAGGTACGCTACGCGCTGGCGCACAGTCAACCCCGCAGGCGGCGTCGCTGGTCGGCGATGAAACTGGCTTGATCGTCGGTCGGGTGGCCTAGTTCGGCAGCCTTCTGAAAGAAGCCGGGGGCGGGGAGACCTTCGGGAGAAAGGCGCTGGCGGAGGAGGGCGGCCCGGAAGGGTTTTCCCTGCGCCGCGTCCGTTTCCATCAGCGCCTCAAGCTGCGCGGTGAGATCGGCCATGCGCAGGTTGAGGTGGCGCGCGAGGTCGCCGTAGGTGGTGGTTTCGCCCGCCGCCGCAAGGGCAGCAAGCGTGTTTTCAAGCCCCGAGCTCAAGTCTCCTCATCGCCCTGGTCCGCCACGCGCGCGACCGACACCACCTCTTCGTCGGCGGCGACGTTGAACACCCTTACCCCCCCCGCTGACCGCGAGCGGAAGCTGATCTGGTCGACCGGCACCCGGATCGACTGGCCGGTGGAGGTGGCAAGCATGATCTGGTCGGAGGGCGTGACGGGGAAGGAAGCGATGATGCGGCCACCGCGCGGGCCCGGCGAGATCGCCTTGACGCCCATGC
Organism: Rhodobacterales bacterium; assembly: GCA_031409795.1. Classification (GTDB taxonomy): domain Bacteria; phylum Pseudomonadota; class Alphaproteobacteria; order Rhodobacterales; family Rhodobacteraceae; genus Tabrizicola. The sequence goes on from JANNXX010000037.1 coordinate 27,545, forward strand.
CGCCCCGGCCCCGGACCGGGTAGTCGTGGGAGGAGGAGAGCTTGCCGGAGCCGCCTTTGGTGATGGTCAGGATCAGGTCTTCCGCCGCCGACATCTGCGCATAGCGTTCGGGGCTAAGCTGGCCTGGGGCCACGGTTTCTTCCTCGTCATCCGCCTCGTCCTCGGTCACCCCGGCCATCAGGCGGCGCTGCTTGAGATAGGCCTCGCGTTCCGCCGGATCAGCCTCGAAATGGCGGATGATCGACATGCTGACGACGTGGTCGCCCTCGCCCAGGCGGATGCCGCGCACGCCGGTGGAGCCGCGCGATTTGAAGACACGGATCTCGGTGGTGGAGAAGCGGATGGCGCGGCCGGCCTCGGTGACCAGCATGATGTCATCCTGGTCGTCGGCGATGGCGGCGTTCACCAGGGTGATGCCGTCGGGCAGTTTCATCGCGATCTTGCCGTTGCGCATGACGTTGGTGAAGTCGCTGAGGTCGTTCTGCCGGACGTCGCCGTCAGAGGTGGCAAAGACGATCTGCAGGGTGGCCCAGTCTTCCTCGGGCACGTCGACGGGCATGAGGGCGGCGATGGAGACTCCCCCGTCGATCGGCAGGATGTTGACCAGGGCCTTGCCCTTGGCGGTGCGGCCCGCGAGGGGGAGGCGCCAGGTCTTCAGCTTGTAGACCATGCCGTCGGTTGTGAAGAACAGCAGCCAGGTGTGGGTATTCGCGACGAAGAGCGTGGTGACGACATCGTCGTCCTTGGTGGCCATGCTGGCCAGACCCTTGCCGCCCCGATTCTGTGATCGGAATTCCGCCAGGGGCGTGCGCTTGATGTAGCCGCCGGAGGTGATGGTCACGACCATATCCTCACGCTCGATCAGGTCTTCGTCTTCCATGTCGCCGGACCAGTCGACAATCTCGGTCCGGCGGGGGACGGCGAAGAGGGCTTTGACCTCGCGCAACTCATCCGAGATGATCGCCATGATCCGGTCGCGACTGCCCAGAATATCCAGGTAGTCCTTGATCTTGAGGGCCAGTTCCTCAAGCTCGTCCGTGACTTCCTTGACGCCAAGCGCGGTCAAGCGCTGCAGGCGCAGATCGAGGATCGCGCGGGCCTGCACCTCGGAGAGGTTGTAGGTGCCGTCATCGTTGATCGGGTGCGAGGGGTCGTCGATCAGCTTGATATACTGGGCAATGTCCTGGGCGGGCCAGCGGCGGGTCATCAGCTTTTCGCGCGCTTCGGCGGCGTCGGCAGAGGCGCGGATGGTGCGGACGATCTCATCCACGTTCGAGACCGCGACGGCGAGGCCGCAGAGGACGTGGCTGCGCTCGCGCGCCTTGCGCAGTTCAAAGGCGGTGCGACGGGCAACAACTTCTTCTCGGAAGCTGATGAAATAGCTTAGAAAATCGCGCAGCGTCAGCTGCTCGGGCCGGCCGCCGTTTAGCGCCAGCATGTTGCAGCCGAAGCTGACCTGCATGGTCGAGAAGCGGAAAAGCTGGTTCAACACCACATCCGGCGTGGCGTCGCGCTTCAGTTCGATCACCACGCGAACACCGATGCGGTCGGATTCGTCGGCAATGTTCGAGATCCCTTCGATCCGCTTTTCGCGCACCAGCTCGGCGATCTTTTCGATCATCGTGGCTTTGTTGACCTGATAGGGCACCTCGTCGATGACGATGGCCCATCGGTCCTTGCGGATCTCTTCGATATGGGTTTTCGAGCGGATGATGACCGAGCCGCGACCCTCCAGGTAGGCTTTCCTTGCGCCGGAGCGGCCAAGAATCTGGGCGCCGGTTGGAAAATCCGGGGCGGGGATGATCTCCATCAGCTGTTCCATGGAGATGTCGGGGTTGTCGATCAGCGCCAGAGTGCCGTCGATCACCTCACCCAGGTTGTGCGGCGGGATGTTGGTGGCCATGCCGACCGCAATGCCGCCCGCGCCGTTGACCAGCATGTTCGGAAAGCGGGCCGGCAGGACGGTGGGTTCGCGGTCCTTGCCGTCATAGTTGTCCTGGAAATCGACGGTTTCCTTGTCGATATCGGCCAGAAGGAAAGCGGCGGGCTTGTCCATCCGCACTTCGGTATAGCGCATGGCGGCGGCGTTATCGCCGTCCATCGACCCGAAATTCCCTTGCCCATCAAGGAGTTTCAGCGACATGCTGAAAGGCTGCGCCATGCGGACGAGGGCATCGTAGATCGCAGAGTCGCCGTGGGGGTGGTATTTCCCCATCGTGTCGCCGACCGGCCGGGCAGACTTGCGATAGGATTTGTCGTGGCTGTTGCCGCTTTCGTGCATCGCGAACAGGATGCGGCGGTGGACCGGTTTCAGCCCGTCGCGCAGGTCAGGAATGGCACGCGAGACGATCACGCTCATCGCGTAGTCGAGATAGGCGGTCTTCATCTCGGCCGCGATGTCGATCTGGGGCCCATGATGCACGCTTGGTGCGACGGGGCGATCCGGGGTTTCTTCTGTCTTGTCAGTGTCTTCCGGGATATCGGCCAAGGGTGGGTCCGCCTGTCGTCTTGGGTCAAGATGTAGCTGTCGGCAGACTACACCATCCAAGCTATGGGGTGCAATGGCGGGTTCGCCGAGCGCTGGCAGCCATGAAGGAGGAGTGACAACATACTGTTTTCATTGAAAGTTAAGCGGAATCAGGCAGACTCGGGTCTGGGGGAGCTTGGAAAGGGGCTTTTCGATGCAGGCAAGCGAGACGCAACGGATGCTGAAGGGCTACGGGCTGACCACGGCCGAGCTTTACTACCGGATGCCGGATTACCTTCATGTTCTCAACAGCTTCATCTGGCAGGAGTATGATCTGGCGCCGGATTACCCGGAATTGTTCCGCTTCATCGAATTCTGGCAGGGGCACATCGAGGGGCCTCTGCATTCGGTGAAATTCACCCATCGCAAGCTTATTGCGCCGGGGGAGTGGCGCAACGTGGTGGGCGAGTTCCGGGTGCATTGAGGGGGGCGGAGTTTTCGAAAACTCCGCTTCGGAGCCTTTGAAGGCTCCGGTCCGATTTCTTCGAAGAAATCGGGGGCCTGGAGGATCAGGCCGAGCGCAGCAGCATGCCGAAAAGATCGCGCGGATCGTCGGGGTCGGCGATCATGTCGAGCATCGTGCCAAGGCCGGTTTCCGCCAGTTTGGACCGCACATAACGGAGCGCCGAGAAATCCTCGATCGCGAAGCCGACTGAATCGAAGAGCGTGACCTGATCGGCGCTGGTGCGACCCTGGGTCTGGCCGGCCATGACCTGCCAAAGCTCGGTCACCGGATGTTCGGGGGGAAGCTGCTGGATTTCGCCTTCGATCCGGGTCTGGGGCGGGTATTCGACGAAGATCGCGGAACGCAGCAGGATGTCGCGGTGCAGCTCGGTCTTGCCGGGGCAGTCGCCGCCGACGCCGTTGATGTGGACGCCGGACCCGACCATGTTGTCGGTCAGGATGGTGGCGTACTGCTTGTCGGCGGTGACGGTGGTGATGATCTGCGCGCCAAGGATCGCCTCTTCCGCCGTGCGGCAGGCGGTGACGGTCAGGCCGCGCCCGGCGAGGTTGCGCACGCATTTCGCGGTCGCGGCGGGGTCGATGTCGTAAAGCCGCACTTCGGTGATGCCGCAGATGGCGCGGAAGGCGAGGGCCTGGAACTCGGCCTGCGCGCCGTTGCCGATCAGCGCCATGGTGGTGGAGCCCTTGGGTGCCAGCCATTTTGCGGCCATGGCAGAGGTCGCGGCGGTGCGCAGCGCGGTGAGGATCGTCATTTCCGACAGAAGCAGCGGGTAGCCGGTGGCGACATCGGCGAGTAACCCGAAGGCGGTGACGGTCTGCAGGCCCTGCTTCATGTTCTCGGGGTGGCCGTTCACATACTTGAAGCCGTAGGTCTCGCCATCCGAGGTGGGCATGAGTTCGATCACGCCGACATCGGAATGCGAGGCCACGCGCGGGGTCTTGTCGAACTGGGGCCAGCGCAGGAAGTCGGCCTCGATCTCGGCCGCTAGGTCGATCAGGACGCGGTCGATGCCGATGTGGTGGACCAGTTTCATCATGTGGTCGACCGAGACGAAAGGGACGAGGTTCAGCATCATTTGGACCCCATTACTTCGAACGAGTGGGGCGGTCGAAGACCTTCTTGCCCATCAGCGAGCCGACGAGGTCGACCATCAGGCGGGCGGTCATGCCGCGGTCATCGAGGAAGGGGTTGAGCTCGACAAGGTCAAGCGAGGTGACGAGGCCGGATTCGTGGAGGAGCTCCATCACCAGATGCGCTTCGCGGTGCGTGGTGCCGCCGGGAACGGTGGTGCCGACGGCGGGGGCAATGGTGGGGTCCAGGAAATCGACGTCGAGCGAGACGTGCAGCATGCCGCCTTCGGCGCGGCATTTCGACAGGAATTCGCGCAGGGGGGCGACGATGCCGCGCTCGTCGATCACCCGCATGTCGTTGACGTGGATGTCGCGTTCCTGCATCGCGGCCTGTTCGGCGGGGTCGACGGACCGGATGCCGAACATGCAGATGCGATCTGCGCGCACGGGGGCGGGGAAGGGGGGGAAGGCGTCGAACCCCTCACGTCCGGCGATGTAGGCCAGCGGGGTGCCGTGCAGGTTGCCGGTGGTGGTGGTCAGGGGGGTGTGGAAATCGGAATGCGCGTCGAGCCAGAGCAGGAACAGCGGCCGCCCCTGCCGCTTGGCGAAGGCGGCGGCGCCGGCGGCGGTGCCAAGCGCCAGCGAGTGGTCGCCGCCCAGGATGATCGGAAAGCCGCCCGCGCTGAGCGCGTCATCCACCCGGTCGGCCAGGATCTCGGCCCAGGCCACGGTTTCAGCCAGGTGATGCACGGCCGGGTTTGGCGAGGTGAGCGGCTTGAGGTCGGGCAGGGCAAGATCGCCCCAGTCCTCGACGCCATGGCCTTCGGACACGACCTCGTGGGCGATCCCGGCCACGCGGTAGGCGGCGGGGCCCATCAGGCAGCCGGGGCGCTTTTGCCCGGTGTCGATGGGCGCGCCGATCAGGATGGTCTTGGGCATGGGGCTCTCCGTTCCTGGGTGTGGTGTAGCGAAAGGCCTCTGTCGGTGGCAACCGGCAATCCGGCGGGTTCGGCAGGCGGGAACCGGCGAAACGCCGGGTCGTAGACCGATCTGCGCGCCCGATCTGCGCGCCCGATCTGCGCGACCGAAGGGCGCAGGTTCTTCCCCCGGGTGCCACAACAGCCTATCATGGGTCAAAGAGGGAGCGGCCGATGATCGTCGAACTTGGGCATTTCGCGCTGATCCTGGCGCTGATGGTGGCGCTGGTGCAGTCGACGCTGCCGCTTTGGGGCGCGCAGGTGAACGACGGGCGGCTGATGGCGCTGGCGGGGCCGGCGGCGCTGATCCAGCTGCTGCTGGTGGCCGCAAGCTTCGGGGCGCTGACCTGGGCCTTCGTCAACTCGGATTTCTCGCTGGCGGTGGTGGTGTCGAACTCGCACACCGAAAAGCCGCTGCTGTACAAGATCTCGGGCACCTGGGGGAACCATGAGGGGTCGCTGCTTCTGTGGGTGCTGATCCTGGCGCTGTATGGCGCGGCGGTGGCGGTCTGGGGCGGGAACCTGCCGATACGGCTGCGGGCACGGGTGCTGGCGGTGCAGGCGATGATCGGGGTGGCGTTCCTTTTGTTCCTGCTGCTGACCTCGAACCCGTTCTGGCGGCTTGCCGCGCCGCCGCTGGACGGGCAGGACCTGAACCCGCTGCTGCAGGATCCCGGCCTCGCCTTCCATCCGCCTTTCCTTTACCTTGGCTATGTGGGCCTGAGCATGGCCTACAGCTTTGCCGTGGCCGCGCTGATCGAAGGCCGCATCGACGCCGCCTGGGGCCGCTGGGTGCGGCCCTGGACCCTCGCGGCCTGGATCTTCCTGACCATTGGCATCGGCCTGGGGTCCTGGTGGGCCTATTACGAGCTGGGCTGGGGCGGGTTCTGGTTCTGGGACCCGGTGGAGAACGCCAGTTTCATGCCCTGGCTTCTGGCGATCGCGCTTTTGCACAGCTCGATCGTGGTGGAAAAGCGCGAAAGCCTGAAGGCCTGGACCGTGCTTCTGGCGATCCTGGCCTTCGGGTTCAGCCTGATCGGCACCTTCATCGTGCGGTCGGGGGTGATCACATCCGTGCATGCCTTCGCCAATGACCCCGAGCGCGGGGTGTTCATCCTGATGATCCTGGGCGTCTTTACCGGGGGGGCGCTGGTCCTGTTCGCGCTGCGGGCCGGGGCGATGGAGGCCAAGGGCATCTTCGCGGTGGTCAGCCGGGAAAGCGCGCTGGTGGCCAACAACATCCTGCTGGCGGTGGCGGCTTTCGTGGTCTTCATCGGCACGATCTGGCCTTTGGTCGCCGAGCTGGCGCTGGGTCGCAGCCTGAGCGTGGGCGAGCCCTTCTTCAACGCGGCCTTCACGCCGTTCATGGTCGCGCTGGCGCTGATCCTGCCGCCCGGGGCGATGCTGGCCTGGAAGCGCGGCGCCCTGTCCCGCAGCTTTCGCGCCCTGGTGCCGGCGCTGGTCCTGGCGCTGGCGCTGGGGGCGCTGGCCTTTGCCGTGCAGACCGGGCGCACCGCGCTGGGTCCGGTCGGCCTGGCGCTGGGGGCCTGGGTACTGTTTGGCGCGGCAACCGACCTTTGGGCGCGGACCGGGCGCGACGGCGCGGGCACCCGGCTGGCCCGGCTGACCCGGCTGCCGCGCGCCGACTGGGGCAAGGCGGTGGCGCATGGCGGGCTGGGCATCACGACTTTCGCTGTCGCAGCGATGCTGGCCTGGAAGATCGAGGACATCCGCGTGGTCGCGGTCGGCGAGACCTTCCCGCTGGGCCGCTACGAGGTGCGGCTGGATGCGGTCAACGAGGTCGAGGGGCCGAACTATCTGTCGACCATGGCCACGGTGACCGTGCTGCGCCAGGGGCGTCCGGTGGCGGTGCTGACCCCGGAAAAGCGGTTCTACCCGGTGGCCGGGATGCCCACGACCGAGGCGGGGATCGACTACGGCTTCCTGCGCGATGTCTATATCGTGCTGGGCGACCGGCAGAAGTCGGGCGGCTGGGCGGTGCGCAGCTATATCGAGCCTTTCGCCAACTGGCTTTGGGGCGGTTGCCTCTTGATGGCCTTTGGCGGGCTGCTCAGCCTGAGCGACCGGCGTTACCGCGTGGCGGCGGGAGCGGTGAAGCGGCTGCCCGTCGGGGTGCCGGCGGAATGAGGCGCCCCGGGCGATGGTGGGCAGATTGCCGACCTTGCATCCTGGCGCTTCCGGGGCTGGCGCTTCCGGGGCTGGCGCTTCTGGTGCTGGCGACGCCGGTGGCGGCGGTGCAGCCCGACGAGATGCTCGCCGATCCCGGCCTTGAGGCGCGGGCGCGCGTGATCAGCCGCGACATCCGCTGCCCGGTCTGTCAGGGCGAATCGATCGACGACAGCAGCGCCCCGATCAGCCGCGACCTGCGCCTAATCATCCGCGAGCGCCTGGTGGCGGGGGACAGTGACGCCGAGGTCGTCGACTACATCGTCGCGCGCTATGGCGAGTTCGTGCTGTTCAACCCGCGCGCCGAGGGGTCGACGCTGGTGCTGTGGCTGGCCGGGCCGGCGCTGCTTTTGTCGGGCCTGGCGCTGGCCGTGGCGGCACAGCGGCGGCGCAAGATGGCGGAGACGCCGCTTTCGGAGGCCGAGGAGGCGCGGCTGCGCGAAATCCTGAAGGAGTGACGTGGCGTTCGGGCTGCGCAGCGGCGGAGGGTCGGACTAGGCTCGCGCAGCGATGGCGGAGGGCCGGGAATGGCGGATGACTGGATCACGGCGCATGAGGCCGGTGGCGTGGCGACGATCACGCTGAACCGGCCGGACCGGATGAATGCGCTGAACCGGGGCCTGCGCGCCGCCCTGACCAAGGCGCTGCACGCGGCCTGGTCGGCACGGGTGATCGTGCTGACCGGGGCAGGGCGGGGCTTCTGCTCGGGCCAGGACCTGGACGATACGGCGGGACTGGACGCGGCCGGGTTCGAGGCGGTGCTGAACGGGGAATACGTGCCGATGATCCGGGCGATCGTGGATGCCCCGGTCCCGGTGATCGCGGCGGTCAACGGGGTTGCAGCGGGTGCGGGGGCGAACCTCGCGCTGGCCTGCGACCTGGTGATTGCGGCGGAAAGCGCGGTCTTCATCCAGGCCTTCACCCGGATCGGGCTGATCCCGGATGCGGGCGGCACCAGTTTCCTGCCGCGCCGCGTGGGGCTGCAGCGGGCGATGGGGGCGGCCCTGCTGGCGGAACCGGTCAGCGCGGCCAAGGCCGAGGCCTGGGGGATGATCTGGGAAGCGGTGCCGGACGACCGGTTTGCCGGGGTGGTGGCGGCGCGGGCCGCACAGCTGGCATCCGGGCCGACCGGCGCCTACGGCGCGCTGAAACAGGCGCTGCGGGGCGCCTTCGAGCAGCCGCTGGAAGCGCAACTGGCGGTCGAAGCCCGGCTGCAGGGCCAGTGCGGCGCGTCGGCCGACTTTCGCGAAGGCGTGGCCGCGTTCCAGGAAAAGCGCGCGCCGAAGTTTACGGGTACCTGACGGGCCGCTCTTCGCTCCCTTGCGGGTGCTCATCGCTACGCCTCGCTGCAGCGAAGACCGCGCGCAAGCAAGGGATGAGCGCCCGCTGGCGTCACACCCCGCGCGACAGCGCCGCGACACCGGTACGGGCGATTTCCAGAAGGCCCAGGGGGCGCATCAGATCGGCGAAAGCGTCGATCTTGTCCGGGGTGCCGGTCATCTCGAAGACAAAGCTTTCCAGCGTGCTGTCGACGACATTGGCGCGGAAGATCTCGGCCAGCTGCAGCGCCTCGACCCGGGCGGCCGCCTTGCCCGCGACCTTGAAGAGCGCGAGTTCGCGCTGCACGCTTGGCCCCTCGGCGGTCAGGTCATGCACGTCATGCACCGGCACCATCCGGCGCAGCTGCGCCTCGATCTGGTCGATCACCTGCGGCGTGCCACGGGTGACGACGGTGATGCGGCTGCGGTGGCCGGTGTGGTCGACTTCCGCGACGGTCAGGCTGTCGATGTTGTAGCCGCGCCCGGAGAACAGGCCGATCACCCGCGCCAGGACGCCGGGTTCGTTTTCCACGATCACCGCAAGGGTGTGGGATTCCTCCACCTCGGAATTGCCCGAGCGGAGGTCATAGGCGGAGTGGCTCGTGGAGCCTTTCTTGATGTTCAGGGCTGACATGGGCGTTCCTATTCGGCGGCGTCTTGGGGGGCCTTGCGGCGGTGTTCGTCCAGCTTGTCGGCAAGCCACATCTTGATCAGCGCCTGGCGCGTGACGCCGCGCGCGGTGGCGACGGCATCAAGATCGCGGACCATGAGGGGCGGAAAGTCGACGTTCACGCGTTTGAAGGCCGGCGGCACCAGCTTGCCTTTGGTCGGGTCGATGAAATCGTCGATCTCGTCGCTGCCGTCGTCGAACATCTTGTCGAATTCCTCGACGGTGATCGATTTGGTGCCGTCATGGCTCCAGATCCGTTCCGGGGCCTTCAAGGATTGATTGTTCATAGCCCTCTACCTCTTTCTCTCTTGCCCGGCGGACCGAGATCAGCCGGATACGCAAGCCGCGCAATGTATAGACAGCGGTCCATACCTTCCCTTCACAAGCTGCAGTTCGTCGGAGCCGCATCTCGCTCAGGAAAGGTGACGGTTGCTCCCAGCCCCAAACCATCCACAACGCCTGCGCTTCGACAAAGTCGATGCCATGCTTGTCGCGGTTGGTCGCACTTTTGACCGGGTCGAGCTCGAAGTCCACATCCATTATGGTGTCGAAACTATACCGTTACAACCCTAAACAAGCACCGCCCCCTTGGCCCCGATCACGCCCTGGGTATCCGCGTCCCCCAAAAGCATCTCGTTATGCGGCTTGCCACTGGGGATCATCGGGAAGCAGTTCTCGTGCTTTTCCACACGGCAGTCGAAGATCACCGGGCCGGGGTAGGCCAGCATTTCCTTGATCGCTTCGTCCAGATCGGCTGGGTCGTCGATGCGGATGCCCTTGCAGCCGAAGGCCTCGGCCAGTTTCACGAAATCGGGGAGGGATTCCGACCAGGACGACGAATACCGCTCACCATGCAGAAGCTCTTGCCACTGGCGCACCATGCCGAGGCGTTCGTTGTTCAGGATGAACTGCTTCACGGGCGCCCGGAACTGCACGGCGGTGCCCATTTCCTGCATGTTCATCAGCCAGGACGCCTCACCGGCGACGTTGATCACCAGCGCGTCGGGATGGGCGATCTGCACGCCAATGCTGGCGGGCAGGCCGTAGCCCATGGTGCCAAGCCCGCCGGAGGTCATCCAGCGGTTCGGACCTTCGAACCCAAGGAACTGCGCGGCCCACATCTGGTGCTGGCCGACTTCGGTGGTGATATAGCGGTCATGGCCGCGGGTCAGCGCCTCAAGCCGTTCCAGCGCGTGCTGGGGTTTGATCACCGTGTCGGAGTTCTTGTAGGTCAGGCATTTCACCGCGCGCCAGTCGTTGATCTGCGCCCACCATTTGGCCAGACCGCCCTTGTTGGTCTGGCTGCCGCGCGCGCGCCACTGGCGCAGCACCTCTTCCAGCACCTGGGCAATATCGCCGACGATCGGCACATCCACGCGGATGACCTTGTTGATCGACGACGGGTCGATGTCGATATGCGCCTTGCGCGACTTGGGCGAGAAATCCTTGATCCGCCCGGTGATCCGGTCGTCGAAGCGCGCGCCGATGTTGATCATCGTGTCGCAGCCGTGCATCGCAAGGTTCGCCTCATAAAGCCCGTGCATCCCCAGCATGCCGACCCAGTTCTTGCCACTGGCCGGGTAAGAGCCAAGGCCCATCAGGGTGGAGGTGACCGGAAAATCCGTCTCGGCGGCCAGCTCACGCAGAAGCTGGCTGGCGCGGGGGCCGGAGTTGATCACGCCGCCACCGGTATACAGGATCGGGCGTTCGGCCGCTTCGATCAGCTCGACCAGGCGGGCGATCTGGGCCGGGTCGCCCTCGGTCCGGGGCTGGTAGTGGCTGATCTTCACCTTTTCGGCGGGGGTGTAGTCGGCGGTGGCGAATTGCACGTCCTTCGGGATGTCGATCAGGACCGGGCCGGGGCGGCCATGCGTAGCGACGTGAAAGGCCTGGTGGATCGTCTCGGCCAGTTTCGCGGTATCCTTCACCAACCAGTTCATCTTGGTGCAGGGCCGGGTGATGCCGACGGTATCGGCCTCCTGGAACCCGTCGGTGCCGATCATAAAGGTCGGGACCTGGCCGGTGAGGACGACCAGCGGGATCGAATCCATCAGGGCGTCGGTCAGGCCGGTCACCGCGTTGGTGGCGCCGGGGCCAGAGGTCACCAGCACCACGCCGGGCTTGCCGGTGGAGCGGGCATAGCCTTCGGCCATGTGGACCGCGCCCTGTTCGTGGCGCACAAGGATGTGGCGGATGTCGTTCTGCTGGAAGATCTCGTCATAGATCGGAAGCACCGCCCCGCCCGGATAGCCGAAGACGACCTCGACCCCCTGGTCCTTGAGGGCCTGGATCACCATCTTCGCACCGGTCATCTGCTTCGACATCTGTCTTTCCTTTCAGCGCAACAAAAAGCCCCCGGAGTTCATCTCGGGGGCGCATGGGAACCTTGCTGGGTCAAACCGTCACCGGCCCATGCGCGTCCTTCCTACGAGGTCAAGAATAGCGGCCACGGCGGCACCCTTTCCGGTTCGGTCGAAAGACTAGGGCGGGGTATGCCGGGCGTCAACCGGATTTGCAAACAGAAAATGTCGTTTCATCCCGGTAAATTTGAACTTTTCTTGCGAAAGTCGGGTGCGCTGCGCAACTTTCGCCCATTTCGGTACTGCTAGGGTCAGGCTGATTCCGCACGGCCGGACGCCGCACGGCGGGACGCCGCAAAGCCGGACGCCGCACGGCGGGACTCGGGCCGGTAGCAGACCGCGTTCAGCTTGTTGCCGTCGGGGTCGCGGACATAGCCGGCGTAGAAGCTGGCACCATAGTGCGGGCGCAGGCCCGGCGCGCCTTCGTCGGTGCCGCCATGGGCAAGGGCGGCGGCGTGGAACGCATCCACCGCCGCACGGCTTTGCGCCAGGAACGACACCATCGCGCCATTGCCGACCGAGACCGGATTGCCGTCGAAGGGCAGGGTCACCCACAGATGCGGGCCGGGATCATCGGCGCCCCAGGTGGCCGAGCTTGCGCCCGCGTCACCCTCGGCCAGCCGGGCGTGGCCAAGCGGGGCAAGGACGGCATCGAAGAAGCGCACCGCCCGGTCAAGGTCGCTGGTGCCAAGCGAGACATAGCTGAACATCGGCCACCCCCCTGATCCACGGCGATTTTGATCGCGGCCAATGTTTCGCGCGGCGGCAAGGCGGTCAACCTGCTTCTCTGCAGCGAAGGGGATTGACAGCGAAGGGCGGCTATTGGTAACAAATTTTTACCAGTTACCGCCGATCGAGACGGTACCGCCCTTGGCGGACCTTTTCAGAAGCGGCATCAAGGCCGGCATCAAGACCGGAACGGAATACGCTTCGGCGGCGGTGGATCATGCGGTTGTCCGACTTGCAATGATCGGCGGCATGTCGCACATATACGACAAGTGGTCGCAAAAGAAGACCGCGCTCAGGGGAGGTGTCATCGTGCAGGGACTGTTGTCGCTGGCTTCCGGCATTGATCGCGTGACTCGCGCTTTCGGGGTGCTGGCGGCACTTCTGGTCGCGGCGGCCTGTCTGATCTCGGCCTTGAACGCGCTGTCGCGCTATGCGTTCGACCTGTCCTCCAATGCATTTCTCGAGATCCAGTGGCAGATGTTCGCGGGGATCTTCCTGCTGGGGTCGGCGCATGTGTTGCGGCTGAACGAACATGTGCGGGTGGATCTGGTCTATGGCGCGCTGTCGGCGCGCAAGAAGCTTTGGGTCGACGTGTTCGGCTTTACCGTCTTTTTCTTCCCGCTGTGCGTCATCATGCTGGAGATGGGCATTCCCTGGGCCTGGGGCAGCTTTGTCGCCGGCGAGACCTCGGCCAATGCCGGCGGGCTGCCGGTCTGGCCGGTGAAGGCGCTGCTGCCGCTGGGCTTCACGCTGCTTCTGATGCAGGGGATCGCCGAATTCATCCGCCGGATCGCCGCGCTGCGCGGGGTGATCGAGTTGGACATGTCTTACGAAAAGCCCGAGCAATGACCGGAAGGACCGTCTGATGCTGGAATACGGATGGCTGGCTCCGGCCATGTTCGCGGGGCTGATCGCCTTCCTGCTTCTGGGCTTTCCGGTTGCCTTTTCCCTGGCGGCGCTGGGCCTGTTTTACGGGTTCATCGCGATCGAGGTCGGATATTTCGAGCTGGCCTTCCTGCAGGCTCTGCCGGCGCGGGTGTTCGGGATCATGTCGAATGATCTGCTGCTGGCCATTCCGTTCTTCACCTTCATGGGGGTGGTGCTGGAGAAATCGGGCCTGGCAGAGGACCTGATGGAAGGCTTCGGCCAGCTGTTCGGGCCGGTGCCGGGCGGGATCGCCTATGCGGTGATCTTCGTCGGCGCGATCCTGGGGGCGATCACCGGCACGGTGGCGGCGTCGGTCATTGCCATCGGGATGATCAGCCTGCCGATAATGATGAAATACGGCTACGACATGAAGATCGGCACCGGGGTGATCGCGGCCTCGGGGACGATCACCCAGGTGATCCCGCCAAGCCTGGTGCTGATCGTGCTGGCGTTCCAGCTGGGCGTGCCGGTCGGCGACATGTATATCGGCGCCATCGGGCCCTCGATCGCGCAGGTCTCGCTGTTCGCCGGGTTCATCTTCCTGGTGTCGATCTTCCAGCCGCACAAGGTGCCCGCCTTGCCGCCCGAGGCCCGGACCCTGCGCGGGATGGAACTGGCGTCCAAGCTGGCCTGGGGCATGGTGCCGTCGCTGGTGCTGATCTTCCTGGTGCTTGGCACGATCTTCATGGGCCTTGCCACCCCGACCGAGGCCGGGGCGATGGGCGCGGTCGGCGCGATCCTTCTGGCCGTAGCACACCGGCGCTTCAGCTGGAACATGGTCTGGCTGGCCTCGGACGGGACGATGCGGATCACCGCCATGGTGATCTTCATCCTGGTCGGCGCCACGGTCTTCAGCCTGGTCTTCCAGGGGGTGAACGGCGGCAAGTGGATCGAGCACATGCTGGAAGGCATCCCCGGCGGGCGGATCGGTTTCCTGATCTTCGTGAACATCTTCATCTTCTTCATCGCCTTCTTCCTCGATTTCTTCGAGATCGTGTTCATCGTCGTGCCGCTGCTGATTCCGACGGCGGTGGCGCTGGACATCGACCTGGTCTGGCTGGGGGTGCTGTTGTGCGTGAACATGCAGACCGCCTTCATGCACCCGCCCTTCGGCTTTGCGCTGTTCTACCTGCGCGGGATCGCCCCGCCCGAGGTGAAAAGCCGCGACATCTACCTCGGGTCGATCCCCTGGATCATCCTGCAACTGATCCTGGTGGCGCTGATCATCACCTTCCCCGGCATCGTCGACAGCTTCATCGCCGAAGAGGTGCTGCTGGATGCCGCCACGGTGACCGAGCAACTTGACCTGATCCCGATGCCGGATCTTGAACTGCCGGCACTGGACCTAGATCTTGGTCCAGCCGTGGCCCCGGCCCCGGTAACGCCCTGAACGACATCAACAAGAAGACTTTGACACCAAAAACGGGAGGACTACCTATGAAAAGACGGAACTTTCTGACCACCGCCGCCGTGGGATCGGTTGCAGCAGGGCTGGCCGCCCCGGCGCTGGCGCAGGCGATGCCGAAGATCAACTGGCGCCTGACCTCGGGTTTCCCGAAGACGCTGGACACGATCTATGGCGGCGCCGAGGAACTCGCGGCCATCGTCTCGGCGGCGACCGACGGCAATTTCACCATCCAGCCTTTCCCGGCCGGCGAGATCGTGCCGATGCCGGAGGCCGCCGACGCCGTGGCCTCGGGCACGGTCGAGATGACCCATACCGCCAGCTACTACTACTGGGGCAAGAACGCGGCCTTCGCGCTGGGCACCGCGGTGCCGTTCGGCCTGAATGCGCGCGGGATCAACGCCTGGTACTACCATGGCGGCGGCATCGACATGATGAATGCCTTCTACAACACGCAAGGGCTGCACAGCTTTCCGGGCGGCAACACCGGCGCGCAAATGGGCGGCTGGTGGCGCAAGGAAATCACCTCCCTGGCCGACATGCAGGGCGTCAAGATGCGCATCGGCGGCATGGGCGGCAAGGTGATGGAGGCGCTGGGCGTCGTGCCGCAGCAGATTCCGGGCGGCGAGATCTTCCCGGCGCTGGAGCGCGGCACCATCGATGCGGCGGAATGGGTCGGCCCCTATGACGACGAGAAGCTGGGCCTGAACAAGGTGGCGCCCTTCTACTACTATCCCGGCTTCTGGGAAGGTGGTCCGACGCTGAATTTCATGATCAACCTGGCCAAGTGGAACGAGCTGCCCAAGGCCTATCAGGCGATCATCGCTTCGGCCTCGGCAACGGCGAACGTCAGCATGCTGGCGAAGTATGACGCGCGCAACCCGGCGGCGCTGCGCTCGCTGATCGCGGGCGGGGCACAGCTGCGGCCCTATCCGGAAGACGTGATGACGGCGGCCTTCGCGGCGGCGACCGCGCTTTATGCGACGCTCTCGGCCGAAAATGCCGATTTCAAGAGCATCTGGGCCAGCCAGGAGGCCTATCGCAACGAGGCGAACCTGTGGAACCAGGTGGCCGAGTATACGTTCGACACCTTTATGATCCGCAACCGCCCGCGCGGCTAATTACGGATCGAAGCAACCGGGAACGACCGCCCTGCAAGGGGCGGTCGTTGCCATTTGGGGCGGCCGGACACCAAATCCGAAGGATCAGCTGGCGAGGGCTTGTGGGTCAGGTGCCGTATCGGGCGCACGATCGGGCGCACGATCGGGGGCCGCTTCGAAGACGCGCGACTTCAGCCGGTGGCCCAGGTCGACGATCGCGTGGATCACCGGCCGGAACTCCTCCCCCAGCGGTGTCAGCGTGTATTCCACCGAAGGCGGCGAGGTCTGCAACACGCTGCGGCTGATGACGCCGTTCTGCTGCAGCTCGCGCAGGCGCTGGGTCAGCACCTTGGCCGAAACCATGGCGATATCGGCCCGCAGTTCAGAGAAGCGGCGGGGGCCGGAAGAGAGGTACCAGATGATGTTCGGCGTCCAGGCCCCGCCGATGAAGGCCATGCACTGTGACAAGGGGCAAAGCGGATGTGGAGTGCGGTTCTTGCGACGCTTGAGAGGCATGTCTGTCTTCCCGGTTACCGGCCGGATACTGCATTCTGCCGGTTACCGCAAGTTGGCAGGTTACCAAAGGTTATCGGACGCGCTACCTGACCGCAGGGTTATGATTCAAGGAGCGCACCCATGAAACTTTATATCAAGCCGGGCGTCTGTTCGATGGCCTCGCATATCGTGCTGACCGAAGTCGGCGCCCGGTTCAGCGTCGAGCAGGTGGACACCGCGGGCAAGACCGCTGCCGGCGTGGAATACCGGGCGATCAATCCCAAGGGTAAGGTTCCGGCGCTGGAAGTCGAGGGCGAGATCCTGACCGAAGGTCCGGCGATCCTGCAATTCATCGCTGACCGTGCCGGCGATCTGACGCTTGCTCCGGCGGCCGGCACGATGGCGCGCGCGCGGGTCAACGAGATGCTGAACTTCCTCGGGACCGAGTTGCATGTCGCTTTCGGGCCGCTTTTCGACCCGTCATCCAGTGACGCTGCCAAAGAGACGGCGCGGCGGAATGTTGCGGACAAGCTTGCCTGGCTGGAGGGCTGCCTTTCGGACGGCCGCGTTCACACCACCGGATCCGATTTCACCATTGCGGATGCCTATGCCTTCGTCGTGGCGAACTGGGCGAACATGACCGGGATCGCGCTGTCGCGTTGGCCGCATGTCACGGCTTTCATGGCACGGGTCGCCCAGCGCCCGGCCGTGAAGCAGGTGATGCGCTTCGAAGGTCTGGCGGCTTGAAATGGCAGAGACTTCTGATTTCGACGCCATCGGAGAGGTGGTCGGCATCTCCTTTGATGGACTGCACCACAGCGACACCCAGCGGCTTGGCCGGGTGTTCCATCCCAAGGCGCATTATGTCTGCGTGACCGACGGGACCTTGCTGTATCGCGACATGGCCGCGTATTTTCCGGAGGTCGATGCCCGGATTTCGCCCGCTACGCGCGGCGAGACCCGGCGTGACGAGATCGTCTCGATCGACTTTGCCGGCCCGGTCACCGCCCGTGCCGTGGTGCGGTGCAGCATCGGCGCGCGCAACTTCACCGATTTCCTGACGCTTATCAAGCTGGACGGGCGCTGGCAGATCATCGCAAAAGTGTTCCATTATGCACAGGAGGGCTGACATGCCTTACGTCAACATCAAGATCACCCGCGAGGGTGCGACCTCTGAGCAGAAGGCCGAGCTGATCGCCGGCGTGACCGGGCTTCTGGTCAAGGTGCTGCAGAAATCTCCGGCCACGACCTTTGTCGTCATCGACGAGGTCGAAATGGCGGACTGGGGCGTGGGCGGACTGCCGGTCGCCGAGTATCGGGCCAGCCTGAGACGGGCCGATGGATGACGGCTTGCGCCATGCCGCGCTGATGATCGCGGCGGGAATAGGGATTCCGGTTCTTGCCGCGCTCAACGCCAGTCTGGGCCAGCGGATCGGTTCGCCGGTTGCGGCGGGGGTGGTGCTGTTCAGCGTGGCCTTGCTGTCGGCGCTGGCGGTGCTGCTGGTCAGCGGCGGTCAGGCGGCGCTGGCCCGGGTGCCGGGGCAGCCGCCGGTCCTGTTTCTGGGCGGCTGTCTTGTCGCCTTCTACATCTTGACGATCACCTTTGTCGCCCCGCGCTTCGGGCTGGCGAACGCGATCCTTTTCGTGCTACTTGGCCAGCTTGTGTCAGCGGCAGTGATCGACGCGACCGGGCTGATGGGGCTGGCCGCACGGCCGGTGTCGCTGCAGCGGGTGGCCGGCATGGTGCTGATGGCGGTGGGGGTTATCCTCAGCCAGCGCGGATAGGGCCGATCAGGTCCCAGCGGTTGCCGAAGGGGTCGCGCCAGACGGCGACGCTGCCATAGGCCTCATGCCGGGGGGCTTGCTCGAAGATCACCCCGGCGGCCAGCATCGCGGCGTGATCGCGGGCGAAATCCTCCGTCTGCAGGAACAGGAACACCCGCCCGCCGGCCTGGTTGCCGATGGCCGCCGCCTGCTGCGGGCCTTCGGCGCGGGCAAGAAGCAGGCGCGCCCCTCCGCCCGGCGGTTCAACCGTCACCCAGCGTTTGCGGCCCTGGTCGATGTCTTCTGTCAGCCGGAAGCCCAGCGTGCCGACGTAGAAGGCGATGGCGGCGTCATAGTCGGGCACGACCAGCGCCAGGGCCGAGATGCGCTGCGCCACCGGGGTCAGGACCGGCTGTCGGGCAGGCTGATCCGGGCGACCTGTTCGGCAATCGGATCGACCGACAGCGGGTGAAGGTCGGCGTCGTGCTGGTCGGGGTCGCCCAGCGGCTGCCAGGCGCCGTTCTTGTAGATCTCGACCGCGGTGAAGCCGGCCTTGTAGCCCATCTTGCGGCTGCCCGGCACCCAGTAGCCCAGGTAGACATAGGGCAGCCCCGCCTCGCGCGCGATCGCGACATGGTCGAGGATCAGATAGGTGCCAAGGCTGAGCGCGGACAGGTCGGGATCATAGAAGCTGTAGACCATGCTTAGCCCGTCGTCGAAGACATCGGTCAGGCAGACGGCGGCAAGGCTGCGGTCGCGCTGGGCCGGTCCGGCGGCCTGGGTATATTCGATGACGCGCGACTTGATCGGGGTTTCCTCAATCATCGCGGCGAATTCGAAGATGTCCATGTCGGCCATGCCGCCATCGGCGTGGCGCTGGTCAAGGTAGCGGCGGAACAGGGTGAACTGGTCTTCGGTGGCCCAGGGCGAGGTCGCGTTGCGGCGCAGCCCCTCGGCCCGTTTCAGGATGCGCTTCTGGGTGCGCGAGGGGGTGAAGTCGGCAACCCGGATGCGGGCGGACAGGCAGGCCGAGCATTCGGCACAGGACGGGCGATACAGCACGTTCTGGCTGCGGCGGAAGCCTTGCTTGGACAGGCTGTCGTTCAGCTTCTGCGCCTGTTCGCCCTGCAACGCGGTAAAGAGTTTCCGCTCCATCCGGCCCGGCAGGTAGGGGCAGGGCTGCGGCGCCGTCACATAGAACTGGGGCGTGAGGGGCAGGGTGTGGCGCATCGGGTCCGGATCGCAGGTTTGCTGCGAACCCTAGCAAGCGATTGCGGTTCCGCCAAGCGCCGAGTGGACGACAAGCTGGACGACAAGCTGGATGACAAGCTGGATGACTGGGCGCGGGATCGAAGCGCCCCCTGCCGCGTGCGGCGGAAGGGGGCGGGTTGCGGCACCGGGATCAGTATTCGCCCGGGCGGGTCTCAGCGGCACCGCCGGGCGCCGCCGGGGCTTCTGCCGCATCCTGGGCGGCGTTGGACCGGGCGCGATCTTCCATGAAGGCATCGAACTCGGACTTGTCCTTGGAGTTGCGCAGCCGCTGCAGGAAGGCCTCGAAGGCGGCCTGTTCCTCTTCAAGGCGACGCAGGGCCTCGGCCTTGTAGCTGTCGAAGGCGACATTGCCGGTGGTCTGCGCCGCGTGGAAGCCGGACCGGCCCCAGGACTGGGCGGCGTGGTCGTGGTGGCGGCTGTGGCTGCAGGAACGTGAGAACATCTGTTTTCCCCAGATCATGTAGGCCAGAAGGGCGACGCCAACGGGCCAGAACAGGATGAAGCCCAGGATCATCGCAGCGATCCAGGCCCCTTTGCCGCGCGCGTCCATCCAGGCCTCGGCGCGGCGAAAGGCATTGCGGATTCCGCCAGGCCGGGCGGTGTCGGTGGTGGTGTACATGGCGGTCTCCGGTTGATGTGAAGTCTGTTCACATGAGGGAACATGCAGCGTCGCGGGCTGGCTTTCAAGGGGTATGTAAAACTATTTCACATCGCGAGGTCAAGCCCGTCGCCCGGGGTGCAGGATCGGGCGCGTGCCGCGCGAAGGTCTTCGGTCGCGCCTTTGCGCGTGCAGGCTGCTCCCTGGCCCGGTCAGCGGAGGTTTCGCAGGCCGGCGCCCCGTTTGCGCGCCCGTGGCGCAATTCGCAAGAAGCAAGCACGGCCGGGGTGGAGGCGGGCGGTGATTGACCTTGGGGACCGGCCGCCGCAAGGTCGCGGGATGAGCCTTGCCGCCCGCATCCGCCGATTGCCGCTGGCGCATGACCCTGCGGCCGCAGCGGATATCCGCGCGGCCCTGCCCGGATTTGCGCCGGAGGTCGCCGCGCTTTGCGCCGCCTCTGCCGCGTGCAGCCCCTATCTGCGCGGGCTGATCCTGCGCGAGGCGGACTGGCTTGCCGAAGCGGTGGCAGATCCCGAAGGAGCCCTTGACGCGGTGCTGACCGCCGCAGGCGCGGGCGCGCCGGATGCGTTGCCGGTCGCGTTGCGGCAGGCCAAGCGGCGGGTGGCGCTGGTGGCGGCCCTGTGCGACCTGGGCGGGGTCTGGCCGCTGGAGGGGGTGACGGACGCGCTGACCCGGCTGGCCGACCGGGCGGTAGAGCTGGCGCTGACCACGGGGGTGGCCGAGGAGATCCGGCGCGGGCGGCTGCCGGGGGCCAGGCCCGACGATGCGGCCTTTGCCGGGGGCATGGTGGCGCTGGCCATGGGCAAGATGGGGGCGGGGGAGCTGAACTATTCCTCGGACATCGACCTGGTCTGCCTGTTTGACGAGACGCGCTATCCAGGGGCCGAGCAGGAGGCCCGCGCCGCCTTCATCAAGGTCACCCGGCGGATGACGGCGATCCTGTCGGACGTCACCGACGGCTATGTCTTCCGCACCGACCTGCGGCTGCGCCCCGATGCCAGCGTGACGCCGGTGTGCCTGTCGATGGCGGCGGCCGAGGCCTATTACGAGGCCGAGGGCCGCACCTGGGAGCGCGCGGCCTATATCAAGGCGCGGCCCTGCGCCGGGGATCTGGCGGCCGGGGAGCGGTTCCTGAAGGGGCTGACCCCCTTCGTCTGGCGCAAGCACCTGGATTTTGCCGCGATCCAGGACGCGCATGACATGCGGCTGCGCATCCGCGACCACCGGGGCCTGCACGGCCGGATCGCGGTCGAGGGCCACAACCTCAAGCTGGGCGCCGGGGGGATCCGCGAGATCGAGTTCTTCACCCAGACCCGGCAGCTGATCGCCGGGGGCCGCGACCTCGCCTTGCGCGACCGCACCACCGTGGGCGCGCTGGCCGCACTGGCGGCGAAAGGCTGGATCCCGCCCGAGGTGGCCGAGGACCTGACCGGGCTGTACCGCGCGCACCGCGAGGTCGAGCACCGGCTGCAGATGGTGAACGATGCCCAGACCCATTCCCTGCCGGCCACCGCCGAAGCTGTGGCCCGGATCGCGGCCTTCTGCGGCCAATCCGACGCGGACTTCCGCCGCGACCTGCTGGATCGGCTGCGCCGCACCGACCGGCTGACCGAGGGCTTCTTCGCGCCTGGCGAGGCCGAAGCGGCGCCCGAGCTTTCCGACACCGCGCGCGCCATCACCCGGGGCTGGGAAAGCTATCCCGCGCTGCGGTCGGACCGGGCGCAGGCGATCTTCCGGCGGCTGAAGCCCCGGCTGCTGCGCGAACTGGCGCGGGCGGCGCATCCCGACGAGGCGCTGGTCGCGCTGGACGGCTTTCTGGCCGGGCTTCCAGCGGGGGTGCAGATCTTCGCGCTTTTCGAGGCCAACCCGGCGCTGGTCGAACTGATCGTCGACATTGCGGGCACGGCTCCGGGGCTGGCGCGGTATCTGTCGCGCAACGCGGGCGTGCTGGACGGGGTGATCGGCGGCAGTTTCTGGGGGGACTGGCCGGGGCAGGCCGGGCTGGAGGCGGACCTTGCGGCGCGGCTGGCGCTGGCGGGCGATTACGAGGCACGGCTGGACGCGGCGCGGCGCTGGATGAAGGAATGGCACTTCCGTATCGGGGTGCACCATCTGCGCGGGCTGACCGACGGGGTCGAGGCGGGCCGGACCTATGCCGATCTTGCCGGGGCGGTGGTGGCGGTGATCTGGCGCGAGGTCGCGGCGGATTTCGCTGCCCGACACGGGCCGATGCCGGGGCGCGGTGCGGTGGTGGTCGGCATGGGCTCGATTGGCGCGCGGCGGCTGAATGCGGGGTCGGACCTGGACCTGATCGTCATCTATGACGCGGACGGGGCCGAAGGCTCGGACGGGCCGCGGCCGCTGGCGACCCGGCCCTATTATGCGCGGCTGACGCAGGGGCTGGTGACCGCCCTGACCGCGCCGATGCCCGAGGGGCGGCTTTACGAGGTCGACATGCGGTTGCGCCCGTCCGGGCGGCAGGGGCCGGTGGCGACCAGCCTGTCCAGCTTCACCGCCTATCAGGAAACCGAGGCCTGGACCTGGGAACATCTTGCGCTGACCCGCGCGCGGGTGCTGGCGGGCGAGGCCGGGCTTGCGGGTGAGGTCGAGGCCTTCCGGCGGCGGCTTCTGCCGGTGAAGGGGCAGGGGGGGGCGGTGCGGGCCGATGTGGCCGCGATGCGCGCCCGGCTGCAGGCGGCAAAGCCGCCCGAGGGGGCCTGGGACGCGCGGAACGGGCCGGGGCGGACGATGGACATCGAGCTGGCAGCGCAGACGGTGGCGCTGCTGGCAGGCAGCCCCGCGCGCGAGGTCGCGGCGCAGCTTGCGGCGGGGACGGGGGGGATCTTGCCGGAAACAGACGCGCAGGCACTGGTTGCGGGCTACAGGCTGCACTGGCGCCTGCATGCGGCGGCGCGACTGCTGACCGGGGGGGCGCTGGACCTTGCGACCCTGGGCGAAGGCGCGCGGGCCTTCGTTCTGCGCGAGACGGGTCACCGCGATCCGCTCGCGCTGGCGGCGGCGCTGGACGACGGGGCCAGATCGGCCGCCCGAGCGGTCGGGCGGTTGCTGGGGGACGTGATCGATGGGGAGGCGGGCGATGGAGCTGGGTGAAGCGGATCCCAAGGGGCTGGTGCGGGAAAGCTACCGGATCGAGGGGATCACCCCCGATGAATGCCGGTCGATCTTTCTGGACTGGGCGCTGTCGATGCCGGTCGGGGCCCCGATCGCGCAGGCCGCGCGGGCGCTGATCGCGGTTTACGGGGCGGACGCGCCCGGGCATCCGATGACGGCGGTCCTGACCGAGGCGCTGGCCGCGCCGACCGATCCCAAGCGCCGCGGCGGCCGCGCGGCACGGGTCGGGATCAGCGGCCGAGCGCCGCCGCCTCGCGCGCCAGCCGGGTGACCGCGGCCCAGTCGCCCCTGGCCATCGCGTCCTTCGGCGCGACCCAACTGCCGCCGACGCACAGGATGTTCTGCAGCGCCAGGTAGCCGGGCGCCAGCGCCAGGCTGATCCCCCCGGTCGGGCAGAAGCTGACCTGCGGGATCGGCGCGCCGATCGACTTCAGGTAGGCCGCGCCCCCGGCCTGTTCGGCGGGAAAGAACTTCTGCACCGTGAAGCCCCGTTCCAGAAGCGCCATGATCTCGGACGCGGTGGCGGCCCCGGGAAGGAGGGGCAGGCCCGCATCCTCGCAGGCGGCGATCAGCCGGTCGGTGGCCCCCGGGCTGACGCCGAACCGGGCGCCGGCGGCCTTGGCGGCCTTGACATCGGCGGGGGTCAGCAGCGTGCCCGCACCCACGACGCCGCCCGGCACCTCGGCCATGGCGCGGATCGCGTCCAGGGCGGCGGGCGTGCGCAGCGTGACCTCCAGAGCGGGCAGACCGCCCGCGACCAGCGCCTCGGCCAGGGGCCGGGCCTGGGCAAGGTCGTCGATCACGAGAACCGGGACGACCGGGGCAAGGCGGCAGATCCGGGCAGCTTCGGCGGATTGCTGGGCGGGGGTCATTTGTCAGGCTCCTTCTGGGCCCCGGCGTCGGGGATGCGGATGATGCGGAGCCTCCGGCGGGGATATTTGGGCCAGAATGAAAGGGCAAGAGAGGGGTGGCGCGGACCCCCCGCCGCGGGCCCGCTTGCACGGGGGGAGGCGGGGGGCCTTTCACACTGGACGGTCATCGGCGTCCCCGCCTGTACCGTATTCGCACTCTCTCTCTCGATCCTTTCAGTCTGGTTAAAATATCCCCGCCGGAGGCGCATTTCGGGCCGGGGGCGTTCCGGGCTAAAGGACCAGCGCCGCCCCGGTATCGGCGGAACCGACATTGCGGCGGAACGCGGCGAAAAGCTCGCGGCCGATCCCGTGTTCGTTGGCCGAAAGGTCGGCGGTCACCGGGGTCCGGGCGTCGAAATCGGGGACGAGGGCGGTCAGGGTTCCCGCGTCGGCGTCCAGCCGGACGAGATCGCCGTCGCGCAGGCGGGCGAGGGGGCCGCCGCAGGCTGCCTCGGGCGTGACATGGATCGCGGCGGGGACCTTGCCGGACGCGCCCGACATCCTGCCATCGGTGACCAGCGCCACGCGCAGGCCCCGGTCCTGCAGCACGGAAAGCGTCGGGGTCAGCGAGTGCAGTTCCGGCATCCCGTTGGCCTGCGGGCCCTGGAAGCGCACCACGACCACGGTGTCAGAGGTGAACGCGCCCGCCTTGAAGGCGGCCTTCACCGCATCCTGGCTGTGGAAGATGCGCGCGGGGGCCTCGATCACATGGCGGTCGGGGGCGACGGCGGAAACCTTGATCACCCCGCGCCCGAGGTTGCCGGTCAGCTGCTTCAGGCCGCCCTGCGGGGCGAAGGGATCGGCGGCGGGCCGGACGATCCGGTCGTTGAGGGTGGCCTTCGGCCCGTCGCGCCAGGCAAGACGGCCTTCGGTGAGGACGGGTTCCTGCCGGTAAGCCTGAAGCCCGTCGCCGGAAATGGTTCTGGCGTCGGGGTGCAGCAGGCCCGCGTCGAGAAGCTGGCCGATCAGGAACTGCAACCCTCCGGCGGCGTGGAAGTGGTTCACGTCGGCCAGGCCGTTCGGGTAGACCTTTGCCAGGAGAGGCACCGTCTCCGAAAGGTCGGCGAAGTCCTGCAGGTCGAGAATCACCCCGGACGCGCGCGCCATGGCGGGCAGATGCAGGACAAGGTTCGTCGACCCCCCCGTCGCCATCAGCCCGACGATGCCGTTGACATAGGCGCGCTCGTCCAGGATCTCGCCGGCCGGGCGGAAGTCGTTGCCCAGCGCGGTGATCGCGGCGGCACGTTCCACCGCGGCGCTGGTCAGCGCGTCGCGCAGGGGCGTGCCCGGGTTGACGAAGCTGGTGCCGGGCAGGTGGAGGCCCATGAACTCCATCAGCATCTGGTTGGTGTTGGCGGTGCCGTAGAAGGTGCAGGTGCCGGGGCCGTGGTAGCTGGCCATCTCGGCGGCCATCAGGTCCGCGCGGGTGGCGCGGCCTTCGGCAAAGGCGTTGCGGACGCGGGACTTCTCGTCATTCGCGATGCCGCTGGTCATCGGACCTGCGGGCACGAAGACCGCCGGGATATGGCCGAAGCTGGCGGCGGCCATGATGAGGCCCGGCACGATCTTGTCGCAGACGCCAAGGTAAAGCGTCGCGTCAAAGCAGTTGTGGCTGAGCGCCACCCCGGCGGCCAAGGCGATGACATCGCGGGAAAAGAGCGACAGCTCCATCCCCGGCTGGCCCTGGGTCACCCCGTCGCACATTGCGGGCACGCCACCGGCGACCTGCACGGTCACGCCCGCCCTGGCGGCCGCCGCGCGGATCAGGTCGGGGTAGCGCTCGAACGGCTGATGCGCCGAGAGCATGTCGTTGTAGGCGGTCACGATCCCGAGGTTCGGCACCTTGGCCGCGGTGAGGGCGTCCTTGTCCGCCCCCATCGCCGCATAGGCATGGGCCTGGTTGCCGCAGGAAAGATGCGCGCGGACCGGTCCGGCAGACACGGCCTTGCCCATCCGGTCAAGATAATTGTCGCGCGTGAGCTTGGACCGGACGCGGATCCGGTCGGTGACGCGGGCAAGGGTCGGGTTCAACGGCATCGGCTCCTCCGGCGGTGGCTGTGGTCTTCGTAGCAAAGAATGTTAGCGCTAACAAGTCGATTGGACCAAGAACCGGCGACAATGGCGGCCTTGGCAGCGATTGGTGACCCGGAACACGACCACCAGCACGACAATGCCGCAAAACCGTCTGATCAACAGCCCGCCAGGACCAGAATGCGGCCAAACTTGTCGGGCATCAAGACAGGACAGAGTAGCCCTCTGCTGGAGAAACCGAGATGAAAAAACCTTTGCTGATGACTGTAGCGCTTGGAGCGGCCCTGGTTGCGGCTATGGTGCTGGCCGCCCCGCAGGTCTTGACTGCCGACGTGGCCGAGGGCGGCGCACCGAACCGCGCGGCGGCCTATGCGTTGGCCATGGCCGGCTGATCACGGCGGCCGGGGCTTGCGCAGGACCGATTGCCTGACCTAGAGGGGGTCAGCGAAGGATCCTGTCATGAACATTGCTGCCCCCCTGCCCATCGTGCGTCTGAAACCCAAGGCCGAGGCCCGGGCGATCCGGCACGGCTTTCCCTGGGTCTATGCTGACGAGCTGGTGACAGACCGCCGGACGCAAGCCCTTGCGCCCGGCGCGCTTGCGGTGCTTGAGGACGGCGATCGCCAGGTGCTGGGGCTGGTGACGGTGAACACCCGGTCGAAGATCATCGCGCGGATGCTGGACCGCAATCCCGAGGCGGTGATCGACCGGGCCTGGTTTGCCGCGCGCCTGACGCGGGCGCTGGCGCTGCGCGCCCGGCTTTTCGACACGCCGTTCTACCGGCTGGTCCATGCCGAGGCCGACGGTCTGCCCGGCGTGGTGATCGACCGGTTCGGCGACCTGGCGGTCGTGCAGCCGAACGCTGCCTGGGCCGAGGCGGCGCTTCCTGATCTGGTCGCGGCGCTAGTGGCGGTCACCGGGGTGACCACGGTGATCAAGAACGGCCAGGGCCGGGCGCGCGGGCTGGAAGGGCTGACCGAAGAGACAGCGGTGGTCCATGGCGCGGCACCCTCGGGGCCGGTGCCGGTGCCGATGAACGGCGCGGTCTACATGGCCGACCTGCTGGGCGGGCAGAAGACCGGGCTCTTCTTCGACCAGCGGCCGAACCATGCCTTCGCCGCCCGGCTGGCGCGCGGCGCGCGGGTGCTGGACATGTTCAGCCATGTCGGCGGCTTTGCCCTTGCCGCCCTGGCGGGCGGTGCAAGCCAGGCGCTGGCGGTCGACGGTTCGGCCCCGGCTCTGGCCCTTGCCGAGGCGGGGGCGCAGGCCTCGGGCTTTGCCGACCGCTTCGCCACCAGACAGGGGGACGCGTTCACGGTGCTGGAGGCATTGGGCGGCGACGGGGCGGTGTTCGATCTGGTGATTTGCGATCCTCCGGCCTTCGCGCCGGCCAAGCCTGCGCTGGAGGCGGGACTGCGGGCCTATGAACGGCTGGCCCGGCTTGCAGCGCCCCTGGTCGCACCTGGCGGTTGCCTGGTGCTGTGTTCCTGCAGCCATGCCGCCGATCTGCAGGCGTTCCGCAACGCCAGCGCACGCGGCATCGGCCGGGGCGGGCGTCGGGCCGAGATCCTGCACACCGGCTTTGCCGGACCGGATCATCCGGTGCTGCCGCAACTGGCGGAAAGCTCGTATCTCAAGGTGCTGACGTTCCGGCTGGACGGATGACCCGGGATGCGCAGCGCCTGTCGCTTCCCTGCGGGTGCCCTGCGCTGACTTGCGGGCACTGCGCGCCGGGGGCAGCGAGGACGCCCGTCAGGGCGGAGGAGCGGCGGTGAAGGCGGTTCTGGATGCCTGTGTCCTTTATCCAACCATCCTGCGCGAGATCCTGCAAGGGGCCGCCGAAGCCGGCCTGTTCAAGCCGGTCTTCTCGGACCGCATCCTGCGCGAATGGGTGCTGGCGACGGCCAAGCTTGGTCCCGGGGCCCCGGTGATTGCGGCGGGTGAGGCCGCAGCGCTGAAGGCCGCCTTCCCGCGAGCGGTGGTTCCCGCCCATCCCGAGATCGAGGCGCGGCTTCTGTTGCCCGACCCCAATGACCTGCACGTCCTGGCCACCGCCATCGCCAGCGGGGCCGATGCCGTCGTGACCTTCAATGCGCAGGATTTCCCCGGCCATGTGCTTGCCGCCGAAGGCATTGCGCGGCGCGATCCTGACGGCTTCCTGTGGGAATTGCAGTCGCGCCATCCCGAGGCGATGGCCGGACTCGTCGAGGGCGTGCGCGCGAAGGCCGAGGTGATAGCCGGGCTGCCGGTGCCGCTGAAGGGGCTGCTGAAACGGGCGCAGCTTTACCGTTTGGCAAAGGCGCTTGGGGCTTGAGTGCCAAATTCCTCACGCAAGGAATTTGCCAGATTTCTTGCTCAGGAAATCTGTTTCGTCCCCATCCAGCGCGTCTCGTTTGCTTCGATCGCGGCGATGCGTTCGGCAGTTTTCGGGTGGCTCAGAAGCCAGGCCGGCACCCCCTCGGCGCGGTTGGCGGTCAGGGCGTCCAGCTTGCGAAACAGCGATTTCTGCGGCGCGGTGCCGATCCCCGCCTTGATCAGCAGCGCCGAGGCATAGGCGTCGGCTTCGAATTCGTCGCGCCGCGACAGCCGGGCCATCAGCGTCGTCGAGATCAGGTTGGCAAGCCAGACGCCCAGCACCGGCACGAAGCGGTTCAGCACGGCGGAGAGCATCACGAAGACCGCGTTCTGCCCGGTGAAGTCGATCATCCGGCGTCGCATGTGGCCAAGGGCGACATGGCCGAGTTCATGCGCGATGACCGAGGCCAGTTCTTCCGCCGTCACCTCCCCCCGCGCCTTGCGGTTCAGGAACCCGCGCGTCAGGAAGATCCGGCCATCCGGCGCGGCCAGGCCGTTGACCGGCACGACCTCGAACACCTGCACCGCGATCGCCGGCAGGTCCATCGCCGCGGCCATCCGGTCGGCCAGCCGGGTGATCGCGGGGTCGGTCAGGGGCGTGGACTGGGCGTCCAGCATCCGGCCGGTGCGCCAGATGGAAAACCGCAGCATCAGGACCGCATATCCGACGGCGAGGAGCAGGGGCAGGAACTTGATCATGCGCAGGATATGGTCATGGTCCGTCCTGGGGCAAGGCCTCGTCGATATCGGAGCTGCGCGCCGACCAAAGCCACAGCCCCAGCGCCAGAACCGCCGCCGCCCCGCCGACCAGCCCGAGGATCGAGCTCAGCAGCTCGCCCGCAGCTTCGATGTTGCCGGCGAAGACATAGCCGGTGCCGACATAGAGCCCGGCCCAGAAGATCTCGCCCAGCGTAGCCGCAAGGGTGAAGCGGGGCCAGCTGTAGCCGGTGCTGCCGGCCACGACGTTCACATAGGGCCCAAGCGGGCTGACCAGCCAGCGCGACAGGAAGATCGCCGACATCCCGCGCCGGTCCATCAGCCGCACGGTCCGGTCCAGCAGCCGGTCGCGCACCGGGTCCTGCCGCAGCCGGGCAATCAGCGCGGGGCCGTAGCTGCGCCCGGCCCGAAAGCCAAGCTGGTCACCCGCGATCGCGCCGCCCGTCGCTGCGGCGAAGGCCTGCCAAAGCACCAGGTCGCCCGCCGCGGCAAAGCCGCCTGCCGTCATCATCAGGATCGAGGCCGGAAACGGCAGGGCGAGGCAGGACAGGAAAGTCGTCACCGCCAGAAGCCACAGCCCGTACTGCGGCACCAGCGCCAGAACCCATTCGGTCATGGCTGGCCGTCCTTGCCGGCCTTTTCGGCAAGCAGCTGTTCGACGGCGGCCTCGACCGCCTCGATCACCTCTTCGACCGGGACGCCGCGATCCTGGGCGATCTCGCTCAGGGGTTGCGGATGGCCCTTGACCTCGGGCAGGGGCAGGCCGGCCACGGCGTCGATCGCGCGCGCGTCAAGACCCCAGGACCGGGCGACATAGCCCACCGTCATCCAGGGTTGCACCGGTTCGTCCGGGTGCGAGGACCAGTAGACCGCCTGCACCCCGAAGCGCACCGCGAAGAACAGCGTCAGCGCGCAGGCCAGCACGAAGGCCAGGGTCAGGATCGGCCGCCGGCGCAAATCTTTGATCATCTGAGATCCCTTGTCCCCTGCGCCAGCCCGTCCAGCGTCATCGGCACCATGCGTCCGCCAAGGATTTCGGCGATCATCCGGGTGGATATTGCCTGGTCCCAATGCCCGCGCGCAACCGGGTTGATCCACAGATGGCGCGGCCACTGCGCCACCAGACGGCGCAGCCATTCGGCGCCCGGCTCGGGGTTCCAGTGTTCGTTGGCGCCCCCGGGATGAGAGATCTCGTAGGGGCTCATCGCCGCGTCGCCGACAAGGATCAGCTTCCAGTCCGGGCCATAGGTTCGGATCACGTCCGAGGTCGGGGTCTGGGCGTCCCAGCGGCGGCGGTTGTCGCGCCAGAGGCCCTCATACACGCAGTTGTGGAAATAGAAGACCTCCAGGTGCCGGAACTCGGCCTTCGCGGCGGTGAAGAGCTCTTCCATGACCTGCACATGCGGGTCCATCGAGCCGCCGATGTCGAGCAGGAGAAGGACCTTCACCGCGTTCCGGCGTTCGGGCCGGGTCTGCACGTCCAGCCAGCCCTGCGCGGCCGTGGCGCGGATCGTGCTGTCAAGGTCCAGCTCTTCCGCCGCCCCCTCGCGTGCCCAGCGGCGCAGGCGGCGCAGCGCCAGCTTGATCGTGCGGGTGCCGATCTCGGCATCGCCGTCCAGATTGCGGAACTCGCGCCGGTCCCAGACCTTGACCGCGCGCTGGTGGCGGCTTTGGTCCTGCCCGATGCGCACGCCTTCCGGGTGGTAACCATGGGCGCCGAAGGGCGAGGTTCCGGCGGTGCCGATCCATTTTGAGCCGCCCTGATGGCGGCCCTGCTGCTCGGCAAGGCGCGCGCGCAGCGTCTCCATCAGCTTGTCGAAGCCGCCAAGCGCCTGGATCGCGGCGCGCTCCTCGGCGGTCAGGTGGCGTTCGGCCAGCTTTTCCAGCCAGTCGCGCGGCAGGTCCAGCGCCTGCAGCACCTGATCGGCGGTTACCGCCTCCAGCCCGGCGAAAGCCCGGGCGAAGGCGCGGTCGAAGCGGTCGATGTGGCGTTCGTCCTTGACCATGGTGGCGCGGGCAAGATGGTAAAAGCCTTCGGGGTCATGGGTCACCAGACCGGCGGCCATGGCTTCCAGGAAGGCCAGGAATTCGCGGACCGACACCGGCACGCCTTCTTCCCGCAGGGTATGGAAGAACGGCAGGAACATCGGATCAGCCGCGACGGGTTGGTCGCTGACGGCCGATGTCCCCGAAGACACCGGACCGGAGCTTGTGCCGGACTGGGTGCGGGGCTTTCGACAGCTTCGCGCCCCGGCGGCGCGCAAGGGGCCGGACCATCCCGGTCAACCGCGCAGCATGCGGTCTAGAAACAGCGTCAGGAACAGGCCCAGTATCCCGAAGAAGATCGCCCAGACAATCGCCCATTGCGCCATGTCGGCCGGTTTTCCGCCCCGTCGCCGGGCGGTCCAGCCGCCGCCGATCGCCCCCAGGATAAGCCCGCCGATGACGAACATTCCGCCCCTTTTCCGGGACGCTTGCGCCCCCTGTCAGCCCGTGCCCGCGCGGTCCGCGACGGCGGCGATGTCGCGCCTGCGCGCCTTGACCACGCTGTCCGGCCCGAAGCCATAGCGCGCCCAGGGCGCGCTGTCGAGCCGCAGCGCCGCCGCAGCGCCGCTGTCGCCCATCCGCTCCAGCGCTTCGGCCTTGACCAGCATCAGCGTGGCAAGAAGTGCGGCGTTGCCATGCGCCCGCACCACCGGGATCGCCCGGTCGGCGATGCGCGCGGCCTGGTCGGGCAGGCCCCCGGCCAGGGCCATGGCGGCAAGCTGCATGTCGACATGCGCAAGCTGCACCTCGCCCCCCGGCAGACGCCGGTAGATCGCGGCCGCCCGGTCGAAGGCGTCCAGCGCCCGGGCCGGGTCCTTGCCCGCCGAAAGCTTGCCGACCGCGAACCAGCTGAAGGCGGTGCGGCTGTCCTGCCAGCCCGCCGCCAGCGCCAGCGCCAGCGCGCGGTCCGCCGCCGCCTGGCGCGGCGCAAGGGCGCCCTTGCGGCCCAGCGCCGTCTCGATCTCGCGCGACCAGTTGGCCGGCGTGCCCAGCCGCGCCCCTGCGGTCGTGCCAAAGAGCCGCGCGCCGACCTCGGCTTCGGTCATGCCGCTGGCAAGCTGCGGCGAATAGGTCAGGCGCAGCACCTGCATGTCGAAGCCGGTCAGCACCGAATGGAAGTTGTCGTCGTTGAACACGCTGTCGGAAAGGCGGTACAGGTCGTTCAGCGGACCCAGCGCCTGGGCCAGTTCCTCATGCAGGCAGTCGCGCACTTCCTGCGGGCTGGTGTCGGTCGGGATGAAGATCGCCGCCCGCTTGCGCGTGGTGATCCGGGCCCAGTCGACGCTGGCCGACCCGCGCTGGCGCCGGTACTCTGCCAGCGACGAGACATTCGGCACCACGAAGCAGGCCGCCGAGGGGGCAAAGCGGCGCAGATCCGACCGGCTGGTGAATTCCACGGTGATCGTGGCGGGGCCGGTGGTCGGGGAAATGTCGATCCCGGCTTCGGCGCGGAGCCGGGCGACAAGCTCGGCAAGGTCGCGCGGCGCGGTGGCGGGCACATTACCCGCAAGGGCCACGCTGACTGGCCCCTCGAACCGGCTGAAGACCGCAAGCCCCCGGCCGCTTTCCATCGCGAAGGTCAGGTCCATGAAGTCGCGCGCCATTGACGGGCTGCCCGCCGGAGAGTCCGCAAGCCGCAGCCCGCCCGGCGCGCCGAAGCCCACGCCGGTTTCGGCCGCGGGCCGGTTCTTCGTCACCTGTGCGGACGGCACGCAGGCACAAAGCGCGCTAAGCGCGACAAGAAGCAGGGGCAGGCGCATGGCAGACCTGTCGTGGCAGCGCCCCGGCAGCTGGGGCAAGCGCAAGTCTCTGGCCGCCGGGCCCACCGAGTCAATTCGGCAAAAATGACGGATTTTCCGCGCACTACCCCTCGCGGTTGACGTGCTGGCGGGGGCCAGATTTATCCACAGCCGATCACGAAATGTTTCAGAAACGGCAGCGGCGCCCGGCTTGCGTGACCTGATCGGCCGCAGGTGGGGCGATTCGTCAGCCCTGCCGCCCCCGGGCGAGGAAGGCCAGACGCTCGAACAGCTGCACATCCTGCTCGTTCTTCAAGAGCGCGCCATGCAGCCGGGGCAGGGCGGACTTCGCGTCGGCGCGCAGGTCCTCGGGGGCCAGATCCTCGGCCAGAAGCAGGCGCAGCCAGTCCAGCACTTCGCTGGTCGAGGGCTTTTTCTTCAGCCCCGGCACCTCGCGCAGTTCGAAGAACCGGGTCAGGGCTGCGGTCAGGAGGCGATCCTTGATGTCGGGGAAATGCACCCGGACAATGGCGGCCAGCGTCTCGGCGTCGGGAAAGCGGATGAAGTGGAAGAAGCAGCGGCGCAGGAAAGCGTCAGGCAGCTCTTTTTCATTGTTCGAGGTGATGATGACCACGGGCCGGGCTTTCGCACGGATCGTCTCGCCCGTCTCGTAGACGTGAAACTCCATCCGGTCGAGTTCCTGCAGCAGGTCGTTCGGAAACTCGATGTCGGCCTTGTCGATCTCGTCGATCAGAAGGACCACCCGTTCGGGCGCTTCGAAGGCCTGCCAGAGCTTGCCCTTGCGGATGTAGTTGCGCACGTCGTTGACCCGCTCGCCACCCAGACCGGGGCCCAGCTGGCTGTCGCGCAGCCGGCCGACGGCATCGTATTCGTAAAGCCCCTGCTGCGCCCTGGTCGTCGACTTGACGTGCCATTCGATCAGCGGCAGGCCAAGCGCCCCTGCGACCTGGCGGGCAAGTTCGGTCTTGCCGGTGCCCGGTTCACCCTTGACCAGCAGCGGGCGCTGAAGCGTCACCGCGGCGTTGACCGCGACGATCAGGTCATCGGTGGCGACGTAGGCGGGGGTCGAGGTGAATTTCATAACGCTTTCAACAGACTGTTCGCAGGACTTTCACAAACCCTACCTTCGCCCAGAAAATGTCGCAACCGCTAGTGACAATCCACTGGCCTTGGGATACATGCCCGCCAACAGGAGCGCGTCCATGACAGAAGCCAGCCTGTCGGACCGGTCCGGCGTGAAGGAGAGAGTTTCGATGAAGGCCGAAGTTTTCTTGCCAGATGACTACCGTCCCGCCGAGGACGAGCCCTTCATGAACGACCGCCAGCTTGAATATTTCCGCCGCAAGCTTCTGGTCTGGAAGCAGGAGCTGCTGGACCAGTCGGCCGAAACCATCGACAGCCTGCAGGACAGCGGCCGCAACGTGCCCGACATCGCCGACCGTGCGTCCGAAGAAACCGACCGCGCGCTGGAACTGCGCACCCGGGACCGTCAGCGCAAGCTGGTCGGCAAGATCGACGCCGCGATCCGCCGGATCGAGAACGCCGAATTCGGCTATTGCGAAGTGACCGGCGAGCCGATCAGCCTGCGCCGTCTGGACGCGCGGCCGATCGCGACGATGACGCTGGAAGCGCAGGAAAAGCATGAGCGCCGCGAAAAGGTGCATCGCGACGAATGAGGCTGGTGCTGCCAGTCCTGCAAGGGTGCGCCGGGCCGGTTGGTCCGGCGTTTTCGTGTCCGGGGGTCGGATGAGCCTGATCGGCCAAAGCGTGATCGTTGTCGGTGCCGGGGTCGCGGGCCTTGCGGTCGCGCGGGCGCTGGCGCTGCGCGGGGCATCGGTCACGGTGCTGGAGCAGGCGGACCAGATCCGCGAGGTGGGCGCGGGGCTGCAGGTCTCGCCCAACGGGGCGGCAGTGCTGCGCGCGCTTGGACTTGGGGCGGCGCTGGACGCGGTGGCGACGCGGGCCGGGGCGGTCCGGCTGGTCGACGGGCCGACCGGCAAGGGGGTCACCCGGCTTGACCTTCTGCGCCTGCGTCCGGGGCAGGGCTATCATTTCCTGCACCGCGCCGACCTGATCGCCCTCTTGTTGCAAGGCGCCGTCGAGGCCGGGGTTACCTTGCGCCTGCAGTGCCGCATCGCTTCGGTCGACGTTACCGGCCCGCGCCCTGCGGTCGTCCTGGAGGGCGGCGAACGGCTGGACGCGCCGCTGCTGGTCGGTGCGGACGGCCTGCATTCCCTGACCCGCGCGGCGCTGAACGGCCCCGCCCGGCCGTTCTTCACCGGCCAGGTCGCCTGGCGCGCGCTGATCCCCTGCGAGGCGGATGCCGAGGCTGTGGCCGAGGTGCATATGGGTCCGGGGCGGCATCTTGTCAGCTACCCCCTGCGCGGCGGCACCTTGCGCAACATCGTCGCGGTCGAGGAGCGCGCGAAATGGGCCGGGGAAAGCTGGTCGCTGCGCGATGACAGCGCCGATCTTCGACAGGCCTTTGCCGGCTTTTCGCCCCGTGTCCGGGGATGGCTGTCGCAGGTTGAGGATCCGTGGCTCTGGGGTCTTTTCCGGCATCCGGTCGCCGAAAACTGGGGCAGACCTGTCCAGCAGGGCGGGGTCGCGATCCTGGGCGACGCGGCGCATCCGACGCTGCCGTTCCTGGCGCAAGGGGCGAGCATGGCGCTGGAGGACGCCTGGGTCTTGGCCGAGGCGCTGGCGCGACACGACACGACCGCCGCCGCCCTTGCGGCCTATCAGGCCTTGCGCAAGCCCCGCACCACACGGATCGTGGCCGCTGCCAATGGCAACGCCCGCGCCTATCATCTGGCGGGATTGCCCCGGCTGATCGGGCACAGCGGTCTGCGGGTGTTGGGAAAGCTGTCACCGGGGACCATGCTGGCGCGCTATGACTGGCTGTACGGGCATGACGTGACCGCCGGGGACCAGATTTCCTAGGCAAGAAATCTGTCAGAAGCCTTGTCTGAGGATTTCGCGTCTCAGGCCGCCAGGCGCACCCAGACCGGGACATGATCGCTGGGCTTGTCTCCGCCGCGCACCGCCTTGTCGATCCCGGCATCCAGCAGCCGGTCGGCGGCCTGTGGCGACAGCAGAAGATGGTCGATGCGGATGCCGTTGTTGCGCTCCCAGGCGCCCTGCTGGTAGTCCCAGAACGTGTAGATCCCCGGTCCCGGCGCCCGGGTTCGGATCGCCTCGGTCAGGCCAAGGTTGAGCATGCGGCGGTAGGCGGCGCGGGTATCGGGCAGATAAAGCGCGTCGGTCACCCAGGCCTCCGGCTTGGCGGCATCCATGGCCTGCGGGATCACGTTGTAGTCGCCGAGGCAGACGAAGGCCTCTTCGGTCGCCAGAAGGGCGCGCACCCGCGCTTCCATCCGGGCCATCCATTGCAGCTTGTAGTCGTATTTGGGGCCCGGAACCGGGTTGCCGTTCGGCAGGTACAGCCCGCAGACCCGCAGCGGGCGGGGGCCGTCGACCACCGCCTCGATCCAGCGCGCCTGTTCGTCGCTGTCGTCACCGGCAAGGCCACGGCGCAGGTCCGACAGCGGCAGCTTCGACAGGATCGCCACCCCGTTGAAGCCTTTCTGGCCATGGGTTTCGACGCGGTAGCCCAGCGCCTCGATCTCGGCGCGCGGGAAGCCTTCGTCCACCGACTTGATCTCTTGCAGGCAGACGACATCCGGGCCCGAGGCGGCAAGCCAGGCGGTCAGCGCCGCGATCCGGGCCTTGATGCCATTGATGTTGAAGGTTGCCAGCTGCATGGAGCTGTTGTTTCAGGGTGATGTCGCGCGCGCAAGGCCCCGCTTCACGCCTTTTTCGCGCAACCGGGCCAGGCGGCCGTGCTAGGTTTCCGCAACGTCAATCGTCAGCGGTGCGCCGACCATGCCAGACAGCCCGCAAAAGCCGGTGAGAAAGCAGCTGATCGTCGTGGTTCACGGGGTTGGCATCCGGTCGGCGGGCGAAAGTTCGGATCTGGTCGCGGCGGCGCTGAACAACCCGTCGCCGGTCGCCGCGGACGGGGAGGGGGGGGCGCAGACGGCGGGCTTTCGCCGCCGGGCCTCGGATGATTTCCTGCTGTTCGAGACGGCGGCCGGCGACGACAGCCGCCTCGCGCAGCCCTACCCCGCGCGGCTGACCCGGTTTCGCCGGTTCGGCGGCCCGTTCCCCGGCGAGACCAGCCCCGAGCGGGTGATCTGCGATTTCTACTGGGGCGATGTCGGCGGCTTTGCCGCTTCGGTGCCGTCCGTCCTGGTCGGGCTGGGACGGATCATGCTGGGCCTTGCCCATGTGGTGCGCGAGAATGCGCTGACCGTGTTTCCCGACCTGACCTCGCGCCGCGCGGCGGCCTGGCGCGGCCTGGCGCGCGGCGCGGCGCTGGCCATTCACGGGCCGATCTTTGCGCTGAACATCGCCTTGCT
Source organism: Rhodobacterales bacterium (assembly GCA_031409795.1). Lineage (GTDB taxonomy): Bacteria > Pseudomonadota > Alphaproteobacteria > Rhodobacterales > Rhodobacteraceae > Tabrizicola. The sequence goes on from JANNXX010000037.1 coordinate 64,805, forward strand.
GATCGGGCTGGCCTGGATCGTCCTTGTCGGCCACCAGACGGCCTGGGTGTCGGTGCTGACCGCCCTGGCCTGCCTTGCCCTTGCCGGGCGGCTGCAGGCCGCAAGCCGGTCATTCCTGTTGCGCCACATGGGCGGCTATCTGGCGCTGGCGGGTCTTTTCCTGCTGGCCTTCACAGCCCTTGACCTGTGGTCGGGCGGTCCGGTCGCGCTGCCCGTCGCCGATGCCGCCTTCCGCGAGGCGCTGTGTTCGTGGAAGACCGAGGCGCTTGCCACCGACTGCGCGACCGCGCATGGCGCGGGTCCGTTCCTGCATGCCATGCGCCTGCAGGGGCTGATGGTCCTGATCTGGAGCGGCGTGGCGCTGGTTACGCTGGTCTTCGGGCTGCGCTGGCTGGTCAGCCTTGCGCGCCGCGATCCGACCAGCCGAAGCGACCTTCTGATGCCGACGCTGTCGCTGATGACGCTGCTGTGGTTCCTGCTGATCGGCCTGGGCTGGGCCGGCATCGCGGCCCTGTACGGCCAGATCGGTCCGGGGATCCTGGCGGGCGGCGAGATCACGGCACGGGCGGCCTGCGGTCTGGCCGCGCTGCCGCAGCTGGTGCCCTGCGACGGCGGCGGCGCACAGTCGCAGCTCTTTACCACCTCGCTGCGCGGGATCTGGTCGGCCGTCGCGACCCTTGCGGTTCTGGTCGTGGTCGGAGCCGGGTTTCTGGCCTGGCGCCACCGGGCGGTGCGCCGCCTTTCGCCCGCCAGCTACATGGCTGCGGCCGACCGCAATGCCGACCGGATCCGCATGGTTGTCGCCGGTCCGGTGCGGCTGGCGCTGCTGGTCATGCCGGTCCTGATCCTGGCCCTGATCGCCGCCAGCACCTTCCTGGCGCGCGACCTTTGCTTTGCGGCGGACAGCAAAAGCCTGTTCTGCCGGCTGGAAACCTCGATCGGTCCGGTGCTGGCCACGGCGGTCGCCGCGATCGTCGCCCTTGCCCCGGTCCTGATGCGCCCGCTGAGCCTGGGCATCAATGTCGCGGGCGACGTGATCATCTACCTCAACGACTTCCACTGGCGCCGCGCGCCGCAGGCTGCGCCCAGCCGCACCTTCGCCGAGCTGGCCGTCCCCGGCCTTGTCCGGATGCGCCGAAAGCCGCTGCACCCGTCGCTGGGCTATGCCTACCGGATCCGGATCCAGAAGCGGCTGCGCAGCCTGGTGCAGGACCTGATCCTGACCGAAGAGCCCGACCGGATCGACTTTGTCTGCCACAGCCAGGGGACGGTGATCACGCTGGACGTTCTGGCCACCAAGGGGGGCTTCTGGGGTCGCGGGCGTCATCTGACCCTGGTCACCATGGGCTCTCCCTGGCGGCACCTCTATCACCGCTACTTCGGCCATGCCTTCGCCGACCTGGCCGAAGCCCCGGCCGGTGTGGACCGCTGGACCAACATCTTCCGCATCGACGATTTCATCGGCACGCATGTGCGCGCCGGTTCGGACGACGAGCAGCCCGTCGGCCCTGGCGGTCACACCAACTATTGGCGCGACAGCGCGGTGCGCCAGATCCTGCAGGACCGGCTGGACGGCTGAGTTCAGATCGAGAAGCTGGTGCCGCAGCCGCAGCTTGAGGTCGCGTTCGGGTTCTGCACCACGAACCGCGCGCCGATCAGCTCATCGGTGAAGTCGATCACGGCATTGGTCAGGAAGGGCAGGCTGACGGCATCGACCAGCACCCGCTGGCCGCCCTTCTCCAGCACAAGGTCATCGCCGGCCGGATCGTCCAGCCGGATGTCGTACTGAAAGCCGGAACAGCCGCCGCCGTCGACCGCGACCCGCAGGGGCCTTGCGTCGCCGGTCAGTTCGGCAATCTCGGCCAGCCGGGCAAAGGCCCGGTCGGTCACCCGGGGGGGAAGCGTCAGTTCCATGGCTGTTCCCGTATCATTGCGGCCTTCGGGTGAATATATGACAGCAATGCGTCCCGAACAAGGTAAGGCCCGATGCTTGCCCCTTATGCCTGCCAGCCCGACGCGTCGCACGGGCGCCTCTGGCCCGAACGGCTGTCGTCGTTCCGGTCGCCCTTTCAGCGTGACCGGGACCGGATCATCCATTCCAGCGCCTTCCGCCGGCTGAAGCACAAGACGCAGGTCTTCGTCGAACATGAGGGCGACTATTACCGCACCCGCCTGACCCACACGATCGAGGTGGCCCAGGTCGCGCGCACCATCGCCGGGGTGCTGGGCCTGAACACCGACCTTGCCGAGGCGGTGGCGCTGGCGCATGACCTGGGCCACACCCCCTTTGGCCACACCGGCGAAGACGCGATGGAACGGCTGATGGCGCCCTATGGCGGGTTCGACCACAACGCGCAGGCCCTGCGGATCGTGACCCGGCTGGAGCGGCACTATGCCGATTTCGACGGGCTGAACCTGACCTGGGAAACCCTGGAAGGCATCGCCAAGCACAATGGCCCGGTGACGGGGCCGAACGCCGACAAGAAGCACGCCGGTTCCGAAGGCGGGGGCCCGCTGCCCTATGCTTTGGCCGAGGTGAACGCCCAGTGGGATCTGGCGCTGGACACCCACGCCTCGGCCGAAGCGCAGGTGGCCGCCATTGCCGATGACGTTGCCTATTCGCACCATGACCTGCACGACGGCCTGCGCTCGGGTCTCTTTACCGAAGCCGACCTGATGGAGCTGCCCGTCACCGGCCCGGCCTTCGAGGAGGTGGACCGCACCTACCCCGGCCTGGAAAGGATGCGCCGGCGGCACGAGGCGCTGCGCCGGGTCTTCGGGCGGATGGTCGAGGACGTGATCGCCGTCGCCCAGAACCGTCTGGCCAGCGCGCAGCCCCGGTCGGTCGATGACATCCGCCAGCTTGGCACCACCGTGATCCGCTTTTCCAAGCCGCTTTATCAGGACCTGAAGGCCGTCCGCAGCTTTCTGTTCACCCGCATGTACCGCGCGCCCAGCGTGATGGAGGTCCGCACCGAGGTTACCCGGAAGCTGGACGACCTGTTTCCGCTGTTCATGACATCGCCCGGGCTTCTGCCGGCCGAATGGCAGGCCGATGTGCAGGCCGCAGCGGATGAAACCCAACTTGCCCGGATGGTCGCCGACTATGTGGCCGGGATGACCGACCGCTTCGCGATCCAGGAACACCAGCGCCTTTGCGGCTGACCTTTCAGGCCCGGCGGGCCGCGGCGACCCAGATCCCCGCCAGGCCCATCGACAGGATCATGTTCCACCCGGCCATCGAGAGGCCCAGAAGCGACCAGGCAACCGCGTCGCAGCGCACCGGGGCCGCGACATCGGCGGCGGGGTTCAGAAGGTCAGCGGCCGAGATCCCGGCGATCGAGCCTGCGGTGCAGGTCGCCAGCCCTTTCCACCACAGCTGCTCGACGCCGACATGGAAAAGGCCGATCCCGGCCGTGGCCAGGGCCGCCAGCGCCCCCAGCCACAACAGGCCGCGCCAGCCGGTCAGCAGCGCCACAAGTCCGATCAGGATCGCGGCCGCATGCGGCCAGCGCTGCCACAGGCACAGCGCGCAGGGGGACAGCCCGCCGAGGTGCTGGAAGGCAAAGGCCCCGCCCAGCAGTGCCGCCGACCCCAGGGTCGCGGCCAGGGTCAGGTGCGGGCGGGTCGGGGTCATGTCGGCTGAATCCTGGCAAAAGGCGGTGTCACCGCAACCTTATCGCGCCGGTCCGGCGGCGGAAAGGCCAGGCGTCCCCGGTCACGCGCTTGTTTGCCGGGTATCGCGGCGCCCCGGATTGCTGCTTCCGGCACGGGCAGGATGCGGATAGACTTGCCGGACACTGCCTGCGGAACTTGGTTGACACTTTCTGAACGACCGCAGTCAAGGCATTGATTGAAATGGTTTGTGCTGATCTGTCCACTGTGGACAAGCCGACCTGGGAGGGGCTGGATGGACTGGAGGGGGCGTCGCGGCAGCGGCAATATCGAGGACCGCCGCAGTCAGGGCGGCGGGGCGGGGCGCGGGCGCAGCTCGGCGCGTGTCGGCGGGGTCGGCGGGGTCGGACTGGTCGCGGTGCTGCTGATCGGCTGGTTTTTCGGGATCGACGTCAGCCCGCTGCTGCAAGACCAGTCCGGCACATCCGGGCCGCAATCCGGTGCCCCCGCCCCCCTGACCGCCGAGGATCAGGCCGCCGGTGATTTCGTATCGGTCGTGCTGGCCGATACCGAGGAAATCTGGGCGCGGGTCTTCCGCGAACAGCTGGGCAAGCCCTATCGCCCGGCCACGCTGGTCCTGTTCAAGGACGCGACCCGGTCGGCCTGCGGCGGTGCCTCCGAGGCGACCGGCCCGTTCTATTGCCCGGCCGACCGCAAGGTCTATCTCGACACCGGATTTTTCACGACCCTGTCGCAGCGGCTGGGCGCGGGCGGGGATTTCGCCGCCGCCTATGTCGTCGCCCACGAGATCGGCCACCACATCCAGAACGAGCTTGGCATCCTGGGCGAGGCGAACCGCATCCGCCAGGAGGTCAGCACCGCCGAAAGCAACGCGATCTCGGTCCGGGTCGAACTGCAGGCCGATTGCCTGTCCGGGATCTGGGCCCGCGAAGCCTCGGAAACGCTGGGCGTGGTCGAGGCCGGCGACCTTGAGGAAGCGGTGAACGCCGCCCGCCAGATCGGCGACGACACGCTGCAGAAAAGCGCCGGTCAGCGCCCGATGCCGCATACCTTCACCCACGGCACGTCCGAGCAGCGGTCACGCTGGTTCATGACCGGCCTGAATTCGGGCCGGATGGCCGATTGCGACACGTTCCAGACCGACGATCTTTGACCTCGGCCGCGATTGACGCCGCCCGCCGCAAGCCGTAAACCGGCGCCCGGTGGCCCGAGTGGTGGAATGGTAGACGCAGGGGACTCAAAATCCTCCGCCGCAAGGCTTGCGAGTTCGAGTCTCGCCTCGGGCACCAACCTGGACCGGCCTTGACCGTCCCGGATCACCGATCTGCTGCGCTGGCCGCGATTCGAGCCTTCCAGCGGTCCTGCATCCCAGTTGCGGCGTTTTTTCCGGATCGTTTCGTTCCGGGCAATCGGCCCGTGCCACCCGACGCGGGCCTGGTGATTATTGCGTTGCCGGCGGGATTCGGCTCAGGGTTGAAGCGTGCGGGGGTTCCGCCGCGTCACATCGCTCTGGCGCCCTGCCGCATTCCCGGGAATGCTGCATGAAAACAGGTGCTAAGGCCTGAAACTTCCAGCTTGGTTCCCGTGCTGCAAGCGCTTTGGGGCGTCGGGATCGAAACCAGTGCCCGGACCTGCTGCACGTTCCGCGCGAAATCGGCGCCCGGGCCGTGGGCGCTGCGGCCAGTTTTTCCTTTTCCTGCTGCGAAAATCATGGCTATTCAACGGCAGGGTGCGGTCTGTCGACCGGAATTCGGGGAAGTCTGTGATGGTGTCGGTCCGGGGTGAGTTGTCTGGTGCGGCCGCAGCGGGTGCTGCCGGTCCGGCGCAGCGCCTTTCGCCCTGTTTCACGCCGGGCGCCATGATTACCACCCAGCGTGGCGAGCTGCCGATCCAGCACCTTGAGGCCGGCGACCGCGTCGTGACCCGCGACAACGGCATCCAGCCGGTGCGATGGGTCGGCAAGACCCAGATGTTCCTGCAGGATTTCCAGGCCGAGCCGCATCTGCTTCCGGTGTTCATCCGGCAGGGATCGCTGGGTAAGGGCATGCCGGAGCGCGACATGATGGTGTCGCCGAACCACCGGATCCTGGTGACGAACGAGCGGACCAGCCTGCGCTATGCCGACCGCGAGGCGCTGGTCGCGGCAAAGCATCTGTCGGTGCAGGGCGTTCATACCGTGCAGTCCAGCGGCACGACCTACATCCACTTCGTCTGCGACCGGCACGAGGTGGTGCTGGCCGACGGGATCTGGACGGAAAGCTTTCAGCCCGACGACACGTCGCTGAAAAGCATCGGCAATGCCCAGCGGCTTGAAATCTACGAGATTTTCCCGGAACTGAAGACCGCAGCAGGTCGCGCGGCCTATGGGGCGGCGCGCGCGACCCTGACAGCGGCAGACATGGCAGAAAGCGCACCTTGAAGGCGCAAGAAAGAACGGCCCGACCGGGCCGACCGATTTAACCGAACCGCATTGGCAGACCTGTTGGAGGAACGACGGCACGGGAATGGCCCGAAAGCTTCGTGATCCTGTCCGAATGTGGACAAGGTTTGCTGCAAGACATGCGGAGAAGAGGCTGAGGACAGACGCCGATGGCAAACGACACCTTGAACGGCACGAACGGGCCCGACTCTCTTGGGCCGGGCACCCTGAATGGTGGCAATTCCAACGACCAGATCAACGGTCTCAGCGGAAATGACTCGCTCTATGGCGGTCAGGCGAGTGACTCGCTTTACGGCGGCAACGACAACGACCTGCTCTATGGCGGCCTCGACAATGACTTTCTGCAGGGCGGCAACGGCATCGACAGCCTGTTCGGCGACGAAGGCAATGACACGCTGACCGGCGAAAACGGGTCCGACCTGATGGTGGGCGGCGCGGGCGCGGACAGCATCGTCGGCGGCGGGGGCGGCGGCTCGCGCGATACGGTCAGCTATGTCGGGTCAAGCGGCGCGGTTTCGGTTTCCGTGACGGGCACCGGATCGGGCGGCGACGCGCAGGGCGACACGCTGAGCGGTATCGAGGATCTTTTCGGTTCGGGCTTCAACGACACGCTGAACGGCGACGGATCGGCCAACCGCCTGCAGGGCGAGGACGGCGACGACTTCCTGTACGGGCGCGGCGGGGCGGATTCGCTTTACGGCGGGGCGGGCCTGGACAACCTTTATGGCGCGGCGGACGCGGACACGCTGGAAGGCGGCTTGGGCAACGACCGGCTTTACGGCGGCACAGGCGCCGACCGGCTGGTGGGGGACGACGGGACCGACGCGCTCTTCGGCGGGGACGGCAACGATTCCCTGGTCGGCGGGAACGACAACGACACGCTGGAAGGCGGGCTTGGCAACGATTCCCTGGTTGGTGGCCAGGGGACCGATGCGGCATCCTATGCCAGTTCCGCCGGTGCGGTCAGTGTCAACCTGGCAACCGGCCTGGCCTCGGGCGACGCGAATTCCGACACGCTCTCGGGGTTCGAGGATGCCTATGGCGGCTACGGCAACGACAGCATCACCGGGGATTCGGTCGCCAACCGGCTGGTCGGCGGCGCGGGCAACGACACGATCACCGCTGCCGGTGGCGACGACACGGTCGAAGGCGGGCTTGGCAATGACTCGCTTTCCGGCGGAGCGGGCAATGACACCTGGTCGTTCCGTGGCGCGAATAGCGGGTTCAACGCGGCGGCGGGGGTCACCGCGAACCTTGCGACCGGATCGGCGACCGGAGAGGGCAGCGATACCGCAACCGGCTTTGAGAACCTGACCGGGTCGTCGTTCAGCGACACCCTGACCGGCGACGACAGCGCCAACATCATCGTTGGTGATGACGGCAACGACAGCATCAACGCTGCAGGTGGCGACGACAGCGTGTTCGGCGGTGCCGGCAACGACACCGTCGAAGGCGGCGGCGGCAATGACGTGATCTACGGCGGGTCGGACAGCGGCGCGGAATCGTCGCTTGGCACCCAGAGCGAGTTCCTGAACTGGGGCAGCTTCGGCAACCAGATCCCCATCGGCCGCGAGACGTTCCAGGATACCGGCGCTGTCCGGGTCGACATTTCCTATGTGAACGGGCCGAATGGGGCTGCAAACCGGACCGAGACCAACGATCCGATCTATGTCGGGGCCGGTGAGCCGTTCGACAGCTTGACCAGCGCCCATGTCGCGCGCAATGGCGGATCGGACGAGCCGACCGAACTGACGATCCGCTTCACCCCCGACGCGGGGTTTGACGACGAAGTGCGCAACGTCCAGTTCCGCATTTCGGACATTGACGAAGACAGCCACCGCGACCGCATCTCCATCATCGCCTTCGACGCCGAAGGCAACCGCGTGCCGGTCGAATTCGTGCAGTCGGCGGATTCGGACCTCGAGGTTCTCGGCGACACCGTGCAGTCATCCGCCAATGGCGGAGGCTCCGACGAATCCAATTCCGACAGCTCGATCCTGATCCGGATCGCCGGTCCGGTCGCCCGGATCGAAATCCAGTACGACAACATGCTTGCGGGCGGCCAGCACGTCCACATCTCGAATGTGCATTTCCAGGCGATCCCGGTTGTCGACAACGATTCGCTTTCCGGGGGCGCCGGGAATGATTCCATTTTCGGCGGGATCGGCAACGACACGCTTCTGGGCGGGACTGGCGAAGACTCGCTGAGCGGCGGTTCGGGGAACGACAGAATCGACGGCGGCGCGGACAACGACAGGATCGACGCCGGTGGCGGCAACGATACGGTGGACGGCGGCAGCGGGGCGGACAGCATCCTCGGCGGAACCGGCGACGATTCGCTGATGTTCGGCGCCGACGATGACACGGTCTATGGCGGAGAGGGCAATGATGCGATCGACGATGTCAGCGGCGACAACCTTTCCGGCACCAACCTGCTTTATGGCGGCGACGGCATTGACTCGATCTGGGCCGGCGACGGCGCGGACAGTCTGTTCGGCGATGCGGGCAATGATGTTCTGAACGGCGAGGCCGGCAATGACATCCTGTTCGGCGGCACCGGCCGCGACACGATGTTTGGCGGCGACGGCAATGACCGCTTCACCATCTCGACCGTGGACATCGAGACGGTTGGCGGCGATTCGCTTACCGGCGCGGTGGAATCGATCTTCGGGGGCGGCGATGTCGGGACCGCCCCGAACGACGAAGACCTGCTGGACCTTTCGGCACTTTACGCCAGCTACGGTTGGGCGCGTGTCAAGTTGACCCTGGGACTGGACCCCGAGGACGGCGTGATCCGGATCCTGGACGCCACGAACCCCAGCATCGTCCTTGCGACGATCTATTTCGACAATATCGAAACCGTCATCCGCTGCTTCACCCCCGGCACGATGATCCTGACCGACCGGGGCGAGGTGGCGGTCGAGGCGCTGGTTGCGGGCGATCTGGTGCTGACCCGCGACAGCGGGTTGCAGCCGCTGCGCTGGGTCGGGCGGCAGCACCTGT
>JANNXX010000038.1:0-13408 GCA_031409795.1 Rhodobacterales bacterium
CATCGTGGTCTGCGCTTCGGACGGGCTGCAGTTCCTGACCAACGCGCAGATCGAGCGGCTGGTGGGCCGGTACAGCCGCAAGCGGTCGACCGAGATCGCCGAACGGCTGCTGGAAGAGCTGGTCCGGCTGGACGATCCCGACCAGGACAACATCAGCTTCACCATCATCAAGGTCAACGACGCCAGCGCCCGCCCCCGCGAACAACGCCCCCCGCGCCCGTCCATGGCCGTCACACGCCCAAAACGGCTCACAACCGTCGTCGCCGAGCCGCTGGTCCTGCCGGGTCAGGTTCCGGCCCCGGAAGGCCCGGAGGATGTCGACCCGGCAGCCCAAGCGGACCTTGCGCCCGCCGACGCCGCGCTGGTCGAGGCCGAGATCGTGGCACCACGCCGCGTCGCCGCAACCGGCTGACCGCAATCCGGGGTCAGCCGCGAAAGACCGAGAGCACGTCGGCCAGCGGTTTCTTGCGTTTGGCCGCCGCCGGCACGGTGGCATGGTCGGCGGGATAGCCGACCGGCAGGATCATCACCGGCTTTTCGTGATCCGGACGCCCGCAAAGCGGCCCGAGGAATTTCATCGGATTCGGCGTGTGTTCCAGGCAGACCAGCCCGGCCTGGTGGATCGCCGCGATCAGAAAACCCGTCGCGATTCCCACGCTTTCAGGCACATAGTAGTTCTTGTAGCGTGTCCCGTCCTCGGTGACGCCGTAGCGCTGGGCGAAGATCACGATCAGCCAGGGCGCATCCGTCAGGTGCGGTTTCGACACGCCGGTCCCGATCGGTTCCAGCGCCGCAAGCCATTCGTCACCGGCGCCCCCCGAATAGAAGGTGCGTTCCTCTTCCTCGGCGCCCGCGCGAATGCGGGCCTTCATCGCCGGGTCAGAGATCGCCACGAAATGCCAGGGCTGGTGATTGGCCCCCGACGGCGCGGTTCCGGCGGCGACGATGCAGGCCGTGACCACCGCTTCAGGCACCGGACGGCTGGAATAGTCGCGCACCGAATGGCGCATTCGCATGTAGGCAAGGAACCCTTCGGCTGCAGCCTGCGCCGAGGCATCATCCCTCTGCACCCGGTCAGGGAGCGGTAGCGGCTGGTAACTCACCTCGCCCTTGCGATACATTCCCCTCTCCTCCGATGAATACTCCGGCGGCAAAGACCAGAGCACCGCCCAGCACGACCTGCAAGGCCGCGCGCAGGAAGGGGGTCTCCAGATAGCGGTTCTGGATCCAGGCGATGGCCCAAAGCTCGACGAAGACCACGGCGATGGCGATGGACGTGGCCGTCCAGAAATCCGGGATGAGGTAGGGCAGAGCATGGCCCATCCCGCCGATGGTGGTCATCACGCCCGAGGCCAGCCCGCGCTTCAGCGGCGACCCCCGCCCTGACAGAACCCCGTCGTCATGCGCGGCTTCGGTGAAACCCATCGAGATGCCCGCCCCGACCGAGGCGGCGCTGCCGACCAGAAAGGTCGTCCAGGTGTCCTGCGTGGCAAAGGCGGTGGCAAAGATCGGCGCAAGTGTGGAAACCGAGCCGTCCATCAACCCCGCAAGGCCCGGCTGCACCCAGGTCAGGATGAACTGGCGTTTCGCCGTCGCATCCTCGCCCGCGCGGGCAGCGTCGGGCAGGTGCTTTGCCGCCAGCCCCTCGGCGTGGCGTTCGTGCCCGGCCTCGGCGGCGGCAAGGTCGCCCAGCAGTTTGCGGGTCGCTGCATCAGGCGTGCGCGCGGCGGCGCGGGCGTAGAAATCCTGCGCGGCCTGTTCCATCGCCCGCGCTTCGCCCCGGATCGTGTCCAGCGACAGGTTCGCGGCCAGCCAGACCGGGCGGCGGGCGTAGAAGCCCGCGACATGCTCGCGCCGGATCAGGGGGATCACCTCACCGAACCGGGCGCGGTGCAGGTCGATCAGGCGCTGGCGATGGCCGTCCTCCTCGACCGCCATGCCGTCGAACACCGCCGCCGAGGCCGGATAGTCCTGGCGCAGCCGTTCGGCAAAGCTGCGGTAGATGCGCGCGTCGTCTTCTTCGCAAGAGATCGCAAGCGCCAGCACCTCCTGTTCCGAAAGGTCGGAAAAGCGGCGGCGTTGGGTCAGGGCAGACAGCACGCGGGGGCCTCCAGTTCTGGAATGATTCTAATGTAATCCAGGCGAGCTGCGGTGCAATGCCAAAAAATGAACCCGAGAGTTCATTTGATGCTTGCAAAACTGAACCGACAAGTTCAGAACCGTTTCTGAACCTATGAGTTCAGAATGGAGACCGCCATGAAACGCTTCATCATCCTTGCAACCATCGCCACCCTGCTTGCCGCTCCCCTGGCTGCGCAGACGCTTTCGATCCTTCTGCCGGCGCTGACCTTCCCCGATCCGATCCCCACCATCTCGACCATGGATTGCGTGCCTTCGGCGACGGTGACCTGCCCGACCGGCCAGTGACCCCGGCCACCGCCCCGCTTGCCGCGACTGACCGCGTTGATCTATGGTTTGCCGATGGGGGACCGATGAACGTCATTGCCGATCAGGGGGTCCGGCGCGGCCGGAAGTTCGACCAGGTGCTGGACGGCGCGCGCAAGGTCTTCCTGCGCGACGGGTTCGAGCGGGCCTCGGTCGACGACATCGCCCGCGAAGCCGGGGTGTCGAAGGCGACGATCTACGCTTACTTCCCCGACAAGCAGCTGCTGTTCATGGAGGTGGCGCGCTGCGAGTGTCACCGCCAGACCGAAGCGGCCGAAGCGCTGATGGTCGCCAACATGTCGGTACAGGCGTCCCTGACCGTCGCGGCCGAGCGGATCATCGCGTTCCTGATGTCCGAGTTCGGCCAGCGGATGTTTCGCATCGTCGTCGGCGAAGGCCAGCGCTTTCCGGGACTTGGGCGAAAGTTCCACGACTGCGGGCCCGGGCTGATCCACGAACGGCTGGTCCATCACCTGCGCGCCCATGTTGACAGCGGGCTTCTGCAGATCGAGGACCTGGACCTTGCGGCCGACCAGTTCGCACAGCTGTGCAAGGCCGGCATCCATGAACGGCTGATCTTCGGCATGGCCGAGACGGTGACCCCGGACCAGGTGCACCGGATCGTGCATGGGGCGGTCGAGATGTTCATGGCGCGCTATGCGGGCAAGGCCTAGGCCCGGTCCGACGCGCCCGCCATCCGACCACCCGGCCTAATGCGCCGGGGCTGCCACCGCGTCCATCAGGCTGCGCCCGCCATCGACCGCCAGCACCTGTCCGGTCACAAAGCCCGCCGCGTCCGAGGCAAGGAATTGCACCGCCTCGGCCACTTCGGCGGCGGCGGCGATCCGGTGCAGGGGCGTGCCTTCGACGATCGCGTCCCGAAACCCCGGCTGGTCTTTCAGCGCCGTCTGCAGGCTTGCGCTCAGCACGCTGCCGAAGGCGACGGCGTTCACCCTGATGCCCTTGGGCGCCAGGGCCAGGGCCATCGAACGGGTCATCTGGTCGATCGCGGCCGAGGCCATCGAATAGGCCAGAAGCTCGGGCCGGGTCGCCTGCGCCGTGGTCGAAGAGATGTTGACGATCGTGCCCAGCATGGTGCCGGGTTCTAGCTCGGCCCGCTGGCCGTGCTGGATCATCCGCTTGGCGGTCATCTGCGACATCCGAAGGGCGGTCAGCACGTTCTGTCGCCACAGATCCTCGACCGCGTCCTCGTCGGGGTGCAGGACGTTCGAGACCGCCATCTTGCGGCTGGCGTTGACCAGAATGTCGATCCGGTCGAAGGCGTCAACCGTGGCCGACAGCAGGTTGGCGATGGTCAGCTTCTCGGTCAGGTCGCCCGCGAACATCCGGATCGGGCCTTCGGCGCGGGCTTCCTCGCCCACCTCGTCCGAAAGCCGCTCTTCGTCGATGTCGGCGAACATGACATTGGCGCCCTTGTCGACAAGATGCCGCGCAATCGCAAGACCCAGGCCCGCCGCGGCACCGGTCACGATGGCGGTCTTGCCGGATACCGAAAAGGACATGGGTTGGCTCCGGGGCTTAGGGTTTCGCCCGCTTGGGCTTTACGGCGTGGATCACGCGAAAGCCGCCGTCACCGGCAACCTCCTCATGCAGAAGGAAGTGTTCCGACAGCGCGGCATCATAGGGCAGATGGCGGTTCGCGACCAGCCAGAGGCTGCCGTTGGGGGCCAACATCCGCCGGGCGGCACGGATGAAGGCGGCGCCAAGGCCCGGATCGGCGTCGCGCCCGGCATGGAAAGGCGGGTTCATCACCACCGCGTCCAGCAGCGTGTCGGGCCGGAACGTCGTGGCATCGGCCCAGTGAAAGGTGGCGCGGGGGTCGGTGACATTGACGCGGGCGCAGACCAGCGCGTCCGCCTCGGCCTCGACAAGGTTCAGCCGCTTGACGCCGGGCCGGTCCAGGATGGCCCGCGACAGATATCCCCAGCCCGCCCCCAGATCGGCGATCTTGCCGGAAAGTTTCGCGGGCAAGGCCCCGGCCAGCAGGACCGACCCCCGGTCCGCCCTGTCAGCCGAAAAGATGCCGGGCAGGGTCTGGAACCCCTCCACCATCGCCGGCCGGGCCAGCCAGTCCGACAGGTCCGGCCCCGCCGCGAAGCTGGCCAGCTTGCCATGCGCCTTCGACAGGCTTTCCGACAGGTCCACCCGGCCGCGCAGATCCTTCAGCGCCGTCTCGATCCCGTCGGTCTTCTGCCCGTCGACCACGATAACCCCGCCGGGTGCGACTTCGGCCGCTGCCCGCGCGATCAGCGCCCGTGCCGCCTCACGCGCACGGGGCAGGCAGACCACGGCGGCGGCATAATGCGGCATCGGGGTGACCGAGTGGCTGGCAGCGAAATGATCGTGATCCGGCTTGAACCCGGTCAGCACGACCAGCCTGTCCTGCGGCAACGGCGACAGGTCGTCACCGATCCGAGGCCGGTAGACGGAAATCGGCCCGGTCTCGGGCAGGGCCAGCGCGCCGGTTTCCAGCGCCAGGGACAATCTTGCGGATCGCATGAGCGGGGGACGACGCCCCCTATGCCCTTCTGCCGGGGGAAAGCGGGGTCATTCCTTTTCCATCGTGCATTGCAGCGGGTGCTGATGGCGGCGCGCAAAGTCCATGACCTGCGCAACCTTGGTTTCCGCCACCTCGGCGCTGAAGACGCCGACGACGGCCAGCCCCTTCTTATGCACCGTCAGCATGATGTCGAAGGCCTGGGCATGGTTCAACCCGAAGAACCGTTCCAGCACATGGACGACAAACTCCATCGGGGTATAGTCATCGTTCAGCAAAAGAACCTTGTACAGCGGCGGACGCTCGGTCTTGGTCTGGGTCTTGGTCAGAAGCGAGGTGTCGTTACCCGGGCCATCCGTCTTGTCGGACAGAGTGATCGGGCGCATCGACACGGGCTTCAGGCTCCATTCCACGGATTCGGGGGTTGCATCGGATTGCTGAATTATAGCCTCTTTTGGCGTGGCGGAAAGAGGCGCTGTGCGTGGCGCCGGCAGGGGGCAGGATGCTGACGACAATCGGGTTCGACGCCGATGACACGCTTTGGCAGAACGAGGCGTTCTTTCGCCTTACCCAGGACCGTTTCGCCAGCCTTCTGGCCGACCATGCCGCGCCGGAGCATCTGTCCGAACGGCTGGAAGCAGCGGAAAGGCGCAACCTGGGGGCCTACGGCTTTGGCGTGAAGGGCTTCACCCTGTCGATGATCGAAACCGCGATCGAGGTCACCGACGGTCGGGTTCCGGCCCGGGTGATCGGCGAACTGGTTGCCGCCGGGCGCGAGATGCTGGAGCATCCGATCGAGCTTCTGCCCCATGTCCGCGCCACCGTGACAGCCCTTGCGGCCGATCACCGGGTGATCGTGGTCACCAAGGGCGATCTGCTGGACCAGGAGCGCAAGCTGGCGCAGTCCGGCCTGGGTGACCTTTTCGCCGCCGTCGAGATCGTCAGCGACAAGACCGAAGCCGCCTATCGCGCGATCTTCGCCCGGCACGGCACCGGGGCCGATCAGGCGATGATGGTCGGCAACTCGTTGAAATCCGACGTGATCCCCGCGCTGCAGGCCGGAGGCTGGGGCGTGCATGTGCCGCACGGCCTGACCTGGGCGCTGGAAGCCGCCGATGCGCCTTCGGATCACCGGCGCTTCCATGCCATCGACCACCTTGGCCAGCTGCCCAACCTGGTGGCCAGCCTGCAACCACCCCGCAAGCTGTAGCGGGGGAAAGGGCCCGCCTCTCAAGATATGGCGATCCGGGCCAAGGGGTGAAGCATCCCTGCAACTGCATGAGCTATTGCCTGAAACCCATTGGATTTTTTGGGTTTTCGGAACGGGATTGCTGTGCTAGCGTTCCGATCGAGGCAGAACAACGGCACCGGAAAACCGGGCCAGCAGGCAAAGGGATGGGCGACGTGGCATCGCTTTTCGGGCGGATTCTTCGCGCAATTTTCGTGGTATTCGTGGTTGGCACCGTGGTGGTGACGGCACCGTTGCAGGCGGCGCCCTTCGCCGCGATCGTGATGGACGCTCGCACCGGCGAGATCCTCTATGAAAAGAACGCCAACACCCGGTTGCATCCGGCGTCGCTGACCAAGATGATGACGCTCTACATCGCTTTCCAGGAGATCGAGGCCGGCCGGCTGTCGCTGGACACCAAGGTCACCGTGTCGAAATACGCCGCCTCGCAGCCGCCATCGCGGCTGGGGCTCAAGCCGGGGCAGAAGATTGCCGTGCGCTACCTGATCCGCGCGGCTGCGGTGAAATCTGCCAATGACGCGGCCGCGGCGATTGGCGACCAGATCGGCGGCGACGCCGCGGCTTTCGCCAAGCGCATGACCCGCACCGCACGCCAGCTGGGCATGAACGACACGACGTTCAAGAACGCGAACGGGCTGACCGCCGAAGGGCACCTGTCTACCGCCTATGACATGAACATCCTCGGGCGGCACCTGTTCTACGATTTCCCGCAGTACTACAACATCTTCTCGCGTCGCACCGCCGATGCGGGAATGGCTACGGTGGCCAACACCAACAGCCGCTTTCTGGATGCCTACGAAGGGGCTGACGGGATCAAGACCGGATATACCTCGGCCGCCGGGTTCAACCTGACCGCCTCGGCGCAGCGCGGCAGGAAGCACATCATTGCCACCGTTTTCGGCGGCACCTCGACCGCGAACCGCAACGCCAAGATGGCTGAGCTGATGGACATCGGCTTTGGCGCGGCGAAGAACCGCGTCAAGGAGCAGCCCCCGGTCACGCCTGACCCGGACTCGGCGCTGATCGCTTCGGCCGAACCGCAGATCGACGAGATCGACGCCGAGGGCGGTGCCGGCAAGACGATCCGCGTGTCGGGCGAGGTCAGGGTCTCGCCGCGTCCAAAGGCGCGTCCCAGCGTCGCGGACGTGCCCGAAGCAGTGGCCGTCGCCATGGCCGAAGGCATCGCAGGCGCGCTTGCCGAAGCCACCGCAGCACCGGCCCCCGAAGGCACCCTGGATTTCCAGGCGGAGGCCATGGCCGCCGTCGAAGCACCCGCCGAGGCTGCGCCGGCCTCCGCCGCGCTGGCTGCCCTGCCTGTCGCCCCCGAAGCGGACGGCGCAGTTGCCACGGCAACCGCAGACCCTGAACCGACCATTGCAGTTGCCGCCGAAACGGCACTCGCCCTGGCCGAGACCGCCCCGCTGGCGCCCGGCTCGCTTGATGCGCAGGCAGCCGCCCTTGCGGCCAACCTCCTGCCCGTGGAAACCGCGCAAGCGGCGCTTCCGGCCGCAGGTGACGAAGCTGCCGATCTTGCCGCCGTCAAGCCGATGCCCCGGCCCGATGCAGCTCTTGCAACGGAAACCGCGCTGGTCGAGCCGACCACGCAGCCGCAAGCCGCGGACGCCCCGGTCCTGCTGGCCGAGCTTGACCAGGACCTTGTGGTCACCGATGCGGGACCCGATGCGCCTGACCCGGCCTTCGGGGCGGTCACCGATGTCGAGACAGTGTCCGCAGCACCCGTGGCGCCGCCCTCGGTCGCAGTGGCGGCCGTGACCCTGCCGACCCGAAAGGCGCCGATCTTCGACGCGGTCGCCGTCGCCGAGGCCCCGGCGGAAGAAGCGCAGGAAGTGGTGGTCATGTCCAGCTCGGGCGGGCGGCACTTCGGGGTCAACGTTGGCGACTATCCCTCGCGCTACGAAGCGGAACGCGCGCTGCTGAAGACCGCGCTCGCCGAAAGCGCCACGCTGAACGAAAGCCTGCGCAAGCCCACCCAGTCGGACGGCAGCTGGCGGGCCAGCTTCATGGGCCTGACCGAAGACCAGGCAGAGCTTGCCTGCCGCCGGTTGCGCGCCCGCGCCGTCGCTTGTGAAACCGTAGGAGGCTGAAAGATGGTAGCGCTCGTTTTTCCGGCAATGCCGACGGTGACCCTGCCGGTGACGGGACGCCCGGAACGCTTTCCGGTGCGCCGCATCTTCTGTGTCGGGCGCAACTATGCCGAACACGCGCGTGAGATGGGGGCCGACCCGGACAAGGAGCCGCCGTTCTTCTTCACCAAGCCGGCCGATACCATTGTCGAATCCGGCAGCCGCATTCCGTATCCACCCGCGACCGCGAACCTGCACCACGAGGGCGAACTGGTGATCGCCATCGGCAAGGGCGGCGCGATGGTGGCCGAAGAGGATGCTCCGGCGATGATCTGGGGCCATGCCGCCGGCAATGACCTGACGCGCCGCGACCTGCAGGCGGAAGCCAAGGCCTCGCGCCGTCCCTGGGACATGGCCAAGGGCTTCGACAAATCCGCCGTGGTGGGGGCGATCCGGCCCGGCCAGTTGCCTGATGCCGGGCTGCGCTGCACGGTGAACGGCAGCGCCCGGCAAGAGGCCCGGATTTCCGACATGATCTGGACCCCGGCCGCGATCATCGCCGCGCTGTCGCGGATGGTCAGCCTGTCGCCGGGCGACCTGATCTTCACCGGCACGCCCTCGGGCGTCGGTCCGCTGAACCGGGGCGACACCAGCAAGGTCGAGATCGACGGGCTTCAGTCGGCAAGCGTCACTATCGCCTGACGCGGCTCGTCGATGACTTCGTCACTCCTCGCGGGGCTTCGCGACGAGAGGACGAAGTCGCACGAGGAGCACATCCTAAGGCTTCGGCCGGTCGTCCCAGTCCTTGGTCAGGATGCGCTGCGCGTCGCCCTCGGGGTCGTCGAACTGCTTCGACTTCATCGCCCAGAAGAAGGCCACCAGACCGACCCCGCCCAAGAGAAGCGAAACCGGGATCAGGATGGCCAGAATCTCCATCTACTTCAGACGCATGGCGTTCAGGGACACGGTGATCGACGAAAGCGACATCGCCAGCGCCGCCGCCAGCGGCGTGGCGGCACCCGCCAGCGCCAGCGGGACAGCGATCACGTTGTAGCCGCCCGAGATCAGGAAATTCTCCACCATCCGCCGGGCCGATTGGCGCCCTATCCTGACCGCATCCGCAATCGGGGCCATGTCCTGCCCCAGCAGCACGATGTCCGACGCAACCCGTGCCGCGTCCAGCGCCGTCGCGGGCGAGATCGACACATGCGCCGCCACCAGCGCCGCCGTGTCGTTCAGCCCGTCGCCGACCATAAGGACCTTGTGCCCTTCAGCCGAAAGCGCAGCGATGCGGGCAGCCTTTTCCTCGGGCAGGACGCCCGCGCGCCAGTCGGCGATGCCCAGCCGTTCCGCCAGCTCCCGCACCGGGGCCTCGCTGTCGCCGGACAGAAGCTCCACCCGCATCCCTGCCGCCTTTAGCGCCGCCACCGCCTTGGCCGCTCCAGGCCGCAGACGGTCGGTGAAGGCAAAGGCATGGGTCTGGCCAGCCGCGCCAAGGTAAGTCGCCATAAATGGCACCGGCGTGGCCCCGCACCAGTCCGCCCGTCCCAGCCGCACCCGCGCGCCCTGCCACAGGCCCTCGACCCCGTGCCCCGGAACCTCGCGCAGATCGGTGACCCTTGCTGGGTCGATCCCCAGCCCCCTTGCCCCCTCCGCCAGCGCCCGCGCGAGGGGATGCGCCGACCCCGCCGCCAGCGCCGCCGCCACCGCCAGCACGTCACGCGGCTGATCACCCAGCCCCATCGGCTCGGGCACCCCAAGGGTCAGCGTCCCGGTCTTGTCGAAAACCACCGTGTCCACTTCGGCCAGCCGCTCCAGTGCCGTGCCATGCTTGATGAGAAGGCCCTTGCGGAACAGCTTGCCGCTGGCCGAGGTGATCACCGCCGGTACCGCCAGCCCCAGCGCGCAGGGGCAGGTGATGATCAGCACCGCCGCCGAAATGTTGATCGCCTGGCGCAGATCGCCGCCGGTGGCCCACATCCAGTAGCCGAAGGCGCTGAACGACAGGATATGCACCAGCGGCGAATACAGCCTGGCCGCCCGGTCGGCGAGGCTGGTGTAGCGCGTCTTCGCCCCTTCGGCGACCGCCACCAGATCGGCCATCCGGTGCAGACTGGACTCGGTCCCCGCCGCCGTGACCCGCAGGGTCAGCGGGCCGGTCAGGTTCACCTCGCCCGCGCTGACAAGGGTGCCCACACCGGCCTGCACCGGCAGGGTTTCCCCGGTCAGCAGGCTGCGGTCCACCTCGGACGCGCCCTGGATCACCACCCCGTCGACCGGCATCCGCGCGCCGGGGCGGACCAGCACCAGATCGCCCGGCATCACGGCCAGGATCGCCGTCTCCACCTCGGCGCCATCGACCAGCACGATCGCGCGTGTCACCTCCAGCGCCGCCAGTTCCTCGGCGGCCGACCGGGCAATGGCGCGGGTCCGGTGGTCCAGGTAGCGCCCGGCAAGCAGGAAGAAGCACAGCATCACCGCCGCGTCGAAATAGGCCTGATGCCCCCCCATCCAGGTCTCGTAGGTCGAAATCGCGCTTGCCAGGATCAGCGCCAGCGAAATCGGCACGTCCATGCCCAGCCGCCCGACCCGCAGCGACCCCCAGGCCGACCGGAAGAACGGCTGCCCGGAGAAGATCACCGTGGGCAGGGCGATGGCGGCGGAAATCCAGTGGAACAGGTCGCGCGTCGCGGCCTCGGCCCCCGACCAGACCGCGACCGACAGCAGCATCACGTTCATCATCGCGAAGAACGCCACCCCCAGCCGCATCAGCAGGTCGCGGCCCTGCCGGTCGGTCTCGGTCGCGCTCAGAAGGCCGGGGTCCAGCTCGTGCGCTTCCTGCCCTTCGGCCGCCAGAACCGCGATCAGCTGGGACGGAGTGACCCCCGCCGCCGCTTCCACGCTTGCCCGCTTCAGCGTCAGGTTCACCCGCGCTGTCCGCACCCCCGGCACGCGCTGCAGCGCGCCTTCGACCGTCGAGATGCAGGCCGCGCAATGGGCCAGCGGCAGCGACAGCATGATCCGCCCGTCCCGATCCGCCCGCAGCGCGGCGATCCGCTCGGCCGCTGGGACCGCCGCGCAGGCCGGACAGGCCGAGACCGGACCCAGAACCGGAGCCAGGCCCGGCACCCGCCCGAAATCCTCGACCACGGTCATCGCATCATCCCGGCACGAAAAGTTCAGAGCGCTGTTCGAACAGCGTCCCGTCAGCAGCCCGCGCGGTGACCTTCACCATCCATTTGCCGCGCGCCAGCGGCACCTGCGCCGAATAGACGTCCCGCTCGGGCCGGAACATCGGCCACTGGTCCTGGGCGGTCGTGGTCGTGCGCCCGATCAGCACCTGCAGATCGCCGACCCCGACCGCAACGCCATCGCGGTCGGTAAAGGCCAGCGTCACCCGGCCGTCGGCATAGGCAGGGACCAGCGTCCAGCCCAGCGCCTCTTGCGCGGCCTTGCGGTCATTGAAGCCCTGTCCCGCGACATAGGAATTCTCGACCTCCAGCCCCGGAAAGGTGCTGACCGCCTTGACCGCCAGAAACAAGTTCACCCCGATGATCACCGAGAAGGCCCCGGCGGTGATCGCGAAGACATGCCGTCCCGTCAGCTCGCCCATCCTACCGCTCCTTTCCGTTGAACACCGTATCATGGTGGACGCGGTTGGTCGTGCCCTTCTCTTCGACCCAGAGCCGCACCGCGCTGCGGTCGGTGATCGCCGCCTCGCTGCCCGCCGCGGCGGTCAGGTAGACCCGCTGCTGCATCGTCTGGTTCGCCGGCACCGTCACGGTCAGCCCCTCGATCCCCTCCAGCGCCAGCCCGACCCGGGCGCCCGAGGTGACGGTCAGCGTGAACCGGGCATCCGCGCCATGCATGTTGCGCAGCCGCAGGTCATAGGCGTTGCGGATGCTGCCATCGCTTAGCGTCACGAAGGTCGGGTTGCGCACCGGGGTGACACTGACGTCGATGGGCGAGCGCAGGAAAAGGGCCACCACCAGCCCGATGCCGATTCCAGCCCAAAGGACGGTGTAGACCACCGTGCGCGGCCGGAACACATGGCTCCAGACGCTTTTCGCCGGCTCTCCGCCGCGTTCGCGTGTCTCGTCGGTCAGGGCAAGGTAACCGATCAGGTCACGCGGCTTGCCGATCCTGTCCATCGTGTCGTTGCAGGCGTCGATGCACAGCCCGCAGGTGATGCAGGCCAGCTGCTGGCCGTTCCGGATGTCTATCCCCATCGGGCAGACGTTGACGCAGGCCATGCAGTCGATGCAGTCCCCCGCACCTTCGGTTCCCAGCTTGGCCCGAGGCTCGCCCCGCCAGTCGCGGTAGCCGATCGTCAGCGTATCCTCGTCCACCATCGCCGCCTGGATGCGCGGCCAGGGGCAGGCATAGATGCAGATCTGCTCGCGGGCGAACCCGCCGAAGACGAAGGTCGTCAGCGTCAGGATCAGCATGGTGATATAGGCTGCGGGATGCGCCTGGCCGGTGACAAGGTCGCGCAGCAGGGTCGGCGCATCGGTGAAATAGAAGATCCAGGCCCCGCCGGTGGCCAGCCCGATCCCGAACCACACCGTCCACTTCACCGCGCGCTTGCGGATCTTCTCGGCGTTCCAGGCCTGATGATGCAGCCGGACCCGGGCGTTGCGGTCGCCTTCGATCCAGCGTTCGACCAGGATGAAAAGGTCGGTCCAGACGGTCTGCGGACAGGCATAGCCGCACCAGACCCGACCCGCCGCCGACGTGAACAGGAACAGGCCCAGCCCCGCCATGATCAGAAGGCCGGCAACGAAGTAGAACTCATGCGGCCAGATCTCGATCATGAAGAAGAAGAACCGCCGGTTCGCGATGTCGACCAGCACCGCCTGATCCGGCAGGCTTGGCCCCCGGTCCCAGCGCAGCCACGGCGTGACATAGTAGATCCCCAGCGTCAGGCCCATGATCCACCACTTCAGCGTGCGGAAGCTGCCTTTCACCCGGCGCGGAAAGATCGGCTCGCGCGCGGAGTACAGGCTGGGCGGGGATTCGGGGCTGGACACGAAAGACTCCTGGTGGACGAAAGGGCAAAGGGCGGCGGGGCGGGCGCAGGCGGATCCTGCGGCATGCGGACAGGTGCGCCTA
>JANNXX010000039.1:0-13247 GCA_031409795.1 Rhodobacterales bacterium
GGACGGTGATCTATCACATCGGGTCGCCGATCACCAAGACCGGCGGCGTGGTCAGCCTGAAGGGCAACCTGGCGCCCGATGGCGCCATCGTGAAGGTCGCGGGCATGACCGAGGCCGAGCAGGTCTTTACCGGCCCGGCGCGGGTCTTCGAGTGTGAGGAAGACGCTTTCGCAGCGGTGAAGGCGCGGGAGTACAAGGAAGGCGAGGTGATCGTCATCCGCAACGAAGGCCCGGCAGGGGGGCCGGGGATGCGCGAGATGCTGTCGACGACCGCTGCGCTGTCGGGGCAGGGCATGGGCAAGAAGGTGGCGCTGATCACCGATGGCCGGTTCAGCGGGGCGACGCGGGGGTTCTGCGTGGGTCATGTGGGCCCGGAAGCGGCGCATGGCGGGCCGATTGCGCTGTTGAAGACTGGTGACGTGATCACCCTGAACGCCGTGACGGGCGAGCTTTCGGTGGCGCTGAGCGATGCCGAGCTTGCGGCGCGCAAGGCTGACTGGAAAGGTCCGCGCAAGACGGCCTACACCTCGGGCGCGATCCACAAGTTCGCGCGCCTGGTCGGCGGCGCGCGCTGGGGGGCGGTCACGCATCCCGGCGCGAAGGCGGAAAGCCATGTCTACATGGACCAGTAGGGCGCGGCCATGGCAGGGCGGCTTCAGCGGCTGATCGACCGGAAGCGGCTGCGCAAGGTGCAGTCCCGCTGGTCCGATGCGGCCGATGCGGCCCCCGAGCTTCCCACCCATGCCCTGCGCAGTCTGCGGGCCGAGGCGCGGGCGATGCGGCGCCAGATCGACCGGCTGATCCACGCGGCCGACCACCGGCTGACGGCCCCGGCGATCGGGTCCGGCCTGCCGCGCCTGCCGCTGGGCACCGACTGGGCCTGGCGGGCCGATGCCTGGCGCGGTCCCTTGCCGCAGCCCGGGGGCATCGCCGTGGCAGAGCGCACCGCGATCAGCGACGACCTGGCGCTGTACCATGATTGCCCGCTGGCCGAGATCGCCATCCGCCAGCAGCGCAATTCCGGCGAGGGCGACCGCGCTCCGTTCGGCCTGGCGATCGAGGTCTTCGGCTTTCGCGGCAGCTTCCTGTCGCTGGCCACCAGCCTGCCGCCCGAAGCGGTGCAGGGCCTGAAATCGCGCCACCTGATCCGGCTGGACGCGCTGCTTGACGCCGACCGCCCGCTGCGCGGCTTTGCCCGACTGAACGTGAAACACGGCCCGAACCTGGCGCAGCTGGTCAGCGACCTGCCTGCGGCGGGCGGCGCTTCGGTGGTGGAATTCGACCTGGCCTATGGCAAGATCGACGACACGCGGATCGAGCGCGCCTGGCTGGACCTGATCTTCAACGACGTGGGCATGACCGGCATCACCCTGCGCGATCTGGTGGTCAGCCGCCGCCCCCGTGCCGAGCTGTAGAGGACAAGATGGCCGCTCATTCCCCCGCCCACCGTCTGACCCAGACCCGGATCGTGAATGGCGTCTGGGAAGGCGTGCTGACCGGAGCGCAAGGCGCCGGTCCCGGGGTCGAGGCCTGGCATCAGGACCGCAAGCTGGACGGGGTCAGGGTCACTCCGGTTCCGGGGCAGGAAGGTAGCCATGCGGTCGAAGTTCCGATTCCGTCCTGGGTGGTTGCCGAAGGGGTGCAGACGGTTCTCTTGCGGGTGGGCGGCGAGGTGCTGGCGCAGTTCACCTTGATCGCCGGCGTGCCGCTGGAGGAAGACCTGCGCGCCGAGATCAGTCTCTTGCGGGCAGAGCTTGACCTTCTAAAGCGCGCCTTCCGCCGGCATTGCGCGGAAGCCGTTGGCTGAGGGCACGAATTTTCTGCGAAAATTCGCGGGCGCTGCAAGGGTTTTCGGAAAGTTCAGCCCCAGGTCGGGTGAAACTTGCCTGCGGGCGACAGGGTAAAGATCTCGCAGCCGGTGGCGGTTACCCCGACCGAATGTTCGAATTGCGCCGAAAGCGACTTGTCGCGGGTGACGGCGGTCCAGTCGTCGGCAAGAACCTTGGTTTCCGGGCGGCCCAGGTTCACCATCGGCTCGATGGTGAAGAACATGCCTTCCTCAAGCACCGGCCCGGCTCCGGCGCGGCCGTAGTGCAGCACATTCGGCGGTGCGTGGAACACCCGGCCCAGACCATGGCCGCAGAAGTCGCGCACGACGGACATGCGCTGCGCTTCGACATAGGACTGGATCGCGTGGCCGATGTCTCCGAAGGTGTTGCCCGGCTTGACCGCCGCGATGCCGCGCATCAGGCCTTCGTGCGTCACTTCGATCAGGCGTTCGGACTTTCGGGCAAGCTGGCCGGCCACATACATCCGGCTGTTGTCGCCGAACCAGCCTTCGACGATGACGGTGACGTCGACATTCAGGATGTCGCCGTCGGCCAGCAGTTTCGGCCCCGGAATGCCGTGGCAGACCACATGGTTCACGCTGATGCAGGACGCATGGCGATAGCCCTTGTAGCCGATCGTGGCCGAGGTGACGCCGCGGCGGCGGATTTCATCGGTGATGAAATCGTCGATCACTGCCGTTGTGGTTCCCGGGACGACGAGGGCTGACACGGCGTCCAGAATCTCGGCCGCAACGCGTCCGGCCGCGCGCATGCCGGCAAAATCCGCCTCCTCGTGGATGCGGATGCCGTCCTTCGTGATCCGGGCGCGATGATCGTCCAAGGCCGTCTCCTTCGGGCCCTACATAGGCATGTTGCGCGGAATTGGCCAGAGGGCGGGGTTTGAAACCGGGGCTGGCGGAGCTATACCCGCTGGGGATGGCAAGGAGAATGCGATGACCAATCCGACCGCGGCGATGCTGGTGATCGGCGACGAGATCCTGTCGGGCAGGACCCGCGATTCCAACACGCATTTCCTTGCGGGCGAGCTGACCCGGATCGGGATCTCGCTGCGCGAGGTGCGGGTCGTCGCCGATGTGCATGACGAGATCGTGACGGCGGTGCAGGCCCTGGCCGGCCGCCATGACCATCTTTTCACCAGCGGCGGGATCGGACCGACGCATGACGACATCACCGCCGATGCGGTGGCGGCGGCGCTGGGCGCGGCGATCGGGCATCGGGCGGATGCGATGGCGCTTTTGCAGGCGCATTACGACCGCGCGGGCCTGCCGTTCAACGAGGCCCGCCAGCGGATGGCGCGCATCCCCGAGGGTGCGGTGCTGATCGACAACCCGGTTTCCACCGCCCCCGGCTTCACGCTTGGCCGCGTGCATGTGATGGCGGGGGTGCCGAACATCTTCCAGGCCATGGTCGCAAGCGTGCTGCCGACGTTGACCGGGGGGGCTCCGCTTTTGTCGCAATCCCTGCGGGTGGACCGTGGCGAAGGCGAGATCGCCGGCCCGTTCGGGGCGCTTGCGGCCGAGTTCCCCGATCTTTCGATGGGATCGTACCCGTTCCTTCAGAACGGGGCGCATGGGGCGAACCTGGTGATCCGGGGCACCGATCCGGCCCGGATCGCCGAAGCGATGCTGCGGCTGACCCGGCTTTTCGCATGACGCCCGAGGCCCTTGCCGACGTGATGGAGGCGACCTGGCCGCCGGCCCGGACCTGGCAGGACGGCGCTGTCACCCTGCGGGATGGCGCGGGCGGCGGCAAGCGCGTCTCGGCGGCCAGCTGTGACGGTGCCTGGACCGGGGCCGACCTTGCGACGCTTGACCGGATGGCCGCGCCGCTGGTGTTGATCCGCGCCACCGACGGCGCGCTGGACGCGGCCCTGGCGGCGCGGGGCTGGCGGATCGCCGATCCGGTTGTCGCCTATGCGGCCGGGGTGGCGACGCTGGCGGCCGACCTGCCCGCGCTGGCCGCCTTCGCGCATTGGCCCCCCCTGGCCGTCACGCGTGCGATCTGGGACGAAGCCGGGATCGGGCCCGACCGCGTGGCCGTGATGGCACGGGCCACGGGCGGACGGACCGCCCTTCTGGCCCGCGACGGCGACCGGTCAGCCGGGGTGGCCTTTGTCGCCCGGCACAAGACCGAAGCGATGCTGCACGCGCTGGAGGTCCGACCGGACCATCGCCGCCGGGGCGTCGGGGCCACGCTGCTGCGCGCCGCCGCGAACTGGGCCGCCGCCGAGGGCGCGGACCGGCTGTCGCTGGTGGTGACCGAAAGGAATGCCGGCGCGCGCGCGCTCTACGCTCGCCTTGGGATGCAAGTTGTGGGACAGTATCACTACCGGATGAAGTGATCGCGGAAAGCGGCGCGGGCAGTGTGGCAGACGATCCAGATCGTGATCCTTACAAGCTGGGCCCTTGGTCTGGCTGCTTCTGGTCATGCGCTGACGCTGGAACTGCCGGCGCCGGTCATCGCGGAAGAGACGCGAAGCAAGGTTCCGGGCAGCTACGCCGTACCGATCGGCCCGTTCGCGGCCGGGACGCTGCCGGTCCGCACGGTCGAGGGAGCCGTTGATCAGCGGGCCTTCCGGCTGGATGCGCCCGACCGCACGACGCTGGCGGTGCTGGCCCCGCTGCGCGATCAGGTGCTGGCGGCGGGCTTCGAGGTGGTGCTGGACTGCGAGGCGCGGGTTTGTGGCGGCTTCGACTTCCGCTATGCGACCGAGGTGCTGCCCGAACCGGACATGCATGTCGACCTGGGGGATTTCCGCTTTCTCTCGGCGATGCGCGGCGACGAGGCGGTGACGATCCTGGTCAGCCGGTCGGCCCTGTCGGCCTATGTGCAGATCACCCGGGTGACGGCGGCGCCGGTCGCCGAGGCCCCGTCGCCGGATACCGGCACGGGCGCGCCGCCCTTGCCGGTCATCGACCTTGATGTCGCGGTGCCGCGCGGGCTGGACGGCGTGCTGTCCGCAGATGCCGGGATTGGTGACGCGCTGGATGCGATCGGGACGGCGGTGCTGGACGACCTGGTGTTTGCCAGCGGCGCCGCGACGCTGACCGAGGGCGACTATGCCTCGCTTGCCGCGGTTGCGGACTGGCTTGCGGCGAATCCGGACGGCAGCGTTGCCCTGGTGGGCCATACCGACGCTTCGGGAAGCCTGGCGGCCAATGTAGCCCTGTCGGAGCGGCGGGCCGAAGCGGTGGCAGAGGTGCTGGTCAACCGCCACGGGGCGGACCGCGCCCGGATCACCGCCGAGGGTGTCGGGTTTCTTGCGCCGCGCGCCAGCAACCAGACCGACGAGGGGCGCCAGAAAAACCGGCGGGTCGAGGTCGTGGTGACCTCGACCCGATGATCTTTCCGGAAGAACGCGCAGCGCCCGGCCGGGCTTACCAGTTGTCGGGGCCCTTTTCGGTGTAGCGCTTGGCGAGAAAGTCGATGAAGGCGCGGACCTTGGGCTGGGTGAAGCGCCCCGGCGGATAGACCGCGTAGATCCCCAGCGTTTCCACCGGCAGCCCGGTGATCGCCTCTTCGACCTGGCCATGGCGCATCGCGTCGGCATAGAGGAACGAGGGCAGGTAGGCGATGCCAAGGCCCGAGATCGCGGCGTTCAGCAGGCTTTGCCCGTCGTTCACCGTCAGCCAGCCGACCGAGCGGACCTGCCGCTTTTCGCCCGAAGGCGCGGTGATCTTCCAGACATTGCCGTTGGCCTGGTTGGAGTAGTGCAGAAGCTTGTGGTCGTTCAGGTCGTCGATCTTCATCGGCCGCCCGAACTTCTGGAAATAGGACGGCGCCCCGATCATCCGCTTGGTCGTCTCGGTCAGTTTGCGGGCGCGCAGGCTGCTGTCTTCCAGCTCGCCGACGCGAATCGCCATGTCGAAGCCTTCGGAGATCAGCTCGACGTAGCGGTTGTTCAGCACCATGTTCACGGTGATGTCGGGGTATTCCAGCAGGAAGTCGCCCAGGATCGGTGACAGAAGGTTGACGCCGAAGTCGGTCGCCACGCTGACCCGCAAAAGGCCGGATGGCGCGGATTGCATGCTGGTGACCAGCGCGTCCGCCTCGCCCGCGTCGTTCAGCACGCGGCGGGCGCGGTCGTAGTAGGCCAGGCCGATCTCTGTCGGGCTGACCCGCCTTGTGGTGCGGTTCAGCAGTCTTGCCCCAAGTCGCGCCTCAAGGGCGGAGACGTGTTTTGACACGGCGGACTTGGAGATGCCCATCTTCTTTGCCGCATCGGTGAAGCCGCCTTGGTCCACCACGGTGGCAAAGGCCTCCATCTCGGTCAGTCGATCCATGTTTTCCTCATTGGGAACAGTCACGCCGCTTTCACAATGGTGTCGCGGCGAAATCGGGCAGGATGGCGGCGAGCGCGCGACCTATCCGGGGTATTACGGGGGATCGTTCATGGCGGGGAAACGCAGGCGCCGGGCCGACGATCGGCGGGCGCTTGCCGGAAGCAGGCCGGGGCGTGGGCGGGAAAATGTGCAGGGGTCCGGGCTGAGCGGGAGAACGTTCCAGGAAGGGCCTGAAACTGGCAGGTTTGCGCTACGCTTTTGGCGCCATGGTCAGGGTCTATGGAACATCCTTCCGAAGACCCCCAGATTGCCCGGGGGACGACGTATCGTTCCGACTGCAATCGTGGACAAAAAGGAGACTTCCATGAAACGCTTTGCCCTGATCCTTGCACCGCTGGCCCTGGCTTCGGCAGCTTTCGCGCAGACGCTTCCGGATGTGCCGGATACCGACGGCAGCGGCAGCTGGTCGCTGGTCGAGCTTCAGGCGGTCTGGACGGACATGACCGAGGACGCGTTCAAGGCCCTGGACACCACCGCCGACGGCGCGGTCGACGCGGCCGAGCTGCAGGCGGCGGTGGACAGCGGCGCGATCGCCTTGCCGGCCAACTGACGCCCGGTCAGATACCATCCTTGCCGCCAGCCCGCCCTTTGGCGGCAAGGCGCCTCGCCTTCCCCGTCGTAGGGATGGGATGGGGAGGGGGTGGGGGGCGATGTCCGGTCGTCCCCCACCGCTTTGCGCGACACTGGGGGCTGGCCTGCGCCCCGGATCAGCGCAGCGTCACAGCCGCGCCGCCAGCCGTGCCGCCTGGTCGATCGCGCGCTTGGCATCCAGTTCGGTTGCCACGTCCGCCCCGCCGATCAGGTGATGCGGCACGCCCCGGCCGGTCAGCTCGGCGGAAAGCCCGCGCTCGGGCTCCTGTCCGGCGCACAGCACGACGGCATCGACGGCCAGAAGTTCGGGCCTTTCGCGGGACGGTCCGTGGCTGATCCACAAACCCTCGGGCGTGATGCGGTCGTAGGTCACGCCGCCGATCATCTTCACGCCTTTCATCGCCAGGCTGGCCCGGTGGATCCAGCCGGTGGTCTTGCCAAGCCCCCGCCCCGGCTTTTCGGCCTTGCGCTGGAGAAGATAGACCTCGCGCGCGGGGGGATGCGGGGCAGGGCCTTCCGGGGCAAGCCCGCCGCGATCCTGCCAGGGCGTGCTGACCCCCCATTCCCTGCGCCAGAGGTCGGGGTCGAGGGTCGGGCTGGTCCCCTGATGGACCAGCGCCTCGGCGACGTCGAAGCCGATGCCCCCGGCCCCGACTACGGCGACGCGCCGGCCGACCGCAGCGCCTTTCAGAACCTCGATGTAGCTGAGGACGGTGGCCCCGGCCTCGACCGGGATGCCCGGATCGCGCGGGGTGACACCGGTGGCGATCACCACCTCGTCGAAGCCCTGAAGATCCTCTGCCGAAGCCGCGGTCCCAAGCCGGAGGCTGATGCCAGGCTGGTCAAGCATGGTGGCGAACCAGGCGACCAGGCCGTGGAACTCTTCCTTGCCCGGCACCTGCTTGGCCAGGTTCAGCTGGCCGCCAACCTGATCCGCGCGGTCGAAGAGGGTGACCTTGTGGCCGCGCCCGGCGGCGGTGATGGCGGCCATCATGCCCGCCGGCCCCGCGCCGACCACGGCCACGCGCTTTGGCACGGGGGCGGGGTCATAGGTCAGCCCGGTCTCGTGGCAGGCGCGGGGGTTGACCAGGCAGGAGGTCAGCCTGCCCGAGAAGGTATGGTCGAGGCAGGCCTGGTTGCAGGCGATGCAGGGCGCGATCCGGGCGGCCTGGCCAGCGGCGGCCTTGGCGATGAAATCGGCATCGGCAAGCCAGGGGCGGGCCATCGACACCATGTCGGCCGCCCCGTCGGCCAGCAGGGTTTCGGCGACCTCGGGGGTGTTGATCCGGTTCGAGGTGATCACCGGGATCGTCACTTCGGGCCGCAGGCGGGCGGTCAGATGCGCGAAGGCCGCGCGCGGGACCGAGGTGGCGATGGTCGGCACCCGCGCCTCGTGCCAGCCGATGCCGGTGTTGAGGACCGAGGCCCCCGCCGCCTCGACCGCCTTGGCCAGGGCGACGACTTCCTCCCAGGTGGAGCCGTCGGGAACAAGGTCGATCAGCGAGATCCGGTAGATCAGGATCGCCCCCGGCCCCATCGCGGCGCGGACCCGGCGGACCACCTCGACGGCCAGGCGCATGCGGTTTTGATAGGGCCCGCCCCAGCGGTCGGTGCGGCGATTGGTATGGGCGACCAGGAACTGGTTCAGGAAATAGCCCTCCGAGCCCATCACCTCGACCCCGTCATAGCCGGCCTGAACGGCGCGGGCGGCGGCGGTGGCGATGTCGGAGATCTGCTTTTCGATCCCGTCCTCGTCAAGTTCGCGCGGCGCAAAGGGCGAGATCGGCGACTTGATCGGCGACGGGGCGACGCAGTCCTTGCTGTAGGCATAGCGCCCGGCGTGCAGGATCTGCAGGGCGATATGGCCGCCCATCGCGTGGACCGCATCGGTCACCTGGCGGTGATTGTCGATGTCCTGGTCGGTGAACAGGCCCGCTGCCCCCGGGAACACCCCGCCTTCGGGGTTCGGGGCCATGCCGCCGGTGACGATCAGCCCGGCCCCGCCCTTTGCCCGCGCGGCGTAGAAGGCGGCGACGCGGCCCCAGTCGCCGGTTTCCTCCAGCCCGGTGTGCATCGAGCCCATCAGGGCCCGATTGCGCAAGGTGACGGCACCCAGCGTGATCGGCGACAGAAGATGCGGGTAGCTGGGCATGGACGACCTCCGGTTGGGCGGCAGAATGTCTTGGCACGCCCGTGCTGTCACCCGCTACGCGGCGTCACGCGTCACGCGTCACGCGTCACGCGTGGGGGGGGCCAGGGCCCGGCCCCCCTCCTGATATCTGGGCGCGACAAGGATGTCAGGGGCAGAGATGGCGCGGGCGGCTTTCCGGTCACCGGGGCAGGGTCAGGAACGTTATGATGGTGTCGCCATAGCGGCGCTGGTCAAGCGGCAGGAAGCCATCCGGTGCCGTGGGGGCGATCGCCTCCTCCCAGACGACGGTGGCGCCGGGCGCGAGCCAGCCGCCTTTCCGTGCGGCGGCCAGGGCCGTCTCGCCCAGGCCCTTGCCATAGGGCGGGTCGAGGAAGACGAGCGTGCAGGGCGCGGCCTGATTGGGCGGAAGGCGGGTCGCATCCTGGCGCAGGATGCGGGTCTCGGTCTCGGCCCGCAGCCTGGCGATGTTGGTGCGCAAGAGGGCCAGGGCTTTCGCCCCGTCATCGACGAAGGTCGCGCTGGCCGCGCCCCGGCTGAGCGCCTCCAGCCCCAGCGCCCCGGTTCCGGCGAAGAGGTCCAGCACCCGGGCACCGGTCACCGGATTGCCATGGGCGTTGATCAGGAGGTTGAAGATCGCCTCGCGCACCCGGTCTGAGGTGGGGCGCAGGTGGGCGGCCGCGTCGCCGTCGCCGACTTCGGCCAGCTTCAGCCCGCGACGGGACCCGCCGATGATCCTCATCCCTTCAGGAGCGCCTTGAGGTCGGGTGCGGTGGCGATCACCTGGGGCGCGGGGCTTTTGCCGCCCTCGATCAGCCGCTTGCCGACCATGTAGGCGCGGGCGTCGTTCATCGCGTCGACGGCCAGCAGCCTGTCACCCCGGTAGTACCAGAAGCTGACTGCCCCGCCGTCGCCCGGTCGGGTGACGACGCGGTCATAGCCGGCGTTCAGGCCCGCGATCTGCAGCTTCAGGTCGAACTGATCGGACCAGAACCAGGGCTTTGCGTCGTAGGGCTGGCCTGCTCCAAGGATGTTCGCGGCCACCGCCTCGGCCATGTCGATGGCGTTGCCGACGGATTCGAGCCGCAGCCGGCCGTCCTGATGCGGGAAGGAGGCGCAGTCGCCCGCCGCCCAGATCGCTGGGTCCGAGGTGCGGCCCATCGCGTCGGTGGCGATGCCGTTGTCCAGCGTCAGGCCGGCGGCCCCGGCCAGCCCGGTGTTGGGGGTGATCCCGACGCCGACGATCACGAAATCGGCCGGCAGGTCGCGCCCGTCGGTCAACCGCGCCCCGGTGACATGGGGCCGGCCAAGCAGCCGGTCGAGACCGGTGCTTTCCAGCACGGTCACCCCCTGCGCCCGGTGCAGCGACCGGACGTGATCCGAGGTTTCGGGGGCGGCGACCCGTTGCAGGATGCGGGGGGCCATTTCCAGCACGGTGACCTGAAGGCCAAGTTTTGCCGCAACCGCCGCCGCCTCAAGCCCGATGTAGCCGCCGCCGACGATGATGATCCGGCTGCCGGGTTGGAACCTGGGGCGCATCGCATCGACATCGGCCAGGCTGCGGACCGTGAAGACGCCGGCAAGATCGCCGCCGATCGACGCGGGCAGGCGGCGCGGGCTGGAGCCGGTGGTCAGGGCCAGCGCGTCATAGGCAAGGCTCTTGCCGCCGCAGGTCAGGGTCTTGCCGGCCGGGTCAATCGCGGTGACCGGCTGGCCCAGGCGCAGGGTCACCTGCTGGTCGGCCCAGAACTCGGGTGCGCGCAACCAGAGGCGGTCTTCGGACATCTCGCCCAGGAGATAGGCCTTGGAGAGCGGCGGGCGCTGGTAGGGCGGGCTGGGTTCGTCGCCCAGCATCACGATTTCGCCCGTATGGCCCAGGGCCCGCAGCCTGGCTGCCAGCGCCGCCCCGGCCTGCCCTGCCCCGACGATTACCACGCGCATGTTGCTTCCCTCTGGCAAGTCCCGGTTCGGACCCTATAACCCAAGGCACAACGGGCGCAACGCGCCGGCAGGTATGGATGATAAAATGACGATTGCCGTTGGACATAAGTTGCCGGAAGCGACGCTGTTGCGGATGGGCGAGAACGGGGCCGAAGGGGTCAGCCTTTCCAGCAAGCTCAAAGGGCGCAAGGTGGTGATCTTCGGGCTGCCCGGGGCCTTTACCGGCACCTGTTCCACCGCGCATGTGCCCAGCTTCATTCGCACGGCGGGCAAGTTCGCCGAGAAAGGCGTGGACGAGATCATCTGCATCGCGGTCAACGATCCCTTCGTGATGAAGGCCTGGGGCGAGGCGACCGGGGCCACAGCAGCCGGGATCACCATGCTGGGCGATGCGGATGCAAGCTTTTCCAAGGCGATTGCCATGACCTTCGACGTGCCGCCGCTGGGGTTCTTCGCCCGGTCCAGGCGCTATGCGGCGCTGGTCGAGGATGGGGTGGTCACGCAGTTCAACCCGGAAACCGGTCCGGGCTGCGAGATTTCGGCGGGCGAGCACCTGTTGTCGCAGATCTAGCCAGGCCCTTCCCGTTCGACTTTATCTCCTCGTCAGTCGGAAGGGCGGTCGGTCGGAAGGGCGGTCGGTTGATCGGTCAATTGGTCGGGCGGGCGTCGGCGAGGAGTGACGAAGGCATCGACGAGCGGCGGGCTGGCGGGAAGCAGGCTGGTGGAAAGCAGGCTGGTGGAAAGCAGGCTGGGCCTCAGACCCGCCGCGCGCGGACTTCGCACAGGGACTGTACCGGCGCGCCGTGGTCGCGCTGCACTTCGGCCCCGGCAGACAGGCGGTCGATCGCGCGGGCGAGGTCGATGTCCAGCTGGCTGAGGCCGTGGCAGTCATGCGTGGTCAGGGTGATGTCCACGGCGTTGTAGACATTGCGCCATTCCGGGTGGTGGTTCAGCTTTTCCGCGACCAGGGCTGCGCGGGACATGAAGCCCCAGGCTTCAGAGAAGCTGCGGAACCGAAGCACCTTGCGGATCGCGTCGCGGCCCGGCACCGCGGCCCAGCCGGTATCGGCAAGGGGGAGAAGCCCGGTCTGGCGGTCTTCGGGCGAAAGCAGGTCGGCCATGTCTGATCCTTTCAATGCGGGTCCGGCGAAGCACCCCTGCGGAAGGGGCCGTAGGCGGTCAGAACCTCGATTTCCTGTCCGACGGCCTGGCGCTCGGCCTGGAGGTAGCGGTCTACCGCCTTGCGGAACGACGGATCGGCGATCCAGTGCAGGGAATGCGTCTCGACCGGCAGATACCCGCGCGCCAGCTTGTGTTCGCCCTGTGCCCCGGCCTCGACCCGTTGAAGGCCCTGTGCGATCGCCCAGTCGATGGCCTGATAGTAGCACAGTTCGAAATGCAGGCAGGGGTGATCCTGGACGCAGCCCCAGTAGCGGCCATAGAGGCAGTCCCGCCCGATGAAGTTCAGCGCCCCGGCCACCGGACGCGGGCCGTCGAAGGCAAGCACCAGAAGCATGTCGTGGCGCATCGTCTGGTGGAAGAGGTCAAAGGCCTTGCGGGTGAGGTAGGGCGTACCCCATTTCCGGGCGCCAGTGTCCTGGTAGAAGGTCCAGAACGCATCCCAGTGCCGCGGCTCGATCGCGTCGCCGGTCAGCGCTGAAAGCGTCAGGCCATGGCTGCGCGCCGTGTCGCGTTCCTTGCGGATCATCTTGCGCTTGCGGCTGGAGAGGTCGGCAAGAAAGTCATCAAAGCTTGCGTAGCCCCGGTTCAGCCAATGGAACTGCTGGGTGACGCGGTGCAAGGTGCCGTCGGTTCCGGCCAGTGCCGCAGCCTCGTCGGCGGTGCAGAAGGTGGCGTGCAGCGACGACAGCCGGTTCTGCGCGGCAATGCCGATGGCGGCACGCCAGAGGGTTTCGCGCTGGTCGTCCGGACCGAGGAACCGGCGGCCGGTGGCGGGGGTGAAAGGCGCGGCGATCTGCAGTTTCGGATAATAGCGCCCGCCGGCCCGCTCCAGCGCATCGGCCCAGCCGTGATCGAAGATGTATTCGCCCTGGCTGTGGGTCTTGACGTAAAGCGGGGTGGCGGCAATCAGGCGGGCGCCGTCCTGCAGCGCAAGGGGCCGGGCCTGCCAGCCGGTGCCGGTGCCGGTGGAGCGTGAGCCTTCCAGCGCGGTCAGGAAGCGGTGGGTGGTGAAAGGGTCAAGGGGCCGCCCGGTCGCCTGTTCGGGGGCGGCCACGGCGTCCCAGTCCGGGGCGGCGATCTCGGACAGGTTGTCATGGAGCGTCAGGTCGGCCATCGGTGCTTTCGTGGCGGGCGGCGACCGGGGGTTTTGCACCCCCGGACCCCCGCAGAGTATTTCTCAAAGAGCAATTG
>JANNXX010000040.1:0-54520 GCA_031409795.1 Rhodobacterales bacterium
ATCGTCATCGATGTGACGGCAGACGTAGGCCCCCTGGTCCGCCAGATGGGCAAGGCCAAGGGTGCGATGAGCGGGCTGGAAAGCGCCGCCGGTCGCATGGGGAACGGCCTAAGCCGGGCCAGCGGCATGGCCGTGACCTTCGGCACCCGAATGACCATCGTCGCCGCCGGCGTTGCGGCTGTGACGGCCGCGACGACGCTCTTCGTCAAGGGCGCGGCCAGCACGGGCGACGCGATCGGCGATGCCTCGAAGGCTGCCGGTATGTCGTCGACGGCGTTCCAAGAGTATCGCTTCGCCTTGAAAGAGGCCGCCGCGATGTCCGACGAGGAATTTGCCGCGGCGACTGAACGTCTCAACAAGACCCTGGGTGAAGCGCGCCAAGGATCAGCTGCAGCGGTCAAGGCCTTTGAGGCCATCGGGCTGAGCCAGGCCGATCTGGCCAGCGGGGCCTTCGACACCGACAAGGCCATGGCGGCTTATGTCGCGACCATGGAAGGGATGAAGGATCCGACCCTCGCAGCGGCGGTGTCCGCCGATCTCTTCGGCAAGGCGGGTGCTGGGATGGGCGCGTCCCTGTCAGGGGTTCCCGGTCAGGTCGGCGATCTGGTGGACCGCGCGCGCGAGTTGGGCGTGGTCTTGGGACCGGAAGCCGTCGCGGCGGCAGGCAAATTCGATCAGAAGATGAACGAGCTGGGCGCACGGTTCGAAGTACTCAAACTGAAGCTGGCGGACAAGCTCTTGCCGGTGCTGGTAGATGACATCATCCCGGCCATTGAGAAGCATGTGATCCCGGCAATCGAGTGGCTGGGGGAGAAAATTTTCTGGGCGGCCGGGGAGATTGGAAAGTTTGCCACGCTGGCGGCAGAGAAGTTCACCGACTTTCGGACCGCCGTTGGTGGCGCCGTGGATTGGGCCGCTGGCAAGTTCAACGACTTCATCGCTCTGCTGAAAGGAGTTGCCGACAAGATCAGGACCATCGTCCAATCGATCCGGGATGCGATCCCAGAGATCACTGTCGGCCTCGGTGGCACGACCTACGCTGATCCGCGCGCGGCAGGCGGCGGCAGGGCGCAGCCATCGGCGGGCGGTGGCGGCCCTGGTGTCGGCGGCGCGATCGGCGGGCAGATGCTGGGGGCCAGCATCGTCACCGGCGCGCTGATCGGCGCGACGACGGCGATGGAGGAAAACCGGCAGGCGTTCATGTCCGTCTTTGACGGCATCACGCAGATGGCCCGCGAGACGCTGGGGATCAACAGCCCCTCGAAGGTCTTCGAGGAGATCGGCGGCTTCCTTGGCGAAGGCCTTGCCCAAGGGATCGAGGCGTCGAACGGCATCGTCGCCACGGCGGTCAGCGCCATGGGTGCGGGGGCGGTCACATCTGCGAACGGCATGGCCAGCGATATTCTGGCTGGCCTTGATGTCCTGTTGGCCGGATCGCAGAAGGCGGGCGCGGCACTGGCGCTGGTCAACACGTTCATCGGTGCCAGCCAGGAGATCAAGAAGGGCACCTTCGGCTTTGCCACTGCGGCAAAAGTCATCGCGCAGGGCATGGGCTTTGTGAAGGCGATCAAGGGGGCAAAGGGCAGTGGCGGGGGTGCGTCCGGTGCTGGCGGTGGTGGTGCCGCCGCAGCGGCGGCACCGCAACAGGCCGTGCAAGACCTTGGCATCACCTTCCTGAACGATCCTTTCGGCATCGGCGAGCGGACCGCGCGGGCCATTGCCACCCGGGTCAACGAGGCGCAGCGCAACGGCGTTCGCCTGAATGTGAGTGTGGGCACATGACAGAAGATCAGGCGACGGCGGTCGTTAGGCATTGGGGCGCAAGTCTAGAGGCCTGCCTGAACGATGGAATCCCGGTGGGCGAGGTCGTTCCCGCATTGCTGCAGCTGACTGCCGGTTGCCTACAGGGGCTGATTGGCCCGGAAACCTCGCGGCGTGACATCCTGGTGCTTCGGGATCGCCTGCACAAGGAAATGACGGACCTTGCCAACCGTAAGCAGAACGCGGGCTAGGGCGCTTTCCTGAGCGCCACCCCCGGCCCGTTCCCGTTCTCGGGCAGGAAGATCACCCCGGCAGCTTCAAGGGCAGCGATAAGGGCCTGTGCGGTCTCGCGCCTGCCGCCAACCTCGCCTTCCTGAGATTCAAGGCGCTTGATCGTCGGCAGGCTCACGCTGGACGCGGCGGCAAGATCGTCTTGAGACATTCCGACCAGCGCCCGTGCCGCCTTGATCTGGCGAATTGATACCAAAGGTATTGACACTTTAGGCACCTCCGTTGATACTTTCGGTATTGAAACGCAACTGAGGAGCAAATGCAATGCCTGACCGTCCAAATCTGAACATGATCTTCGACCCTGAAACGGCAATCGCCCGTGGGGAGACCGCTGTCTTGGAGCCGCGCGTACCGATGAGCGAAGCTGAGTTTGCCGCTCTGATCCGGCAGCTGACCAGAGCGGATCTGGACTGTCTGCTTGATCTGATGATTGAGCGGGGAATGCTCCCAGTACGCCTTGAGAAGGTGACGGCATGACCAGTTTCACCCCGTCGGAAATCTACGCCAGTGATCGCCCGATTGACCCTATCGATGAGCGGATAGCGCAGATCCGTCACTTGGCCATTATCGGAATCGCGGCCATCGGTTCCAACATGAACATGAAGAACCTGGACGACGCTATGTTTTCGCTGTTCGAAGTGATCGCTAGGCTGGCCAGTGAGATCGAGGACGAAATCGACAGGAAGCCGCGTCAGATGCCTGAGGCGACCTGAAGCGGGTCACGGTTACATTTGCGGTGACACCGGCAAAAGATAAAAGCGGGCAGTCTATGATGCCCGCTTAATCAATTGAAATCTTGGTATTTTTTGGCTCCGGCGGTAGGGATCGAACCTACGACCAATTGATTAACAGTCAACTGCTCTACCGCTGAGCTACGCCGGAACACGCGGGTGCCTATAGCAAGGCCATTGGGGGGCGGCAAGGGGAAAACCGGGGTCCGGATCATGCGCGCCGGAATTGGGCGGTCGGGCCTGGGGCCGGGTCGGCGGAGACCTGGGATCTTGCCTCAAGATCAAGCAGATGCGCGAGGACGTTGCGGGCCGCGGCTGGCCAGAGCGCCGGGGCGGTGTCGTGGTAGACCAGGCGGGTCAGCTGCCCGGGGCTGGCCGGACCGGCAGACAGCGCGTCGAGGATCTGCGCTTCACGCGCGAGGCGGTGGGCGATCAGTTCGGCCAGGCGGGCGCGGGGGTCGGCGACAGGCCCGCCGTGACCGGGCAGAAACTGCCGCCAGGCAAACCCTGACAGGCGATGCAGCGCCTGGATATAGGCGCCCATGTCGCCTTCGGGCGGCGACACGATGCTGGTGGCCCAGCCCATCACATGATCGCCCGAAAAGAGTACATCGCCCAGCGCGAAGCAAAGATGGCTGCCCAGGTGCCCGGGGGTGTGGATCGCCTGCAGCGTCCAGTCCGGGCCGTTGATCCGGTCGCCATCCGCCAGGCGGCGGTCGGGTGCGAACCGCAGGTCAAGACCTTCGCCCGTGGCACCAAGCCCGGAGGCAAGCCGGCGCATCCGCGGGCTGATCCCGTCCGAAGCGCCGCCGAAGGCCAGCACCTCGGCCCCGGTCGCGGCGGCCAGGCGCGGCACCAGTCCGGAGTGATCAAGATGGGCATGGGTGACCAGGATGCGGGCAATGCGGCGGCCGCGCGCTTCGGCAAGGATCGCGGCCAGATGGCTGTCAAGGTCTGGTCCGGGGTCGATGACGGCAAGCTCGTCCCGGCCCAGAAGATAGGTGTTGGTCCCGGTCCCGGTCAGGGGCGAGGGGTTGGCCGCCCGCAGGGAGACAAGGCCGGGGGCAACGGCGGTTCGCGCGCTCATGGCCTTCCCAAGCCCGGCTTCAGCACATAAAGTCGTCGGCGATGGCAGCTTTGCAACGTATCCTTCCCCGGGGGCTTTACTGGCGCGCGGCATTGATCCTGATCGTGCCCATCGTCACGATTCAGCTGGTCGTGTCCACCGCCTTCATCCAGCGCCACTATGAAGGCGTCACCCGGCAGATGACGACCGGGGTGGCCATCGACCTGGCCTTCCTGCTGGCCGAGGTCGAGGCTGCGGGTTCGGTCGCGGCGGCGCGGTCGCGCGTCGGACCGCTGGCCGAGGCGCTGGAGATCATGCTGACCATCCCAGCGACCGCGACCGCCCCGACCACGGACCGGTTCCTGTCGCTTGACCTGTCGGGCAGGGTGATCGTGGACACGCTGCGCGAACGGCTGCCGGGGCTTCGGGCGGCCGATGTGACCGACCCTGACCGGGTGGTGAACCTGGCTTTCGAGACGGAGATCGGGCCGGTCCAGGTGCAGCTGTCCCGGCGGCGGCTGTCGGCGACCAATCCGCACCAGCTTTTGGTGCTGATGATCTTCACCTCGCTGCTGATGACGGTGATTGCCTTCGTGTTCCTGCGCAACCAGCTGCGCCCGATCACCCGGCTTGCCGCCGCGGCCGAGGATTTCGGCAAGGGCCGCACCGTGCCCTACCGGCCGCGCGGCGCGCTGGAGGTGCGGGCGGCCGGGCGGGCCTTTCTGGACATGCGGGCCCGGATCGAACGGCAGATCGAGCAGCGCACGCTGATGCTTTCCGGAGTCAGCCACGACCTGCGCACGCCGCTTACCCGCTTGCGGCTGGGGCTTGCCTTGCTGCCCGAGGACGCCGAGGTTGCGGCGCTGCAGGCCGACGTGCGGCAGATGGAACGGATGGTGGACGAGTTTCTGGCCTTCGTCCGGGGCGACGCGATGGAAGGCTCGGCGCCGACCGATGCGGTCGCGCTGGTCCGGGGAATCGTCGAACCGGCGGGGCAGGGCGTGCGCCTGGCCGGGGTTGCGGGCCGGGCGGAGCCGGTCGAAATGCGGCCGCAGGCCGTGGCCCGGGCGGTCGAGAACCTGGTGTCCAACGCGCAGCGGTTTGGCCGCGTGGTCGAGGTGCGGCTGGAGTTTCAGGACCGCAGCCTGCGGATCATGGTCGAGGACGACGGCCCCGGCATCCCCGAAGCCCGGCGCGAAGAGGCGATGCGCCCCTTCACCAGGCTGGACCAGTCACGCGACCCCAATCAGGGCGGCGGTGTGGGGCTTGGCTTGTCGATCGCATCGGATATCGCGCTTAGCCACGGCGGGTCGCTGCGGCTGGGGCAAAGCGCACGGCTGGGCGGTCTTGCCGCCGAGCTGATGATCGCGCGCTAAGGCGGATTACTTCGAGGTGCCGAAGTTGATCACCCAGTGCAGCTTGTTGTCCGGCGCATCGCTGAGCGCGATGCCGATGCCCACTTCGCGCACCCGGTCAAACAGGATGTTGGTGCGGTGCTTGGGCGAGTTCATCCACCAGGCCACCGCCCGCGCCCCGGTGCCAAAGCCGCGCCCGGTGTTTTCGGCCGCCGCCCGGTACTTGTAGCCGGCCCGCTTGAGGCGGGTCTTCAGCGTCCCGCCATCCGACGAGTCATGGCTGATCGACCGGCGGTTGGCATTGTCGCAGGCATGCCCTTGCGCCGCCTTGTCCAGCTTGGTCGACAGCTTGAACGCGGACAGGCCATGCGCCCGGCGTTCGGCGTTGAGATGGGCAAGCACCTCGCCTTGCAGCGCGCTTGCGTTGGAGGGCACGGTGCAGGCCAGGGCGGGCGCGGCCAGACCAAGGGTCACGGCGGCGGCAAGGCCAAAGAGATGCGGGCGCAAGAACATGGCAGATCCCCAGAGAGTGTTTCTCGACCGCCATCGCATGCCAGTGCGGCTGAAATCGGATGAGATTGTGGCGGAATTTGCAAGATGAACGGGAGTTGACGCAAAGTCGATCCACCCAGGCGCGAGTGAGCCGGTTTTCGCCCGCACCATCGCAAACGTGACTTCCTTCGCGGCCCCGCCTTTGAGACAAGGGCTAACGGCGCGGGGAAATCTGCCGTCAGGGCCGGGACTGGCGCTGCGGCGCGGGAGAAGCAGGATGCTGGACGGGATGATGCGCGGGGTGATCGATCCGCCCCTGAACCGCAGCGGACGCTGGCTTGCCGCCAGAGGCGCCCATCCCGATGCGGTGACCCTTGTCGGCCTTGGCTTCGGCCTGGTTGCGGCGGCGCTGCTGGCGGCGGGGCTGTCCGGCCTTCTGGTCGCGGTGCCGCTGCTGGCGGGGCGGCTGGCCGACGGCCTGGACGGAGCGGTCGCCCGGGCGCGGGGCAAGTCGGATTTCGGCGGCTATCTCGACATCGTCTGCGACTTCGCCTTCTATGCCGCAATCCCGCTGGCCTTTGCCCTGCGGGACCCCGAAGCGAACGGGATCGCGGCGGCGGTCCTGCTGTTCAGCTTCTATGTCAACGGCGCAACCCTGCTTGGCTATGCGATTCTGGCCGCCAAGCACGGGATGGAGACGGTCTCGCGCGGCGAAAAGTCGCTTTACTTCACGGCGGGGCTGCTGGAGGGGACCGAGACGATCCTGTTTTTCCTTGTCATCGCGCTGTGGCCGCAAAGCTTTGTCGTCGGGGCCTGGATCTTTGCCGGTCTGTGCCTGGTGACGGCAGGGGCACGGGTGCTGCTGGCCCGCCGCAGCTTTCGCTGAGCCGCAACCTGTTGACCTGCAAGCAAACCCCCTCAAGCCGGCGCCGGACCGGGCCTGCCGCAGTCATCGGACCTTGTGCCTGACCCGCCTGGCCCGCGCGGTGCTGCGTTTTCGGGACCCACTCTTGCAGCCCCCGCCGCGCGCCACTAAGACTCTGCCAATAGTCCGGCGATATTCCTTGGCCGACACACCAGAGGCAGGCACCGATGCGCGATCCCGTTGACCACTACATGAACACGCTCGTTCCCATGGTCGTCGAACAGACCAGCCGGGGCGAACGCGCCTACGACATCTTCAGCCGCATGCTGAAAGAGCGGATCATCTTCCTGGGCGGCCCGGTGCATGACGGGATGTCCAGCCTGATCTGCGCGCAGCTGCTGTTCCTGGAATCGGAGAATCCGAGCAAGGAAATCAGCCTGTACATCAACAGCACGGGCGGGGTGGTGACATCGGGCCTCTCGATCTACGACACGATGCAGTAC
Organism: Rhodobacterales bacterium; assembly: GCA_031409795.1. GTDB lineage: Bacteria > Pseudomonadota > Alphaproteobacteria > Rhodobacterales > Rhodobacteraceae > Tabrizicola. The sequence goes on from JANNXX010000040.1 coordinate 7,065, forward strand.
ATCAAGCCCAAGGTCAGCACGCTGGTGATCGGGCAGGCGGCCAGCATGGGGTCGCTTCTGTTGACCGCCGGGCATCCCGGCATGCGCTTCAGCCTGCCGAACTCTCGTGTGATGGTGCACCAGCCTTCGGGCGGCTATCAGGGCCAGGCGACCGACATCATGATCCACGCGCGCGAGACGGAAAAGCTGAAGCGCCGCCTGAACGAGATCTATGTGCGCCACACCGGCAAGGATTATGAGACGGTCGAGGCCGCGCTGGAGCGGGACAACTTCATGTCGGCCGAGGATGCGCGCGACTGGGGTCTGATCGACCAGATTCTGGAAAGCCGCGGAAAGGCCGACGATACGTCGAAATGACGCCCCTTTCCCGGCGGATAGCTGCCGGAGATCGGGCGGGGATTTTCGGATTGTGGTGACCGGGGCCTTGTCCTAGACTTTGCCCCAAGCGGTGACCGGGGCCAGGCAGGGCGGCCCGCAGTGGACAGTGTGCAGAGGGCAGTGGATGGCGAACAACTCCGGTGGCGACAGCAAGAATACGCTTTACTGCTCGTTCTGCGGCAAAAGCCAGCATGAGGTGCGCAAGCTGATCGCGGGGCCGACGGTCTTCATCTGCGACGAATGCGTCGAGCTGTGCATGGACATCATCCGCGAGGAGACGAAGACCACGGGTCTGAAGTCCAGCGACGGGGTGCCGACGCCGCGGGAAATCTGCAAGGTGCTGGATGACTATGTCATCGGGCAGATCCACGCCAAGCGGGTGCTGTCGGTCGCGGTGCACAACCATTACAAGCGGCTGAACCATTCGTCGAAGACCGATATCGAGCTGTCGAAGTCCAACATCCTGCTGATCGGCCCCACCGGTTGCGGCAAGACGCTGCTGGCCCAGACGCTGGCCCGCATTCTGGACGTGCCCTTCACCATGGCGGATGCCACCACGCTGACCGAGGCGGGCTATGTGGGCGAGGATGTGGAGAACATCATCCTCAAGCTCTTGCAGGCCAGCGAGTACAACGTCGAACGGGCGCAGCGCGGGATCGTCTACATCGACGAGGTCGACAAGATCACCCGCAAGTCGGACAATCCGTCGATCACCCGCGACGTGTCGGGCGAAGGCGTGCAGCAGGCGCTGTTGAAGATCATGGAGGGCACGGTTGCAAGCGTGCCGCCGCAGGGGGGCCGCAAGCATCCGCAGCAGGAATTCCTGCAAGTGGACACGACGAACATCCTGTTCATCTGCGGCGGCGCTTTCGCCGGGCTGGAAAAGATCATCGCGCAGCGCAACAAGGGGTCGGGCATCGGCTTCGGGGCCGATGTGAAGGGACCGGAGGAACGCTCGGTCGGTGAGTTGTTCAAGGAGCTGGAACCGGAGGATCTGCTGAAGTTCGGCCTGATCCCGGAGTTTGTCGGCCGCCTGCCGGTGATCGCCACTCTGACCGATCTGGATGAGCCGGCGCTTGTCACCATCCTGACCGAACCGAAGAACGCGCTGGTCAAGCAGTACCAGCGCCTGTTCGAGATCGAGGGGGTCAAGCTGACCTTTACTGCCGATGCTCTGGTTGCCATCGCCAAGCGCGCGATCAAGCGCAAGACCGGCGCGCGCGGGTTGCGGTCGATCATGGAAGACATCCTGCTGGACTCGATGTTCGAGCTTCCGGGCATGGACGGGGTCGAAGAGGTCGTGGTGAAGGATGAGGCCGTGCATTCCGGCGCGAAGCCCATGCTGGTCTATACCGAGACGAAGAAGAAAGAGCCGGCCAAGGCCTGACGGTCTGCACTGGTCTGGAACCGGGGGGCGGGCCGCTTGCCCGCCGTTTTTCCGTGCGCTGGCTTGGCGGGCCCCTGCAGGCTTTCTTCGCCGACCTGTCGCCCCAGCGAAGACGGACCGCACGGGACGGATGAGCGGTCCGGTGTCGCGCGGGCGGGTTGGCCCTAGACCCGGCTCCGGCTTTCCGCCATATCAGGGCCAGATGATCCGGAGGCTTTGATGTACTTCCTGAAACGCCTGCTGACCTGGTGGAACAGCCAGACCATCGGCACCCAGCTGTTCACCGCCCGCAAGGGGGTGAAGGTCGGCGAGGACGCGGCCGGGAACTTCTTTTACCAGACGAAAGACGGCAAGCGGCGCTGGGTGATCTTCAACGGCGATATGGAAGCGAGCCGCGTGGCTCCGGGCTGGCATGGCTGGCTGCACCACACGGTTGACACAGCCCCGACCGAGGCGCCGCTGAAGCGCAAGGCCTGGGAAAAGCCGCATCAGGAGAACCTGACCGGGACGGATGCGGCCTATGCGCCTCCGGGGTCGATCCGCCGCGCTGATCCGGTCGCCCGGCGCGACTATGAGGCGTGGCAGCCCGAGTGATGGCAACCGAGCGGGCAGAGATCCTGACAGGTGCCGCGATTCTGGCTGTTGCGGTCGGTTTCGTGGTCTATGCGGCGCAAGGCTCGGGGCTGATGCAAAGCCCGGACAGCTATCCGCTGGTTGCAAGCTTCCGCTCGGTCGAGGGGATCAGCGCCGGGTCCGACGTGCGGCTGGCCGGGGTCAAGGTCGGCACGATCACCGACCTGACGCTGAACCCCGCGACCTTCTTCGCCGATGCGACCATTGCGCTGCGCGCCGACATCCTGCTGCCGACGGACAGCACGATCCTGATTTCCAGCGAAGGCCTGCTGGGCGGCAACTTCGTCGAGCTGCTGCCCGGCGGCGCGCTGGAGAACCTTGGCCCCGGTGACGAGATCGAAGATACCCAGGGCGCCGTCAGCCTGATTTCGCTTTTGCTGAAGTTCGTCGGTGGCGGCGAGGACAGCGCGCCGGCCGCGCCATGAAGGCCGTGGCGCTTGCGCTTCTGCTGGCCGGACCCGCCATGGCCCAGGACTACGCCGAGGCCGAGGGCGGGTCGCTGCGCTTTCTGGACAAGCTGACCAGCGAGACCGGGGACGTCACGCTGAACCGCGGCCAGTCGGCCAAGTTCGGCCGGCTGATGGTGCGGCTGGACAGCTGCCGCTATCCCGCAAACGATCCGGCTTCGGACAGCGAGGCCTATCTGACCGTCGTCGAGCAGGCCAGCGGCATCGCGCTTTTCGGGGGCTGGATGCTGGCCTCGTCGCCGGCGCTTTCGGCGCTTGACCATCCGCGCTATGATGTCTGGGTGCTGTCCTGCATCCTGCCCGAAACCGGGGCGGACCCCGCAACCTCGGCGGCTGAAGGCGAATAGCCCGGCGGATCGAAGCTGGCCCGAGACGCCAGCGCCATGGACAGCAGCCGGTGATAGGCGGCGCGCGGGATCTCGGTCCCGCCAAGGCTGGCGAGATGCGGTGTCAGGAACTGGGTGTCGAAAAGCCGGAACCCGCCCGCGCGCAGCCGGTGTACCAGATGGGCAAGCGCCAGCTTGGAGGCGTCGGTCCGGCGCGAGAACATGCTTTCGCCGAAGAATGCCGCCCCCAGGGTCACGCCATAGACCCCGCCGACAAGCTGGCCATCCTGCCATACTTCGACGCTGTGCGCGCGGGACTGGTCATGCAACGCCCGGTAAAGCCGCTGGATGCGGTGGCTGATCCAGGTCTCGTCGCGGCTGGCGCAGGCTGTCACCACGTCGTCAAAGGCCAGGTCGACCGTGACCTCGACCGCATTCGACCGAAGTGTCCGGGACAGGGAGCGCGACAGGTGAAACCCGTCCAGCGGCAGGATGCCGCGCTGGCGCGGGTCGATCCAGTGGATGCCCGGATCATCGCGCCCTTCGGCCATCGGAAAGATGCCCATGGCATAGGCGCGCAGAAGGCTGTCGGGCGTGATCTCGTCAAAAGGCGGGTCTTTGGGCACCTGCAGAATCCTTCGACGGATCTTGCAAATTTCTTCAAAGAAATTTGCGCCGGACGGCCGGTCAGGCCGCCCCGGTCGGTCAGCCGAACTGGCGTTCCAGCCACTTCTCCAGCCAGTGGATGTTGTATTCCCCGTTCTGGATGTCCGGTTCTGCCAGGAGCATGTGGAAAAGCGGCACCGAGCTGTCGATCCCGTCGATGATCAACTCTCCCAGCGCGCGTTTCAGCCGGGCCAGCGCCTCGGGCCGGTCGCGGCCGTGGACGATCAGCTTGCCGATCAGGCTGTCGTAATAGGGCGGGATCGAATAGCCGGAATAAAGCGCCGAATCCATCCGCACGCCGAAGCCGCCCGGCGCGTGGAACATCCGCACCCGGCCGGGACAGGGGGCGAAGTTCGGCAGTTTCTCGGCGTTGATCCGGACCTCGATCGCGTGGCCGTTGATTTCCAGCTCATCCTGGACGAAGGACATCGGCAACCCCGCCGCGACGCGGATCTGTTCGCGCACGAGGTCGACGCCGAAAATGTATTCGGTGACCGGGTGTTCGACCTGCAGGCGGGTGTTCATCTCGATGAAGTAGAACTTGCCGTCTTCATACAGAAACTCGATCGTGCCGGCGCCGATATAGTTGATCGTGGCCACCGCATCGGCGCAGACCTTGCCGATTTCGGCGCGCATCTTCGGGGTGATCGCCGGGCCGGGAGCTTCTTCGAACACCTTCTGGTGACGGCGTTGCAGGGAACAGTCACGCTCGCCCAGATGCACGGCGCGGCCCTTGCCGTCTCCGAAGACCTGAATCTCGATGTGGCGCGGCTTCTGGAGGTATTTCTCCATGTAGACTTCGTCATTGCCGAAGGCGTTCTTCGCTTCGGACCGGGCGGTGCGGAAGGCGACCTCCAGCTCGTCGACCGACTTTGCGACCTTCATCCCGCGCCCGCCGCCCCCTGCCGTGGCCTTGATGATGATCGGATAGCCGATCTCGTCGGCCACGCGCCGGGCAGTTTCGAAATCCGGCACCCCGCCGTCTGATCCGGGAACCACCGGGATGCCAAGCTGCTTGGCGGTTTCCTTGGCGGTGATCTTGTCGCCCATGATGCGGATATGTTCCGCCGAGGGACCGATGAAGGTGATGTCGTGATCTTCCAGCGCCTGGGCGAAGCTGGCGTTCTCGGACAGGAAGCCGTAGCCGGGATGCACGGCCTGCGCCCCGGTGATCTCGCAGGCCGAGATGATCGCGGCCTTCGACAGATAGCTTTCGGAACTGGGGGCCGGGCCGATGCAGACGGATTCGTCGGCCATCCGCACATGCATGGCGTCGCTGTCGGCGGTGGAATGGACCGCGACCGACTTGATCCCCATTTCGCGGGCCGCACGGATCACGCGGAGCGCGATCTCTCCGCGGTTGGCGATCAGGATTTTCTCGAACATGCGCGGCCCTTACTCGATGATCAGAAGCGGGGCGCCGTATTCGACCGGCGAGCCATCCTCGACCAGGATGCGCTTTACCGTGCCCGCCCGGGTGGCCGGGATCTGGTTCATCGTCTTCATCGCCTCGATGATCAGGACGGTCTGACCTTCGGCCACCTGTGCGCCGATGGTCACGAAGGGCGTGGCGCCGGGTTCGGACGACAGGTAGACCGTGCCGACCATCGGCGAGGTCACCGCACCGGGGTGCTGGGCCGGGTCTTCCGGCGGGGCGGCGGCGGCGACCACGGCACCCGACGGGGCGGCATGCTGCAGGGTCTGCGCCGGGGCCGCGACCGTCACCACGGTGGCCTGCTTGACGACGCGGACCTCAAGGCTGTCATCCTCGCCATATTCGCGCTTCACCGACAGTTCGGTCAGCTCGTTCTTGTTCAGAAGTTCGGCAAGTGCCGAGATGAAAGCCACATCCGTGTCGGTCGTCTGCTTGCTCATGCCGTCCTCTGCTGGCTGTTCAGCCTTCTTGGGTCCGCGCGGGTTTCTGGGTGCCGTGGCCCGCGTCGTGTCCGGGGGTTATACGCGACCGGGTCGGGGCTGAAAAGCCGCGAAAGCAGCCCCGGTCGCCGGGCGGAAGCTTCCGGCGCTGCCTGTCGCCCGGTCGGGGCAGAAAATTTACCGTTTGATAAAAAAAGCGAGCTGTGCCAGCCTTGGCAGGACCACACGCCAGGGAGGACCCCAGCCGCATGTCGAACAGCCCGCTTACCCCCGGTATTGCCCCGGCGCGCCTGCCGGCTGACGCCTATGCCGCGAATTTCGGCGATCATGCCCCGGCGCTGGACCGCCATGAGGCGCGGGTGGCGGCGGATCGCTGCTACTTCTGCCATGACGCGCCCTGCATCACCGCCTGTCCGACGTCGATCGACATTCCGCTGTTCATCCGCCAGATCGCCACCGGCACGCCCGAGGCGGCAGCGACGACGATCTGGAGCCAGAACATCCTCGGCGGCATCTGCGCGCGGGTCTGCCCGACCGAGACCCTGTGCGAAGAGGCCTGCGTGCGCGAGGCCGCCGAAGGCAAGCCGGTCGAGATCGGCCAGCTTCAGCGCTTTGCGACCGATGTGGCGATGGGCAAGGGGCTGCACCCGTTCACCCGCGCGGCCCCGACCGGCAAGCGGGTGGCCGTTGTCGGCGCGGGGCCTGCGGGCCTGGCCTGCGCGCACCGGCTGGCGCTGCACGGGCATGACGTGGTGGTGCTGGAACGGCGGCCCAAGGCGGGCGGTCTGAACGAATACGGCATCGCCAGCTACAAAGCGACCGGCGGCTTTGCGCAGGCCGAAGTGGACTGGCTGCTGCAGATCGGCGGGATCGAGATCAGGACTGGGGTGGAGCTTGGCCGCGATGTCAGTCTTGACCAGTTGCAGGCCGACTATGACGCGGTTTTCCTCGGCATCGGCCTTGCCGGGGTGAACGCGCTGCGCACCGAAGGCGAGGACAAGGCGGGCGTCCGCGACGCGGTCGATTTCATTGCCGAGCTGCGCCAGACCCCGGACCTTGCGACTTTGCCGGTCGGCCGCGACGTGGTGGTGATCGGCGGCGGCATGACGGCGGTCGATGCGGCGGTGCAGTCAAAGCTGCTGGGGGCCGAGACGGTGACCATCGTCTACCGCCGGGGGCAGGAGAAGATGAGCGCCTCGGGCCATGAGCAGGACCATGCGGTGCAGGCGGGCGTGCGGATCATCCACAACGCGGCCCCGGTCCGGGTTCTTGGCAATGGCCATGCCGAAGCGGTTGAGTTTGCCTATACCGAAGACGGGCCGGGGGGGCTGAACGTGCTGGCGGAGACCTTCACCCTGAAGGCCGACCAGGTGTTCAAGGCCATCGGCCAGACCCTGTCGGGCGCGCCGTCCGGTCTTGCGGTTGCGGGTGGCAAGATCGCCGGGCCTGCGGGCAAGGTCTGGGTCGGCGGCGACTGTGCCGCCGGGGGCGAGGATCTGACGGTCACCGCCGTGGCGGAAGGGCGCGACGCTGCCGAAGCGATCCACGCCCGGCTTTCGGGGGTCTGATGTCCCCGGTTTTCCCTTGCAATCAAGGGTTTCCCGCGCCACTAGGGCGCAGGGCAGGGAGATTGCATGGCAGGCTTGGCCGACAGCTTCATCGACTTTGTCGCGCGCAACCAGGACTGGTTGCCGCTGATCATGCTTGTCTTTGCCGCAGCCGAGACGACGGCCTTTCTGTCGATCCTGATTCCGTCAACGGCGGTTCTGGTTGCGGTGGGCGCGTTGGTCGCGACCGGGGCCGTGCAGTTCTGGCCGCTTTGGGCCGGGGCCACGGTCGGAGCGCTGATCGGGTCAAGCTTCAGTTACTGGCTGGGCTGGCGCTATGGGGCAGCGGTCCTGGCGATGCGGCCTCTCAGGGACCATCCCCAGTCGGTGGAGTCGGCGCAAGGGGCCTTCCGCCGCTATGGGCCCGTCACGATCCTGATCGGCCATTTCACCACAGTGTTCCGCCCGGTGGTGTTCCTGATGGCGGGAATAAGCCGCATGACCCTGCCGCGCTTCCTGGTCTGGAACGTGATCGGCTGCGTCGCCTGGGCGTTCCTGATCCCCAAGCTGGGCGAGTTCGGCGGCGATATCTTCGGCTGGATCTGGTCGCTGTTCTGAAGGCCGGTGGACGGATCGCCCACCCTACGTTTTCGTCGTCTCATCGCATGGAGGCCCGACATGGCTAATCTGTCGTCCGATTTCATCGGCATCAAGTCCCCGAACCCGTTCTGGCTGGCTTCCGCCCCGCCGACCGACAAGAAATACAACGTCGAGCGCGCATTCGAGGCGGGCTGGGGCGGGGTGGTCTGGAAAACCCTCGGTTCAGAGGGTCCGCCGGTGGTGAACGTCAATGGCCCGCGCTACGGGGCGATCTGGGGGGCGGACCGGCGGCTGCTGGGGCTGAACAACATCGAGCTGATCACCGACCGCCCGCTGGAGGTGAACCTGGCCGAGATCAAGGAGGTCAAGCGCAAGTGGCGCGACCGGGCAATGATCATTTCGTTGATGGTGCCCTGCGATGAAGAGTCGTGGAAAGACATCCTGCAGCGGATCGAGGATACCGAGGCCGACGGGGTGGAACTGAACTTCGGCTGCCCGCACGGGATGGCGGAACGCGGGATGGGGTCTGCCGTGGGGCAGGTGCCGGAATATATCGAGATGGTCACGCGCTGGGTCAAGAAGCACAGCCGCATGCCCTGCATCGTCAAGCTGACGCCGAACATCACCAATATCCTTGGCCCGGCCGGGGCGGCCAGGCGGGGCGGGGCGGATGCGGTCAGCCTGATCAACACGATCAACTCGATCACCAGCGTCAACCTCGACAGCTTCAGCCCCGAGCCGATGATCGACGGCAAGGGCACCCATGGCGGCTATTGCGGCCCGGCGGTGAAGCCCATCGCGATGAACATGGTGGCCGAGATCGCCCGCAGCGCCGAGACGCGGGGGCTGCCGATTTCCGGCATCGGCGGCATCACCACCTGGCGCGACGCGGCCGAATTCATGGCGCTGGGGGCCGGGAATGTGCAGGTCTGCACGGCGGTGATGACCTACGGCTTCAAGATCGTGCAAGAGATGATCTCGGGCCTGTCGCAGTATCTGGATGACAAAGAGATCGGCATGTCCGACCTGGTGGGCCGTGCGGTACCGAACGTGACGGACTGGCAGTATCTGAACCTGAACTATGTCGCCAAGGCGCGGATCGACCAGGAGGCCTGCATCAAATGCGGGCGCTGCTATGCGGCCTGCGAGGATACCAGCCACCAGGCGATTTCCATGTCGCCCGAACGCGTGTTCGAGGTGATGGACGACGAATGCGTTGCCTGCAACCTGTGCGTCAACGTCTGCCCGGTGGAGGACTGCATCACCATGGTCGAGCTGCCGAAAGGCGCGGTTGACCCAAGGACGGGGGCCAAGGTGGGCGACTATGCCAACTGGACGACGCATCCGAACAATCCCAGCGTGGCGGCGGAGTGAGGCCGCCAGTCTAAAAATTTTCGCGAAAATTTTTAGACTGACCTGACCCCTAACAGATCACCTGCATCTGACCGGGGTTGCAGATCACAATGAACTGATCGCCGCATTCGATAAGGTGAAAGCCTCGGCGGCGGACTTCGAGGATCAGGGAAGTGCGACCGATTTCGCGTTCGACATCGCGCACGGCGCGGCGGACGATTCCTCCGTTCGTCACGGCCTTGGCGGCGAAGAGCTCGTCAAGCCAGGCGACGGCGTTCAGGGGATTGCTGCGAAGCATCTGCATGGCATGAGCTTCGCGCGGCATGATGAAGAAAGACCTAACCGTTCTCAGGGCAGCGGCAAGGGGCTGATCCCGGCGGCGATGCTGGCCTTGATGTAGGCGTCCCGTGCGGCGTCGGCGGCAACGCGCGCCTCGGCAGCGGGGTGGCGGCTTTCGTCGCGTTCGGCGAGGCGAGTGGTGACCGAGGCGGTGGTGGCGCTGGCCTGGGTCGGTGCATCCCTGCGCTGGGGCGCGGCGACGGGACGGGCCGCCTCGACCACGGGCGCGCGGGCCACGGGTTCGGGTCTTGCCGGTGGGGCCGGTGCCGCAAACGGTGCTTGCGACCGGACAGCCGTGATCAAACTCATCTTCGCCTCCCTCGCTTGCGGGTCATCATCCGTTAACATAGCGCAAATGCGGGCGCGTTTCCTTCGGAAGATGCGAAGAATTCTACCGATCGCGCCGGATCAGGGCGCCAGAAGTCGGGTGAAGAGCGTCTCCAGATATCCGCCCGCCTCGGCGAACGGGTCATGCCCCGGCCCCAGCACCGCGCGCACCTGAACGTCGAAGTCAGCGTAGTGCTGGGTCATGGCCCAGATCGAGAAGATCAGGTGCACCGGATCGACCTGCGCGATCCGCCCCTCCTGCATCCAGCGGGTCAGGACGCCTGCCTTTTCGGCCACCAGCACCCGCAGGTCCCCCTCGATCGCGGCGCGCATCCGGGGGGCGCCTTGCAGGATCTCGCCCGCGAAAAGCCGGCTTTCGCGCGGGTAGTCCCGGGCAAGGTCCAGCTTGCGGCGGACATAGCCCAGGATCTCGCGCAGGGGGTCGCCCTTCGGGTCCATCGCGCGCAATGGGTCAAGCCAGGTGTGCAGAAGGCCGGTCAGCAGCGCCTTGTGCACCTCTTCCTTGGACGGAAAATAGTACAGCAGGTTGGGCTTCGACAGTCCGGCCACCTCGGCGATCTGGTCCAGGGTGGCGCCCCGGAACCCGTGCAGCGAGAAGACTTCGAGGGCCGCATCCAGGATCACCTCGCGGTTCTTCTGCTGGATGCGCGAGCGGGGATGGGCGGAGGGCGACATGGCAGACCTTGACCGGCGAGTTCGTAGGAAGACGGCCCCCTTGGATAGCGCGGGGGCAAGTGCTAGGTCAAATCATTGCCTTCGCACGGAGTGAGCCATGGCCCTGGACCGCAAAGCCCCGAATGACCTGCACGCCTTCTGGATGCCCTTCACCGCGAACCGGCAGTTCAAGAAGAACCCGCGGATGTTCGTCGCGGCCAGGGACATGCACTATACCACCAGCGACGGGCGGCAGGTGCTGGACGGGACGGCGGGCCTGTGGTGCTGCAACGCGGGGCATTGCCGCCCGAAGATCGTCGAGGCGATCCAACGCCAAGCGGCAGAGCTGGACTATGCCCCGGCTTTCCAGATGGGGCACCCGGTGGCGTTCGAGCTGGCGAACCGGATCATCGACATCGCGCCCAAGGGCATCGAGCATGTGTTCTACACGAATTCCGGGTCGGAAAGCGTTGAAACGGCGTTGAAACTGGCGATTGCCTATCACCGCGCGCGGGGCGAAGGCACCCGCACCCGCCTGATCGGGCGGGAACGCGGCTATCACGGGGTGAACTTCGGCGGCATCTCGGTCGGCGGGATCGTGAACAACCGGAAATTCTTCGGCACCCTTCTGGCGGGGGTGGACCACCTCCCGCATACCCATCTGCCCGCGCAGAACGCGTTTACCAAGGGCCAGCCGGAACATGGTGCGCATCTGGCCGATGATCTGGAGCGGATCGTCGCGCTGCACGGGGCCGAAACCATCGCCGCCGTGATCGTGGAGCCGATGGCGGGGTCGACCGGCGTGCTGATGCCGCCGAAGGGCTATCTGGAGAAGCTGCGGGCGATCACGAAAAAGCACGGCATCCTGCTGATCTTCGACGAGGTGATCACCGGATTCGGCCGCCTCGGGTCAGCCTTCGCGGCCCAGCATTTCGACGTCATCCCCGACATGATGACCACCGCCAAGGGCTTGACCAACGGCGTGATTCCGATGGGCGCGGTCCTGACCACCGCAGAGATCCATGACGCCTTCATGCAAGGGCCGGAGAACCTGATCGAGCTCTTCCACGGCTACACCTACAGCGGCAACCCGATCGCCGCCGCTTGCGGGATCGCCACGCTGGAGGTCTACAAGGAAGAGGGCCTCTTCGAGCGGGCGCGCGACCTGGAAGGCTACTGGCAGGACGCAATCCACTCGCTGCGCGACCATCCCCATGTGATCGACATCCGCAACATGGGCCTGATCGGCGCGGTCGAGCTGGAAGGCATCCCGGGTGAGCCGACGAAGCGCGCCTTCAGCGCCTTCCTCAAGGCCTATGAGAAGGGCATCCTGATCCGCACCACCGGCGACATCATTGCCATGTCGCCGCCGCTGATCATCTCCAAGTCCGAGATCGACCAGCTGATCGGCACGCTGGGCGACGTCCTGAAGGCGCTGGACTGATGCGCCCGGCCTGCACCGCAACCACCCTGATCGACGACGACCGCGTGCGCGTCACCCGCTTCGACTTTGCCCCGGGGGCCGAGACGGGCTGGCACCGGCACGGGCATGACTACGTCATCACCGCGCTGACCGATTGCCATATGCTTCTGCAAGACCCCGGCGGGGCCGAACGGCGGGTTCTGGTGCCTGCGGGCACGGCCTACCGGCGGTCGGAAGGGGTGGAGCACAACGTGATCAACGACGGCGACCAGCCGATGAGTTTTGTCGAGGTGGAGTTGAAGGAAGCCCCGCCCCGGACCTGATCCGGGGCGCGTGGCTCTAGTCCGCCATGTGCGCCCTGATCCCCCGCACCACCAGACGGTGATCCTCGACCTGCGGCAGGCCCGAGACGGTGGCCACCGCGACCACGCCTGCACCCCGGACCCGGATCGGCACCGCGCCGCCGTGGTCGGCATGGTCAGCGGCGCCAAGCCCCTCATCCTGCAGCGTCTTGGCCTTGGCGCGGTTGCGCAAGCCCACCAGCAGCGAGGGCAGATGGAACTTCAGCGCTGTGTTCGATTTCCGCAGCGCCCAAAGGTCATTCAGCGGGGTCGATCCCGGCAGGGCGGCGTGAAAGAGGGTTCGGTCGCTGGTGCGGATGTTGATGACCACCGGCAGTCCCTCGGCGAGCGCCAGGTCCACGAGGATCCGGCCAAGGCGCAGGGCCTGCGTTTCAGAGAAGCCGTCCAGCACCAGCGTGGCCGCTTCGGCCTCAAGTTCTGCGATGTCCATCCGGTTCCCCTAAGTCGCCCCGATCCCGCGCAGGACCATCTGTTTCACGCTGGCCTTCGCCTCGGCCCATTGCCGGTCGGACAGCGCCTTGCCGCCATTCAATGTCTGCACCTGATGGCCGAAATCGGCATAGTGCTGGGTCGTGGCCCAAAGCAGATACAGCAGGTGCCGGGGGTCGACCGGGGCCATCTGCCCCTCATCGATCCAGCGCTGGATCACCGCGATGCGGCCATTCGTCCAGTCGCGCAGCGTGGTTTCCAGATAGTCCTGAATCACCGGCGCGCCGTGCATCACCTCGGACGCCCAGACCTTGGAGCCATGCGGATGGCGGCGCGAGATGTCCATCTTGGCATCGACATAGGCCCCGATCCCTTCGACCGGGCCGGGGGCGTTGTCGAAGCTGGCCGCCGCATCCAGCCAGATCTCGAAGATCTGGCTCACCACCCGGCGGTAAAGGTCGTCCTTGGTGGCGAAATAGTAGTGCAGGTTCGCCTTCGGCAACCCCGCCATGTCGGCGATCAACTGCATGGTCGCCCCGCCGAACCCGGCCTCGGCGAAGACCTTCTCGGCGGCATCCAGGATGACCCGCTCGTTCTCGCGCCGGATATCCGTGCGGCGGCCGGGTTTCAGGCGGGAAATCCGGGCGTCAGGGGCCATGCCGTTCCCATATTTTCGTTGACCGTCTGGTCAGGTTGTGGTCGCCTTCACCTTGACCATACGGTCAGGAAACGAGTCGCGGCAAGGGGCAGGATGGCCCCGCCGTTACGGGGAGCGTGAGATGCCTGCAACCGGGGACAACCTGCGGATCAATTCTCAGCGGCTGTGGGACAGTCTTGAGGAGATGGCGCTGATCGGCCCCGGCGTGGCGGGCGGCTGCAACCGGCAGACCCTGACCGATGCCGATGGCGAGGGACGGCATCTGTTTGCAGGCTGGTGTGCAGCGGCGGGGATGACGATGGGCGTCGACAGCATGGGCAACATGTTCGCGACGCGGGCGGGGGAGGATGCGGCGGCGCTGCCGGTCTACATGGGGTCGCATCTCGATACCCAGCCGACCGGGGGGCGCTATGACGGCGTGCTTGGGGTTCTGGGCGCGCTGGAGGTGGTGCGGACGCTGAACGACATGGGCGTTCGCACGCGGCACCCGATCGTGGTCACGAACTGGACGAATGAGGAGGGCGCGCGGTTTGCGCCTGCGATGCTGGCCTCGGGCGTGTTCGCGGGCATCCATACCGAGGACTATGCGAAATCGCGCAAGGACCTGGACGGCAAGGTCTTCGGCGAGGAGCTGGCGCGGATCGGCTGGGTGGGAGATGAGGCGGTCGGTGCCCGCAAGATGCACGCAATGCTGGAGCTGCATATCGAGCAGGGGCCGATTCTGGAGGCGGAGGGGAAGTCGATCGGTGTCGTGACCCATGGCCAAGGCCTCTGGTGGCTGGAAATCACGCTGACCGGCAAGGACGCGCACACCGGATCGACCCCGATGAACATGCGGGTGAATGCTGGCCTTGGCATGGCCCGGATCACCGAACGCGTCCACCAGATCGCGATGAGCCACCAGCCGAACGCCGTGGGGGCGGTGGGGCAGGTGAAGGTTTTTCCCAATAGTCGCAACGTGATACCGGGCAAGGTGGTGTTCACGGTGGATATCCGGTCGCCCGAACAGGACAAGCTGGATGCGATGAAGGCCGAAGTCATCCGCGCCGCCCATGCGGTGGCGAAGGAGCTGGGCCTTGGCTGCGAGATTGAGGATGTGGGGCATTTCGACCCCGTCACCTTCGACCCCGGCCTTGTGAAGATCGTCCGACAATCGGCTGAAAAGTTGGGCTATTCTCACATGGACATCGTCAGCGGCGCCGGTCACGACGCCTGCTGGATCAACCGCGTCGCCCCCACGGTGATGGTCATGTGTCCCTGTGTGGGGGGGCTGTCGCACAACGAAGCGGAGGAAATTTCGCCAGAGTGGGCAGCGGCGGGGACGGATGTGCTCCTGCACGCCGTACTTGAGGTGGCGGGGGTGGTGGGGTGAGGCACCCGGGTTTCCCCGTCCCGGGCTTGACCCGGGACCTCGATCTGCCACCCGCGTTGCCGTTTGCAGGCGAAGGTCCCGGGTCAAGCCCGGGACGGGGTTTGCCAAGTCTTAACCGTGACGCGGCAAGGTCCTGTCATGGCGCACTATGTTTATATCATGGCGTCTCGACCTTGCGGAGCGATCTACATCGGTCGGACGGGGAACCTAGCGGCGAGGGTCGAGGCCCATCGTGCCGGAGCGTCGGTCCATACGGCGAAGTACAGGATTCGCACTCTCGTCTGGTTCGAGAGCCACGAAGACTTCGCGGCCAGCCTCCAGCGCGAACGGGCAATCAAGCGCTGGCATCGCGTCTGGAAGAATGCGCTTATTGCCGAGCGCAATCCGAACTGGCAGGACATCACGGCGCACATTCCGTTCTAGAACAGCATCACACTGACAGCGCCTGGACCAATCAGAGGTCCCGGGTCAAGCCCGGGACGGGTTTTCTCATTTCCAGCAGGAGCCGCCCATGACCACCATCATCAAGAACGGCACCGTCGTCACCGCCGACCTCACCTACAAGGCCGATGTGCGGATCGAGGGCGGGGTGATCACCGAGATCGGGCAGGGCCTCAAGGGCGGCACCGAACTGGATGCGACCGGCTGTTATGTGATGCCCGGCGGCATTGATCCGCATACGCACCTGGAGATGCCCTTCATGGGCACCTACTCGGCGGATGATTTTGAGTCCGGCACTCGGGCGGCCCTCAGTGGGGGCACAACGATGGTTGTCGATTTCGTGCTGCCGGGGCAGGGTCAGGGGCTGATGGATGCGGCCCAGATGTGGCACAACAAGTCGGGGCGGGCCAATTGCGATTATTCCTACCACATGGCGGTGACCTGGTGGGGTGAGAAGGTCTGGGACGGGATCGCCGAGGCGATGGGCGCGGGCATGACCAGCTTCAAGCACTTCATGGCCTACAAGGGCGCGCTGATGGTCAACGACGACGAGCTGTTCGCCAGCTTCCGCCGGATTGGTGAGCTTGGCGGGCTTGCCATGGTCCATGCCGAGAACGGCGATGTGGTGGCGGAACTGACGGCCAAGCTGCTGGCCGAAGGGAACACCGGGCCGGAAGCCCACGCCTACTCCCGCCCGCCGCAGGTCGAGGGCGAGGCGACCAACCGCGCGATCATGATTGCCGACATGGCGGGGGTGCCGCTGTATGTGGTGCATGTGAGCTGCGAGGATGCGCACGAGGCGATCCGCCGGGCGCGGCAACAGGGCAAGCGGGTCTGGGGCGAGCCGCTGATCCAGCACCTGACGCTGGACGAAAGCGAATACTTCAACCCCGACTGGGACCACGCCGCGCGGCGGGTGATGTCGCCGCCCTTCCGGGGCAAGCAGCACCAGGACAGCCTTTGGGCGGGCCTGATGTCCGGCAGCCTCTCGGTGGTGGCCACTGACCACTGCGCCTTCACAACGGCGCAGAAGCGGTTCGGGGTCGGGAATTTCTCCAAGATCCCGAACGGGACGGGGGGGCTGGAGGACCGGATGCCGATGCTGTGGACCCATGGTGTGGCAACGGGGCGGTTGACGATGAATGAATTTGTGGCGGTAACCTCAACCAATATCGCGAAAATCCTGAACTGCTACCCGAAGAAGGGGGCGGTTCTGGTGGGGGCGGATGCGGACCTGGTGGTCTGGGACCCGTCGAAAGAGAAGACGATTACGGCTTCGAAGCAGCAGTCGGCGATCGACTACAACGTCTTTGAGGGCAAGACGTTGAAGGGCCTGCCGCGCTTTACCCTGACCCGCGGCCATGTCGCGGTCCACGATGGCGAGGTGAAGACGCAAGAGGGGCATGGCAAGTTCGTCGCGCGCGAGCCTCGGCCAGCAGTGAACAAGGCGATGACCCAGTGGAAAGACCTGACCGCCCCAAGGCCGGTGGTGCGGACGGGCGTGCCGGTGACGGGGGTGTGATGGGAACAAAATGTAGGCCATCGAAGTGAAGGATACCTTGAGCAGCAGCGCCCCGGTGATCGTGGCCAAGGGCCTCAACCTGGTCTTCCAGACCGCTGACGGGCCGGTCCAGGCGTTGAAGGACGTGAACCTGACGATCAACGCAGGCGAGTTTGTCAGTTTCATCGGGCCAAGTGGTTGCGGGAAAACGACTTTCCTGCGGGCGATTGCGGCTTTGGAGCATCCGACCGGGGGCACGTTGACGGTGAACGGAATGTCACCGGATGAGGCGCGCAGGAAGCGGGCCTACGGGTATGTCTTCCAAGCGGCGGGGTTGTATCCGTGGCGGACGATTGCGGGGAACATCCGGTTACCGCTGGAAATCATGGGATTTTCCAAGGCTGAAATGGACCATCGGGTAAGCCGTGTGCTGGATCTGGTGGAGCTATCGGGCTTCGGCAAGAAGTTCCCATGGCAGCTTTCGGGGGGGATGCAGCAGCGGGCCTCGATCGCACGGGCCTTGGCGTTCGATGCGGATATCCTGCTGATGGACGAACCCTTCGGCGCGCTGGACGAGATCGTGCGGGATCGCCTCAACGAAGAGGTGCTGAAGCTGTGGGCGCGGACCGGAAAGACCATTGGTTTCGTTACACATTCCATCCCCGAGGCGGTGTATCTGTCGACAAAGATCGTGGTGATGAGCCCCCGTCCGGGGCGGATCACCGATATCATCGAAAGTCCTTTGCCGAAGGAACGCCCGCTGGATATCCGCGACAGCCGGGAGTTCATCGAGATCGCGCATCGGGTGCGGGAGGGGCTGCGGGCCGGTCATTCCGATGAATAGCGGGTTGATGCTGTGGCTTTGCATGGCGATGGCGGTCTTCATCACCGCGAATTCGGTGCTGCGGGCCTATGTCGCGAATGCGCAGGTCTGGGTGCTGCTGGCGGCGCTGTGTCTGTTCACCGTCGGCAACCTGATGATGGTGCGTCTCATGCGGGAAAGCGGGCTGGCGGTGGCAATCTCGGTCTCCAGCATCGTGCAGCTGGTGCTGATCGGGCTGGTGGCGTGGTTCGTGTTTGGTGAGCGGCCGACTGGGTTGCAGATTGCGGGCATGGCGCTGGGGGTGGTCGCGGTGGCGATGATCGCCTGGCCGCAGGGGGCGAAGGGATGATCCTTCTGTCCGGTTGCCCCCCCACCCCGGCCCTCCCCCACACAGGGGGGAGGGAGGCACCATGGGCGAATGGCGCGACAGTCTGGCCGAGGAACTTCCCTCCCCCCGCGTGGGGGAGGGAGAGGGTGGGGGGGTGTGCCGCATGAACCGCATCCTGCCGGTTCTGACCGTCCTCGCCGCACTGGTGGCCGTCTGGTACGCGGCCGCCGTCTGGATGAACGCCACCTGGGTCTTCGATCAGGCCGAGCGGAACGGCCAGACGGTCACCTGGGGCGAAGTGTTCCCGCAGACCATGGCGCAGGACCGGCCGCTGTTGCCGCCGCCGCATCAGGTGGCGGGGGAATTGTGGGAGGGCTTCACAGGGCAGGCAGTGACGTCGAAGCGCAGCCTGGTCTACCACGCCTTCGTTACCTTCAAGGGCACGATGATGGGCTTTGCGCTGGGGATCGTCTTCGGCGTGGGCCTGGCCATGGCCATCGTGCGGTTCCGGGTGATGGAGATGTCGGTGATGCCCTGGGCGATCATCAGCCAGACGGTGCCCATCGTGGCGCTGGCGCCGATGATCCTGGTGGTGGCGAGCCAGATCGGGATCGAGGGGCGCGACATCCCGAAGGCGATCATCGCGGCCTATCTGTCGTTCTTTCCGGTGCTGGTCAGCATGGTGAAGGGGTTGCGGTCCCCGGACCAGATGCAGCTGGATCTTCTGCGCACCTACGGGGCGAGCGAGGCGCAGACGTTTCTCAAGCTGCGCATTCCGGCCTCTGCCCCCTATTTCTTCGCCTCGCTGAAGGTGGCGATTGCGGCCAGCCTGATCGGGACCATCGTGGGCGAGTTGCCGACCGGGGCCATCGAAGGCCTTGGCGCGCGGATGCTGATCGGGTCGCAGTTCGGTGAGCCGTTGATCATGTGGTCGGCGCTGTTTGCGGCGGCGATCCTGGCGGGGATGCTGATCGTTGCGGTGGGGATGGTGGAGCGGTTTGCGCGCAGCCGGATGGGGGTGCCGGCATGAGCTGGATTGCGGGAACCCTGGCCTTCTGGCTGGCCGCCTGGGCGCTGAACGCGCGGCTGGCGGCAAGTGGCTGGGCGCGGACGGGGGCAGGGCGCATTGCGGTGCCACTGATCTTCGGGGTGACGATCCTTGTGGTCTGGGAGGGGCTGGTGCGGGGGCTGGGCGTGGCCCCAGTCATTCTGCCTGCGCCCAGCGTCATTGCGCTGACGCTGGCGGGGGCGCTGCCCACCCTCTGGGCGGATTTCGTGCAGACCGTGCTGAAAGGCGCGCTTCCCGGCTTTCTGATCGGCTCCGGTGCGGCGGTGGCGGTGGCGATTGCCATCGACCGCTCGCCCTTCCTGCAGCGGGGGCTTCTTCCGATTGGCAACTTCGTGGCGGCGCTGCCCATCGTCGGCCTCGCGCCGATCCTGGTCATGTGGTTCGGCTTCGACTGGCAGTCGAAGGCCGCCGTGGTCGTGGTGATGGTGTTCTTCCCGGTCCTGGTGAACATGGTCGCGGGCCTGCAGGCATCCGAGCGGATGCAGCGGGATCTGATGGCAACCTGGGGGGCGTCGTACTGGCAGACCTTGATCAAGCTGCGCCTTCCGGCCGCGATGCCCTTCCTCTTCAACGGGCTGAAAATTGCATCGACTCTGGCCCTGATCGGCGCGATTGTTGCCGAGTTTTTCGGCAGTCCGATCTACGGGATGGGGTTTCGCATCAGTACCGAGGTCGGGCGGCTTGGCCTTGACATGGTTTGGGCCACGATTGCGGTCGCGGCTTTCGCGGGGTCAGCCCTGTACGGCCTGATCGCGCTGATCGAACGGGGGGTGACCTTCTGGCACCCGTCGCAAAGACACTGACGGCAACGGCATTAACCAAAGGCCCGACAGGGGCCACAACACGGGAGACGACGATGAAAAGAGTTCTGACTGCTGCGCTGCTGGCCGCGATGGGGACCGGCGCCCAGGCCGAGGATGTGACGCTGCAACTGAAATGGGTGACCCAGGCGCAGTTCGCGGGCTACTATGTCGCGCAGGCCAAGGGGTTCTACGAGGCCGAGGGCCTGAACGTCACCATCCTGCCGGGCGGCCCGGACATAGCGCCGACCCAGGTGATCGCGGGTGGCGGGGCCGATGTGGTGGTGGAATGGATGCCGGCAGCACTTGCCGCGCGCGAAAAGGGCCTGGCGCTGGTCAACATCGCGCAGCCCTTCGCCTCGTCCGGTCTGATGCTGACCTGCCTTGCCGATACCGGGATCAAGACCCCCGCCGACTTTGCCGACAAGACGCTGGGCGTCTGGTTCTTCGGCAATGAATACCCGTTCCTGTCCTGGATGTCGCAGCTTGGGCTGGCCACGGACGGCTCGGCCGGGGGGGTGACGGTGCTGAAGCAGGGCTTCAACGTCGATCCCCTTCTGCAAAAGCAGGCGGCCTGCGTGTCGACCATGACCTACAACGAATACTGGCAGGTCATCGACGCCGGGATCACCCCGGAGCAGCTGGTGACCTTCAAGTACCAGGATCTTGGCGTTGCCACTCTGGAAGACGGGCTGTACGTCCTGGAAGACAAGCTTGCCGATCCGGCCTTTGCCGAAACCATGGTCAAGTTCGTGCGGGCGTCGATGAAAGGCTGGAAAGAGGCCGAGGCGAACCCCGATGAAGCAGCGATGATCGTGCTGGAGAATGACCAGACCGGCGCGCAGACCGAAGCGCACCAGAAGCGCATGATGGGCGAGATCGCCAAGCTGACCGCCGGCTCGAACGGCGCGCTGGACGTGGCGGCGGCGGAACGCACGGTTGCCACCCTGCTTGCGGGCGGGTCGGACCCGGTGATCACCGCGGCCCCGACCGGCGCCTGGACCAGCGCCATCACCGACGCGGCGCTGGCGGACTAAGGCCGGACAGCGCGGATCAGGGCGCCGCTCCGCAGGGGGCGGCGCCTTTGTCTTGCGGGCTTGTAAAGCTTGACAGGCCTTGTAAATTCCCGGCAGGAGGTCCGCATGTCCTTGTCCGCCCTGACCGGAACCCGCCTGCGCGAACACCGGCTTGCGGCCGGGCGCCGGCAGGCCGATCTGGCGGCTGCGGCCGGAATATCGGCGTCCTACCTCAACCTGATCGAGCACAACCGCCGCAAGGTCACCCCGGAGGTGCTGGACCGGCTGGCCGGCGCGCTGGGGCTGGACCGGGTGGCGCTGGCCGGGGGGGCCGATGCGGCGCTGATCGACGGGCTGCGCGCAGCAGCGGGAGCGGCGGCTGGAGCGGCGGGGGGCGCTTCTGGGGACGGCGGGGCGGAACTTGACCGGATCGAAGACTTCGTCAGCCGCTTTGCCGGCTGGGCCGGTCTGGTCGTGGCGCTGGACCGCCGGTCGCAGGGGTTGCAGCGCGCGGTCGAGGCGCTGAACGACCGCATGAGCCACGATCCGCACCTGTCGCAATCCCTGCACGAGGTGCTGTCGTCGCTGTCCTCGGTCCGCGCGACAGCGGCGATCCTGGCCGAAACCGCCGATCTTGATCCCGACTGGGCCGCGCGCTTCCACCGCAACCTGCATCAGGACAGCGAGCGTCTGGCCGCCGGGGCCGAGGCGCTGGTCGCCTATCTGGACGCAGGCAGCGCGCTGGCCGAGCAGGGCATCGCGGCACCGCAGGAAGAGGTCGAGGACTGGCTGGCGCGGCGCGGCTGGGCGATCAGCGATGCCGAGCTTGCGGCGGGCCTGCCCGACGAGGTGGCGGCGCTGGCCTCGCTCGCGGCGCGAAGCCTGGCGCAGGACTACCTGGCGCGGGCCGCCCGCGACGCGCTGGCCCTGCCCGAAGTGGCGCTGTCCGAGGCGGTTGCGCAGGGGGGGGCGGACGCGCTGGCGCTGGCCGCGCGGTTCGGCCTTGATCCGCTGGTGGTGATGCGGCGGCTGGCCGTTCAGCCCGCGCTGGACGTGGGGCTGGTGATCTGCGACGCGTCTGGCACGCTGACCCTGCGCAAGCCCGCCGCCGGGTTTGCCTTGCCGCGCTTCGGAGCGGCCTGTCCGCTTTGGCCGCTTTATGCGGCGCTTGGCCGGCCGCTGCAGCCGGTCGAGGCCGGGGTCGCCGTTGCCGGCCGGGGCGGGCGAAACTTTCGGGTGCAGGCCTGGTGCGGGGTTTCGCATCCCGAAGGCCCCCGGGGGCCGGAGCTGCGCACGGCGGCGATGCTGATCCTGCCAGGCGGGCCGCAAACCTTTGGCGCGATCCCCGTCGGTTCCAGTTGCCGGGTCTGCCCGCGCAGCGCCTGTCCGGCCCGGCGCGAGCCTACGATCCTGTCCGAAGGCGCCTGATGCCGACTGCGCTTTTGACAGCCGCTTCGGTTCGGCCGATAGTGGCGGGGCAGCGGGACGCCCAAGGGAGGGGCGGCCAGGGTCTGCCCGGGGGAATTCTTGTCCAAGCATGTTCTCCTCGTCGAGGATGAGCCGAACATCGCCGAGGCGATGCGCTTCATCCTGTCGCGCGACGGCTGGCGGGTCAGCCATGTCGCCGAGGGCGACCGGGCGCTGGACCAGATGCGCCGCGACCCGCCTGACCTGGTGATCCTGGACCACATGTTGCCGGGCCTGTCGGGACTGGAGATCCTGGCCGCGCTGCGGGCCGACCCGGCGACGCGCGATCTGCCGGTGATGATGCTGACCGCGCGCGGCCGGGACCGCGAGCTTGCCGAACGGGCGGGGGCGAACCGCTTCATCTCGAAACCCTTCTCGAACGCCGAGATCCTGGCCGAGGTTCGCGCCCTGATGGACCCGGCATGAGACCCGTCGCAAAGCCTGTCGCAAAGCCTGTCGCAAAGCCTGTCGCAAAGCCCCTCGCGACCCCCGTCGCGCCCCCCGTCGCGACCCCCGTCGCCAAGCCCGTCGCGCCCCCCGTTTCGGCGCTCGTTTCGGCGCCCGTTTCCGCACCCGTCGGAAGGATCGCCCGCTGATGGCGCGGCGGCCGCGCCCGCTGTTTCTGGCCCGCCGGTCCTACCGGCAGCGTCGGCTGCGCGATGCGGCCCGGCTTTTGCCGATCCTGGGCGGGGTTCTGCTCTTGTTGCCGCTTTTGTGGACACCGCGGGGCGAGGTCAGCCTGTCGGCCGGGGACATGGTGTATTTCTTCGGGCTCTGGCTGGGACTGGTGATTGCGGCCGCCATCCTGGCTCCGGGCCTGCGCCGGGGCGACGGGGCCGCCGAGGACGAGGACTGAGATGCCCTTCAACCTGCTGGTCGCTGCCTGCATCCTGTACGTCATCTTCCTGTTCGCCGTCGCCTTCATCGTCGAGCGCAGGGCCACGGCGGGGCGGATTGGGTGGCTGCGCTCTCCGCTGGTCTACACGCTGTCGCTGTCGATCTACTGCACCGCCTGGACCTTTTATGGCGCGGTCGGCTATGCGGCGCGATCCGGGCTTGAGTTCCTGACGATCTACTTCGGCCCGACGCTGGTCTTTGTCGGCTGGTGGTGGATTTTGCGCAAGCTGGTGCGGATCGGACGGCAATACCGGGTGACCTCGATCGCCGACCTGATCTCGGCGCGGTTCGGAAAGTCGAACACGCTGGGGGTGATCGTGACGCTGATCGCGGTGGTGGCGGCGACCCCCTACATCGCGCTGCAACTGCAGTCGGTCGTGTTGGCTTTCGGTGTCTTTGCCAGCCTGCCGGCCGATGGCAGCGCCGCCCCCGACGCGACGCAGACCGCGTTCTGGGTGGCGGTCGGGCTGGCGCTGTTCACCATCCTGTTCGGCACCCGCAACCTGGACGCCAAGGAACAGCACCACGGCATCGTCATCGCCATCGCGGTCGAGGCGGTGGTCAAGCTGGTGGCGCTGCTGGCCGTGGGCAGCTTTGTCGTCTGGGGCATCGCCGGCGGGGTGGGCGACATCATCGCGCGGATCGACGCGGCCGACCTGTCGGCCTGGCAGGTGCAGCCGGGGCGCTGGACCGGGCTGATCCTGCTGTCGGCGGTCGCGGTCATCACCCTGCCGCGCATGTTCCAGGTCATGGTGGTGGAAAACGCCGACGAGGGGCACCTTGCCCGCGCCAGCTGGGCCTTCCCGCTTTACCTGCTGCTGATGAGCCTCTTCATCGTGCCGATCGCGGTCGTCGGGCTGGAGCGCCTGCCCGAGGGGTCCAATCCCGACATGTTCGTGCTGACCCTGCCTTTGTCCGAAGGGCAGGGCGGGCTGGCGATGCTGGCCTTCCTGGGCGGGTTTTCCTCGGCGACCTCGATGGTCATCGTCGAATCGATCGCCCTGGCGACGATGATCTCGAACCACATCGTCATCCCGCTTTGGCTGCGGTTGCGCCCGGCGGCGGCGGCGGGGGATGACCTGCGCCCGGTGGTGCTGATGGCGCGGCGGGTGGCGATCGCGGCGGTGCTGGCGCTTGGCTACAGCTATTACCAGGTCACCGGCGGATCGGCCGCGCTGGCGGCGATCGGGCTGATCGCCTTTCTGGGCGTGGCCCAGGTGCTGCCGGCGCTGGTGGGCGGGCTTTACTGGCGGGGGGCGACCCGCGTGGGCGCGATCCTTGGCCTGCTGACCGGCTTCGCGATCTGGGCCTACACGTCCTTCCTGCCGTCGTTCGGGCCGGGGGCGGTCCTGTCCGAAGCGGTGTTCCTGGACGGTCTTTTCGGCCTGTCCTGGCTGCGCCCCCAGGCGCTGTTCGGGACCGACGGCATGGACCCGCTGACCCATGCGCTGTTCTGGTCACTGGCGCTGAACACCGCCGCCTTCTGCGCCGGGTCGCTGCTGACCTTTCCCGGCCCGGTCGAGCGGCTGCAGGGCGCGGCTTTCGTCAACGTTTTCGACGGCGGGGCCGGTCCCCGGCACTGGGCACGCGGCCAGGCCGAACCCGAGGCGCTTCTGGCCATGGCGCAGCGCATCCTGGGCGACGAGGCGGCGCAGGCGCTGTTCCAGGCCGCCGCGCGCGAGCAGGGCAAGGAGGGGTTCCTGCCCGATCCGACGCCGGCATTTCTGGACACGCTGGAAGCCCGGCTGTCCGGGTCGGTCGGGGCGGCGACGGCGCATGCGATGATCGGCCAGCTGGTCGGCCGCGCCACGGTGACGGTCGAGGACCTGATGGCGGTGGCCAGCGAATCCGCGCAGATCCTGGAATATTCCGCCCGGCTTGAGACCCGCGAGGCGGAACTGACCCGCACCGCCGGCGCCCTGCGCGAGGCGAATGACAAGCTGACCCAGCTTTCCTTGCAGAAGGACGCCTTCCTCAGCCAGATCAGCCATGAGCTGCGCACTCCGATGACCTCGATCCGGGCCTTCTCGGAGATCCTGACCGGGGGCGACCTGCCGGCCGACACCGTGTCGCGCTACGGGCAGGTCATCCATGACGAGGCCAAGCGGCTCACCCGGCTTCTGGATGATCTTCTGGACCTGTCGGTGCTGGAAAACGGCACGGTGCAGTTGAACCTCGGGCTGGCAAGCCTGCAGCAGATGCTGGACTCGGCCCTGACCGCCGCCCGGCAGACCCGGCCCGAGCGCGGCTTCGTGGTCCACCGCGACCCGGTCGCCGAGGCGGTCCACATCCGAACCGATGCCGACCGGCTGATGCAGGTCTTCATCAACCTGATCTCGAACGCCCGGAAATACTGCGACGCGGACGATCCCGAGCTGCGGATCTGGGTGCGGCAGCGGGCCGGGCGGGTGACGGTGGACATCATCGACAACGGCACCGGCATTCCCAAGGGCAGCCAGAGCCTGATCTTCGAGAAATTCGCCCGGCTGACCGATGCCAACCGGGCCGGGGGGGCGGGTCTGGGCCTGGCGATCTGCCGCGAGATCATGACCAACCTTGGCGGGTCGGTCGCCTATCTGCCGGGGCAGGGCGGGGCCGCCTTCCGGGTGACCGTGCCCTTGCGGCTGGAAAAGGCGGCGGCCTGAGCGGCCTTAACCTTTCAGCAAGCCTGACGGGTCTAGGCTGCCGGGGCCAGCAACCCGGGGTCCGCCCATGACTGATGCCCTTCGCCGCAAGATCGACCTTGCCCGCCAACCCCTGGCCGAGGGGGCTCCGGGGGCCGACCGGGGCTGGCGGCTGGCACTGGCGCGGGCGACGCGTGACGCGATGGGGCTGGACATCGACTTTCGCCAGTTGACGATCGCCCGCGCGGGGCTGGCCGAAATCCTTGATCTGGCGCCGATCCATGCTCTGGTGGCGCTTCTCGACGGACCGCAAGGCGGCCTGGGCGTGCTGATGCTGGACCCGTCTGTCACCGCTTCGCTGATCGAGATGCAGACATTGGGTCGGCTGTCGACGCAGACCCCCCCGGCCCGCAAGCCGACGCGGATCGATGCGGCCATGGTCGCTGGCGTGGTCGACCGGGCCCTGGCGGGTCTTGACCAGACCCTGGCCGAGGAGGCCGATCTGGTCTGGGCCGGGGGGTTTCGCTACGCGTCCTATCTGGATGAGGTGCGTCCGCTTGGCCTGATGCTTGAAGAGGACACCTATCGCGTGCTGTCGGCCGACATCGCCCTTGGCGCGGCCGGGCGCAGCGGCCGGGTCATCCTGATCCTGCCGGCCATCGGCCGGGGCGACCGGCCCGCCGGGCTTGCGGCCGGGCCGGGCGACGCCGCGCCGCAGTTCACCGCGGCCCTTGCAGCACAGGTCGAACAGGCCGATTGCCGGCTGGACGCGGTGATCGCGCATCTGGTGCTGCCGATCGGGCGGATCATGGGGTTGCAGACCGGGGATGTGCTGGACCTGCCGCAAGCGGCGCTGGACGCCATCACGCTGGAAACGCGGGAGGGGCGCAGGATCGCCCGGGCGCGGCTGGGCCAGAACCGGGGCATGCGCGCCCTGAAGATCTCGCTGGCCGAAGCTCCGGGGAAATCCGTGCCGCAGCCGCGCCCGGCCGAGGCTTTGCCGCCGGTATTGGCCCCCGCACTGGCCCCCGCACTGGCCCCCGCACTTGGCCCGACACTGGCCCCCGCCGTCCCCGTCGCGGTCGAAGAGCTGCGCGCCGCCGGCTGACCGGTCAGCCGCTCTTGCCGGCAAGCGCCTCGATCTGGGGGCGCAGATGCTCCAGCTGGTAGCCGAACCGCGCCGGCAGGCCGATCAGGTCGTCCACCGGGCGGGTGCCGGCATGGGCCAGGGCCCAGACCACCGAACTGCGGTTGCCGCTGGCGCAATAGGCAAAGACCGGGCCGGTCGCGCCCGCGATCGCAGCCCGTTGGGCCGCGACATTCTCCATCGTCATCTGGCCGCCGATCACCGGGTTCGCCACGAAGACCAGGCCCAGCGCCTCGGCCGCCGCCTGCATGACCGGGGTGTGCAGATGCGGCGGGATCTCGCCGTCCGGGCGGTTGTCGATGACCGTGCCATAGCCCGCTGCCTTGATCGCCGAAAGATCGGCAGGTTCGATCTGGGGTGAGACGGCATAGTCCGGGGTCAGCGCGCGGATATCCATCGACGTTCTCCACTGGCGGGCCGCCCGGCAGCCGGGCGCGATCGGCGTGACCATAGCCGTGCCTTGGGCAAAGCGGAAGCGGGGACGTGGCGCTGCATCCTGGGCCCCGGCGCTGTTCCGGCGCGGCCCCGGCGCGGCCCCTTGCATCGGCCCGGCTCCGGCGCGGCCCCTTGCATTGGCCCGGCACTTCCGCCCAACATGGGTTCGGGCAGCTGCGAGAGGCCGGATGCATGGCGTGGGACGGGCTGACGATCAGCCAGGTGCAGACGGCGCTGGTCGCAACACTTGCGAACCCGCCGTCAAACGCCCTGGGGCCGGACCTGCGGGCCGGGCTGATCGCGGCCATCGCGACTGCGGGCCCGGGCTGCGACCGGATCGTGCTTGCGGCTGCGGCGGGCATGTTTTCCAGCGCGCTGCCGCTGGAGCCTGATCCCGGCGAACCGCGGCTGTCCAGGCTTTGCCTGGCGGTGGAGCAGTCGCCGCTGCCGGTGATCGCCGCCCTGCATGGCCTGGTCATGGGGCCCGGTGCCGAGCTGGCGCTGGCCGCCCGGACCCGGATCGCCGCGCCCGGCACCCGCATCGCCTTTCCCGAGGTCGCCCTTGGCCTGTGCCCCGAAGGCGGCACCACGCGGCGCCTGACGCAGCTGGTCGGCACCGCTGCGGCGCTGCGGCTTTTGCTGTCGGGAAAGCCGGTCAGTGCCGAGGAAGCCCTGGCCCTCGGGCTGATCAATGCGATCGACGACAGCCCGGCCCGCGCGGCTTTGGCCGTGCAACCGGGCGGCTTGCCGGCGGCTCTTCTGCCGACGGACACGGCAGCAATCGCGCAGGCGCGCCGTGTGCATGCCCGGGCACTGCCTGCGGTCGGGCGGATCATCGGCTGTGTCGAGGCGGCGGCGCTGCTTCCGGCCGAGGCGCACCAGGCCTACGAGACGGTCGCGCGCGAGGATCTGGAGGCCAGCCCCGAAGCCGCGGCCCTGCGGTCGGTCGCGCGCGCCGAGCGGCGGGCAGCCGCAACTCCGGCCGGCGTGGCGCGGCTTCGGGTCCCGGCCGCTGACCGCATCGCCCTGCATGGCGCCTCTGCCGAGCTTGTGACGCTGGCGCGCCTGGCCCTGGCGGGCGGATGCACCGTCGCCTGGCACCACCCCGGCCCCGAGGCGGCTGTGGCCAGCCTGGCCGCTCTGGAAGCGGCCGAGGCGGTCGAACAGCGTGCAGGCCGGCTTTCGGCAGCGGCGCGGGCGTCGGGGCAGTCCCGGCTGGAAGCGGGTGGCGCGGCCCCTCTGCACATCCACGCCGAGGATCGGCTTGCGCTGGCCGATCCACCCGGCCCCGGCCGTCCGGTCCGGATGGTGCTGGGCGGGGGCACCGGCGTGCCGGGCCTTGGCCTTGCGCCAGCCGGTGCCAGTTGCGAGCTTGCGCTGCCTGCCGGAACCGCGCCTCAGGCGCTGGCGCTGGCGCTGGCCACGTTGCGCAGGCTTGGCCTGCAGCCGGTTCTGGTCGGCGAGCGCCCCTTGCTGGGCAGCAGCCTGGCCACCGCCGGCCGCGCCGCCCTGGCCCGGCTGGCCGCACTTGGCGTGCCGAAGGCGCGGATCTCTGCGGCGCTGGAAGGCTTTGGCGCCCCGCCTGTCCAGGTGCCGCCGGACCTGCCGACCGAGGGCGATGCACCACCGGCCGGCACCGAAATCCTTGGCCGCTGGCTGGCCGCCCTGGCCAATGAGGGGTTGCGGCTGCTGGACCAGGGCATCGCGCTGCGGCCGTCGGACATCGACCTTGTGCTGGTCGCGGGGCACGGCTTTCCGCGCTGGCACGGCGGGCCGATGCATCTTGCCGACCGGCGCGGGCTGATGGCCCTGCGCCACGATCTGCGCGGCTGGGCCGGGGAAGACCCGCTATGGTCCCCAGCGCCGCTGCTGGACCGGCTGATCCGCGACGGCCTGCGCCTGCGCGACCTGGACGACCGGGCCTAGCCCAGCAGGATGCCCGCAACCACCAGCGCAAGTCCCAGCGCCGAGATGCCAAGCGCCGCCATGTTGATTGCGACGACGCGCTGCAGTTCGGCCCGCATCGCGGTGTCTTCCATCCCCGCCCGGCGGGCGCGCAGTGCGCGCAGCACGCAATAGCCAAGGCCTCCGACCCCGACCAGCGTCATGAGCGAGCCTGCCCAGATCAATGCCTGCATTGCGTCCACCCGTCCTTTTGCGCGGTCTGGCTACCCCGGCGCCCTGCGCAACGCAAGCCGGTTGCCAAAGCCGCTTGAACCCGCCGCGCCCGGCAGGTTAGGAACCGCCATGCGCCCCCGGTTGGGGCCCCTCAGCGGAGATGCCCGATGGCCGATGCAAACGATCCCTATGCCGTGACCGCAGATGAGCTCAAGCAGTTCATCGAACGTTACGAGCAGCTTGAATCGGAAAAGAAGGATGTCACCGAGCAGCAGAAAGAGCTGATGGCCGAAGCCAAGGGCCGGGGCTACGACACCCGCGTCATGCGCAAGGTGATCGCGCTGCGCAAGCGCAAGCCGGACGAGCTGGCCGAGGAAGAGGCGGTGCTTGAGCTTTACAAGACCGCGCTTGGCATGGTCTGACCGGCTCAGGCGGTGAGGAAAGTGACGCCCGGCATCTGCCGGATACGTTCGACGTCGGCAAGATAGCGGTCGGTCAGCTCGGCGACATAGCTGTCGCTCCAGCCGGGCATGTCGATCTCGACCTCGACCTTCTCGGGGCGGGCGAATTTCTCCAGGAAGGCCGAAACGATCCGGCGGCGCTGTGACACCGATTGCGGCGGATGTTCGGTGCAATAGTCCCGCAGCCGGGCCATGCCGATGTCGTTGATGATCAGGCAAAGCAGCTCGTCCGTGTCGGCCAGCCGGGTCTCTGGCGCATGGCCCGAGACGGCGCGCAGCACTTCGGGCCAGATCAGCGGGGTTTCCTCGTCGCACCAGATGGTCAAGGGCACGCCGGGGCTTTGCGCGCGGATCTGCGCCACCGTGTCCGACCAGCGCAGGTGCTGGGGGTCGGCATTTTCCAGGATGTCCTTGCCGCCCTTGGTGTCGACCAGCTTTTGCAGGGCCGGCAGGAAGGTGGCGGGGTTGCGGATGGCCAGGTGGAACTCGGCCTCCAGGCCGGGGAAGATCCGGGTGAAGTCCCGGACGCGTTCCCCCGCGAAACTGTACAGCGAGCCGCGCACCGCCCAGGGGGAGTAGCTGAGGAAGTTGTCGCAGGACAGGATCACCCGGTCGGTCGCCCGTTCGTCCAGGATCTGGTCGAGGATCAGCGCCTGCTGCTCGGCCGAGGCATGGCCGCCGCCGAGCTGGGTGACCGTGTCCCGCATCAGCCGCCGGTAGCGGGTGGGCGAGGGGACGGCGATCCCCTCTTCGGCCAGCACGGCCCGGTTCTTCAACAGACAGCGGATCAGCCGCTCGTCGTCGGTGCAATGAGCGCCAAGATGGTAGACGATGCGCATCGGGCCTTGCTTCGCGGTCGACCCGAAGTCCCCCGGACCAGGCCTTGTGGCGGTAATTATACGGGCTTTTCTGGACAGGGAAACCGCTTTCCTGTAACTCCCGGCGGGATGACCGAGCGTTTAAGTCAACTTCGCCCGTCCCGGGGCTGGCCAGGGTTCGATTTCTGGACGGCCGGGGCCGTGGTGATCGGCCTGGTGATCCTGACGCCGATCGCGTCGATCCTGTGGATCGCCCTTACGCCGACCGAAAACATCTGGCCGCATCTCGTCCAGACGGTGCTGCCGCGCTATCTGGCCACGACGCTTGCGCTGATGCTTGGGGTTGCGGTCCTGACCGGGATGATGGGGACCGGGGCCGCCTGGCTGGTCAGCCAGTACCGCTTTCCGGGCCGCGACTGGCTGGCTTGGGCGCTGTTCTTCCCGCTGGCGATACCGGCCTATGTCGGCGCCTATGCGCTGGTCGATTTCCTTGACTATGCCGGTCCGTTGCAATCGGCCCTGCGGGCGGCCTTCGGCTGGACTTCGGCCCGCGACTACCGCTTTCCCGAAACCCGGTCGCTTCCGGCAGCGATTCTGGTGCTGTCTTTTGCGCTTTATCCCTACGTCTACCTGCTGGCCCGCGCGGCCTGGCGCGAACAGTCGGGCGGAATCTACGAGGTTGCGCGCGCGCTTGGCTGCGGGCCCCGGGGCATGTTCCTGCGCGTCGGCCTGCCGATCGCCCGCCCTGCGGTTGCGGCCGGCCTGGCGCTGGTGCTGATGGAGACGGTGGCCGATTACGGGGCGGTGCAGCATTTCGGCGTGCAGACCCTGACCACGGGCATCTTCTCGACCTGGCTTAACGGCGGCAATGCAGGGGGGGCGGCGCAGATCTCGGGGGTGGTCCTGCTGCTGATCCTGCTTCTGGTCGGGCTGGAGCGCGCCGGGCGCGGCGGCGCGCGCTTTCACCGGCTGGGCCGGTCGGCGCGCCCGGTCGAGCGGCAGGCCATCCAGGGGGCCGGCCGCTGGCTTGCAACGGCGCTGTGCCTCGTGCCGCTTGTCGGTGGCTTCGGGCTGCCGGTCGCGGTGATGCTGGCCCACGCGCTTGGCGCGCCCGAGGGCTGGCTTGCCCCCGGCCTTGCCAGGGCGCTGATCAACACGCTTGTGGTCGGCGGGTCGGCGGCGCTGGTCACGGTCGGCGCGGCGCTGTTCCTGGTCTACGCGCTGCGCCTTTCCCGGTCGCCGGTCCTGCGGCGGATGATGCCGCTGACGCTTCTGGGCTACGCGGCTCCGGGTGCGGTGCTGGCGCTTGGCCTTCTGGTGCCGCTGGCGGCGCTGGACCACCGGCTGGCCGATGCGGTGCTGGCCCTGACCGGCCACGATCCGGGCCTTCTGATCACCGGCACGGCCTTTGCGCTTGGGCTGGCCTATGTCGTGCGGTTCTTCGGCATTGCGCAAGGCGCGGTCGAGGCGGCCTTCGGCCGGGTCTCGCCGTCGCTGCCGATGGCGGCGCGGTCCTTGGGCCGCTCGGCGGGCGGGGCTTTGGGGTCGGTCTACCTGCCGCTGATGCGCGGGTCGGTGCTGACCGCCTGCCTGGTCGTTTTCGTCGACTGCGTGAAGGAACTTCCCGCCACGCTGCTTTTGCGGCCGTTCAACTACAACACCCTGTCCACCCGGGTGTTCGAGCTGGCCAGCCTGGAGCGGCTGTCCGAAGCGGCCCCGGCGGCGCTGCTGGTCATGGCGGTGGGGATGGTCGCGGTCTGGCTGGTGGCGCGGGGCGAGCGGGACTGAACCCTTGCGCGGCCGGGTCGGCGCTTGTATCTGGAAGCAGCGCCCCTATAGCTCAGCTGGTAGAGCATCTGATTTGTAATCAGAGGGTCGGGAGTTCGAGTCTCTCTGGGGGCACCACCGCCGTCGACGCAGGTCCGGGCGGCCGGGACGGATCAGCGGCGGGTCAGCGGCGGATCGGGGGGGCTTCCACGACGCCAAGGAAACTGAGGGTCTGCTCCAGATCGGCGCGCAGCTTGGCGTCCGACCGGTTGAAGCCCGCACACAGCAGGTCGAACCGCTTGCGCAGGGCCTTCTTCTCCTCGCCCTTGCAGTCGTTCCAGGGCCGGCCCTGCAGCCCCATCACCAGCACATAGTAGCCGATGAAATGCGGCCGGCTGCCCGAGGCCAGCAACTGGCGATAGGCCTCGTCGGGGCCAAGCGCGCGCAGGTGTTCGGCCGAGGTGATTCCGGCGCGGGCAAAGGCCTGCTCGGACGCCGGGCCGAGGTTGGGAATCGTCGATACGGGCGAAGATACGGGCGATGATACGGGGTTGGACATCACGAAAGCCGGGGCCGGATTGGACAACGCCAGCTTTGCGGCTGGCCCGGCGCTTGTCAACGCGGCGTGTCGGGTGGGGGTGCCCGACCGGTTTCGGATCGAGGCCGGTTTCAGATCGGGGCCGGTTTCAGATCGAGGCCCAGTCGCGGAAGATCGGCTGTCCGGCTTGCTGGGGTTTGTCGGCAGGCTCTTGGCCTTGCTGTTGCTGGGTCTGTCCGCTGGTGCCGCCTTGTTGCTGCGGCTTGGTCGGGGTCTGGGCCATGTGACTGCTCCGTTCGCTGGCACTTTAATCAACCTTTCCGCAGTTTTGCGCGGGTTCGGGGCCGCAACAAGCCTGGGAGATGTCGATTTTGCGACGATATGGCCGTTCTGTGCGACAAGGGCAACAGCTTGGCGATCACGTTGCGGTTTTCCCGACCCGGTCAGCCCGCGATCACCGCCGGATAGCCCGCCCGGTCCAGCGCCGCCAGCAGGGCCGGAGCCTCGGCCGTGCCGTCAAGGGCCGCCTGGCGCGCCTCAAGATCGACGCGGACCGTTGCCACGCCCGGCACCCCGGCCAGCGCCGCCTCGACCGCATCCTTGCAATGGCCGCAACTCATGCCGGGAATCGAAAGCAGGGTCATCGGAAAATCCTTGTGGCAGACCGCCGCCATGGTCGCCTTCGCGCGGCAAAGGTCAAGCGCCTGCAGCCGCCAGGGACCGGATCGTCGCCCCGGCCAGGCCGGGAAGGCCGCTTTTCCTTTCGCTGCATGAAGTTGCGCGCAAGGCGGTATTCAAACCGCTTTGGGTGCATCAACCGGCTGGCTTTCCGATGAAAAGCCCTGTAGACAGACCTCATGTTTGCGGTAACAGGAAAGCGGTTTGAACACCCCTGGCCCTGGCCGGCCCGGCCCCGCACACCCTGACACCGCTTGACCGCCGCCCAATGGCGCTTAGGCTTTGCGAAAGTAGCCCCGTGCTGGATAGACAAGTGACCGATCTGAGCCTGACCCCAAGCCTCTTGCAGGCCGAGATCCTGCGCCACCTGACCTTCACCGTCGGCAAGGACGCCCCGAACGCCAGCCTGCATGACTGGCGCATGGCGCTCAGCCACGCGGTCCGCGACCGGATCGTCGAGCCGTGGTTCGCCTCGACCAAGCGGACCTGGGCGGAAGATCGCAAGCGCGTCTACTATCTGTCGATGGAATTCCTGATCGGCCGGATCCTTGAGGATGCCACGATCAACCTGGGCCTTTACGACCAGGCCGCCGAGGCGATGGCCAGCTTCGGCCAGGACCTGCGCGCGGTGATCGGCGACGAGCCGGATGCCGCCCTGGGCAATGGCGGACTTGGCCGGCTGGCGGCCTGTTTCATGGAATCGATGGCGACGCTGGGCTGCCCGGCCTATGGCTACGGCATTCGCTATGAACACGGGCTGTTCTGCCAGCGCTTCGAAGGCGGGCGGCAGGTCGAGACGCCGGAAAACTGGCTGGCGCAGGACCACCCCTGGGAATTCGCCCGGCCGGAAAGCGCCTATACCATCGGCTTCAAGGGCACGGTCGAGACCCGCGATGGCCGCGAGGTCTGGCTGCCCGGCGAGACGGTGATGGCCGAGGCGCATGACACGCCGGTCATCGGCTGGCAGGGCAAGTGGGCCAACACGCTGCGGCTTTGGGGGGCGAAATCGACCGGGCAGTTCGACCTCGCCCGGTTCAACCGCGGTGACTATACCGCCGCCGCCGAACCGGAGACGCTGGCGCGGACCCTCAGCCGGGTGCTTTACCCCGACGACACCACCTATCAGGGCAAGGAGCTGCGCCTGAAGCAGGAGTTCTTCCTGACTTCGGCCGCCTTGCAGGACATCCTGCGCCGCTATCTGGTGCAGCATTCCGATCTGCGCGCCCTGCCCAAGCATGTCGCGATCCAGATGAACGACACCCACCCGGCCATCGCGGGGCCGGAACTGATCCGGCTTTTGCAGGACGACCACGGCCTGGGCTTTGACGAGGCGCTGACCATCGCCCGCGCCTGCCTGGGCTATACCAACCACACGCTTCTGCCCGAAGCTCTTGAAAAATGGGCGACATTCACCTTTGGCAACGTGCTGCCGCGCCACATGCAGATCGTCGAGCGGATCGACAGCTGGCACCGCCGGGCCTATCCGAACCGGCCGCATTATGTGGGGATCGTCAAGCATCAGGAAGTGCGGATGGGCGAGTTGGCCTTCATCATGTCGCACAAGGTCAACGGCGTCTCGGCGCTGCATTCCGACCTGGTCAAGCAGAACCTCTTTCCCGAACTGCACCGCCTGCATCCCGGCCGGATCATCAACCAGACCAACGGCGTTACCCCCCGGCGCTGGCTGCGGATGGCCAACAAGCCGCTGGCCGGGCTGATCACCGACACGATCGGGGCAGGCTGGGAGGCCGACCTTGACCGGCTGCGCGAGCTGGAGCCGCATGCGGCCGACGCCGGTTTCCGCGCCGCCTTCGCTGCAGCCAAGCGGCAGAACAAGGTCGCGCTCTCGAACTGGACGCAAGCCGAGATGGGCCTGAAGATCAGCCCCGACGCGATGTTCGACGTGCAGATCAAGCGCATCCACGAATACAAGCGCCAGCTTCTGAACATCCTTGAAACTATCGCGCATTGGCAGAAGGTCCGCAGCAGCCCGAAGGATCCCTGGGTGCCGCGGGTCAAGATCTTTGGTGGCAAGGCGGCGCCGGGCTATGCCGTCGCCAAGGAAATCATCCGCCTGATCAACGACGTGGCGCAGGTAGTTAATAATGACCCGGTGACGGGGGACCTGCTGAAAATCGTGTATCCGGCGAATTACAACGTCAGCATGGCCGAGCGCCTGATCCCGGCGTCGGACCTGTCGGAACAGATTTCCACCGCCGGGAAAGAGGCGTCGGGCACCGGCAACATGAAGTTTATGATGAACGGCGCGCCGACCATCGGCACGCTGGACGGCGCGAACGTGGAGATCCTGAAAGAGGTCGGGGCCGAGAACTTCTTTCTTTTCGGGCTGACCACGGACGAGGTTGCCAAGCGGCGCGAGGACCCGGACCATTCCAAGAAGGCCATCGAGGCCAGCCAGCCCTTGCAGGACGTGCTGCAGATGATCGCAGAAGGGCGGTTTTCGCCGGATGAGCCGGGGCGCTATCATGGCATCGTGCATGGCGTCTGGCACCACGACTATTTCCTCGTGGCCGACGACTTTGCCGCCTATCATGCCATGCAGGCAGAGGCGGACCGCGCCTATGCCGACCCGGACCGCTGGTGGACGATGGCGGCACTGAACACGGCCCGCAGCGGGTTCTTCTCGTCCGACCGCACGATCCGCAGCTACATGGACGAAATCTGGCAGGCAAAATCCGCGCTCTGACGCGCTTTCGGGAGGGGAAGCATGGCCGGGACGACACTGGAGCGTGGGGCCGCAGAGGCGATTGCCGGCGGCTGGCATGGCGACGCTTTCGCCGTCCTCGGGCCGCAAAAGCAGGCCAGGGGCTGGGAGATCACCGCCTTCGTGCCGGGGGCCGACCGGCTTTGGGTGCTGACCGGCAAGACCGAGGCCGAGGCCACGCCCTATCCCGGGATTGCCGGGCTTTTCACCCATCCGATGGCGCGCAAGGCCGACTACAGGTTCCGGGCAGAAGGCCATGGAACTACTTGGGAATTCGAGGATCCGTTCCGCTTTGGCCCGGTTCTGGGTGAGATGGACGAATATCTGCTGGGCGAAGGCACGCACCGGCGGCTCTGGCAGGTGCTGGGCGCGCATCCGATCACGCATGAAGGGGTGGCGGGCGTGCATTTCGCGGTCTGGGCCCCGAACGCGGAACGCGCCTCGGTCGTGGGCGACTTCAACGTCTGGGACGGCCGCCGCCACCCGATGCGCCGTCGCGGGGCGACGGGGGTGTGGGAGACCTTCATCCCCGGTCTAAGCGAAGGGGCAACCTACAAGTACGAGATCAAGGGCCCGGGCGGGACGGTGCTGCCGCTGAAGGCCGATCCGGTGGGGTTCGGGTCTGAACATCCGCCTGCAAACGCTTCTGTCGTCAGGGAAATCTCTGGTGATTGGCAGGATGCCGACTGGATGGGCACGCGGGCTGCGGCCCATTCCGTCGACGCCGCGATCAGCGTCTACGAGGTGCATCTGGGGTCATGGCGGCGGGCGCCGGGCAACCGGATGCTGAGCTATACCGAACTGGCCGAGCAGCTGGTCGACTATGCCGCCGACATGGGGTTCACCCATGTCGAGCTCTTGCCGGTCAGCGAGTATCCGTTTGACGGGTCCTGGGGCTATCAGCCGGTCGGCATGTTCGCGCCCACGATCCGGCATGGCACGCCCTCGGAATTCCGCGCCTTCGTCGATGCGGCGCACCGCAAGGGGCTGGGGGTGATCCTGGACTGGGTGCCGGGGCATTTCCCGACCGACGCGCACGGGCTGGGCCGCTTTGACGGCACGGCGCTTTACGAACATCAGGACCCGCGCGAGGGGTTCCATCAGGACTGGAACACCCTGATCTACAACTATGGCCGGGTCGAGGTGAAGAACTACCTCGTCTCCAACGCCTTGTATTGGCTGGAGGAATACCACGTCGACGCGTTGCGGGTCGATGCGGTGGCCAGCATGCTTTACCGCGACTACTCCCGCAAGCAAGGCGAATGGGTCCCGAACAAGGACGGCGGCCGCGAGAACTATGAAGCGATCGACGTGCTGCGCACGACGAACATCACCGCCTATGGCGAAGTGCCGGGAATCATGACGATCGCCGAGGAGTCGACGGCGTTTCCCGGCGTGTCCCGGCCGGCGAACTGGGGCGGCCTCGGCTTCGGGTTCAAGTGGAACATGGGCTGGATGAACGACACCCTGAGCTACATGCAGAAAGACCCGCTGTACCGGAAGTACCATCACCACCAGATGACCTTCGGCATGGTCTATGCCTGGTCGGAAAATTATGTGCTGCCGATCAGCCATGACGAGGTGGTGCACGGCAAGGGCAGCATGCTGTCGAAGATGCCCGGCACGGCATGGGAGAAATTCGCCAACCTGCGGGCCTATTACGGGTTCATGTGGGCGCATCCGGGCAAGAAGCTTCTGTTCATGGGGCAGGAGTTCGCCCAGGGCGCGGAATGGAACCACAGTCAAAGCCTGGACTGGCACCAGCTTGACCTGCCCGAGCACAAGGGCATGCAGCGCCTGGTGCGCGATCTGAACCGGGTCTACCGGGGCACGCCGGCGCTGCATGTGAACGACTGCCGTCCGGAAGGCTTTGACTGGATCGAGTCGAACGATGCTGCGGCCGGGGTCTATTCCTTCGTCCGCAAGGGGCAGGCCCAGGACAGGCCGGTGGTTGCCGTGATCAACATGACGCCGGTAGAGCGCAGCTATCGTCTGGGCCTGCCAGTGGCGGGAACCTGGCGCGAGATCCTGAACACCGATGCCGAGACCTATGGCGGCGGCAACCGGGGCAATCTTGGCGGGGTGACCACGGAAAAGACGCCCTGGCACGGCCAGGTGCAATCGGCGCTTGTCACCCTGCCGCCGCTGTCGGCAGTCTATCTGCAACAGGACTAGTATCCGGCGGGTCTGCCGCCACCCGAGGGGAGGGATCACATGCAACCAAGACCGAACCAGCGTCTGGCCAGCCAGGCCATGGCCTTCGTGCTGGCCGGAGGGCGCGGCAGCCGGCTGAAGGAACTGACCGACCGGCGGGCAAAACCGGCGGTCTATTTCGGCGGCAAGACCCGGATCATCGACTTCGCCCTGTCGAACGCGGTCAACAGCGGCATCCGCAAGATGGCGATCGCCACGCAATACAAGGCGCACAGCCTGATCCGCCACTGCCAGCGCGGCTGGAACTTCTTTCGGGCGGAACGCAACGAATACCTCGACATCCTGCCCGCCAGCCAGCGGATGGACGAGGTGAACTGGTATCGCGGCACGGCCGATGCGGTGGCGCAGAACATCGACATCATCGACAGCTACGGCATCCAGTATGCGATCATCCTGGCCGGCGACCACATCTACAAGATGGATTACGAGGTGATGTTGCGCCAGCATGTCGACAGCGGCGCCGACGTGACCATCGGCTGCCTGACCGTGCCCCGGATGGAGGCGACGGCATTCGGCGTCATGCATGTCGACAAGACCATGCGGATCACCGATTTCCTCGAAAAGCCCAAGGATCCGCCCGCGATCCCCGGCGATCCGGACCATGCGCTGGCCTCGATGGGGATCTACATCTTCGACTGGGCCTTCCTGCGCGACCTGCTGGTGAAGGACATGCAGGACGACACCTCCAGCCATGATTTCGGCTTCGATCTGATCCCGCATATCGTCAAGCACGGCAAGGCCGTGGCGCACCGCTTTGCCGACAGCTGCGTGAAAAGCGGGCTGGAGCAGGAACCCTACTGGCGCGACGTGGGCACCATCGACGCCTTCTGGCAGGCCAACATCGACCTGACGGATTTCGTGCCCAAGCTGGACCTTTACGACAACGCCTGGCCGATCTGGACC
The DNA here is from genome assembly GCA_031409795.1 of Rhodobacterales bacterium. Taxonomy (GTDB): domain Bacteria; phylum Pseudomonadota; class Alphaproteobacteria; order Rhodobacterales; family Rhodobacteraceae; genus Tabrizicola. The sequence goes on from JANNXX010000040.1 coordinate 46,652, forward strand.
TATGCCGAGATCGTGCCCCCCGCGAAGTTCATCCATGACGAGGACGGGCGGCGCGGGTCGGCGGTCAGCTCGCTGGTGTCGGGGGATTGCATCGTTTCGGGCTCGGCGGTGTCGAATTCGCTGCTGTTCACCGGCTGCCGGACGCATTCGTACTCAAGCCTCGAATATGTCGTGGCCCTGCCGCAGGTGATCGTCAACCGAAAGGCGCAGCTGAAGAACTGCGTGATCGACCGGGGGGTGGTGATCCCCGAGGGGCTGGTCGTCGGCGAGGACCATGAGGAAGACGCGAAGTGGTTCCGCCGGTCGGAAGGCGGGATCGTTCTGGTGACGCAGGACATGCTGGACGCGCGGGCCAAGGCCCTGTCCTGACAGGGATTGCAGGCGGTGAGCCCGGGGGTTTCACACCCCCGGACCCCCGTGGAGTATTTCAGAAAGAGCAACACAGGGGCTTGGAGTGATGGGCGGGCGAGTGCTGTCGGTGGCGTCGGAATGCGTGCCGCTGGTGAAGACCGGCGGGCTGGCGGATGTCGTCGGCGCCTTGCCTGCGGCGCTGGCGACGACCGGCTGGGAGATGCGGGTGCTGCTGCCGGCCTATCGCGACTTGCGGGCGCAGGCGGCGGGCTGGCCGGTGGTCTGGCAGGAGGCCGACCTTTGGGGCGGGCCGGGGCGGGTGCTGGCAGGCGAGGCTGGTGGCGTGCCGGTCCTGCTGCTGGACGCCCCGCATCTTTACGACCGCGAAGGCGGGCCCTATTCCGGTCCGGCGGCCGAACATCCCGACAATGCGATCCGCTTTGCAGCACTTTCCTGGGTCGCGGCGCGGATCGCCCGCGAGGGGCTGGAGGGCTGGCAGCCCGACATCCTGCACGCGCATGACTGGCAGGCGGGGCTGGCTCCGGCCTATCTGGCCTACCACGGTGCGGGCGTGGTGAAATCGGTGATCACCGTGCATAACATCGCATTTCAGGGCTGGACCCCGGCGCATATGCTGGGGATCCTGCGCCTGCCGGGCCATGCCTTCCACCCCGAGGCGCTGGAATATTACGGCGGCATCTCCAGCCTGAAGGCCGGGCTGGTGACCGCCGACCGGATCACCACCGTCTCGCCGTCCTATGCGGCCGAGTTGATGCGCCCCGAGTTCGGGATGGGCCTGCAAGGCGTGATCGCGGCGCGCGGGGCGGTGGTGGCGGGCATCCTCAACGGGGTGGACACCGGGGTCTGGGATCCGATGGCCGAGACGCCGCCTTTCGGTCCGAAGGCGATGGCCGGCAAGGCCGAGGCGCGTGCCGCGCTTTGTGCCGAGTTCGGGCTGGAGGTGCCGGGGCCGCTGGCCATCGTCGTCAGCCGACTGACCGACCAGAAGGGGATCGACCTTCTGCCCGCCGTGATTCCCGATTTCGTGCTGGGCGGGGGCGGGCTGATCGTGCTTGGCTCGGGCGATCCGGGGCTGGAAGGGGCGATGCGCAGCCTGCAGGCGCGGTTTCCCGGCCGGGTGGGGGTGCGGATCGGCTATGACGAAGGGCTGAGCCACCGGCTTTTCGCCGGGGCCGATGCCGTGCTGGTGCCCAGCCGGTTCGAGCCTTGCGGGCTGACGCAGATGTACGGGCTGCGCTATGGCACGCTGCCGGTGGTGGCGCTGGTCGGGGGGCTGGCCGACACGGTGATCGGCGCGTCACCCGCCACCCTGGCCGCAGGGGCGGCGACGGGGGTCACCTTCCACCCGGTCGATGCCATGGCCTTCGGGCGGGCGCTTGGGGCGCTGGTGGACCTTCATGCCCAGCCGAAGCTTTGGGCACGGCTGCGCCAGAATGCCATGGCCCACCCGGTGGGCTGGGAGACCTCTGCCGCGGCCTATGCCGGGCTTTACCAAGGTCTGACCGCGTGACAGCGCAGACCGTCTCGCTGCCCGCGCGGCTTTCGGGTCATGCGGCGGGGCCGGGCAGGCCCTGGCCGATGGGCGCAAGCTTCACCGGCGACGGTGTGAATTTCGCGGTGTTCTCGGCCCATGCCGAGAAGATCGAGCTTTGCCTCTTCACCGCCGACGGCCGCAAGGAGATGGCGCGGCTGGCGATCACCGAACGCGACGGCGACATCTGGCACATCCATGTCGGCGGGCTGACCCCCGGCACGGTCTACGGCTTTCGCGCCCATGGGCCTTACGCGCCTGAACAGGGGCACCGCTTCAACCCGAACAAGCTGCTCCTCGACCCCTATGCCCGGGCGCTGGAGGGGCGGCTGAAATGGTCCGACGCGGTGATGGGCTACAAGATCGGCTCGCCCCGGGGCGATCTGAGCTTCGACACCCGCGACTCGGCCTTTGCGGTGCCGAAGGCGGTGGTGGCCGATCCAAGCTTCGGCTGGGGCAATGACACGGCACCCCGGACCCCGCGCGTCGACACGCTGATCTACGAGGCGCATGTCAAGTCGATGACCGCGCTGCATCCCGGGGTCGCCGAGGGGCTGCGCGGGTCATACCTTGGCCTGTGCTCGGACCCGGTGATCGAGCATCTGCAGAAGCTGGGCGTCACCGCGATCGAGCTGATGCCCGTGCAGGCCTTCATCGACGACCGCTTCCTTGTCGCCAAGGGCCTGCGCAACCACTGGGGCTACAACACCCTTGCGTTTTTCGCGCCGGAACCCCGCTTCATGTCGAAAGGGGCGCTGTGGGAGTTCCAGACCATGGTGCGCCGGTTCCATTCGGCGGGGATCGAGGTGATCCTGGACGTGGTCTACAACCACACCGCCGAGGGCGACGAATGGGGCCCGACCCTCAGCTTCCGGGGCCTCGACAATGCCAGCTACTACCGGCTGGCAGGTGGCGGGCGGCATTATGTGAACGACGCGGGCACCGGCAACACGCTGAACCTGACGCATCCGATGGTGCTGCGGATGGTGATGGACAGCTTGCGCTACTGGGTCGAGGTCGGCCATGTCGACGGGTTCCGCTTCGACCTGGCCACCGCGCTGGGGCGCGAGGCGCATGGCTTCGATCCGAACGGCGGCTTTTTCGACGCGATCCGCCAGGATCCGACGCTGAGCCGCGTCAAGCTGATCGCCGAGCCCTGGGACATCGGCCCGGGCGGCTATCAGCTGGGGGCCTATCCGCACCCGTTCCACGAATGGAACGACCGGTTCCGCGACGGGGTGCGGCGGTTCTGGAAGGGCGATGCCGGGATGACCCGCGACCTTGCCGCCCGGCTTCTGGGCAGCGCCGACCGCTTTGACCATTCCGGGCGCGCGGCCACCTCGTCGGTCAATTTCGTCACCAGCCATGACGGCTTCACGCTGGACGACCTTGTCAGCTTCACCATCAAGCGCAACTTCGCCAATGGCGAGGACAACCGGGATGGGCATCACGAGAACCACTCGGACAACCTTGGCGTCGAGGGGCCGACGAAGGACGCCAGGGTTCTGGCCGCACGGGCCCTGCGCAAGCGCAACCTGCTGGCCACGCTGATGCTGGCGCAGGGGGTGCCGATGCTGCTGGCGGGCGACGAGATCGGCCACAGCCAGGGCGGCAACAACAACGCCTATGCCCAGGACAACGCGACCAGCTGGATCGACTGGGCGCGTGCCGATGCCGGGCTGGCGCGCTTCGTGGCCCGGCTGTCGGCGCTGCGCCGGTCACTTCCCGTCTTGCGGCAGCGGCGCTTTCTGCATGCCCACCCGCGCCCCGTCGACGGGATCCCCGACGTGATCTGGCGCCGCGCCGACGGATCGGTGCCGCAGTCCGAGGAATGGCACGACCCCGCCTTCCGCTGCCTGTGCGTCGAGATGCGCATGGCGGCCGAAGCCGGTGACACTTCAACCGATGCGGTCCTTGCGGTGTTCAACACCGGCCCGGCAACGGTGCTGCACCTGCCGGACACCGCCGCAGGCTGGCAACTTCTGCTGGACAGCACCCGGCCCGACCTTGACCCTCGCGACGGACCCACCGCCTTCACCGAAGCACCGGCGCAAAGCGTGCTTCTCTTCCGGTCCGTCGCGGCCGCGCCAAAGGGAGAAATGCCATGACCGCTCATGTCAGCATCGTTGCGACCCAGCCGATCGCGGGGCAAAAGCCCGGCACCAGCGGCCTGCGCAAGAAGACTCCGGTCTTCATGGGGCGGCACTATCTGGAGAATTTCGTCCAGTCGATCTTCGATGTCGTGGGAACCGCAGGCAAGACCTTCGTCCTGGGCGGCGACGGGCGCTATTTCAACGACCGTGCGGCGCAGGTGATCCTGCGGATGGCGGCGGCGAACGGCGCGGCGCGGGTGATCGTGGGGCAGGGGGCGATCCTTAGCACCCCAGCGGCAAGCCACCTGATCCGCCTGAACCGGACCGATGGCGGGATCATCATGTCGGCCAGCCACAACCCCGGTGGCCCGACCGAGGATTTCGGTGTGAAGTTCAACATGGCCAACGGCGGCCCCGCGCCCGAAGCCGTGACCGAGGCGATGTACCAGCGCACCGTGGCGCTGACCGAATATCGTATTCTCGAAGCGCAGGACGTGGACCTTGGCACCGTCGGTCGACATGACCTTGGCGGAATGATCGTCGATGTCGTCGACCCGGTGGCCGACTATGCCACGCTGATGGAAAGCCTGTTCGACTTTGCCGCGATCCGGGCGATGTTCGCCGACGGCTTCCGGATGCGGATGGATTCGATGTGCGCCGTGACCGGGCCCTACGCGGTCGAGATCCTGGAAAACCGCCTGGGGGCCGAGCCTGGGACCGTGGTCAACGGCACTCCGCTGCCGGATTTCGGCGGAATGCACCCGGACCCGAACCCGACCTGGGCCAAGGCGCTGATGGACGAGATGTTCGGCTCGGCGGCTCCGGACTTCGGGGCTGCGTCGGATGGCGACGGCGACCGCAACATGGTGGTGGGGCGGGGCGTCTATGTTTCGCCTTCGGACAGTCTGGCGGTGCTGGCGGCCAACGCGCATCTGGCACCGGGCTATGCGGCGGGGCTGAAAGGCGTGGCGCGGTCGATGCCAACCAGCGCTGCCGCCGACCGGGTGGCCGATGCGCTGGGGATCGCCAGGTATGAAACCCCGACCGGGTGGAAGTTCTTCGGCAACCTTCTTGACGCGGGCCGCGCCACGATCTGCGGCGAGGAAAGCTTCGGCACCGGGTCCGACCATGTGCGGGAAAAGGACGGGCTTTGGGCGGTGCTTCTGTGGCTGAACATCCTTGCGGTGCGCAAGCAACCTGTGGCCGAGATCCTGGCGGAACACTGGGCGCGGTACGGGCGCAACTACTATAGCCGCCATGACTTCGAGGCGGTCGAGACGGCAAAGGCCGATGCGATGATGGCAGCCTTGCGGGGATCGCTGGCGGGATTGCCGGGCCGGGTGGTCGAGGGGATGACGGTCAGTGCTGCGGATGATTTCGCCTATACCGATCCGGTGGACGGGTCGGTCAGCTTGCAGCAGGGGGTGCGGGTGCTGTTCGGTGATGGCAGCCGAATCGTCTATCGGCTGTCCGGCACCGGCACCGAGGGGGCCACGCTGCGGGTCTATCTGGAGCGGTATGCGGCGGGGCCTGCGGGCCTTGATCTTGACGCACAAGAGGCGCTGGGCCCGGTGATCCGCGCGGCGCATGATCTCGCGGGGATCGCAGCCCACACCGGCCGGACCGCACCCGATGTCGTGACCTGACGGCGCATTCGCCGCATCCGTGTCGCAAACGGGCCAGAACCTCCGTTCATTTGCGACAAACCTGACAGTGGTGTCGAGTTTCACTCGGGAGGCGACGATGGCAGAGGTCAGGGTGCGGTCAGGCCGTCAGGCGCGGCAGGCCGAACGCGCGCAGAAGGGCCAGGGCCACGGCCGGCCCTACATTGTGCGCAACATCCCCACCTACGACGTGCTGTCCGAAGAGAACCTGCTTCGCATCGAAGCCGCCGCCGACCGGGTGCTGGCCGAGACGGGCATCGAATTCCGTGACGATCCGGTGGCGCTGGAGCACTGGAAGCGGGCGGGGGCCAGGGTCGACGGCCTCCTGGTCAAGTTCGAACCGGGCATGCTGCGCGAGATCCTGAAATCGGCCCCGGCCGAGTTCACCCAACACGCGAGGAACCCGGAAAACGCGGTCCGGATCGGGGGCAGGAACGTGGTCTTCGCCCCGGCCTATGGCAGCCCCTTCGTGATGGACCTCGACCACGGCCGCCGCTTCGGCACGCTGGAGGATTTCCACAACTTCATCAAGCTGGCGCAGTCCAGTCCGAACTTCCACCACTCCGGCGGCACGATCTGCGAGCCGACGGATGTGGCGGTGAACAAGCGGCATCTTGACATGGTGCTGGCGCATATCGAGATGTCGGACCGGCCGTTCATGGGATCGGTGACGGCAGAGGAGCGCAGCGAAGACAGCATCGACATGTGCCGTATCCTGTTCGGCGAAGCGTTTGTGAACGATCATTGCGTTATCCTTGGCAATGTGAACGTCAATTCGCCATTGGTCTGGGATGGCACGATGACCCGCAGCCTGCGTGCTTACGCACGAGCAAATCAGGCGGCGGTGGTGGTGCCGTTCATTCTGGGCGGGGCGATGGGGCCGGTCACGAACGCGGGCGGGATCGTGCAGTCCTTGGCTGAAACGATGGCCGGTTGTGCGCTGACCCAGCTGGAACGCAAGGGCGCGCCGGTGATCTTTGGCAACTTCCTGTCGTCGATGTCTCTCCGCTCCGGCTCGCCCACCTTCGGCACGCCGGAACCGGCGATCGGATCACAGGTCATCGGCCAGCTGGCGCGCCGCCTGAACCTGCCGCTGCGCTGTTCGGGGAACTTCACCACCTCGAAGCTGCCGGACGGGCAGGCGATGATGGAAGGAACGATGTCGATGCTGGCCGCGATCCACTCTGGCGCGAATTTCATCCTGCATTCGGCCGGGTTCCTGGATGGGCTTCTGAGCATGTCCTACGAGAAATTCATGCTGGACGCCGACCTGTGCGGTAGCCTTCACGCCTACCTTGACGGCATCCGGATCGACGATGACCAGCTGGCGGTCGATGCCTTTGCCGAGGTCGGCCCCGGCAACCATTTCTTCGGCTGCAGCCACACGATGCGGCACTACGAGACCGCGTTCTGGGACAGCGACCTGTCCGACAACGAACCCTTCGAGAAATGGGAGGCGGCAGGGTCGACCGACGCCGCGACCCGGGCGAACAGGCTGTGGAAGAAGCGGCTGGCGGAATATGAGGCACCGCCGCTGGACGAAGGCATCCGCGACGGCTTGCACGACTTTGTGGCGCGGAAGAAGTCGGAAGCGGCCGACGCCTGGTATTGATGCGCCGATTTCTTCGAAGAAATCGGCTCGGTTCCTTTGAAGGAACCGAACAAATTCCTTCAAAGGAATTTGATGATCAAGTCCGCAGGCCGGTTTCTTCCAGCAGGCCCTTGCGCTTGGCCTCATAGTAGTACCCGGCGGCGTACCAGCGCACCGCCTCACCCTCGTCGCCGCCCGACACCAGCCAGGCCCCGCGCAGGTACTTGCCCGCGTATTGCAGGTTGGTCTCGGCATCCAGAAGGCCCGCCGGACTGCCCTGATAGCCCATCGTCCGCGCGGTCTGCGGCAGGATCTGCATCAGCCCGTAGTAAGGCCCGTTGCGCGCGCCCGGATTGTAATCGCTTTCGCGCTGGATCACCCGATGCAGCAGGCTTTCCGGAATCTCGTGCACTTCGGCATACTTGCGGATCAGTGCCCGCATCTCCGGCGTCTCGCCCGGATGCAGGTCACCGCGGTCCACCTGGGCGGGCCGGGTGCGCCGACCGCAGGCCGACAGCGCAGCACAGGCGGCAAGGATCATCAGGTGGCGGCGGGTCTGGGGCATCTGCGGGCTCCGTTTTCGTGGACGCCTGCTTAGGGGGCGGGGGGGCGGCTGAC
>JANNXX010000041.1:0-97740 GCA_031409795.1 Rhodobacterales bacterium
CGGTTCTTCACCAAAGTCCCCCTACCACAAGCGCGGTGAATACCACCTTCCCCATTCGACTCGGGATCACGGTTCTTGCACATCGTTGGGTGCGCAACCGCCCACCCCCGCAGGGCCGGACCGGTGCGCTGTCCCCCACCCTACGATGGTCAGCTTGCCCGGGCGAAACTGCCTGCGGTCGACAGCGCCCAGGCCTCGGCAAATCTTGGCGAGGACTTCGGGTCGGCGGTCAGCTGGCCGGGAGCAAGCTGCTCATACTGCTCGGCCAGCGAAATCACCTTGTCCGAAGAGGCGCGGCGCAGAAAGTGGTGCGGCATGAGTTCGGACGGATGCGAGAGGCCAGCCGCTGCGACAAGTTCGGCCAAAGCGTGCAGCGTGTTGCGCTGGAAGCTGGCGACCCGTTCGGCCTTGTCCGGGACCACGATGGCGCGGCTGCGCAACGGGTCCTGTGTGGCGACCCCGGTCGGACATTCGCCGGTGTGGCAGCTTTGCGCCTGAATGCAGCCGACCGCGAACATGAAGCCGCGCGCGGCGTTGCACCAGTCGGCCCCCAGCGCCATCACGCGGGCCATGTCGAAGGCCGAGGTGATCTTGCCACTGGCGCCGATCTGCACGCGGTCACGCACGCCGATGCCGACAAGGGCGTTGTGAACGAAGCTGAGACCATCGCGCAGCGGCATGCCGACATGATCCATGAACTCAAGCGGGGCGGCGCCGGTGCCGCCTTCCTTGCCGTCGACGACGATGAAATCCGGCGTGATTCCGGTTTCGACCATAGCCTTGCAGATGGCCATGAACTCCCACGGGTGGCCGATGCACAGCTTGAATCCGGCGGGCTTGCCGCCCGAAAGATCACGCATCCGGGCCACGAATTCCAGAAGGCCGGTGGGCGTGGAAAACACCGCGTGGCTGGCAGGCGAGATACAGTCCTGCCCCATGGGGACGCCGCGGATTTCGGAGATTTCCCGGGTCACCTTGGCGGCGGGCAGCACGCCGCCATGGCCGGGTTTGGCACCTTGGGAAAGCTTCAGCTCTACCATCCTGATCTGCGGGTCTGACGCGGTTTCAGCGAATTTCGCCGGGTCGAAGCCACCATCCGACGCGCGCGCGCCGAAGTAGCCGGACCCAAGCTCCCACACCAGATCGCCGCCGAATTCGCGGTGATAAGGCGAGACGCCGCCTTCACCGGTGTCATGGAAGAAGCCGCCCGCCTTAGCCCCCTTGTTCAGGGCGCGGATGGCGTTGGCGGAGAGGGCGCCATAGCTCATCGCCGAGATGTTCAGGAGGCTGGCGGAGTAGGGGTGCCTGCAGGTCGAGCCCACCAGAGTGCGCAGGCTTGCGTGGTCAAGTGTCGGTCTGGGTGCGATGGAGTGATGCAGCCATTCGTACTGTTCCTCGTACACGTCATACATCGTGCCGAAGGGCCGCTTGTCGAGATCGCGCTTGGCGCGCTGGTAGACGATGGCGCGCTTGTCGCGCGGGAAGGGGGCACCGTCCTTGTCGCCTTCGAAGAAATATTGCCGCATCTCGGGCCGGATCGATTCCAGGATGAAGCGCAGATGGGCCATGACCGGATAGTTGCGCAGGACCGCGTGGCGGGTCTGGTGCAGGTCGTGAAACCCGAGCGCGACCGACCCGGCGCACAGCAGGGCAAGGGGAAGAAGCCACCAGACCTGGCCGGGGAACAGGGCCATCAGGGCGGCAAGCCCCACAACCAGAATGGCAGGCCAGGTAATCAGGGCGTAGCGCAAGATGAAAACGGTGGCCAGCATGGGTGCCTCATGTGCAGCTTGCCCGCAGTTAAGCACCAATATCTGAACAGATATGCAAAATTCAGAAGGGAACCGGGGCGGAAAAGCTGACACGCTCGTGCGTGACGGGGTGGTGCAGCGACAGCGCCTCGGCGTGCAGCATCAGGCGCGGGTAAAGGTGCCGGGTTTCGGGCGCGTAGATCTGGTCGCCGACGATGGGGTGACCAAGGGCAAGCATGTGGACCCGGAGCTGGTGGCTGCGCCCGGTGTGTGGGGTCAGGCGGACGCGGGTTTCGCCTTCGCTGCGCCCGATCACCTGCCAGTCGGTCAGGGCGGGCTTGCCGTCGGGGGTGACCTTCTGGCGCGGGCGATATTGCCAGTCGCTGCCAAGCGGCAGGTCGACCGTGCCTGCGTCTTCGGCCATTTGGCCATGCAGGCGGGCGATATAGGTCTTTTGCGCGCGGCGCTGTTCGAATTCCTGGCCGAGCAAGCCCTGCGCCTGTTTGGTGCGGGCAAAGGCGATGACTCCGCTGGTGTCGCAGTCCAGACGGTGCACGAGAAGCGCATCCCAGCGGGCGGCCTGCAGGCGGGTGATCAGGCTGTCCTCACGGTTGGCAAGCTTGCCGGGGACGGTGAGAAGGCCCGCGGGTTTGTCCAGGATCAGAAGGGCCGCGTCCTCATGCAGGAATTGCAGGGGCGTGTCCGGGGGGAAGTAGTCGAAATCAGGGATCAGCGAGGGGTCAGACAATCCGGTGGCCTGCGGTTTCCAGCCGGTCGCGGAGGTGGCGGATATGGGCGGGGCCGACCTCGCAGCAGCCGCCGACGATGGTGGCCCCTTGCGCGACCCATGCAAGGGCGAAGTCGGCGTATTTCGCGGGCGTCAGGTCGTGGCGGTGGGTGAGCTCCTTCACTGTAGGGGCGTCTTTCAGGAAGTTGCCGGAGATATGGGTGAAGCCGTTGGCATAGGCCCCAAAGGGCTTGCCGAAGGGTTTCAGGGCAGTGAGGGCTTCGGCCATGGCCTCGGGGACGGAGCAGTTGGCAAGGAAGGCGGCAATGGGGTGATGGAGGAGGCGGGCAAGGTCGGCCACAGGCTCGCCGGAGCGGAGCTTGCTGCCGTCGTGGTCGTCGACCGAGATTGAAAGCCAGACGGGTTTGCCTGCAGCTTGCGCGCCGATGACGGCCCCTTCGGCGGCCTCAACGGAGGCGGCGGTCTCGATCAGGATCAGGTCGACATGCGGGGCAAGGAGGCGGGCGATCTCGGCGTATTTCGGGGCGGCCTGGGTGACGGGTTCGGTCAGGTCGGGGCGGTAGCTGGCCTGCAGGGGACCAAGGGACCCGGCGATGCGGGTGCCGGGATGGGCGGCGCGGGCCTCATGCGCCTCGGACAGGGCGCGCAGGTGCAGGGCGTGAAACATGGCATCAAGGCCGACACGGGACAGCCGGTCGTGGTGGATGGAATAGGTGTTGGTCGTGGCGATGGTCGCCCCGGCAGCGAAATAATCGGCGTGGATGCCGCGCACCATGCCGGGGTGGTCCAGCATCACGCGGGTTGCCCAGAGCGGGGTGGGGTCGTCGCCGGACCGGGTCACAAGCTCTTGCCCCATGCCGCCGTCAAGAAGGGTGATGTCGGTCATCGCAGTCTCCATTTTCGGCGACATTCGGTCTGCTGATGCGGAAGATCAAGGGTCGTCATATGACGGTGCGGCCTGCGCGGGTCAGGCCGCGCGCAGGCGGGAAGGTCAGGATGGACTACGAGGCGGTTCCGGCTGCCGAGGTCGGACATGCGCCGCGGGCCGCCGATGCAGCCGCATTCGGACGCGGCCTATGCCGGCAACCCCTTGCCGGGCCTTTTGCCGGAAGCCGGGCCGCGCGGGGCCCGGCGCGGGATCCGCTTGCACGCGGTAAGTCCCGATCTTGCGGCCAGGGAGCGGGGGTTTCACACCCCCGCACCCCCGTGGAGTATTTCCAAAAGAGCAATCGTTGGTTCAGGCAGTCTGATCAGGAGGCGTCCTTGAAGACTTCAGCGAGAAGGGGCACCAGCCAGTCTTCGTCGGCTTTCGTGAAGGCGGCGGGGGTGTCGCTGTCCAGATCAAGGACGCCGAGGAGCCTGCCCTGACCGTTCCAGACCGGGAGCACGAGTTCTGCCCTTGTGGTCGAGGAGCAGGCGATATGGCCGGGGAAGGCATCGACATCGGGGATGTTCAGGACCTTGCCGCTGCGGGCGGCGGCACCGCAGACGCCGCGCGAGAACGGGATCACAAGGCAGCCGTGGCCGCCCTGGTAGGGGCCGATCTTGAGCAGGTCGGGGGCGGTGACGCGGTAAAAGCCGGTCCAGTCGGCGTAGGGGTGCGCGTGGTGCAGTTCGCACACCACGGTGGCCATCAGGGCGACGCTGTCCGTCTCGCCATGGGTCAGCGCGCGGATCGCGGCGGTGATGGCGGGGCGGTCCGGTTGGGGGGCGGGGTCAGTAACCAAGGGCGCAGCCATCCTTCCTGGGATCAGAGGCGCCGATCAGGATGTCGCCGTCGATGCGGATGGCCTGGGCGCCGCCGATGGGGGTGTCGGGGATCACGACCCGGTGGCCCATCGCGGCAAGATCTGCGTGGACCTGAGCGCTGTAACCGCGTTCGACCTCCATCCCCTCGGCCCCGGAAAAGCAGCGCGGGGCATCGATGGCGCCCTGCGGATCCATCCCGAAATCGGTAAGATTGGTGACAAAGCGCGCATGGCCGCAGGGCTGGTAGGCCCCGCCCATCACGCCGAAGGGCATGGCGACACGGCCATGTTTGCGGATCATGCCAGGGATGATCGTGTGCATCGGGCGCTTGCCGCCTGCAGCTTCGTTCGGGTGGCCGGGTGTCAGGGTGAAGCCGGCACCGCGGCCCTGGAAGTTGATGCCGAACCTTGACGAGGCCAGGCCGGAGCCGAAGCCGTGGAAGATCGAATAGATCAGGGACACGGCCATGCGGTCGCGGTCGACGACGGTGATATAGATCGTGTCCTTGTGGACCGCCTCGGTCAGGGGTGCCGCTGCGGGCATCGCACGCCTGGGGTCGATCAGCGCGGCCAGCTTGGCCGCCGTCTCGGGCGACAGCATGTGGACCAGCCGGGTGGTGTGGTCGGGGTCGGCGATGAAACGGTTGCGGGCGTCATAGGCAAGTTTCGTCGCTTCGGCCTCGATATGGGCGCGCTGGCTGCCGAAGGGATCCATCGCGGCCAGGTCGAAGTGCTTGAGGATGTTCAGAAGCAGGATCGCCGTTGCGCCCTGCCCGTTCGGCGGGTGTTCCACAAGCTCGATATCGGCATAGGACCCGCCGACCGGCGTCGTGTAGTCGCAGCGGGTGGCGGCGAGGTCGTCCAGCGTATGGCTGCCACCCAGCGCGCGCAGCGAAGTGATCATGTCCTCGGCGACCTCGCCTTCATAGAAGCCGGCGCGGCCCTCGCGGGCGATGCGGCGAAGGACTTCGGCCTGCCCGGGCGCGCGGAAGATCTGGCCGATGGTCGGGGCCTTGCCGCCAAAGCTGTAGAAATCGAGGGCGGCACCCTTCAGCACCGCGATATCCTCGGCCCAGTCGAAGGCGACGCGGGGGGCGACGGGAATGCCCTCCTCGGCATAGCGGATCGCGGGGGCCAGCGTGTCGGCCAGCGACAGAAGGCCGTAGTCGGCATTGAGCGTGCAGAAGGCGTCGACGGCACCGGGCAGGGTGACAGCCTCGATCCCGTAGAGCGGAATTGCGGTCAGGCCTTTGTCACGCAAGGCGGCGGCGTGCAGGCCCATGGGCGCGCGGCCCGAGCCGTTGAGGGCGATGATCTCTTCCGATCCCGGTGGCTTGACCAGAGCGAAACAATCGCCACCGATGCCCGTCGACTGCGGTTCGGCGATGCCGAGGAGAACCGCCCCGGCAATGGCGGCATCCACGGCATTGCCGCCGGATTTGAGCACCTCGACCGCCACTTGCGCGGCAATCGGGTGTGAGGTGGCGCAAAGCCCGTTGGCCGCAAGGACGGCCGACCGGCCCGGAAGATGTAGATCGCGCATGATGCCCCCTGCGTTGCGGCAAAACTAGGCCGGGCGGGCAGGAATGCCAAGATGGCGCCTGCGGACCCCAGCGATCCGGGCGAAACCGGCGGCGCGCCCGGTCAGTCCTTGCCGGTCAGCGGGATCACGAAGCTTAGCCGGTTCTGGCCGGCGCTGCGGGCATAGGTCAGGTCGGCGGTCAGGCTGCGGATCAGGTGCCAGCCAAAACCGCCTTCGGGCAGATCGTCCAGAGCGTCGGGGCGGATGTCGGGCAGCTGCCCGGCCGGCAGTTTTCCGTCCGGCATGCCAAGCCCGATGTCCGCGACACAGCAGGCCAGTCCGGCCGCGGTGGCACGCAGGTCAACCTCGACCGGGCCGCTGCCCCCGGCATAGGCATGCTCGGCGACGTTGTTCAGCACTTCTGCCAGCACAAGTTCGACCGTGCCAAGGTCATCCGGCGAAAGCGCACGGACCGGGGGGGCGGCAAGAAGTTCGGCCAGCGCCTCGCGCACCGCTGCGGGGTCGGCGTTAAAGATCAGGGTCGGTCCCGACGGGCCCTGCACCCGGACTGGCGCGGGTTCAGGACAGCGAGACATTCGAGACTGCCGCCTCGTGCGAGAGGTGGATGGTGAAGATCGTATCCATCCGGGTCAGGCGGAACACCTTTTCCACGGTCGGGGTCAGACTTGAAAGCTCCATCACCCGGTCGGGACCAAGCAGCTTTTTCACCGCGACGATTGCGCCAAGGCCGCTGGAGTCAAGAAACTGAACCCGCGCAAGATCCAGCACCACGCGCGGATGCGCCGTTTCGGTCAGATCGCGCATCCTTTCCTTGAACTGGATGGCGCTTGCAGCGTCGATCCGGTCTTCCAGCACCAGGACGGAAAGCACCTCGGGCCGGGTTTGCGTTGTCATTTGCATATGGGAATCCCTTCGCCTGCGACCGCTGCAGGCTAGGGTCAAAGCGTTAGCAACTGGTAAGCGTCAGTTGAGCTGGAAGGTCAGCGGATAGCGGCCGTCCTCGAAGTCGCCGAAAAGATCGCCAAGGTCCGGATGATCGACCGGCTCGCCAGTGTCATCGGGGACAAGGTTCTGCTCTGACACATAGGCCACATAGTAGCTTTGGTCGTTTTCGGCGAGAAGATGATAGAACGGCTGGTCTTTCGAAGGGCGGCTGTCCTCGGGGATATTCTCGTACCAGTCTTCGGTATTGGAGAACATTGCGTCGACGTCAAACACCACACCACGAAACGGGTGCTTCCGATGACGGAGCACCTGACCGAGATGGTACTTGGCGCGGGTTGTCTGCATGCGAGCGATCCCCATTGCCCCTTCTACGCTTGCACACGGTTTCTTGTCCACCTGTCCGGGCAGGAACAAGGGAAACAGTCTGTGAACCGCAGCCTTACAGTCCGGGACGCTCGCGGATATCTGATCTGGGGGTCAGGTCTTCCCCATTTCATCACCGGGGCAAATGGGCTAGTCTCTGCCGCAAAAGAAAAGAAGACACGAGGGGCAGATGAGCAGGTTTCTGCGGGCAGCCATGCTGCTGATGTTTCTTGCCTCGTGCGGGGGCGGGGGCAGCTATTCCGCGCCACGGCAGCTTGACGATGCCTGTGCGATCATCCGCGAGCGGCCGCAATACCTGCGGGCGATGGAGCGGACCGAGCGGCGCTGGGGCGTCCCGGTGCATGTGCAGATGGCGACGATCTACCAGGAATCGAAGTTCATCGGCAATGCCCGCACGCCGTACACCTATACGCTTGGCGTCATCCCGATGGGCCGGCAAAGCACGGCCTACGGCTACAGCCAGGCCCTGAACGGCACCTGGGAAGAATACCAGGCGTCCGAGGGTGGCCGCCGGTCCAAGCGCGATGACATCGAGGATGCCACCGACTTCATGGGCTGGTACATGGACGAATCCAGCCGGTCCCTCGGCATCTCGAAGACCGACGCCGAGGCGCAGTACCTGGCCTATCACGAGGGTCGGACCGGCTATGCCAACCAGTCCTACGCGGGCAAGCCCTGGCTTGTCGACGTGGCAGCGGCGGTTGGCGCGCGGTCCGAGATGTATCGGGAACAGCTGGCCTACTGCCGGTAGACCGCGCCAGCGCGGCCTGCGACCGTCAGGGGCGGCGGAATGCGCCTGCCGGATCAGTTCCTGCGGGCAGTGGTCTCGGCCGAGATGTCGAAAAGCCGCGCACCCATCTCGCCGCCCTTGCGCAGCTCGCCCAGGACAACCGTGGTCGCCGCCCCGAGGTCATCGGTGATCACCCATTGCCGAAGCTCGACCGGGCCTTCGGTGAAGACCAGCTCGATCGAGCCGTATTCCGGATGCTCGGGGTCCTGGGCCCGGACGCGGGTTGAGGTGCCGTCCGCCAGGTGCCCGACCACCATTCTTGCCCGATCAAGGTCGACGTTCTCGGCCAGGATCAGGTTCAGCGGCGTGCGCTTCAAGGGATACTGTTCGGGCGGCTGGTTCGACTTGGCGTCGAAGATCGCGACTTGCTGGCCGCCGGCGATCACCAGGCTGCGGTCGGGGGGCGCATATTCGAACCGCACCCGGCCGGGCCGCTTGATATAGATCCGCCCGGTCGAGATCGACCCATCGGAGTTGATCTGGGTGAAATCGGCCTCGACCGTGGTCAGGCCGTTCAGATAGGCGGATATCGCGGACAGCGATATCTTCTCGGCCGCAGCGGGCAACGGGATCAGAAGGGCGAGCGGGGCCAGCAAGGCGAAGCGACGGTTCATCCGCAGGATATAGCGCTGCGCCGCGCCCGATGCACCCCCGCCTGCGCACCGGTCGCAAGGACGTGCCGATTGTGTGAGGCGGCGTGAGGGGCGAAAGCTTCGCCTTGCGCCCGTAGGGTTGGTGACTTTCGTGGTAATTTTGTAGTTACGCGCAACAATCTTCGATACACATCCATGATCCTGTCGGTCTTTCCCAAGATATTCCCCGGCAGCGCCGCTATCTTCGCAGGCAGAAAATCTGACCGGACGGGATGGCGAAGATGAAGATCGTGGTGCTTGGCGCGGGCGTGATCGGGGTGACTTCGGCCTGGTATCTGGCCCGCGCGGGACATGAGGTGACGGTGATCGACCGCCAGCCCGCCCCGGCGCTGGAAACTTCCTTTGCCAATGCCGGCGAGATCAGCCCCGGCTATGCCTCGCCCTGGGCGGCGCCCGGCGTGCCGTTGAAGGCGCTGAAATGGATGTTCCAGGACCACGCGCCCTTGATCATCCAGCCCCGCATGGACTGGACCAAGCTGTCCTGGATGGCGCGGATGCTGATGAACTGCACGGCCGAGGCCTACGCGGTGAACAAGTCGCGCATGGTGCGGCTGGCGGAGTACTCGCGCGACTGCCTGATCGACCTGCGCAGCGAGACGGGGATTTCCTATGATGAGCGGACACAAGGCACGCTGCAACTATTCCGCACCGAAAAGCAGGTGGCGGCCGCGGAAAAGGATACTGCGGTCCTGAAGGCCGATGGCGTGCCGTTCGAGGTGCTGGACGCGGATCAATGCGTCGCGGCCGAGCCGGGGCTTGCGGCGGCGCGGGGCAGGATTGCGGGCGGGCTGCGGCTGCCGGGCGACGAGACCGGGGATTGCTTCAAGTTCACCCGTGCGCTGGCAAAGCTGGCCGAGGCGCTGGGCGTGACCTTTCGCTATGGCGTCGGGATCGACCGGCTGGAGGCCGAGCGCGGGCGGATCGTGGCGGTCCACACTTCGGAAGGCCGGATCACGGCGGATGCCTTCGTGCTGGCGCTGGGGTCCTATTCGCCGATGCTGGCCGGGCCCCTTGGGATCAGGCTGCCGATCTATCCGGTGAAGGGCTATTCGATCACGGTGCCGGTGGTGGACGCAGCCCGCGCACCGGTCTCGACCGTGATGGACGAGACCCACAAGATCGCGATCACCCGGCTGGGCGACCGGATCCGTGTCGGCGGCATGGCGGAACTGGCCGGCTTCGACATGAGCCTGAAAGCCAGACGGCAGGCGACGCTGACCCATTCGGTCGAGGACCTGTTCGCCGGCGCCGGGGACCAGTCACAGGCGGCTTTCTGGTGCGGCCTGCGCCCGATGACGCCAGACGGCACGCCGGTGGTAGGACGCTCGCCGATCCAGAACCTGTACCTGAACACCGGCCACGGCACGCTGGGCTGGACCATGGCGGCGGGATCGGGCCGGGTGCTGGCCGATATCGTCAGTGGCCAGCGGGCCGGGATCGAGACGGCGGACCTGGGTTATGCCCGCTACTTGCGCGAAGGGCGCAAGGGGGTGCGGCACGGGGGCGGAGTAGCGGTTCCGGCCTGAAGGAGCGGGGCCGGTTCCTAGACTCCGCTTGCCGCGTGGCGGCCCTGTCCGGGGGCAAGAACCACCCGGCGCAGCAGCACGACATTGCGATCCCGCGTCTCTGGCGGGGTGTTGACCACGACCGCAGGCCTTACGGCCGGGCGCGGCGCCTCAGCCCGGATGACCTGGGGCTGCTGGATCATGGCGGCAAGCCAGTCTTCGGCCGACTGGAACCGGGCCGCGGCTTCGACCGACATCGCCCTGTCGATGCTGGCAAGGAACCCCGGCGGGTAGCCCTGCAGCGACCCGGCAAGCGGCGCCAGCGGATCGGGACGATAGTCGATCATCGCCCGCAGGCGGGTTTCGCTGTCTACCGGAACCCGGCCGCTGATCACATAGTACAGCGACGCTGCCAGCGCATAAAGATCGCTGGCGGGGGTGCAGGTCCCGTTCGTTGCGTACAACTCGTGCGGGGAATAGCCGTCCTTGACCAGGGTGAAGCCCGAATGCTTCTGCGCAGCCCCGTTCACGACCTTGCGGGCGGCGCCGAAGTCGATCAGCACCGGCTCGCCTGCCGGGGTCACGCAGATGTTGTCAGGCGAGATGTCGCAGTGGAGAAGCTGGCGGTCGTGGACATGGCCCACGGCCGAGATCAGCTTTGCCGCCATCCCGACGATCTGGTCTGCGTTGAGGGCCATCTTCTTTTCATCGACGACTTCGATCAGGTCATGCCCGGCCACGAAATCAAGCGACATGTAGGCGGTGTTGTTCTCTTCAAACAGCTGGTGGATGCGGACGATGTTCGGATGCGACAGCGCGGCAAGGATGCGGGCTTCCTCGGCAAAGCTGGCAAGGGCGCGGTGAAGATGCGCGCGGTTGCTGTCCGACCGGGGCTGCACCACGGTCTGGTTGCGGCTGCAGAACGCCTCGACGAAGCATTCCTTCAGCACGACATCACGGTCGAGGCCATCCTTGGCGACATAGGTGATGCCGAAGCCGCCACTGTTGAGAAAACGGGAGATCCGGTACTGGCCAAGAAGCAGCGAGGTTCCGGGCAGAAGCTCTTCCACGCAATCAGTTTCGCCAACGGTTCCTGACAGTCGATCAAAAGCCATTCCGTGACCCCCCACAGGCAGCTGTTTTCCCGAAACGGCATCGCAGCTGACGCCTTCCAGTCGAAGGTTAATATGAATTGGCAACCAGAGATTGCAACAATTTTCGGGCAGGTTTGGGGCGCATCCGCCCCTTGAATCATGAAAATGCCCAATTTCTTCACAGCTTGGCAGGAACCCTTGCAGCCGGAACGCGGATTGGAAGGAGTCTGGCGCGCAAACGACGGGTCAGGGCCGGTCAGCCGCCGCCACCGATTCGCGGCACCGGCCTTGATCGGCAGAAAGTCCGGCAAGACTTGCCCCGGCAAGATTGGCCCGGAAAGCAGGATGGGGAGCAGCCATGCTGGCTGCCCCCCATTCGCGCCCCTCTCCCCAGAAGGGGCGAAAGTGACCTGACCCGAAGGACGTGCCACCCCAGGTTGCGCCGCATAGGCCCGGCGTGCTGCAGCACGCGGCCGATGTGCGGCGCGATCTCAGCCGTGCTTGATCATCACATGCCGGACGACAGTGTAATCTTCCAGCGCATAGGCGGACATGTCCTTGCCGTAGCCGCTTTGCTTCAACCCGCCGTGCGGCATTTCATTGGTCAGCATGAAATGCGTGTTGATCCAGGTGCAGCCGTAGCGCAGCCGCGCGGCCGTCGCCATCGCGCGGCCGACGTCGCGGGTCCAGACCGAAGAGGCCAGCCCGTAGTCGCTGTCATTGGCCCAACCCACGGCGTCATCGACATCCGAGAAAGGTGTGACAGACACGACCGGGCCGAATACCTCGCGGCGCACGATCTCGTCGTCCTGCTTTGCCCCGGCCACCACCGTGGGTCGGTAGTAGAAGCCCTGGTCCATCGCCTCGCCGCCCGTTGTCACCTGCACATGGTTCAACTCCCGTGCGCGGTTGACGAAGCTGGCCACCCGGTCGCGCTGGCGCTGGCTGATCAGGGGGCCGATCTCGTTGGTGGTGTCATCCTCGGCGCCAAGGGTGATCGAGGCGGCGGCAGAGGTCAGGTCGGCGACCAGCCGGTCATAGACCTTTTTCCCGGCATAGACGCGGCAGGCGGCGGTGCAGTCCTGCCCGGCGTTGTAGAAGCTGAAGGCGCGCAGGCCTTCGACCACAGCACTGATATCGGCGTCATCGAAGACGATGACCGGGGCCTTGCCGCCCAGTTCCAGATGGGTGCGCTTGACGGTCTTGGCGGCGGCATCCAGCATCTTCTTGCCGGTCGCCACATCGCCGGTCAGGCTGATCATGTCCACGCCGGGATGGTTGATCAGGTAGCTTCCGACGGTCTGGCCGCGCCCGGTAACCACGCTGACCACACCGTCAGGCAGTTCGTCAGCCAGGATCTTCGCCATCTTCAGCGCGGTCAGCGGGGTCTGCTCGCTGGGCTTGAAGATCACCGTATTGCCGCCGCCAATGGCGGGGCCAAGCTTCCAGGCCATCATCATCAAGGGGTAGTTCCAGGGCGCGATGGAGGCCACCACGCCGACCGGATCGCGGCGGATCATGCTGGTGTGGCCGGACAGGTATTCGCCGGCAACGGTTCCGTGCTGGCAGCGCACGGCGCCCGCGAAGTAGCGGTAGCAATCGACGATGGCGGGAATTTCATCGTTCAGGGCGGCGTTGATCGGCTTGCCGCAGTTCAGCGCCTCCAGCGCGGCAAAGCTGTCCGCCTCGGCCTCGACCCGGTCGGCAATGCGCAGAAGGGCGGCCGAACGTTCGGCCGGCGTGGTGCGCGACCAGCCCTCGAACGCCTTGCGGGCGGCGGCGACGGCGCGGTCAACCTGGGCGGGCGAGGCTTCGGGCACCTCAAGGATCAGCGCGCCGGTGCGCGGGTTCAGGATCTGCTCGCGCGCTTCGTGGCCCAACTCGAAGGTGGACCCGATCAGAAGGGCGGTGTCGATGGTGGTGAGGGTGTCCATGACGAAGGTTCCTTATTTGCCCATGCCGGCGGTCTCGGATCCGCCGCGGGTCAGGTAATAGGCTGCAAGGATCGGCACGAAGGTGGCCGCGAAGACCACGATGGCGACGACATTGGTGACCGGGCGTTGCCGTGGGCGCACCAGCTCGTTCAGCATCCAGATCGGCAGGGTGCTTTGCTGCCCGGCGGTGAAGGTGGTGACGATGACCTCGTCGAACGACAGGGCAAAGGCCAGCATCCCCCCCGCCAGCAAGGCGGAGCCGAGGTTGGGCCTCAGCACATGGCGGAAGGTCTGGAAGGCGTTGGCGCCAAGGTCGGCCGAGGCCTCCATGATCCCGCCGGAAAGGCGCCGCATCCGGGCGACGGCGTTGTTGTAGACGATGACGATGCAGAAGGTGGCGTGGCCCAGCACGATGGTCCAGGTGGAAAACGGGATGTCCATCACCCCGAAGGCCGACCGGAGCGACATGCCGGTGATGACGCCGGGCAGGGCGATGGGCAAGAGGATCAGCAGGCTGATCTGATCGCGGCCGAAGAACCTGGCCCGCGCCATCGCGGCGGCGA
Source organism: Rhodobacterales bacterium (assembly GCA_031409795.1). Classification (GTDB taxonomy): domain Bacteria; phylum Pseudomonadota; class Alphaproteobacteria; order Rhodobacterales; family Rhodobacteraceae; genus Tabrizicola. Next base: position 13,659 of record JANNXX010000041.1, read on the forward strand.
CCAGGGTGCCAAGGATCATGGCCAGCGCGGTCGAGATCGCGGCGACCTTCAGCGACAGGAACAGGGGCGGCCAGATATCCTCACGCGCCCAGGCGACGCCGAACCACTGGGTCGTCAGGCCGGGGGGTGGAAACTGGTAGGTGCGTTCCTCGGTGGTGAAAGCGTAGAGGAAGATCAGCAGGATCGGCAGGTGCAGGAACAAAAGCCCACCCAGCGCCGCGACCTTCAGGCCAAGGGTGGCAGTGGGGGCCTGGGGATCAGAGCGCATCGAAGGCCCCCGCGCGTTTGGCAAGCGTCAGATAGACCAGCATGATCAGGATCGGAACCACGGCGAAGGCGGCGGCCAGGGGCGTGTTCCCGGCGGTGCCCTGCAACTGGTAGACGGCAAGGCCGATGAAGCGGGCGCTGTCGCCGACGATCTGCGGAATGATGTAGTCGCCCAGCGTCAGCGAGAAGGTGAAGATCGATCCGGCGATCACCCCCGGCATGGCCAGCGGCAGGACCACGGTGCGGAAGGTCTGCGACCGGGTGGCGCCAAGATCGGCCGAGGCTTCCAGCATCGAGGTCGGCACCCGTTCAAGCGCGGCCTGCATCGGCAGGATCATGTAGGGCAGCCAGACGTAGACAAAGACCAGGAAGGTGCCGAAGGGCGAGGTGGAGAGGGACGAGCCTTCAAGCCCGGGGATGGCCAGGACGGCGTCGATCAGGAACCCGGTCCCGGTGCCCTCGGCGGCCCAGGTCACGATGCCCTCCTTCGCGAGAATCAGTTTCCAGGCGTAGACCTTGACCAGGTAGCTGGACCACAAGGGCAGCATGACTCCAAGGTAGAAGGCCGCTTTCCACGGGCCTTTTGCGTAGCGGGCAGCGTAGTAGGCGATGGGGAAGGCCAGCACGGCGCAGGCCAGGGTTACCGCGGCGGACATCACCACGGTGCGCAGGATGATGTCGAGGTTCTGGGCGCGAAACAGCTCGGCATAGGTCTTGAGGGTGAACTCTTCCTTCACCACGCCCGAAAACTCGTCGATCGAGTAGAAGCTTTGCAGGAGAAGTGCGGCAAGCGAGCCCAGATAGACCACGCCCAGCCAGAGAAGCGGCGGGGTGACCAGAAGCAGCAGAAGGACGTTCGGCCGGCGCCAGAAGAGTCCGGTCAGCCGGTCAGACACGCCACGGGCGGGAAGGATTGCGGGGGCGGTCAACGCGGCGCCCCCGGCCCGGAAAAATCCTTGAAGGAAGGATTTTGGGCGCCCGGTTGCAGGAGACGGCCAGCGTTGCCGGGGTCGGAGCCTCTGGCGGGGAAATTTGCGGACGAGGAATGGCGCGGGCTGACCCACATTCTGCGCCCCTTGCAACGGTCGGGCTGGGCATTGTCGACAGGCATCAGGCACCCCCCATCAGGTGCAGGGCCGAAGGTTCGAAGGCGATTGCGGTCCGCTCGCCTTCGGCAGGGACCGGCTGGCCCGCCGGGACAAGGGCGGCGATTTCCGTCCCGTCGGCGTCCAGCACCACGCGGGTGCCCGAGCCAAGGTAGCGCAGCGCCGTGACGCGGCCGGTCACCGGGCCGGTCGCGGCCAGGCGGGTCGCCTCGGGGCGCAGCGAGGCCCAGCTGTCCGGGCCACCAAGCGCGCGGGTCAGGGCCGGCGGCAGTACGTTCGACGAGCCGACGAAATCGGCGACGAAGCGGGTGGCGGGCCGGTCGTAGATGTCCTGCGGCGAGCCGATCTGGGCGATGCGGCCCTCGTTGAAGACGGCGAGGTGATCGGCCATCGACAGGGCCTCGTGCTGGTCATGGGTGACGAAGACGAAGGTCAGGCCCAGGCGGTGTTGCAGGGCCTTCAGCTCGTCCTGCATCGCCTCGCGCAGCTTGAGGTCAAGCGCGCCAAGCGGTTCGTCCAGGAGCAGCACCCGCGGTTCGTTCACCAGCGCCCGGGCCAGGGCGACACGCTGGCGCTGGCCGCCGGACAGCTGCGCGGGCTTGCGGTCGCCGTAGGCGTCCAGCTTGACCAGGGCAAGCATTTCCTCGGCCTTGGCATGGCGTCTGGCGCGCGGGGTGCCCTTGACCATCAGCCCATAGGCCACGTTGTCGCGCACGTTCAGGTGCGGAAAGAGCGCGTAGTCCTGAAACACCGTGTTGACGTTGCGCAAATGTGGCGGGGTGTTCGAGACATCCTCGCCGAAGATGCGGATCTGGCCGCCGGTTGGTTTCTCGAAGCCCGAGATCAGGCGCAGGCAGGTGGTCTTGCCCGACCCGGACGGCCCCAGCATGGCGAAGAACGAGCCCTCGGCGATGGTCAGATCGACGCCATCGACGGCCTTCACCGGTGCGGAGGCGGGGCCGAAATGGCGCGAGACGGAGTGGAAGGTGACGGCAGCGGTCATGGGGCTTTCTTGCATAGAACGGGCAAGCCTCCCGTTTTCACCGTCCCTGAAGACAGGGAAGGCGGCGCGGGGTGCCCAAAGGTAAGGCCTGCGGCGACAGTCAGTTCGGAAAAGGTGGCTCCCCTTCCCCTTGGCGGGGGAGGGGAGGAGCGGGGTTTCCCCCGACCGGGCTTAGCGCCCGCCGATCACGCCGATATAGTCCGAGACCCAGCGGTAATAGGGCACGCACATGCCGTCGCCCTGGGCGCAGTTCGACACGGGGGTGGTCCAGAACCGGATCTTCTCGAAGTCGTCAAGCCCGTTGGCGGTACAGGTTTCCGCCGTGGCCATGCCGCGCCCGTCGGTGCAGGCCGCCGGAACCGAGGGGTTCGCGCCGAACCAGACCGCAAGGTCGGATTGCAGGTTCGAGGACAGCGTGTGTTCCATCCACAGATAGGCGCAGTTCGGGTTCGCCGCATCGACATGCATCATCGTCGTGTCAGCCCAGCCGGTGGCGCCTTCCTGAGGGATCACCGAGGCGACGGGCTGGCCTTCGCCTTTCAGGAGGTTGACCTGGAAGGGCCAGGACCCGGACGCGACCACGCCTTCGTTCTTGAAGTCATCCATCTGGATGAAGGCGTCGTGCCAGTAGCGCGAGGTCAGGTCGCGTTGAACGCGCAGCAGATCAAGCGCGGCCTTGTACTGCTCTTCGTTCAGCTCGTAGGGCGAGGTGATGCCAAGTTCCGGCTTGTGGAACATCAGGTATTGCGCCGCATCGGCGACGTGGATCGGGCCGTCATAGGCCTGGACCCGGCCCTTGTTCGACTGGCCGTCGGGCAGAGTGGTTTCCTCGAACACCACCGACCACGAGGTTGGCGGTTCCTTGAAAACCTCGGTGTTGTACATCAGCACGTTCGGTCCCCACATGTAGGGAACGCCGAAATGCACGCCGTCGACCGTGTGCCAGGGCGCGCTTTGCAGGCGGGGGTCGACGGTGGACCAGGACGGGATCAGGTCGATGTTGACCGGCTGCACGCGGTCACCGGCCACCAGACGCAGCGAGGCGTCGCCCGAGGCGGTCACCAGGTCAAAGCCGCCTTCGTTCATCAGCGCAACCATTTCATCCGAGGTGTTCGCGGTCTTGACGTTGACCTTGCACCCGCTGGCAGCTTCGAACTTGGTGACCCAGTCGAAGGTCTTGTCGGTTTCGCCACGCTCGATGTAGCCAGGCCAGGCGACGATGTTCACCTGGCCTTCCGGCGCGCCGATTTCAGTGATCTGGGCCAGTGCCGGGGTCAGCCCGGTCAGCACGGCAAGGGCCGTCGTGGCCATCAGCTTCATGTGTCTCATCGCAAACTCCCTCTGGTTGGTCGCGCACAGCCGCGCCACGCCGGTTTTCCGGTCATGTCAGCACGCTACGACCACCGGAAGAAATCGCAATAACAAAACGGGGATGAGAGGTATCGGTTTTTCCGATAGGACGCCAGCCCGGGATGGAGCAAAATTAGCGCTTGACCTGAAGCTGCTCCAGCTTGCTAGGCCGGGGCATCGAAAGGAACGCTGATGAACATCAAGGATGCCGCCGCGGCAAGCGGGCTGTCAATTGACACGATCCGGTTCTACGAGAAATCGGGGATGCTGCCCAAGGTGCAGCGCGATGCGCGGGGGTGGCGGCGGTTCGACGCGGGCGCCGTGGACTGGCTGCGCAATCTGGAACGGCTGCGGGCCACGGGCATGCCGATGGCCGATATGCGCCGGTTCGCGCTGCTGGTGCATGGGGCCGGCCACCCCGGCGCGGCGGCGGCGCGGCTGGAGATTCTGCAACGGCATGGCGAACGGCTGGCGCTCCGTCGGCACGAGGTAGAGGCCTGCCAGGCGTATCTCGACCAGAAGATCAGCATTTACAGCAGGATGACGGAGGATCAGCGATGATCATGCGAAGAGTGTGGGACGGGGCAACGGTGCCCGCGCTGGGCCTGGGGTGTTGGGCCATCGGTGGCCCGTGGACGGCGGGAGGCGCGCCAGCGGGCTGGGGCGTGGTGGATGATGCAGAATCCCTCCGCGCCATTCATGCGGGGGTCGCGGCGGGCGTGCGGTTTTTCGACACTGCGCAGGCCTATGGGGCGGGGCACTCCGAGACGGTGTTGGGGCAAGCGCTGCGGCATCACCCAGAGGTGCGGCTGGCGACGAAAGTCGGACTGGCAATCGATCCGGCGCGCCGCACCTTGATCGGCGAGGATCTGGCCGGGATCGCGGGGTCCGTCGACGGCTCCCTGCGGCGGCTCCGGCGGGACCGGATCGACCTGGTGCTCTTGCATCTGAACAGCCTGCCTGTTGCCGAGGCGGAAGCGGTCTTCGATACGCTCGACGACCTGTGCGTTGCGGGAAAGATCGCGGCCTATGGGTGGAGCACGGATTTCCCCGACAGGGCGGCCGCCTTTGCGCACCGGCCTGGGATGGTCGCAATCGAACATGCGATGAACGTGTTCTTCCGGGCTGACGCCCTGATGTCGGTGATCGCGGTACATGGTCTTATGTCGATCAACCGCTCGCCGCTGGCGATGGGACTGCTGGGCGGAAAGTATGAAAACGGCCACCGCTTCGGCCGCGATGACGTCCGCAGCCGAAACGCGGACTGGATGGATTACTTCAAGGGCGGCGGGGTCGCGCCCGAGCTTCAGGCCCGGTTGAGTGCCGTCCGCGATCTCTTGCAGACCGGCGGGCGCTCGCTGGCGCAAGGGGCGATCGGCTGGCTTTGGGCGCGGTCCGGGGCGACCCTGCCGATCCCCGGCTTTCGGACCGTGGCGCAGGTCGAAGACCTGGCGGCAGCCTTGCAGAAAGGTGCCCTGCCAGCGTCGGTGATGGAAGAGATCGAGACGGTCATCCAGCGCGAGCCCGAAGGCCCGCCACGCGAACGCTGATCAGGGAGTAGAGATGGCCGTCTGTGCCGATCGGACGAAGTTGTGCGCCGGGGGCGACAGCGGCGCGCCTTTGCGCCAGGCCAGGCCCACCTGCACCGTCGGCAGATCACCCGAGACATCGCGGATCTCGATCCGGTCGCCTTCCAGCGACCAGGGGCGGTAGACCAGGCTGGGCAGGATCGCAAGGCCCGCCCCGGTGGCGACCAGCGAGCGCACCGCCTCGACACTGCGGGTGCGGAAGGCCATCTCGGGCTTCACCGGCATTGCTGCGGTCAGGCGGCGGGTCGATTCCTCGATCTCGTCGACCATCAGCTGGATCAAGGGCTGGCTGGACAGATCCTCCAGCGTGATCGTCTCCTGCTGCGCCAGAGGGTGACCCAGCGGCAACCACAGCCGGTAGGGCGACACCAGCAGCGTCTCGACATTCAGCGCCAGCCGGTCCTTGACCGACGAGGTGAGCAGGACCGCCACGTCCAGCTCTCCGCCGATCAACAGGTGCTGCAGGTAATCGCCATTGTCCTCGATCACGTTCAGGTCGACCTGCGGATAGGCGCGGCGATAGCGGGCAAGGATGTCCGACAGCACATAGCCCGCAACCAGGCTGGTGACCCCAAGCGACAGCCGCCCTGTCGCCGCTTCGGTATCGGACTGGAAGGCCGACCGGGCCGAGGCGACCTCGGACAGGATCTTGCGGACATGGCGCAGGAAGGCCGAGCCCTTGTGCGTGATCAAAAGCCCCCGCGCCTGCCGGTCAAAGAGCGTCACGCCAAGGTCATCCTCAAGGCTGCGGATCGCCTCGGTGACCGAGGACTGGCTGATCGACAGGATCCGCGCCGCACCCGAAACGGACCCGGCTTCGGCGGCGGCGACGAAGAACTGCAGCTGGCGAAGGGTAAAGGCCATGGGGCTGTTCTGACAGAGGGTGCCGGGGGTGCCGGGGGTGGCGCCCCCTGCGGGATGGTTGGGGACAAGAATGACGGCAGGCAGTCTGACGATTCCTTGGGTCAGGGCAAGGGCTGAAAGGCGGGCGCCGGGGATCGGGGTCAGTCTGCAGGCCAGCGGCCGGACTGCAGCAAGACCCAGCCCGACGCGGTTCCAGGCGGCGGGGCGCCCTCTTGCCAGAACTGCAGGCGGATGTGGTCGGGCAGGTCAGGGGATTCCGGCAGGGCCAGCAGCGACCAGTGCATCCTGAAACCGTCAATCAGCAGACCTTCGGCATAGAATGCAATCTCTTCGGACTCCAGCGCCTCGGACGGGGTCGCGGACCAGCCTTCGGCGGTGACCCAGAAAACCAGCCCTTCGATTTCCGGATAGTGCCGGGCCAGGTCCGACAAGGGCGCAAGGAAAGCCTCGATCGGGGTGGGGGAAGCTTTGGACATGCGGGCGTTCCTTTCTGCGGCCGATGGGGGGGGGCGGGGGTCAGCGAAAAGCGCCCGCGCGGGAACGAGAAGCGGTGGTCACCGCCGGGTCATCGCAATGCGGATCAGCGCGCGTTCCATCAGCGCCATTCCGGGCGCTCGGCTGGCGGACCGCAGGGTCAGGTCGGTTTCCAGCAGGACCGAAACGGCGGCTTCCAGCGCACGGACCTCCCACTGCCCGGCCTGCCTGCCCATCGCGTCCTTCTGCTTGAAGTTCACCCGTGCCCGCTGAATGCCCACAGCCGGACCCTGCGGGTCGGTCGCGGCAGCGTGCAGCACGCGGAAATGCCGAAGCGCGCCGATGCAGATCGTTACCGGCAGCACGCCCTGGCCTTCAAGACGGCGAAACAAGGGGCCGATGGCCGGCGCGCGGGCCTCGGCGACAGCGTCGATCAGGTCATCGACGTCGGCCTCGATGGTGGCGGGGGCCATGGCGACGACATCGGCGGGGGTCAGCGGCGTGGCGTCGCCCCATTTGTACAGCGCGATCTTTTCCAGCGTCTGGCGGAAATCGCCGGGGTCCAGAGCGCGGGCCAGGGTGGTCAGGTCCGCCATCGCTTCGCGGCCGATATCTGCAAGCCCGGCCTTGCGCAGCGCCTCTTCGATCTCTTCGCGGCCCGGCGGGTCGTCGTAAAGCCCGATGGAGACCGCCTTCGGGTGCTTTTCGAACAGCGTCTTCAGCGCCGACTTGCCGGTCAGCCCGCCTGCCGTGACCACGATGACCGCATCGCCCGGCTTCCAGTCGGCCAGCGCGGTGGCCACGGGGTCGGCAAGCCCGTCGGTCGCGTCCTCCAGAAAGGCCACGCGCGGACCGGGAAAGAAACCGACCGCCTTGATCGCGTCCACAAGAAGGCTGCCGTCGCGGCGCAGATCGCCCCCGGACATCCGGGTCAGGCGCATCTCGGCCTCACCCCCCGGGCCGATCAGGGCAGAGATCGCCTCTTGTCGCTTCAGCGCCACCCGCATCGGATCCGCGCCGAAAATCAGCAGGCCCGCCCGGGCCGGGTCGGGATTTGCGCAATAGCGGGCGGCCTCGGCCCCCTTCAGGATCATGGTTGGCTGGCCGAGGCGGCGATCAGCCGGGCGACGATCTGGTCGGCCAGGATGCGCATCAACCGAAGGGCGGCGTCCTCTTCCGCCGCAAGCCCGGCGACTGTGGACCCGGTGGCGGAATAGGCGGTGAAGCTTTGCACCCGGCCCCCGGCCACGCGGGTGCCGCTGGCACGGTCGGTCAGGGTGAAATCGACGACGCCCTTCAGGTTGTAGCGCGTGATCTCGTTTTCCGTGGTGATGCCGACCCCGACGGCCTCGGTCGTGATGGTGAAGGTCAGATCGTAGCGGACAGCTTCGGGGCGTCCAAGACGTTCTTCAAGCCGTTCGACAAGGTCGAAACCGTTCTTGTCGGTCGGGTCCTGCACCCAGACCGCCCCCATCAGCCCGGTTGCCGGTCCCCCGGGTGCAAGTGCCGGAGTGAACCCGCAGGCGGCAAGGGCAAGCGGGGCGAGGATCAGCCAGCGGCGTGTCGGTGCCCCCCCACACCAGCCCTCTCCCACCTGGGCAGAGAGAAGCGCCCGGTCCGAAGCGCCCCGCCTTGAGACGGGCGCGACTAGACCCCTGCCTCCGGCGTGGGGGAGGGACAGGCTGGGGGAAGCCCCTGATGTAGAGCGGCTACCGCTAGACGACGACATTGATGATGCGCCCCGGGACGACGATGATCTTCTTGACCGGCTGACCGGCCAGGAACCTGACCACATCCTCATCCGCCAGCGCCAGCTTTTCAACCTCCGGCGCGGGCATGTCCTTCGGCACGCTGATTTCCGCCCGCCGCTTGCCGTTGATCTGGATCGGCAGGGTCACGGTGTCGTCGATCAGCAGAGCCGGGTCCGCCTTGGGCCATGGGGCCTGCGCACAAAGGCCCGCACCACCCTGATAGCTCCAGATCGACTCCGCGATATGCGGGGTCATCGGCTGCATAAGCTGCGCCAGCGTGCGGATCGCGTGCTTCATCGTTGCGGTCGAGGCGTTCGCTTTGGCGATGGTATTGGTAAAGGCGTAAAGGCTGGCGATGGCCTTGTTGAAGGCAAAGCCCTCGATCCCCTTCGTCACTTCAAAGGTGGCTTTGGCGGTGGCGCGTGCCAGATCGGCATCACCCTCGCCCTGATGGTCCGCAGGCATCTCGCCGATCCGGCTGCACACCGCCCAGACCCGGCTCAGATGCTTGAACGCCGCCTCCGCGCCCGAGGAGGTCCATTCCACATCCCGCTCCGGCGGCGAATCCGACAGCACGAACCACCGCGCGGTGTCGGCCCCGAAGGAGGCAATGATGTTCATCGGGTCGACAACGTTCTTCTTGGATTTCGACATCTTGGCCGAGGGGATGACCTCGACCTTCGTGCCATTCTTGAGCGCCGCCCCGCCTTCCGACCGGATCACGTCTTCGGGCAGATGATAGACCGGTCGGTCCTGCGCGTCGGTCGTCCTGTAGATCTCATGCGTGACCATTCCTTGCGTGAAGAGCGCATTGAACGGCTCCACCGCCATCGCGGGCAGATGCCCGGTCTTCATCATCGCCCGGGCGAAGAAGCGGGAGTACAGCAGGTGCAAAATCGCATGCTCGACCCCGCCGATGTACTGGTCGACGTTCATCCAGTAGGCGGCGTCTTCCATCACGGTCGGAGTCGTCGCACGGGGTGCGGTGAAGCGGGCGAAGTACCAGCTTGAATCGACGAAGGTATCCATCGTGTCCGTCTCGCGCCGGGCCTTGGCACCGCACTTCGGGCACACGCAATCGCGCCAGGTGGGGTGACGGTCCAGCGGGTTGCCGGGGATGTCGAAGCTGACGTCATAGGGCAGCTCGATCGGCAGGTTCGCCTTCGCCTCGGGCACCACGCCGCAGGTCGGGCAATGCACCACGGGAATCGGGCAGCCCCAATAGCGCTGACGGCTGATGCCCCAGTCACGCAGGCGGAATTTGGTCACGCCCTTGCCGTATCCATGGGTTTCGGCATGCGCGATGGCGGTGGCGACGCCCTCTTCGCCGGTCTGAACCGCAGCACCGGCAAAGCCGCGGACATAGTGGACCTGCTCTGATTTCATCGGCACGAACGCCTCGGCCAGCGCCCCGTCCGCGATGCCTTCGGCCACGAACACCGGCTTGATCGCAAGCCCGTATTTCGTGGCAAAGTCAAAGTCGCGCTGGTCATGCGCCGGGCAGCCGAAGATCGCCCCGGTCCCGTAATCCATCAGGATGAAGTTGGCGATCCAGACCGGCAGCTCCCAGGTCGGGTCAAGGGGATGCTGCACCCGGATGCCGGTGTCGAGGCCGATCTTCTCGGCGGTTTCCAGCGCCTCGGCTGTGGTCCCGCCCACCCGGCAGCGGGCCAGGAAATCGGCCACGGCCGGGTCGCCCGCCAGCGCCTTGGCCAGCGGATGATCAGGCGAGATCGCCGCAAACGACGCGCCCATCAGCGTATCCGGCCGCGTCGTATAGACCTCCAGCGCCTCGAACCCTGCGGGAGCCCCCACCGTCTGGAACGCAAACTGCAATCCGCGCGACTTGCCGATCCAGTTCGCCTGCATCAGGCGCACCTTTTCCGGCCAGTCCTTCAGCCCGTCCAGGGCCGACAGCAGTTCCTCCGAATAGTCGCTGATCCTGAAGAACCACTGCGTGAGTTCCCGCCGTTCAACGGCAGCCCCCGACCGCCAGCCCTTGCCGTCGATCACCTGCTCGTTCGCCAGAACCGTCATGTCGACCGGATCCCAGTTCACCACCGCCGCCTTGCGGGTGACAAGGCCCGCCTCCAGCATGTCGATGAACATCGCCTGCTGCTGGCCGTAATACTCCGGGTCGCAGGTCGCAAGCTCACGCGACCAGTCGATCGACAGGCCCAGCGGCTTCATCTGCGCCTTCATGTCGGCGATGTTGCCGTAGGTCCAGTCCTTCGGATGGCCCCCCCGCTCCATCGCCGCATTCTCGGCGGGCATGCCGAAGGCGTCCCAGCCCATCGGGTGCAACACGCTGAAACCTTGCGCGGATTTGGTCCGTGCCACCACGTCGCCCATGGTGTAGTTGCGCACATGCCCCATGTGGATGCGGCCCGACGGATAGGGGAACATCTCCAGCACATAATACTTCGGCTTTGCCGGATCGCGCTGCGCAAGGAATGCCCGGGCCTTGTCCCACTCCTGTTGCCAGCGGGGTTCGATCTCCGAAGGGTCATAGCGCGACATCAGGGGCCTCAAGCTTGGGTTCGGCCCGGAATTACACCCTGCGCGAAGGAAAGGTCCACCCCTCCTTCCTGTCTGCGAAACTATCCTTGGGGTGAGGGCCTGGGGCTGCGGGGCCTGGGGGTGCGGGGGCTGGTCCCCGGCGCACCCTCAAAGCTTGCTGTCGCGCACCCGAAGCTGGCGGGCGCGCGTCAGGATTGCATCCTCGACCGCGCGCACGGTTTCCTGCGGCACGGCCCCGCCGCCCTGGCCCTGCATCGCGATCTTCAGGCTGCGGGCGTCTAGTGAGGGGTCCTGCACATAGACCGTCGCGCGGTAGGCGCGGCCCCCGCCGGGCGGGCGGCCATAGCCGGTGACGATCACCCCGGTGAACGGATCGACCGATTCAATCGGCAGGAAGTTCAGCACTTCAAGACTGGCCTGCCAGATGTACTTGTTGACCTCGACCGTGGTGTTCGGGTCGTCCTTGTTCCCGAACAGGTCGAACACCGAGGAATCGCCGTCGCTTTCGCCATATTCATAGCCTTGGCTGCTGACCTCTTCGATCCGGGCGCGCTGGGCATCGGCGCGCTCTTTCTGCGAGGACTGCCCGGCCGTCGGGGTCGCCGCGCCGCGATTGAACCATCCGCCGCCGCCGCAGCCCGACAGAAGGCCCACCAGCCCAAGGGCCAAAGCGATGCGTGTGACGTTCTGCAAGCCCATCCGGACACCCTGAATTGCCGTGTTTTGCTGTCTAGCCGAGCCGTTGACCCTTTCCAAGGCCTTTCGCTGCGCGCGGGCCCACAGACGGCCCAAGACGCGGCCCGGGGCGGGCATTCCTGACCTGTGGCTTTGCTGCACCAATTTCCCGGCGTTTTTCGCCAGCCTTTTGCTTGGCGTTGCAATCCGGGGCGTCCCGGTTGAAATACGGTGCATTCCCGCTGCGGATTCCCCTGCGGAGGGCTTACCTTGAAGAAAGAGGGAAAAACATGAAAAAGCTTCTTCTTGCGACGAGCATCCTGGCGGGCACCGCCGGCCTTGCCGCCGCCGAGATCACCCTGTCGGGCGACGCCCGCATGGGCTTCAAAGACGACTTCGTTTTCGATCCGGCTGCGGATGATGATATCGGCTTCACCAGCCGCGCTCGCGTCACGTTCACCTTCTCGGGCGAAACCGATGGCGGTCTGTCGTTCGGCGCTTCGTTCCGCGCTGACAACTCGTCGAACGCTGCAAACGGCACTGCCGGTTCGGTCTTCCTGTCGGGCGCTTTCGGCAAGATCTCGATGGGCGACGTTGATGGTGCGGCTCTCTCGGCCGTTGGTCACGTTGATGGCGTTGGCCTCACCGGCCTCGGCGACCGCAACGAATCGTCCTTCATCGGCAACGGCGGTCTGAACGACGACGACCTGACCGACCTCGACTCGCTCAGCGACACCCCCGGCCTGACCGGCGACCCGTCGGTTATCTACGAATACACCACCGGCAACATCGGCCTTTTCGTCGGCGTCACCAACCCGGGCTACGAGAGCGAGTTTGACTTTGATCTTGGCGCGGGCACTGCAGAAGCCACCGATGGCGTTGCATGGTCGATCGGTGCGAACTACACCACCGACGCCTACAAGTTCGGCATCGGCTACGAAGACCTTGATGTTGATGCTGCGACCGCTGGTGCGCTTGGCAACATCAGCGCCGACCACCTGTTCCTTGGCGCGGACGGCACCTTCGGTGCATTCACTGCCAAGGTCCGCTACGGTATGGCTGACATCACCGCGACGGATACCGCCGGTTTGGCAACCGACATCGATTTCGACCAGTGGTCGATCTCGGGCACCTACGCGATGGACGCTGTCAGCGTGACCGGCTTCTACCAGGACAAGCAGTTCGACCTGGCCAGCGGTGCGAACTTCTTCGAAGTCGAATCGATGGGCATCGGCGCGTCCTACGACCTCGGCGGCGGTGCCAAGGTTGTCGGCGGCGTGGTCGACTCGGAAGAGACCGATGGCGCAAGCCCGGCAGTCTCCGACACCTCCTTCGACCTCGGTGTGTCGTTCTCGTTCTAATCCCTCGGGATCGGACGGAATTGGGAAGAGCGGACCTTCGGGTCCGCTCTTTTCGTTTGGGGCCGCTGGTTTCCCCGGCCGCGCGGGCGTGCCATGGTCGTGCGGGAACAACGGGGGCAGCATGGGACTGGACGGGATCACAGGCCGCCTGCGGGCGGCGGAACGCGCGGCGGGGCGGGCGGCGGGGTCGGTCCGGCTGATCGCCGTGTCCAAACTGCAGCCGCCTGATCGGGTGACGGCAGTGCTGCACGCCGGGCACCGCACCTTCGGCGAGAATTACGTCCAGGAAGCGGCCGGGAAATGGCCCGCATGGCGCGACCGTTTCGGCGCGGTGGACCTGCACATGATCGGCCCGCTGCAATCGAACAAGGCGAAGCTGGCGGTCGATCTTTTCGATGCGATCCACACGCTGGACCGCCCGTCGCTGGCGCAGCGGCTGGCCAGCCTGCAACAGGCGCGGGGAGGACTGCCCGCCCTTTTCGTGCAGGTCAATACCGGCGCCGAGCCGCAGAAGGCCGGTGTCCTGCCTGCCGGTCTGGCGGCGTTCCTGCGCGACTGCCGGGCGATGGACCTGGCCCCGGTCGGGCTGATGTGCATCCCCCCGGACGCCGAGGACAGCCGCCCGCATTTCGCCCTGCTGGCAAAGCTGGCGGCCGAGCATGGCCTGCAAGGCCTGTCGATGGGGATGAGCGGTGATTTCGAGGCGGCGGTCGCCGAAGGGGCCACCCATATCCGCGTCGGCAGCGCGATCTTCGGCGACCGGCCCGTCCCGGCCTGACCCGCTGGCCCCTCGCCAGGGTTCGGCAACGGGTTCAGCCGGTCTGCGGCAGGCAGCCGCTCAGCCCGGCCGGCAGCACCAGCGGTGCGCCAAGGGCGTACAGCGTGGTGACAAGATCGGCCCCGCCGCGCAGGGTGACGCTGACCGGCCCGGCGCTGACCACCGAGACGCCCTGTGGCAAGCTGCGGATCAGCCCTTCGGGCGGCAGGATGACCAGCGCCGCCGGGGCCTCGCCGCCCAGCCGCATGACCAGCGCCAGCGTGCCGATCCAGCCCAGCGCAACCAGCGGCAGCGCGATTAGCGGCAGCGCGGGCAGCGGCAGCGCGGGCAGCGCGCGGCGCAGGTCAGTAGTCATGCACATGCTCCAGCGCGCCGTCCGGCAGGGCGCGCAAGGCGGCGGCAAGGTCGGCGACCGGCAGCAGGATCAGGCTGCGGCGACCGGGATTGCCCTGCCGCGCGAAGCTGTGCAGCGTGCCAAGGGGGTCACCATCCGTGCCGATCACGGTGAACAGGATGTCATCATTACCCGCGATCTCGACAAAGTTGCCGCCCGCCCGCGCGATGCTGTCGGCGATGCGGGTGAAGGCCCGGTAGCGCGGGGCCTCGATCACCGTGCCTTCGGGCAGGGTTTCGATCACCGTGACCTCGGGCAGGGCGGCCAGGGTGGCTTCGGGCAGGCCGGTGACCACGGCGCGCAGCTGAAGCTGGTCTTCGCCGACCGAGGCGACGGCGGCCGCGATCACCCCGGCATAGGCCGCCTTGACCCGGTATTCGACACCCAGCGCAAAGCGGCGTTCCCGGTCGCGGAAGGCGCCGGTCGCGGCCTTGTCCAGGGCGGCGGCGTCGGTGATGAAATCCCATTTGTACCACGGCACCTGCTGCAGGAAGGTGGCGTAATCGCCAGCCTGCCGGGCCGACAGGTCATCCAGCGGCGCACGCCCTTCGCCGCGCACCCAGGTGGCGGCCCGGCCCAGAGTTTCCTCATAGGCGGCCTTGGCCAGCAGCTCGGCGGTGAAGCTGACGCCGATGGTGTAGATCGTCTGTTTCGTGGTCCAGTCGAAGCCGCCATGTGGACCCGAGGCCTGCGACAGCGCGCAAAGCGAGGACCAGAACCCGGTGATCGACCCAAGGAAGCCGAAGCGGTGTGGATCAGTGGTGCGGATCACCTCGGCGTAGTCGGCATAGGCGTGGACGATGTGCCATTCCGGGTAGGTCAGCAGGGTCCGCCCCTCGGGGCGCTGCCAGTCTTGGCCGACAAGCGGGGTATGGACAACGGGGGCGCCTTGGGGGCGGCACATCGTCTCGATGTAAAGGAGCGGAGAGAGAAGGCCGAGGATCGCAATGACCAGCAAAAGCAGTAGCCGCCCGGTCCAGCGGACAAGGAAGCTCATCGCCGGAACCCCACGGCAAGGGCAAAGCCGCCCAGCAGGATATGGGGCAGCGAGGACAGAAGCTTCAGGGTGAAGGGGATGTCCAGGACCCCCCAGGTGAAGATGCCAAGGTCAAGGAACCCCGACCCGGTGAAGGCCCCAAGCACGCCGTCCAAAAGGTAAAGCGCCCCGAACAGGATGAGGAACATCCGCGACGCCCGGACCGAGATCAGCGCAGCGGCCAAGGCCCAAAGCGCCGAGACGAGGTGCAGCGCGTCGTCGAAGATATCCAGCGCGAAGATGCCGAAGGTGCGGCCCTGATCGTCCACCAGCCCGGGGATTGGCAGGTAGTTCAGCGACGCCACCAGCGTCAGGATCACGGCATAGGCAAAGGCGGTCGTGCGGTGCAGGGTCACGTGATGATCACCTTGTCCATATAGCTGTCCCAGAACCCGTTCCGCAGCCGCAGCCTCGGGTCGACCGTCAGCTTCACCTTCAGGAAATCCACCGTGCGGGGATAGCAGCGGCTGAACTGCTCGACCGTCGCATGCGGCCGGTAGGGAAGATAGTAGCTGCCGCCAATGGCCAGCACCGCGTCGATCAGCGCGCGGGTCATCCGGGCCATGTCGGCCTCGGCCCGCGCGGTCATCTCCTGGCTGAAGAGCAGAACCGAGGCGATGCGCGGGCCGTCCGGGGCATAGCTCAGCAGCGCGGTCGGGTCCTGCGCCACCCAGCGCAGCGTGATGTTCAAAAGCTCTTGATAGCTGCCGGGAATGATCGCGCGCGCGGCGGTCAGGAAATCGCCGAACCGGTCCGGCGCGACGAAGTATTCGTGCAGGATATCGGTGCGGGTGGGGTCGCGGTCGTCCAGCGTGATGACGGGTTCGTTCATCAGGCTGGACCGGCTGGCCGCCCCCTGCAGGCTGGCACCGACGCCGGTTTCGATCCCCCAGCGGCGGCGCTTGACCCATTCGTTGCCCGGCTGCGCCCGAAAGATCGCGCGCGAGGCTTTCGACAGAATGCCCGATCCGGCGGCCGGGGGGATGTCGCCCGCAACCGGCCGATAAGTCACCAGCATCGCATCGTCGAAGAACCCCTCGCGGTCGATGTTCAGGCGGCCGTAAGCCATGGGCACCGACCCGTCAGCCACGGCGGTGAAGGCCGCAGCGAAATCGGCGGCGGGCATGGTCTGGAACATCGGCTCCAAGAGCTGGTTCGGCGCGGCCTCGACCTCCAGCTCGGTGATCAGGCCGATCAACCCATAGCCCCCCATCGCGGCCGCGAAGAGATCGGCGTTTTCCGTGCGGGACGCGGTGACCAGACTGCCGTCCGCCAGCAGCATCTGCACCGATCGGACGGTCGACCCCATCGGGCCATAGGGAATTGGCCAGCCATGCGCATTCACCGAAAAGGTGGAGGCAACGCCGAAATCGCTGTTCGACTGCATCACCTTGGGCGACAGGCCCAAGGGATCAAGCGCCGCGATGACCTGGTTCCAGCGAGTGCCCGCCTGCACGCGGTAGACATCACCCTCGGCCGTCACCGATGGCGTGTCGAAGGTGATCGCGTGACCGTCGCGCGGGATCGCCTGACCGCCCATCGTGTGCCGGGCCGCGCCGATGCAGACCGGGCGACCCTCGGCCTCGGCGGCCTTCAGTTCGGCACGCAGGGCGGCGATCAGCGCTTCGCCGGGCGGCTCCTTGACGACGATATGCCGGAAGACCGGGGTTTCCGACAACAGCGAGGCGTCGTTCAGAACAGTTTCCCCGCCCGCGGGCGCGATGATGGACACCCCGTCCAGCGATGGGTTTGCCGCCCCGATCCAGCGGGTGCCGATCACCCCCGCCGCCGCCCCGGCTCCGAACAGCGCCGCCCGTCGTGTCAGCGCCATCTGGCACCACTCCCTTGTCCCGCGGAAAGCATTGCTGACCGGAGCGCGCGCGTCCAGTCAGCTTTTCCCGACGACAAACCAAGGCGTCACGTCAGCCACACCCGTGCATAGGGCGGCAGCACGATCTTGCCCTGATGTGCCTCGACCGGCTGGTCGGACAGCGCGTCATGCATCGCCGATGCCCCCAGCGCGCGGGCAAGGCCTGCGTCGACCTGCTGCCAGGCTTCGGTAAAGTTGAACAGGCCCAGCAGCGTGCCGGTCGGTGCCAGGCGCTGGAACGCCAGCACGGCGGGCGATCCACTGCCCGTCACCCGGATCGGCACGCCCGCATGCAGCGCGGGCGTCGCCGCGCGGCGGGCCAGGATCTGCTTCGTACCCCAGAACACCCGCGAGGCCGGGGTGTCGCCTGAATGCCGCGCCTCGGCCTTGGCCCAATCCATCCGGGGGCGGTGGATCCAGCGGCTGTCATGTGCGTGCTCCGGCACGGTCAGATAGCCATGGTCGTTCGTCTGCGCCAGCTCGTCGCCCATGTAGATCAGCGGGATGCCGCCCCAGGCCGCGATCAGCGCATGGCCCATCAGGATGCGCTGGACCGCCATCTCGACCCCCGCCGCGTCGTCTGCCGCCTCGGCCCGCTCCAGCCCGGCAAGCGAGGCGAAGCTGCCGGAGATGCGCTTGTCGCCGGTTGCCGCGTTGAACTGGAAAAGCGCGCCCCTGGCGAAGGTGCCGGGGAAACCACCTTCGTAGAAATCCGACAGGAAACTGCGGTGACCGTGGCCCGAGGCCCCCACCGCCGCCGCATCCTCGTCAGTGATCGCCCAGCCGATGTCGTCATGGCAGCGGATATAGGTGGCATAGGTCGCATTGGTCAGCCGGTCGGGGAAATGGAGCCCTAGCACATGGCTCATCAGACGCACATCGCGGGTGGCCAGTGCCGACCAGAACTGCACCATCAGGCTGTTGTGATAGGCCAGGTTGCCCTCTTTCCCGTCATGCTGGCCACGGCCCAGGTAGGGCAGCATCTCCGCCGGGGCGACGATCGCCTCTTCCAGATGCAGCACGGCGGCACTGGAGATGCGGCTGCAGGCGCGCAGGGCCTGAAGCAGCATGTGAACCTCGGGTTCCGACTGGCAGCGGGTGCCCATCCGCTTCCACATGAAGGCCACGGCATCCAGCCGCAGCACATCAACGCCCTTGTTGGCCAGGAACAGCATCACCGCGACGATTTCCAGGAACACCTGCGGATTGGCCCAGTTCAGGTCCCACTGGTGTTCGTTGAAGGTGGTCCAGACCCACTTTTCGACCTCGGGGCAATGGGTGAAGTTGCCTGGCGCGTTGTCGGGGAAGACCTCGACCAGCGTGCGTTCGTACTGGCCGGGCAGGTCGGGCGTGTCGAACATCAGGTAATAGTCCTGATAGACCGGATCGCCCTTCGCCGCCTTCTTCGCCCAGGCATGCTCTTTCGCGGTGTGGTTCAGCACAAGGTCGACACACAGCGACATGCCCCGCGCCCGCAGGGCGGCGCTGACCGCCTCGAAATCCGCCATCGTGCCGAAGGCGGGGTTGATCTGGCGGTAGTCCATCACCGAATAGCCGCCGTCGCTGTCACCGGGGCGGGGCTTCAGGCAGGGCATCAGGTGGACATAGGTAATGCCGAGGTCTTCGAGGTAGTCGAGTTTGTCGAGAATGCCTTTGAGGGTACCGTTGAAGCGGTCGATGTAGAAGACATAGCCCGCCATGCCGGGGCGCTGGAACCAGTCGGGTTCAAGGTCGCGGGTCAGGTCCAGCCGCTTGAGGTCGGCGGGGCGGTCGGCCCAGCCCTTGCGCAGGGCCTTGACCAGCTTGTCACGGAATGCCGGGTAGTCCGGCCGCGCGCCATAAAGCGCCTCCAGCATCGGGAAGAGATCGGGGGTCGACCGGGCCAGCCGCAAATCGAAAATGTCGTCATCCGCGCCGGACGGCGTTCTGGCCATGGTTGTCCTCCCTCTGCAGCGGCAGACTATGCGGTCCAAAGCGGTTTGGGAAGGGGTTCATGGGTCCATGCCGGTGCCGATTTCTTCGAAGAAATCGGGCCGGAACCTTCGAAGGTTCCGGGGCACCCGCAGGCAAAGGTCAGACCGTCACGATCAACCGCGTCTGGTAGGTGATGCGCGGGGCGATCCAGTGCAGGTCACGCCGCGCAACGGCCACGCAACCGGCCGTGGGCGCGCCGGGGCGGCGCCACTGGTGGACAAAGATCGCCGATCCGCGTCCCGGTTCGGCGTGGGGCCAGTTCCAACCGGTGATCAGGATCAAGTCATACATCGGATCGGCCCGGCGCAGGCGTTCGTGGCTGAACCCGTGCGGCGCGCGGACCAGAAGGTTGTAGTCCTCATCCCTCGGGTCATCCGACCACAGGTCACAAGGCCCGATGGGCAGCGCCCAGTCGGCAGGACGTGCCAGGCGGTCAGGCCGGTAAAGCATCCCCACGATCCGGTGGACCCCGGCCGGTGTCGCCCCGTCGCCTTCGCGCTTCTGCCCCGGCGACACGATCCCGCCGCGTCCGAGGGTGCAGGCGAACCTCCGGCCCAGGAACCGGACCCCGGCGCGGCTGACCACAAGGTCTTGCGGCGTCACGTCAGATGCCCGGACTTCGCCGCCTTGGTGGCAAGATAGGCGCGGTTCTCGTCGGTGAGGCCGACATGCAGGGGCACGCGCTCGGTCACGGCAAGGCCGCAACTTTCCAGCATCGCCAGCTTCCGGGGGTTGTTGGTCATCAGCCGGACCGTAGCGAACCCCAGCTTGCGCAGGATCTGCGCGCCGATCCGGAAATCGCGCTCGTCATCCTCGAAGCCCAGGCGGTGGTTGGCCTCGACCGTGTCAAACCCCTGATCCTGCAAGCTGTAGGCGCGCATCTTGTTGGCAAGGCCGATGCCCCGGCCCTCCTGGTTGAGGTAAAGCAGCACGCCCGCGCCATCGGTGCCCATCTGCTGCAAGGCCGCCCGAAGCTGCGGGCCGCAGTCGCATTTCAGGCTGCCCAGCACATCGCCGGTGAAACAGGCCGAATGCAGCCGGGCCAGCACTGGAAGCGCGCGGTCGGGGCGGCCGATCTCGATGGCGTAATGTTCGTCGCCGCCATCGTCGGGACGAAAGACATGCACGCGGCCTGCGGCGCTGGCGACCAGCGGTACGCGGGCCGAAACGACCTCGGCCATTGGTGGCAAGGCGGCCAGGGCGGGGGTGATCTCGTCCAGCGACAGAAGCGTCAGGCCGTGGCGGCCTGCCAGTTCCAGCGCCTGTGCCACCGGCACGACAAGCGTCGCCGGCAGAAGATGCGCGGACTTGGCCAGCGCCAGCGCGGCGCGGTGCAGGTCGGCGGGACCGTCACGCTGGCTTTGCAGCGGACCCTTCATCGGCATCCGCAGGTCATCGGCCGGGTCGGCGACCGACCGCAGCCAGCCAAGATCCGCCCCGGTCGGCGGGACGATGCGGGCAAGGTCGCCGTCATAGGCGCGGGCCTTCAAGGTCTCGGCCCGTCGCGCGGTGATCGCCAGCACCGGAGCGCCATGGCTGCGCAACGTTGCCAGACGGCCGGCATCCAGCGCCTCGACCGCGACGACAAGGACGGCACCCTCGGCCCCGCAAAGGACAACCGGCACGCCCATGCGCAGGTCCGCCCGGGCGCGGGTCAGCCGTTCGGCGATGGAAAGGGTCAGGCTCATGCCCGCCTTCTTACCCTCCGGGTGACGAAATTGAAACATTGCCCGGCCAGCCGACACGACCGCGTGAGATTTCGGTCGCAAATCTTGCGGGCGGCGTGATCGGGCTGCATGTCCGTTCCACAGGCAGTGGAGGTTGCAATGGCTGGACTTCGGAAGATCCTCTTGGTTGACGATGACGACGACCTGCGCGAGGCGCTGAGCGAACAGCTGGTGATGACCGAGGATTTCGACGTGTTCGAAGCCCGCACCGGTGCCGAGGGCATGGAGAAGGCCAAGGCCGGGCTTTACGATCTGGTGATCCTGGACGTGGGCCTGCCCGATACCGACGGCCGTGAGCTGTGCCGCAGGATGCGCAAGGGCGGGGTGAAATGCCCGATCCTGATGCTGACCGGGCATGACACCGACAGCGACACGATCCTGGGCCTTGATGCCGGTGCCAACGACTATGTGACCAAGCCGTTCAAGTTCCCGGTGCTTCTGGCCCGCATCCGCGCGCAGCTGCGCACGCATGAACAGTCGGAAGACGCGATCTTCCAGATGGGCCCCTACACGTTCAAGCCCGCGCAGAAGATGCTGCTGGACGAAAAGGAAAAGAAGATCCGCCTGACCGAGAAAGAGACAAACATCCTGAAATACCTCTACCGCGCGCAGTCGGGCGTGGTGGCGCGGGATGTCCTGCTGCACGAGGTCTGGGGCTACAACGCCGGGGTCACCACCCACACGCTGGAGACCCATATCTACCGGCTGCGCCAGAAGATCGAGCCCGATCCCTCGAACGCGCGGCTGCTGGTCACCGAAAGCGGTGGCTACCGGCTGGTCGCCTGACCTTACGGCAATTCTGATGCCCGGCGGCAACGCCGGGCTGCGTCCGCCTTGCAACAGCCCTGAAATCTTGCGCATTGGGGCTTATTGTCGCCGGAATTGCTTGCTAGCTTTCTCGCATGCACCGGTTGTGCAGCAGGTTCCCCTTGTCGCGTCGGGGTTATGGCGCGGCATCCTCCCTGTTGGACCTGGCCGGGCCGCTTGCCCGGCCTTTTTTTGTCCTGGTTGCCCCGGCCTTCGCGCACTGTTAGCCAAGGGCGATGCGGATCCTGGCTTTCCTTCTTGCCATCCTTGTCAGCCTTGCGCTGGTGCTGGTGTTGGGACTGCGCCTTGCAGCGGCGATCCGCGAGGCAGGCGTGCTGCCGGTCCGCCTCCCCGAAGAAGGCCGGATCGTCGAGACCGCCCTTGGCCCGATCTACGTCGAAGAGCTGGGGTCCCCGGACGGCGCGCCACTGTTCTTGGTGCATGGTTCGGTCGGCTGGTCGCGGATGTGGCGGCCGACCTCCGAGGCTTTGGCGGCGGCAGGCTACCGTGTCATGGCCTTCGACATGCCACCGATGGGGTGGTCGTTCCGTGATCCCGAAGGCGACTACAGCCGCCAGACCCAGGCGAAGCGACTTCTGGCGCTGGCCGAGGCGGTGGGGGTCAGGCCGGTGCTGGTGGCGCATTCCTTCGGCGCCGGTGCCGCCTCCGAAGCCGCGATGCTGCAGCCGGACGCCTTCGCCGGGCTGGTCGTGGTCTCGGGTGCGATCGGGCTTGACCAGGACGGGGCGGGGCAGTCGCCGCCCTGGCCGCTGGGCTATCCCTTCCTGCGCGAACTGGCGATCTCGGCCACGGTGACCAATCCACCGGCAATGGGTCCGATGCTGCGGCGGTTCCTGCATCGCACCGATGCTGCGACCCCCGACATCATCGCCATGCTGAACCGCCCGAACCGCCGTGCCGGGACGACCGCTGCACTGGCCGACTGGCTGCCAAGCCTGCTTGTGCCGCCTGCGGGGGCCCTGTCGACGCAGCCGGAAAACTGGCAGGGCTTCCCCGTGCCGCTGGCCTTCCTCTGGGGCGACCGCGACACCGCGACCCCGCTGGATCAGGGCCAGCGCCTTGCTGGCCTGACCGGCGCGCCGCTTTCCATCCTGACCGAGGTCGGCCATATTCCCCAGATCGAGGCCCCGGCCGAGTTTCAGGCCTTGCTGATCGCTGCCCTTGCCGAAATCACCCCCTGAGGCCCCATGCCCTTTACCCTTGCCACCTGGAACATCAACTCGGTCCGCCTGCGCGAAGGGCTGGTCGCGCGCCTTATGGCCGAGGAAAGCCCCGATATCCTGTGCCTGCAGGAATGCAAAAGCCCGGTGGAGCTGATCCCGCTGGAGCAGTTTCAGGCGCTGGGCTACCGCTACATCGTGGCGCGGGGACAGAAGGGCTATAACGGGGTCGCGATCCTGTCGAAACTGCCGATCATGGATGCGGGAGAGCAGGATTTCGCCCGGCTTGGCCACGCCCGCCACGTCTCTGCGCAGCTGGAGAACGGGGTGACGATCCACAACTGCTATGTCCCTGCGGGGGGCGACATCCCCGACCGCGACCAGAACGTCAAGTTCGGCCAGAAACTGGATTTCCTGACCGAGATGCGGGATTACTTCCATTGGCAGCGGCCAGACCGCGCCATTCTGGTCGGCGACCTCAACATCGCGCCGCGCGAGGATGACGTCTGGGATCACAAGGCGCTGCTGAAGATCGTCAGTCACACGCCGGTCGAGGTTGATCACCTTGGCGCGGTGATGGAAGCCGGGGGCTGGCAGGACGTGACCCGCAACGACCTGCCGGACGGCCGGCTTTACAGCTGGTGGAGCTACCGCGCCGCCGACTGGGACGCCGCCGACAAGGGGCGCCGGCTGGACCACATCTGGGCAACACCCGATATCACGGGCGCGGCGCATGGCAGCCGCATCCTGCGCACAGCGCGGGGGTGGGAGGGCCCCTCCGACCATGTCCCGGTGTTCGCGACGTTTGACCTTTAACCGCAGGCCCCTTGGAACGAATCTGCAAATTCCTTCGAAGGAATTTGTCAGTTTCCTGCCACAAGTGCCGCCAGAATCGCCCGGGCGCTGGCGCTGTCCCATTCGGCGTCACCGATAAGGCGGGCAATCTCCTGCCCCTCGGGGTTCAGGATGACGGTCACCGGCAGGCCCATGATCCCCATGCTGCGGGCCAGTTCCGATGTCGGGTCGCGCAGGATCGGCAGGTTGGCGATCGCCTCTTCCTCGAAGAACCGCTTCATTCCAGCCACCGCGTTGCGGCCCGTGGCCACCGGCACCACCGCGATTTCGGGCATCGCCGCCTGCAGCCTGTCAAGTGAGGGCATCTCGTGTCGGCAAGGTGCGCACCAGGTGGCCCAGAAGTTCAGCACCACCCATTTCCCGCGATAGTCTGCCAGCGACCGGGGCGCGTCCTCGACATCGACCAGCCCGATTTCATCCAGGGGGACCGGCGTTTCGTGGAAGGTCAGCTTCTTCATGTCGCCGTCGCGCAGGTCGGCCACGTCGGCTGCTGCCGCGTTTGCACCAAGAAGGAAGGCCGTATAAACGACCATGAGAGTTTTCCGCAGCATCTTCCCTCGCAAGGCCTGTCTCATGTCCGTTCCGCCCACCACCCCGGCCGCCAACCAGATGTGGGGCGGGCGTTTTGCCTCTGGGCCGGACGCGATCATGCAGGCGATCAACGCTTCGATCGGGTTCGACCAGCGGCTTTACGCGCAGGATATCGCGGGCAGCCGGGCCCATGCCGCGATGTTGGCGGCGACGGGCATCCTTAGTCATAAGGACGCGGAAGCCATCGGGGAAGGCCTTCTCACGGTGTTGTCAGAGATTGAAACCGGCAAGTTCCCGTTCCGGACCGAACTTGAGGACATCCATCTCAACATCGAGCACCGGCTGACCGAGCTGATCGGCGAGCCCGGCAAGCGGCTGCACACCGCGCGCAGCCGCAATGACCAGGTGGCGGTCGATTTCCGCCTTTGGGTGCGCGACCAGTGCGACCAGGCCGTGGCGGGGCTGACCGGGTTGATGCAGGCGTTCCTGGCGCAGGCCGAGGCGGGGGCCGATTGGGTGATGCCGGGCTTCACCCATCTGCAGACCGCGCAGCCGGTGACCTGGGGGCATCACATGCTGGCTTATGTCGAGATGTTTGCCCGCGACCGCAGCCGTTTCGAAGATGCCCGCCGCCGGATGAACGAATGCCCGCTGGGCGCGGCGGCGCTGGCGGGCACGTCGTTTCCGATTGACCGCGAGATGACGGCACGGGCGCTGGGCTTTGACCGGCCGACGGCGAACAGCCTTGATTCCGTGTCCGACCGCGATTTCGCGCTGGAGTTCCTGGCGGCGGCCAGCATCAGCGCCATGCACCTGTCGCGCTTCGCCGAGGAGCTGGTGATCTGGTCTTCGGCACAGTTCCGCTTTGTCCGCCTGTCAGACCGCTGGACCACCGGGTCAAGCATCATGCCGCAAAAGAAGAACCCCGACGCGGCCGAGCTTCTGCGGGCCAAGCTGGGGCGCATCCTTGGCGCGACGGTGGCGCTGTTCACGGTGATGAAGGGGCTGGCACTGACCTATTCCAAGGACATGCAGGAGGACAAGGAACAGGTCTTCGACGCTGCGGACAGCCTGATGCTGGGCCTGGCCGCGATGACCGGCATGGTCGGCGACATGACCGCCAACCGTGCGATCCTGGCGACGGCGGCAGCCAGCGGCTTTTCCACCGCGACCGATCTGGCCGACTGGCTGGTGCGCGCGCTGGGCCTGCCCTTCCGCGAGGCGCATCACGTCACCGGCGCCCTGGTTGCGCTGGCCGAGGCGGGTGGCGTCGACCTGCCCGACCTGACCCTCGCGCAGATGCAATCGGTTCATCCCGGCATCACCGAGGCGGTCTTTGCTGTCCTTGGGGTGGAAAACTCGGTGCGCAGCCGCGTGTCCCAGGGGGGCACCGCACCGGATCAGGTGCGGGCCCAGATCGCCCGCTGGCGCGCGGCGCTTGGTTGACGTGGGGCGAAAATCTGTCGCCGAAGGATTATCTGGCCGGCGTCGTCCGAACCGGATCGACATGCAATGATCCCGACAAGCGCCGCATCGATCTTGCTCTTTCCGGCCTTCGGCGCCCGGACGATTCGGGATGGCCATCGGTCATTTCGGAATACCTGCCTTGTCAGGCGTTGACCGGCAGCCCACGATCAGCTTTGAAGCAACTGACAAAGAGGACCGCATGACCCGCCTGATCCTGATCGCCTGCCTGCTGCTGGCCGCCTGCGGCGTGGACGGCCCGCCGGAGCCCCCGGCGCCGTCCGGCCTGACCCTGTCCGGCGACGCCCAGATCGGGATCGTGTCGAATTGACCCCTTTGAGACTGGCATTTCTGGCGCTTGCGGTCTGGGGCGCCGTTCATCCGATGTACTGGTTCCTGCGTCACATGCGCGAAACCGGCACCGGCCTGTCGGGCCTGATCGACGCCTGGTATGTCAACGCCTCGACCACCGGGCTGACCTGGGACCTGACCATTGCCGCCATCGCGCTGACGGTCTGGATCCTGGCCGAGGCGATCAGTCGCCGGGCGTGGTGGCACCTGATCGCCATCCCGGCGACCTTCTGCATCGGCGTCAGCTGCGGATTGCCGCTCTACCTTTTCCTGCGCTCGGGGCGTCCATCAGATTGAGCGTGTTCCGCGCAAGCCACTTGTCTCGCCGCTTCGCGTGAAGGACGCAAGGCAGCGTGGATATCGGGGGCGCTTCGCCCCCCACCCCCCCAAAAATTGCCCCCCCAGGATATTCAGGGCAAGGTGAACGGCTACAGGGTCAGGATCGTCTGGCCCGTGGTGGCACGCGCCTCCAGCGCGCGATGGGCCTCGGCGACGTGCTCCAAGGGGAACCGCTGGTCAATGCGAATCTTTACCTTGCCCGAGGTGACCATGTCGAAGAGGTCGCGGGCCATGGACTGGCAGGTTTCATGGTCGGCAATGTGCGAGAAAAGCGTTTGCCGCGTCAGCTTGAGCGACCCCCTGGCCGCAAGGATGCCGATGTCGAAGGGGGGCACCTTGCCGCTGGCATTGCCGAAAGAGATCATCATCCCGAAGGGCTTCAGGCAATTCAGCGAGCCGTCGAACGTGTCCTTGCCAACGGCGTCCATCACCACGTCAACGCCGCGGCCAGCGGTAAGATCCTTGACGCGGGCCACGAAATCCTCGGCGCGGTAGTTGATCGCGTGGGCGGCGCCATGGTCAAGCGCAAGGCGGCATTTCTCGTCTGACCCGGCGGTGGCGATCAGCGTGATCCCTTCCGCCCTTGCCCACTGGCAGGCGATCAGCCCCACACCCCCCGCAGCCGCATGGAAAAGGACCGTGTCGCCAGCCTTGATCGGGGTGGTCCGACGGAAAAGGTACTGCACCGTCATGCCTTTCAGCATCATCGCAGCCGCTTCGTCGAAGCCGATGGCATCGGGCAGCGGGCAGACCTGGAAAGCCGGCATCACCCGCGCTTCGGCATAGGCGCCGGGCGGTTGCGCGGCATAGGCCACGCGGTCGCCCGGACTTACATGGGTCACGCCCTCGCCCACCGCCTCGACCACGCCCGAGGCCTCCATCCCCAAGGCTGCGGGCAGTTGCATCGGATACAGGCCCGACCGCTGGTAGGTGTCGATGAAGTTCAGCCCGCAGGCCCTGTGCGCCACGCGCAGCTGCCCCGGCCCGGGGTCGCCGACCGGGCGGTCCACAAGCTGCAGCACCTCCGGTCCGCCGGTGGTTTCGATGATGACGGTGCGTGCCATGGCTTTCTCCCTGGTTTGCCCCACCTTAGTGCGCGCCGCCCGATTGGCCAGCCCGCCGAAATCGCCGCTTTGCACCTGCGCGGCGCTTGGATATGACGGCACGGGCGAACGGGGGCGACGATGGACCATTTTCTCTACCGCAACGGCACCCTGCATGCCGAGGATGTGGCGATCGCCGACATCGCCGCTGCGGTCGGCACGCCGTTCTACGTCTATTCCACCGCCACCCTGACCCGGCACTACCGGCTTTTCACCGAGGCGCTCAGCCCGCTGCCGCATCTGGTGTGCTTTGCGATCAAGTCGCTGTCCAATGTCGCGGTCCTGAAGACGCTGGGCAATCTTGGTGCCGGGATGGATGTGGTCTCGGCCGGGGAATACCTGCGCGCGAAAGCCGCCGGGGTGCCGGGCGACAGGATCGTCTTTTCCGGCGTCGGCAAGACCCGCGCCGAGATGCGGCTGGCGCTGACCGGGGGCATCCGGCAGTTCAACGTGGAGTCCGAGCCCGAGCTGCGGGCGCTGTCCGAAGTGGCGGTCAGCCTTGGCGTGACCGCCCCGATCACCATCCGTGTCAATCCGGACGTGGATGCCAGGACCCACGAAAAGATCGTGACCGGCAAGAAGGAAAACAAGTTCGGCATCCCGATCGCCCGCGCCTCCGAGGTCTATGCCGAAGCAGCATCCCTGCCCGGCCTTCAGGTCATCGGGATCGATGTCCACATCGGCAGCCAGCTGACCGATCTGGCCCCGTTCGAGGAAGCCTATCTGAAGATCGCCGACCTGACCCGCCGCCTGCGGTCGGAAGGCCACACGATCACCCGGCTGGATCTGGGCGGGGGACTGGGCATTCCCTATACCCGATCGAACGATGCCCCGCCCTTGCCTACCGACTATGGCGCGCTGATCAAGCGGACGGTCGGCGATCTTGGCTGCGAGATCGAGATCGAGCCTGGCCGCCTGATTTCCGGCAATGCCGGGCTGCTGGTGGCTTCGGTCATCTATGTCAAGAACGGCGAGGGGCGGGATTTCCTGATCCTCGACGCCGCGATGAACGACCTGGTCCGCCCGTCGATGTATGGCGCGCACCATGACATCCTGCCGGTGGTGGAACCCCCCGTCGCCGCCCCGACGCAGGAGTTCGACGTCGTCGGCCCGGTCTGCGAGACCGGCGACACCTTTGCCAAGGGCCGCGATCTGCCGCTGGTGGCCGAGGGCGATCTGGTCGCATTCCGCAGCGCGGGCGCCTATGGCGCGGTCATGGCCTCGGAATACAACACAAGGCCGCTGGTGCCGGAGGTGCTCGTCCATGGGGATCACTTCGCCGTCATTCGGGAAAGACCGACCTTTGACGAAATGCTGAACCGCGATACCATTCCCCCATGGCTGTGACGCGTCGTCCGGTCCCTGGCAGGTAAGATGACCGGAACATCCGAAGGGCTTCCGCTTAAAACGCTCGTCTGGCCGATGCGGCTGACGCTGGTGGGGCTTTGGGCCGAACGACTGGCGCGTGCGTTCTGGCCGCTGTGGTCGCTGATCCTGCTGGTGCTTGCCGCGCTGGCCTTCGGATTGCAGGACCTGGGACCGCTGGTCTGGGCGCAGGCCGCCGGAGTGGTCGCGGGGCTTGCGGCGCTGGGGCTTCTGGTGCTGGGCTACCGGCGGTTCCGCAAACCCACGCTGGCAGACGCGCTGGACCGGCTGGATGCAGCGCTGCCCGGCCGCCCGATTGCCGCCCTGCGCGATACCCAGGCGCTGGGCACCGCCGATCCGGCCTCGCTGGCGGTCTGGCGCGCGCATCAGGAGCGGATGGCCGCTCGGGCCGCACAGGCCCAGCCGGTGTCGCCGAACCTGCGCCTGTCGTCGCGCGACCCCTTCAGCCTGCGCTATGTCGCCCTTACCGCCTTTGTCATGGCGATGATCTTCGGGTCGTTCTGGCGGGTGGCTTCGGTCTCGGGCCTGGCGCCCGGCACGGCAGAGGCGATGCCGGGAGGTCCAAGCTGGGAAGGCTGGGCGCAGCCGCCCGCCTATACCGGCAAGCCCACGCTGTACCTCAACGATCTTGCCGAAGGCGGGCTGGACCTGCCGACCGGCACGCGCCTGCAGATCCGCATCTACGGCCCCGATGGCAGCCTGACCGTCGCGCAGACCGTGGCCGACCTGCCGCCGGTTGCGACACCCTCCGCTGATCCTTCGGCAGCACCGGGGGCCACACCCGCCGCCGCGGTTCCTGACGCCATGCCGGGGGTCTACGATCTGACCGTCACCCGGTCGGGCCGGCTGGCGATCGAGGGGCGCGGCGGGCGGGAATGGGACATTGCCGCGACGCCCGACACCGGCCCGACCATCGAGGTCAGCGGCGAGATGGAGCGTGAAGCAGACGGCCGTTTCAAGCAGGGCTTCGCGGCGACCGACGACTATGGCGTCGTGGCCGGGCGGGTCACGATCACGCTGGACCTTGCCGCGATCGACCGCCGCCATGGCCTGTCTGTTGACGCCGAGCCGATGGAACCGGTGGTCCTTGACCTGCCGCTGCCGCTTTCGGGCGACCGGACCGAGGTCACCGAAACCCTGGTCGACGATCTGTCGAAGCATGTCTTCGCCAACCTGCCGGTCACCATGGTCTTTGCCGCTGTCGATGCCGCCGGGCAAGAGGCCAGTTCAGCGCCCTACGCCGTGACCCTGCACGGCAAGCGGTTCTTCGATCCGCTGGCCGCCGCGCTGATCGAGATGCGCCGCGACCTTTTGTGGAACCGCGTCAACGCTCCGCGCGCTGTCGAGCTTTTGAAAGCCATGACCCATGCGCCGGAAGGCTTCATCCGGCACGACCGGGCATTCCTCTATCTGCGCGTGCTGATCCGCGCGCTTGAGGCGAAGAAGGCCAGCCTGACGGTGGAAGAGCGTGACGCCCTTGCCGAAGAGCTGTGGACCATCGCGCTGATGGTCGAGGAAGGAAACCTGCAATCCGCGCTTGACCGGCTGCAGCGCGCGCAGGACCGGCTGGACGAGGCGATCAAGAATGGCGCCTCGCCCGGGGAAATCGACCAGCTGATGAAGGAAATGCAGCAGGCGCTGAACGACTACATGCGCGAACTGGCCGAAGAAGCGCAGCGCAACCCGGACGAACAGCAGCAAGGCCAGATGCAGGGCCAGATGATGTCGGGCGACCAGCTGCAAGAGATGCTGGACGAATTGCAGCGCCTGATGGAGGAAGGCAAGACCGCCGAAGCGGCCGAACTGATGGAACAGTTGCGCCAACTGATGGAAAACATGCAGGTCGTGCAGGGCCAGGGCCAGGGACAAGGCCAGGGCAGCCCCGGCCAGCAAGGCATGCGCGACCTTGGTGACGCCCTGCGCGACCAGCAGGACCTGTCCGACGACGCCTACCGCGACCTGCAGCAGGGCGGGCCGCAGCCGGGGGAAGAGCTTGGTGAAAACGGTGAACAACCGGGGCAGGACCAGCCGGGGCAGGGGCAGGATGGCTTGGGCGAGGGCGAAACGGGCGAAGGCGAAGGCGGTCAGGATCAGGGCAACCTGAGCGACCGCCAGCGCGGCTTGCGCGAGCGGCTGGACGACCTGCAACAGGGCGATCTGCCGGGCGACGGCACCGAAGAGGGCGAAGCGGGCCGCCGCAGCCTCGACCGGGCCGGCCGCGCGATGGAAGAGGCCGAAGAGGCGCTGCGCGAGGGCGATCTTGACGGCGCGCTGGACCGCCAGGCCGAGGCGATGGAAGCGATGCGCGACGGTTTGCAGGACTTTGGCGAGGCTTTGGCCGAGGAACAGCGCGAGAATCGCGACGGGCAGGACGGCGAACGCTTTGGCAGCGCCGACCCGAACGGCCGCGATCCGCTTGGCCGCGAGCCAGGGGATTCCGCACGGATCGGGTCGGATCAGAACATGGTCCAGAACGACCCGAACAAGCGCGCGCAAGAGCTTCTGGACGAGATCCGCCGCCGGTCCGGCGACCTGGCCCGCCCGCTGGAGGAACTGGATTACCTCAAGCGCCTGTTGCAGCTTTTTTGATCCGGGCCCACGATTTTTCTGCGAAAGATCGCGACCTTGTCTGCCAGCCGGATCCGCGCGACAGTCGGGGTGACCATGGAATCTGTCGCTGGACCCCGCCTGATCGCGCTTGATGCCGCCCGAACGCTGGCCCTGCTGGCGATGGTGGCCTTCCATTTCACCTTCGACCTGGCGCTTTTCGGCCATATCCCGGTCGAGACGCTGTATCAGCCGTTCTGGCACTATTTTCCGCGCATGATCGCCGGCAGTTTCCTGTTCCTTGCGGGCCTTGGCCTTTGGCTGGCGCATGGGCTGGGCATCCGCTGGCCCGGCTTTTGGCGCAGGTTTGTCAAGGTCGGGGCAGCGGCGCTTCTGGTGACGCTGGCCAGCTTGTGGTTCGTGCCGGGCGGGCCGATCTGGTTCGGTATCCTGCATGCCATCGCCGCCACCAGCCTTCTGGGCCTGCTGGTCCTGCGCCTGCCCTGGCCGGTCACCCTTGCCCTGGCCGCATTGATCCTTGCCGCCGCCTGGGGCCCGCGCATCCCGGCCTTCGACCCGTTGTGGCTGGTCTGGACCGGGCTGGCCGAGACACGCCCGCCGATGGGCGACTATGTTCCGCTGATCCCCTGGGCTGCCCCCGCGCTGGCCGGGGTCGCCTTTGGCAAGGCGCTGGGGGTGGACCGTTGGCCGACCGCCTTGCCCTCGGGCCTTGTCCGGGCGCTGACGTTCCCCGGCCGACACAGCCTGGTGATCTACCTGATCCACCAGCCGATCCTGATCGGGCTTTTCAAGCTGCATCTTCGGGCCACCGCTGGCTGAGCGCGCTTCCCCTTCGCCGCCCTTTGCGCTACTCCGGGGCCGCACCGCACCCGGGAACCCGCACGATGAAGTTCACCCTCGCCTGGCTGAAAGATCACCTCGACACCGAAGCCACCGTCGACGCCCTTGCCGAGGCGCTGACCGACCTTGGGCTGGAAGTGGAGGGGATCGAGGATCCCGCCGCGCAGCTGGGTGCCTTCCGCATCTGCCGGGTGACCCTGGCCGTGCCGCATCCCAACGCCGACCGCCTGCGCGTCTGCCGGGTGGAGACCTGGCCGGACGGTCCCGGCGGCCGGACAGAGGAGGTGCAGGTCGTCTGCGGCGCACCGAATGCCGCGACCGGTCTGGTCGGCGTCTTCGCCCCGCCCGGCACGCATGTTCCGGGAACGGGCGTGGACCTGAAACCCGGCGTGATCCGGGGGGTTGAGTCCAACGGGATGCTGTGTTCGGAACGTGAGCTGATGCTTTCGGACGCGCATGACGGCATCATCGAGCTGCCCGCCGATGCGCCCCTTGGTGCCCGCTACATCGACTGGCGCGGCGCCAATGATCCGGTGGTCGAGATCAAGGTCACCCCGAACCGCCCCGATGCGCTTGGCATCCACGGCATCGCCCGCGACCTTGCCGCGCGAGGTCTTGGCACGCTGAAGCCGGTCACGGCCGTGCCAGTACCGGGCCGCTTCCCGTCACCCATCGGTGTGCGGATCGACCCCGCGCTCAAGTCCAAGGGCTGCCCCCATTTCACCGGCCGCCTGATCCGTGGAGTGACAAACGGCCCCTCGCCCGACTGGCTGGCCGCGCGGTTGAAGGCCATCGGCCTGCGCCCGATCTCGGCGCTGGTTGACATCACCAATTACTTCACCGTCGGGCTGAACCGCCCCCTGCACGTTTTCGACGCCGCCAAGGTCAAGGGCGACCTGCGCATCCACCCGGCAGAAGGGGGCGAGACGCTGCGGGCGCTGGATGGCAAGACCTATACGCTGGGTGCGGGCCAGATGGTGATTTCCGACGACCACGGCCCGGAATCGCTGGCCGGGATCATGGGTGGCGAAGCGTCGGGCTGCATGCCGGACACCGTGGATGTCTTCCTCGAAAGCGCCTTCTGGGACCCGATCACCATCGCCGCCACCGGCCGCGCGCTGAAGATCAACTCGGACGCCCGCTACCGCTTTGAACGCGGCGTGGACCCGGCCTTCACCCTGCCGGGGCTGGAGCTGGCCACGCAGATGATCCTTGACCTCTGCGGGGGCGAGGCCAGCAAGGTCGTGCAGGACGGTGCCCCCCCGGACACCACCCGCCACTATCAGCTGAACCCCGCCCGCGTGGTCAGCCTGGTCGGGATGGAAATCCCCGAAGCCACCCAGCGCGCCACGCTGGAGGCTTTGGGCTTCACACTTGACGGCAATACCGTGACCCCGCCGACCTGGAGGCCTGACATCCTTGGCGATGCCGACCTGGTCGAGGAAGTTGCCCGGATCGCCAGCCTGACCCGGCTCAAGGGCGCGCCTATGGCCGGGCAGCTGCCCGGCGTGCCGAAGCCGATCCTGACGCCTCTGCAGGTCCGCGAACGCAGCACGCGGCGGACGCTGGCAGCGCTTGGCTACAACGAATGCGTGACCTACAGCTTCATCGACACGAAGGCTGCGGCCCTGTTCGGCGGCGGGTCGGATGCGGTGAAGGTCGAGAACCCGATCTCCTCCGAGATGTCGCACCTTCGGCCTGACCTGCTGCCCGGCCTTCTGGCGGCAGCGGCGCGCAACCAGGCGCGCGGCTTCATGGACCTGTCGCTGTTCGAGATCGGCCCCGCCTTCCACGGCGGCGAGCCGGGCGATCAGCACCTTCAGGCCGCAGGGCTTCTGGTTGGTGCGGCCGCCCAGCGCGACCCGCACGGCTCTCGCCGCATGGTCGATGTCTTCGACGCCAAGGCCGATGCCGAAACGGTGCTGGCCACGCTTGGCGCGCCGGCCCGGGTGCAGATCACCCGCAAGCTGGCCGCATGGTGGCATCCTGGACGGTCGGGCGTGATCGGGCTTGGGCCGACGGTGATGGCCATCTTCGGCGAGGTGCATCCCCGTATCCTGCAGGCGATGGATGTGAAAGGCCCGGCGGTGGCCTTCACCGTGCTGATCGCCAACATCCCCGCGCCCAAGGTCAAGACCCCCACCCGCCCGGCGCTTCTGATCAGCGACCTGCAGGCGGTGGACCGCGACTTTGCCTTCGTGGTGGACGCCAAGGTCGAGACCCTGACCGCCGTCAACGCCGCCCTTGGCGCGGACAAGGCGCTGATCGACAGCGTGCGGGTCTTCGACCAGTTCACCGGCGACAAGGCCGAAGCGCAGATGGGGCCGGGCCGCAAGTCCATCGCCCTGACCGTGCGCCTGCAGCCCACGACCGCGACCCTGACCGAGGCGGAGATCGAGACGGTGTCGGCGAAGATCGTCGAGAAGGTGGCAAAAGCCACCGGCGGTGTCCTGCGCGCCTGAGCCAGACCGTCAGGCGACGGGCGATCCTTACAGGCGTTCGTCCTTTGCCTGAAGTTCGGGCGCATCGCGCGGTCCGTGCCTGAAGATCGTGCAGTTTCCATGCTATCCGGCGTCCTAGTCTGGTGCTTTCCTTGCAGGAACCGGCCCGGAGTGGTCTCGGGGCCCATGACCAAGCGCCTGTCCATCATCGTGGTCGAGAACGAGCCCGGCCGTGCAAGGACCATCGTGGACGGCCTGCGCGAAGCGGGCGATCATGACGTGCTGGTGATCGCCGACGAGATCGGCCTTGCGCGACGGATCGCCGAGCGCAATCCGGATCTGGTGCTGATCGACGCCGGCAACCCCTCACGCGATGCGATCGAAGAGCTGACGCTGGCCAGCGCGCCGCTTCAACGCCCGGTCGCCATGTTTGTCGATGAAAGCGATGGCGCGCTGACAAGGACGGCGATCGAGGCCGGGGTCTCGGCCTATGTCGTCGCGGGGCTGGCGTCCAACCGCATCCGGCCGGTCCTTGATGCCGCCTTCGCGCGGTTCCACATGATGCAGAAGATGCG
The DNA here is from genome assembly GCA_031409795.1 of Rhodobacterales bacterium. Taxonomy (GTDB): domain Bacteria; phylum Pseudomonadota; class Alphaproteobacteria; order Rhodobacterales; family Rhodobacteraceae; genus Tabrizicola. The sequence continues at coordinate 48,839 of JANNXX010000041.1, forward strand.
GGCGGAACTGGCCGAGACCCGCCGCGCGCTGGACGAGCGCAAGATGATCGACCGGGCGAAAAGCATCCTGATGCGCGCCAAGGGCATCGGCGAGGACGAGGCCTATGCGCTTATGCGCAAGGCCGCCATGGACCAAAGCCGCAAGCTGGCCGACGTGGCGCAGGCGCTGGTGACGGCGGCGGAGCTTCTGAAATGATGCTGCCGCTGCGTCTGGGCTTTCTGCCGCTGGTCGATGCCGCACCCCTGATTGTCGCCAAGGCCATGGGTTTTGCCGAGGAAGAGGGTCTGGCTCTTGACCTGATCGCCGCGCCAGGCTGGTCCGCCCTGCGTGACCTTCTGGCGCAGGGGGCCGTGACGGCGGCGCATATGCTGGCTCCGGTCCCCGTGGCACAGGCGCTGGGCCTGGGCGGCACGGCGCGGTTCGACGTGCTGTCGGTGTTGAACCTGAACGGAAACGCAATCGGCGTGTCAATGGCACTGGCCGCGCGCATGCAGGGGCATGACTTCGCGCTGACCGATCCCTGGGTCGCTGGCCGCGCCCTGCTTGCAGCCCGGTCCGACCGGCTGCGGATCGGCGTGCCCTTCACCTTTTCCATGCATGCCGAACTGGTGCGCTACTGGCTGGAATGCCTTGCGGATCCCTTGCCCCCTTCGGTCGAGATCGTGACGGTGCCCCCGGCCCTGATGCCCGAAGCGCTTGCGCTGGGCGAAATCGATGCCTTCTGTGTCGGCGAGCCGCGCGGCTCGGTCGCGGTGGACCGGGGCGCCGGTGTCCTGCTGCTGCCGACCAGCGCGATCTGGGCGGCGGCGCCGGAAAAGGTGCTGGCGGCGCGCAAGGGCTGGGCCGAGGCCGAACCGGATGCCGCAGGCCGCCTGATCCGGGCGATCTGGCGGGCAGGTCACTGGCTGGATCAGGGTCAGAACCTGTCGGTCGCCTCGGAGATCCTGTCGAAACCCGCGCATCTTGATCTGGCACCCGAGATCATCGAGCGCAGCCTGTCCGGGCGGCTGGTGATCTCGGCGGACGGGCAAGAGCGCACCCTTCCCGGCTTCCTGCGCTTTCACGATGGGGCGGCCGGATTTCCGTGGCGCAGCCAGGCGGCGTGGATCGGAACGCGCCTGGCCGCGCGGCACGGGCTTGACCCGGCGACGGCCGGTCGCCTGGCGGGGGCGGTGTTCCGCAGCGACCTGTACCGGCTGCATCTTGGTCCGGCCGGAGCCGACATGCCCGCCGCCAGTGCCAAGGTCGAAGGGTCGCTTGCGCTGCCGACGCCGGTCGCTTCGTCGCGGGGAAAGCTGATCCTGCCCCCGGACCGCTTTTTCGATGCCCGGATCTTCGACCCTGACCTGCCCGGGTGATGAAAAACTGGGCGCTGCGGTGCAGCGAAGTGAAAATTCCCACTTTTCGCTAGCCTGTCCTGTTCGCGGCAGTTGACGCCGCGCCGCGGCATGACACTCTTGGCTCACGCGCCGAGGCAACGGGGTCTCATCGCGCCTGTCCCCAAATCCGGGAAAGCCGAGCAATGCCGCTCGATCCGACGTCACTTCGACGAGGGATCTTGCGGCTTTTTCCGTTTCAACGCCGCAGCCAAGGCCACGAGGATCGAACCCATGACGCGCATCTCCGCATTCCTGATCAGCAGCGCTTTGTGCCTGCCCGCCTTCGCCGAAACGCCCGGCATCGAAAAGGATGAACTGACCCTGGGCTTCATCAAGCTGACCGACATGGCGCCGCTTGCCGTCGCCAAGGAGAAGGGTTTTTTCGAGGACGAGGGCCTTTCGGTCACCCTGGTCGCCCAGTCGAACTGGAAGGTTCTTCTGGATGGCGTCGTTTCGGGCGAACTGGACGGGGCGCACATGCTGGCCGGTCAGCCGATTGCCGCCTCGATCGGCTATGGCACCAAGGCGGCGCTGGTGACGCCATTCTCGATGGACCTGAACGGTAACGCGATCACCGTGTCGAATGCCGTGTGGGAGGCGATGAAGCCAAACGTCCCGCTGGACGCCGAGGGCAAGCCGCAGCACCCGATCACCGCCGCCGCGCTGAAGCCGGTGGTCGAGGCTTATGCGGCGGAAGGCACGCCTTTCAACCTGGGAATGGTGTTCCCGGTCAGCACCCACAACTATGAACTGCGCTATTGGCTTGCGGCCGGCGGGATCAACCCCGGCCTCTACAGCCCGGATGACGTCTCGGGCCAGATCGGCGGCGAAGTGCTGATCTCGGTCACCCCGCCGCCACAGATGCCCGCGACCTTGGAGGCGGGAACGATCCTGGGCTACGCGGTGGGTGAGCCGTGGAACCAGGCGGCGGTGGCCAAGGGCATCGGTGTGCCGGTGATCACCGACAACGACATCTGGAAGAACAATCCGGAAAAGGTCTTAGGCCTGACCGCCGAATTCGTCGAGGCTAACCCGCAGACCACGCTGGACCTGACCAAGGCCCTGATCCGCGCGGCGATCTGGCTGGACGAGAACGACAACGCCAACCGCGCCGAAGCGGTGGAGATTCTGGCGCGCGCCGAATATGTGGGCGCAGATGCGGCAGTCATCGCCAACAGCATGACCGGTACCTTTGAATTCGAGCCGGGTGACGAGCGCCCCGCCCCCGACTTCAACGTCTTCTTCCGCTACAACGCGACCTTCCCTTATTACTCCGATGCGGTCTGGACCCTGACCCAGATGCGCCGCTGGGGGCAGATCGCCGAGGCCAAGCCTGACAGCTGGTATGACGAGACGGCAAAGTCGGTCTACAAGCCCGACATCTACAAGCTGGCCGCCGAGGCGCTGATCGCGGACGGCAAGGCCACGGCCGAGATGTTCGACTTTGACGCCGACGGCTACCGCGAGCCGACCGCCGAGTTCATCGACGGCATCGCCTATGACGGCAAGACCCCCAACGCCTATATCGACAGCCTGCCGGTCGGCCTGAAGGGCGACCAGACGGTCGTCGCGGGCGAAGTGACGAATTGAGGGGTGGGCTGATGACCATGATCCAGTCCGCTTTGCCCGTGCAGCCCGCGACTCCGGACCGGCGACCAACCCGGTTTCCCGCCTTCATCGGCAAGGCCGACCCCTGGTTCCGGGCGCTGGGTCTGGCCTGGCTGACGCCGATCCTGCGCATCCTGTCCGGCGAGGCGCCGCGCGCGCAACTCAAGGATCTGTGGCGTCTTCTTGTGGTGCCGTTGCTGGCCATCATGGCCTTCCTGGCACTTTGGGCCTGGGCCGCGCCAAAGGTGCAGACGTCGCTTGGCGCGATCCCCGGCCCGGCGCAGGTGTGGGAGCAGGCGGGCATCCTGCACGCCGATGCCCTGGCAGCCCGTCAGAAAGAGGCCGAGTTCTACGCAGCGCAGGCCGAAAAGAACGCGGGTCTGGTGGCCGAAGGCAAGGCTGACAAGGTCAAGGACCGCGCCTACACCGGCAAGCCGACCTATTATGAACAGATCTTCACATCAATCCGCACGGTGTTCTTCGGCTTTGTGCTGGCGACGCTGGTGGCGGTGCCCTTGGGCATCCTGTCCGGCATGTCGGCTACGGCGAATGCCGCGCTGAATCCGCTGGTGCAGATCTTCAAGCCGGTCTCGCCGCTGGCCTGGCTGCCGATTGTCACCATGGTCGTCTCGGCCGCCACTGTCGGCGACGGGGCGATGTCGAAAAGCTTTGTGATTTCGGCGGTGACGGTGACGCTGTGTTCACTTTGGCCGACGCTGATCAACACCGCGTTGGGCGTGGCCAGCATCGACAAGGACTTGGTGAACGTGGGCCGGGTTCTGAAGCTTTCGACCTGGACCAAGATCACCCGGCTGGTCCTGCCCTCGGCTTTGCCGCTGATCTTTACCGGCCTGCGACTGTCGCTGGGCGTGGGCTGGATGGTACTGATCGCGGCGGAAATGCTGGCGCAGAACCCGGGCCTTGGCAAGTTCGTCTGGGACGAGTTCCAGAACGGATCCGAACAGTCGCTGGCCCGCATCATGGTGGCGGTCTTCACCATCGGCATCATCGGCTTTCTTCTGGACCGGGTGATGTTCGCCTTGCAGCAGGCCTTTACCTTCAGCGGAAAGCGGTGACGCGATGGGCATTCTGGACCTCAAGGGCGTGTCCAAGGGCTATGGCGCGACGCCCGTGCTGAAGCGGCTGGACCTGACCGTCGAGGATGGCGAGTTTCTGGCGATCCTCGGGTTTTCCGGCACCGGCAAGACCACGCTGATCAACCTTCTGGCCGGGCTGGAGCTGCCGGATGCGGGGCAGGTGCTGTTCCGTGGCCAGCCGGTGACCGGGCCGGGGCCGGAGCGCGGGCTGGTGTTCCAGTCCTATGCGCTGATGCCCTGGCTGACCGTGGCGGGCAACATTGCCCTGGCTGTTGACGCGGTGTCGCAAGGCTCACGCGCCGAACGGGCGGCGCTGGTGGCAAAGTATATCGGCATGGTTGGCCTTGCCCATGCCGCCGACCGCCGTCCGGCAGAACTGTCAGGCGGGATGCGGCAGCGGGTGGCCGTGGCGCGGGCGCTGGCGATGCAGCCCGACGTGCTGTTGATGGACGAACCGCTGTCCGCCCTGGACGCGTTGACCCGGGCAAATGTGGCCTCCGAGATCGAGGCGATCTGGGCCGCCGAAAAGCGCACCGTTATCCTCGTCACCAATGACGTGGATGAGGCGCTGGTGCTGGCCGACCGCATCCTTTGCCTGAATCCCGATGGCACGCTTGGGGCTGCGTTCAAGGTCGACCTCCCGCGCCCGCGCGACCGGTCTGCGATGAACGATGACCCGGCCTTCAAGACCCTGCGGGCCGAAGTCACGGCCTACCTGATGGACGTCGGCATCAGGGGCAAGGTTGACGGCACGCGCCTGCTGCCCGCCGTCACCCCGCGCCACGCCTTGCCCCGCGCCTATGCCGAAGCCGCGCGCAGTGCGACCGACGATCGCTATCTGCAGTTCTCGCAACTGCACAAGGTCTATGCCACGCCGAAAGGGCCGCTGACCGTGGTGAAGGATTTCAACCTGACCCTGAAGAAGGGCGAGTTCGTCAGCCTCATCGGCCATTCCGGCTGCGGCAAGTCCACCGTGCTGACCATGGCGGCTGGGCTGAACGACATCTCTAAAGGTGCGATCAAGCTGGACGGGCTGCACGTCGAGGGGGCGGACCCGGAACGGGCGGTGGTCTTCCAGTCGCCGTCGCTGTTCCCATGGCTGACCGCCCGCGAGAACGTGGCGATCGGGGTGGACCGGGTCTATCCCAAGGCCACTCAGGCCGAGCGGCAGGATGTGGTGGAGTATTATCTGGAGCGGGTGGGGCTGGCAGATGCCATGCACAAACCCGCCGCCGAGCTTTCCAACGGCATGAAGCAGCGCGTGGGTATTGCAAGGGCCTTTGCCCTGTCACCGAAACTGCTGCTGCTGGATGAACCTTTCGGGATGCTGGACAGCCTGACCCGGTGGGAGCTGCAGGAAGTGCTGATGGAGGTCTGGTCGCGCACGCAAGTGACCGCGATCTGTGTCACCCATGACGTGGATGAGGCGATCCTTCTGGCCGACCGCGTGGTGATGATGACCAACGGCCCCGAGGCGACCATCGGCAAGATCACCGAGGTGAACCTGCCCCGCCCCCGCACTCGCCGCGCGCTATTGGATCACGCCGACTACTGGCACTACCGGGCCGAGGTGCTGGGCTTTCTGGAATCGCACGACCACGGCGCGAAGAAGACGGAGGCCGCGTGATGGGGGGCTATTCGGCGGCGTGGCGGGCGGATTTCGCCAGATCCTCTAGCATTTCGGCAGCCCTTTCCAGGAAGCCGGGCTTTCCGGGGGACAGCGGCAGGAACATCGCTCGGTCTATGCCACGCGAATCGACATCGCGCAGAAACTCTGCACGGCGGAGCATGAAATCGTGGACGCTGACGATATCGCCGCCGAAGTCTTGGCTCTTGACCGACCAAGCCCATTCTTCGCGCGTCGGTGTACGGGCTTCGCCATCGTCATCGATCAGTGGGGTAGTCTTTCTCTGTGCCATATTCCCTTATCTCACGTCGGTTCGCTTTCCTCAACGAAATGATGCGCAGGCGCGTGTAGCGCCAGGTGTAGATGCAGACGTGAAGGCGCGCGCCAAGCATGGCGTAGCGTGCAACCCGGCCCTCTCCATAGACGAATCGGTCGTCCGAAACCTCGGTGCCAGTTACCCAATCCAGGCGCATCGCATCAGCCAGCGACAGCCCGTGTTTGGCCCGGTTCACCCTGTCCTTCGCCTCATCCCATTCAAACTCCATGCCGCCCACCCTACCCGCGACGTGGTTAAGCAAATGTTGTCCTACGGGCGGATGGAGGCTCTCGCATGAGACTGGTTGTCATCGGGGCCGGCATGGCCTCGGGTCGGATGCTGGAGCATCTGTTCGACGCGGGGTTTGCCGGTCAGGTCACGCTCTTCAACGGCGAGCCTCGGGGGAATTACAACCGCCTGATGCTGTCGCCGGTCCTGTCGGGCGAGAAGACCTACGCTGACATCATCACCCATGACGAGGACTGGTACGCCGAAAAGGGCGTGCAGTGCCGCTTTGGCGAACATGTGACCAAGATCGACCGGGACCGGAAGGTCGTGCTCAGCAAGGGCGGCGAGACGCCCTATGACGCGCTGGTGATCGCGACGGGATCGGCGCCGTTCATCATTCCGGTGGCGGGCAAGGACCTGCCGGGCGTCTGCACCTACCGCGACCTTGAGGATACCAACGCGATGATTGCGGCATCCGCGCCGGGGGCAAAGGCGGTGGTCGTCGGCGGGGGCCTGCTGGGGCTGGAGGCGGCGGCAGGCATGGCGGCGCGGGGGGCGGAGGTGACGGTGATCCACCTGATGGGCCACCTGATGGAGCGGCAGCTTGACCCCTCGGCAGGGTATCTGCTGCAGAAGGACCTGGAACGCCGGAGCATCCGCATCCACTGCAAAGGGGCGACGAAGGCGATCCTTGGCAACGGCAAGGTCGAGGCGGTGCTGCTGGAGGACGGCACGATCTATGACGCCGATCTGGTCTGCATGGCCGTGGGCATCCGGCCGGAAATCCGCATCGCAACCGACGCGCATCTGGAGATCGGGCGCGGGGTGGTGGTCAACGACCGGATGCAGACCAGCGACCCGGCGATCTGGGCGCTGGGGGAATGTGTCGAGCATGAAAAGCAGCTCTTCGGGCTGGTGGCACCCCTCTACGATCAGGCGAAGGTGCTGGCCTCCAGCCTGATGGGACAGGAAGCGGCCTTCAGGCCGGTGCAAACCGCGACCAAGCTGAAGGTCACGGGCGTCGACCTGTTCAGCGCGGGCGACTTTGCCGACGGGCCGGGGCGCGAGGACATCGTGTTCCGCGATCCGGGGCGCGGGGTCTACAAGCGGCTGGTGCTGGAGGGTGACCGGCTGGTCGGCGCGGTCATGTATGGCGACACCGGCGACGGGGCCTGGTTCTTCGACAAGATCAAGACCGGAGAGGACGTGTCGGCGCTGCGCGACACGCTGATCTTCGGCCCGGCCTTTGCTGCGGGGGGGGCCCAGGCGGACCCTCTGGCAGCCGTTGCAGCCTTGCCGCCTGAGGCGGAAATCTGTGGCTGCAACGGCGTCTGCAAAGGGAAGATCATCACGGCAGTTGAAGGCGGTGCGGCCACGCTGGATGCGGTCCGCGCCCAGACCAAGGCCAGCTCAAGCTGCGGCACCTGCACCGGGCTGGTGGAAAAGGTCATGGCGCTGACGCTGGGCGAAAGCTTTGCCGCCAATGCCAATCCGCCGATGTGCAAATGCACCGACCACACGCATGAAGACGTGCGGCGGCTGATCAAGGCAGGTGGGCTGAAAAGCATTCCGGCGGTGATGCAGGACCTGGGCTGGAAGACGGTGGGGGGCTGCGCCAGCTGCCGTCCGGCGCTGAACTACTACCTTCTGTCCGACTGGCCGCTGGACTATGCCGATGACCGGCAAAGCCGCTTCGTGAATGAACGCAACCACGCCAACATCCAGAAGGACGGCACCTATTCGGTGGTCCCTCGCATGTGGGGCGGGGTGACGACCTCGGCGGAACTGCGGGCGATTGCCGATGCGGCCGACCGCTACGGGGTGCCGATGATCAAGGTGACCGGCGGCCAGCGGATCGACCTGCTGGGGGTGAAAAAGCAGGACCTTCCGGGCATCTGGGCCGATTTCAACGCCGCCGGCATGGTGTCGGGCCATGCCTATGCCAAAGGCCTGCGCACGGTGAAGACCTGTGTCGGGTCCGAATTCTGCCGCTTCGGCACGCAGGATTCGACGGGGCTTGGGATCCGGCTGGAAAAGCTGCTCTGGGGGTCCTGGACCCCGGCGAAGGTCAAGCTGGGCGTCTCTGGCTGCCCCCGCAACTGTGCCGAGGCGACCTGCAAGGATATTGGCGTGGTCTGTGTCGACAGCGGCTATCAGATCAGCGTCGCCGGGGCGGCAGGGATGGATGTGAAGGAGACAGAACTTCTCTGCACCGTCCCGACCGAAGACGAGGCGATGGAGGTGATCGCGGCCTTCGTCCAGCTCTACCGCGAGAACGCGCGCTATCTGCACCGGATCTACAAATGGGTGGCGAAGGTCGGGCTTGACTGGTGCAAGGACCAGATTGCCGACACCGAAATCCGCCGGGCGCTGCGGGACCGTTTCCTGCAAAGCCAGGCGGTCTACCAGACCGATCCCTGGGCTGATCTGGCGGAACGGCCTGCGGACTGGGCCCCGATTGCCGACCTGACGCTGAGGGCCGCCGAATGAGTGCCATGATCGACATCGCCGCGCTTGACGACATTCCGCGGCAGGGCGCGCGGGTGGTGAAGACCGACGCGGGCTGTGTGGCGGTGTTCCGCACGGCGGACGATCAGGTCTTCGCGCTGGAGGATCGCTGTCCGCACAAGGGCGGCCCGCTGTCCGAAGGCATCGTCCACGGCACGCAGGTCACCTGCCCCTTGCATGCCTGGGTCTTCGATCTTGCGACCGGGCAAGCAGAGGGCGCTGATGCAGGCAGTGTGCAGACCTATCCGGCGCGGACGGACGGCGGGCGGGTGTTTCTGGACGCGACCTTCCTTCTCAGCCGGTCGGCGGCGTGACCCTGGCCAGCCCCCCCACCCCATCCCTCCCCCACAGCGGGGGGAGGGAGGCGCATCCGTATGGCGGCAGGACGGGCATCCGGTCGACCTGCCCCTATTGCGGGGTGGGCTGCGGGGTGGTCCTGACGCCGGACGGGACGGGTGGGTTGTCCGTGCAGGGCGACCCCGACCATCCTGCGAATTTCGGGCGGCTTTGTTCCAAAGGCTCGGCGCTGGGCGAGACGGTCGGCCTGGGCGGGCGGCTGCTGGCCCCCCGCGTCTTCGGGCAGGAGGTGGGCTGGGCGGCGGCGCTGGACGTGGTGGCCAGACGCTTTGCCAAGACGATTGCCGATCACGGGCCGGATGCGGTGGCGCTTTACGTCTCGGGCCAGTTGCTGACCGAGGATTACTACGTCGCCAACAAGCTGGCCAAGGGCTTCTGGGGCACCGCGAACATCGACACCAATTCGCGGCTTTGCATGGCCTCGTCGGTTGCGGGGCATCGGCGGGCCTTCGGGTCGGACACGGTTCCGGGCCTCTATGAGGATCTGGAGCAAGCCGATCTCGTGGTCCTTGTCGGGTCGAACCTGGCCTGGTGCCATCCGGTCCTTTACCAGCGCCTTGCTGCCGCCAAGGCCGCCCGGCCCGCGCTGAAGGTGGTCGTCATCGACCCCCGTCGCACCGCCACCTCCGAGATCGCGGACCTGCACCTTGCCATCGCCCCCGGCGGCGACATCGCCCTTTTCAACGCGCTTCTGGCCCGGATCGAGGCGGGCGGCCATGCTGATCCCGCTTTTCTGGCCCATGTCAGCGGGGCCGGGGCCGCCTTCGCCGCCGCCCGCGCGACCGATCCAGCCGGATCCGGGATCTCCAGCCCCGACCTGGGCGCGTTTCTTGATCTCTGGACCGGGACGGAACGGGTCGTCACCGTCTATTCGCAAGGCGTGAACCAGTCCGCGCAGGGCACCGACAATGTCAATGCGATCCTGAACTGCCACCTTGCCACCGGGCGGATCGGCCGTCCCGGCATGGGGCCGTTCAGCGTGACGGGCCAGCCGAACGCCATGGGCGGGCGCGAGGTTGGCGGGCTGGCCAACATGCTGGCCTGCCACCTTGAGATCGAGAACCCGTCGCATCGCCAGGCAGTGCAGGACTTCTGGCAATCGCCTGCGATCCCAGAGAAACCGGGCCTAAAGGCGGTAGACATGTTCCGTGCTGTCGCCGACGGGCGGATCAAGGCGATCTGGATCATCCACACCAACCCGGTCGTGTCGATGCCCGAGGCTGATCTGGTGGCCCGCGCGCTGCAAGCCTGCCCCCTTGTCGTGGTGCAGGACATCACTGCCGCGACCGATACCGCCCGGCTGGCCCATATCCTTCTGCCCGCAACCGCCTGGGCCGAAAAATCCGGCACTGTCACCAATTCCGAACGCCGGATCAGCCGCCAGCGTGCCGCCCTTCCCGTGCCGGGGCAGGTGCGGGATGACTGGCGCATCCTGGCCGGGGTCGCGGGCCGCATGGGCTGGGGCGCGGCCTTTGCCTGGGACGGCCCGGCAGAGATCTTTGCCGAACACGCAGCCCTGTCCGGGGTGGCAGGCGGGTTGGGCAGTGATTTCGACATTTCCGACTACGCGGGGATCGGTCCGGCGGACTATGATGCCTTGCAGCCCTTCCTCTGGCCCGCAAACCCGCGCCAGCGGGGCGGGCGGTTCTTTGGCGGGGGCCGGTTCCATACCCCGGACGGCAAGGCCCGGATGCTGGCGGTCTCGCCGCCCGCGCCCTCTGCGGACCCAGCGCCGTTCCGGTTGAACACCGGGCGCATCCGCGACCAGTGGCACACGATGACGCGCAGCGGCAAAAGCCCGCGCCTGTCGGTACATCTGGCCGAACCCTTTCTGGAGCTGCACCCGGCCGACGCCGCGCGGCTGACCCTTGCCCCCGCCGATCTGGTCGAGGTGGAAAGCCCGCTTGGCCACGCGATCCTGCGGGTGCTGGTCACCGACCGCGTTGCGCCGGGACACCCTTTCGCGCCGATGCACTGGACCGGAGAGACCGCACCTTCGGGGCGCATCGACGCGCTGGTCGCGGCCAATCCCGATCCGGTCTCGGGCCAGCCCGACAGCAAGGCCGCCCCGGTCGCGCTGCGCCGGTTTGCTGCGGGCTGGTTCGGCTTTGCCGTCGCAAGCGCCGATTTCCGCCCCGATTGCGACTATTGGGCCAAGGCACGCACCGCCGGGGGATGGCGGGCCGAACTGGCCGGGCGCGCCGTGCCGGGGGACTGGGAAGCACAGGCCCGCAGGCTGTTCGGTCTGCCGAACGCCGAAGCGGCGACCGTGATCGACCGGACCCGGGGCCTGGCCCGGATCGCGTTTCACGCCGAGGGGCGGCTTCTGGCGGCACTGTTCGTCGGACCCGACCCCGTCGCCCTGGCCCGTGACCAGCTTGCCGCGCGTCTGGCCGGGCAACCGGGCTCGGATGCGCCGCATGAGGCTTTGTCCGGGCGTGCGCGGTCAGGCCGCCCGGACCCCGGACCTACGGTCTGCGCCTGTCTGAATATCGGGTTGAACACCCTCCGCCAGGCCATCGAAGGCCGCCAGGTGCTGTCCGTCGCCGCGCTGGGCGAGGCCTTGGGTGCCGGAACCTCTTGCGGGTCCTGCCGACCCGAACTGGCAGCCCTGATCCGGCGGTTCGGGCCGGTCGGGGACCAGCCAGCACCAGCCGCGTCGCGCGACCAGTGCGCCGAGCCGCTGCTCTGACCAGCGGCGCCCTGCCTGCCGCAGCAGGCAGTAACCTTGATCAGCCATCCAGCCGGATGCGCGCGTTCGTGGGGTCGAAGGGGCTGTCTTCGGTCACGACCGCATCCCATTCCTGCAACTGCATCTTGACCTTGAGCTTCTGCCCCGGTTCCGCAAGGGCCACCGGGACATAGCCCATGCCGATCTGCTTGCCGAAAGCCACCGAGTACCCGCCAGAGGTCAGGCGCCCGACCTTCACCCCGTCATGGATCAGCGCCTCCTTGCCCCAGGGGTCGGCGTCCGCCGGGCCGTCGATCAGCAGGGTGACGCATTTGCTGCGGATGCCGGTGTCCAGCATCTTCTGCTTGCCGCGGAAATCTTTCGTCAGGTCGACGAAGCGGTCAAGCGCGGCTTCCAGCGGCGTCGCATCGCGGCCAAGCTCGTTGCCGAAGGCGCGGTAGGATTTTTCCTGCCGCAGCCAGTTCTGCGCCCGGGCCCCGACGGGTTTCAGGCCGTGGTCTGCCCCGGCCTTGAGGATGAGGTCCCAGAGGTAGCGCCCGAATTCGATGGGATAGTGCAGCTCCCAGCCAAGCTCGCCCGTGTAGGCCACGCGGATCGCGCGGACCGGGCACATGCCCAGTTCGATGTCGCGATACGACAGCCAGGGGAAGCGCTTGTTGGAAAGAACCGTCTCGGGGTCGCGGTCCTTGACGATGTCTTTGAGAAGCGCGCGGGCATTCGGCCCGGCCAGCGCATAGACGCCCCACTGGGTAGTGATGTCGTGGATGTCGATTGCGCCTTTGCCTGCGGCCATCCAGTCATCGGCGGATTTCTGCAGGAAATCATAGTCATAGGTCGTCCAGGCCCCGGCTGAGATCAGGTAGTACTCATCCTGCTTCAGCCGGACGATGGTGTATTCGGTGCGGGTGGTGCCGTGGTCGGTCAGGGCATAGGTCAGGTTGATCCGACCGACATTCGGCAGCTTGTTGCAGGTGAAATGGTCCAGGAACGCCGTCGCCCCCGGCCCCCGGACAAGGTGCTTGGTGAAGGCAGAAGCGTCGATGATGCCGACAGTGTTGCGCACCGCTTCGGCTTCGGCCTTGGCATAGGGCCACCACGCGCCGCGCCGGAAGCTGCGGGAGTTGTGGTCGAAATCGGCGGGGGCGTCGGTCGGGCCATAGTAGTTGGGCCGTTCCCAGCCGTTCACCTGCCCCATCTGCGCGCCAAGGTCTTTCTGTCGGTCATAGGCGGGGGCGGTGCGCAAGGGGCGGCAGGCCTCACGCTCTTCGTCCGGGTGGTGCAGGATGAAGACGTGGTCGTAGCATTCCTCATTCTTGCGCGAGGCGTATTCGGTCGTCATCCAGTTGCCGAAGCGCTTGGGGTCGAGGGAGGCCATGTCAATCTCGGCCTCGCCTTCGGTCATCAGTTGCGCAAGGTAGTGGCCGGTGCCGCCTGCCGCCGTGATGCCGAACGAAAATCCCTCGGCCAGCCACATGTTGCGCAGGCCGGGGGCGGGGCCAACGAGGGGGTTGCCATCGGGGGTATAGCAGATCGGGCCGTTGTAATCGTCTTTGAGGCCCACGGTTTCCGAACTGGGCAGGCGGTGGATGAAGGACATGTATTCCTGCTCGATCCGCTCAAGGTCCAGCGGGAAGAGGTCAGCGCGGAAGCTTTCGGGCACCTCATAGGGGAAGCGGGCCGGGGCACCTTTTTCGTATGGCCCAAGGATCCAGCCGCCGCGTTCCTCGCGCACATACCACTTGGCATCGGCGTCGCGCAGGACCGGGTGCTGCGGGTTGGTCTTGCGCCATTCGACAAGGGCGGGGTCGGGTTCGGTCACGATATACTGGTGCTCGACCACCACGGCGGGGGTCTTGATCCCCAGCAGCCGCGCGGTGCGCTGGGCGTGGTTGCCGGTGGCGGTGACGACATGTTCGGCGGTGATGTCGAAACGGTCATCGCTGGCGACAAGGTTGCCGCCCTGTTCCACCATGCGGGTGCAGGAGACGATCCACTCGGATCCGGTCCAGCGGTAGCCGTCGACCTGCACCTTGCGCTCGAAGGTGCAGCCGAACTGCCGCGCGCCCTTGGCCATCGCCTGCGTCACGTCCGCCGGATTGATGTAGCCGTCCTGCGGGTGATAGAGCGCGCCGATCAGGTCATCGGTGCGCAAAAGCGGCCAGCGGTCTTTCATTTCCTTCGGCGTCAGAAACTCATGGTAGACCCCGGCGGTTTCCGCGACCGAGGAATACAGCATGTACTCGTCCATCCGCTGCTGATGCTGCGCCATCCGCAGGTTGCCGACGACATAGAAACCGGGGTTGAGACCGGTTTCCGCCTCCAGCCCCTTGTAGAAATCGACGCTGTACTTGTGGATGTGGGTCGTCGCGTAAGACATGTTGAACAAGGGCAACAGCCCCGCCGCGTGCCACGTCGACCCCGCCGTCAGCTCGTCCCGCTCGACCAGCATCGTGTTCCAGCCCGCCTTGGCCAGATGATAGGCAATCCCTGTGCCGACCGCGCCGCCACCGACAACAAGGGCTTTGACATGGGTTTTCATCTGGGTGACCTCCGGACTGCGTCAGCCCCTATCTGCCAGAGGTGCTGGAAAGGGGGCAAGTCCACCCGACCTTTGGCGTCAGAAAACGACATGGGGTCGGATTGCGACCATCGAGAACCGGCGGGCGGACGGGATCGGGTCAGCCCCGCAACAGCGCGGCAAGGCTGGCGGTCTGGGCATCGTTCATCCGGTGAAGGTCGGCAAGCTGCATGCTTTCTGCCTTCACGAACTCGATGAACATCTGGTTCAGCGTGTTGAACACGATCTGGCCGACCACCCCCGGCTTCAGGTCGGGGCGGGCCAGCCGACGCTTCTGCAAGGCGGCGATCAGGGCACTGACCTGCGCGACCAGCATGGCGTCAAGCTCGGTATAGCGTTGCGAGAACGGCGTGCCCGGCGCCTCGATCGAAAAGGCCATCGCCTTGCGCCACATCTCTTTCGACAGGTAGTTGAGCGAATGGTCATAATAGAGTCGGATCAGACGGCGCAGGGCCAGTTCCACGTCGGGCGGCGGGGCCTCGACCACGGCGCGCCCGGCCCCGACCACCTCTTCCACCTCCATCGACACGATGGCCAGCAGTAGGTCGCCCTTTGTTGAGAAATAATTGTAGCAGGTTCCAGCCGACACTTCGGCGGCGGCGGCGATATCCTCGATCCTGACCGCGTCATAGCCCTGTGCGCGGAACAGGGTTGAGGCCGCCTCAAGAATACGCCTTGTGCGGTCGGCCTTCTGTCTTTCGCGCAGTCCGGTCATGCTGTTCTCAAATCGCCCATATTTTGATGTTGACTTCAAAAATGAACGAACTCAATCTTTTTGTGAAGCGCCCGCCAGAGGCCCCCACCCCAACCCGGAGAAGATCATGGCCCAGACCCGCCTTGCTGCCACCTCGCTTGCCCTGCTGCTGACTTCCACCCCCGGGCTTGCGCAAGAGTTGAACGCCCTTGTGTGGTGCGACCACACCGACCCCGCGCTGACCAAGCCGTTCGAAGAGAAGTTCGGCGTCAAGGTGAACCTGAAGGAATACGAAGGCACTGCGGCGGGCCTGGCGATCCTGGAGCAGTCGCAGCCCGGGGACTGGGACGTTCTGGTGATCGACGCGGTCGACGTGGGCCGCGCGGTCGAGGCCGGGCATCTGGCGGAACTGCCGGCGGACAAGCTGCCCACGGCGGATTTCTTTCCGGAGCTGGTGATGGCCGAGAACAACATGGTCGGCGGCAAGACCTATGCCGTGACGGAAAAATTCGGCTACAACACCATCTCTTACGACAAGTCCAAGGTCGACCCGGCGGATATGGAGGATATGGCCACCTTGACCAGCGGCAAGTACGACGGGCGGATCGGGATCTACGACTACTACTTGCCGGTCATCGGGCTGGTGGCACTGGGGCAGGGGATCAATACGGCGGACATCTCGGCCGACACCCTCGGGTCGCTGAAGGATCCGCTGATGGCCCTGCGCGGCGCGGCCAAGCAGGTGTCGGACGTGGTGTCGGCCCAGACCGCGTTGGCGACGGGCGAGGTGGATATCATCGTCGGAGGCGGCGAATGGCTGACGGCGGTGCTGGCGGCCGAGAACCCGAACCTCGACTGGACGATCCCGAAGCAGGGCGCCCTGCGCTGGGCGCAGTCGATCGGCGTGGTGGCCGGGTCGACCCAGCCCGATCTGGCGCTGGAGTTCGTCACCTACATCACCTCGCCCGAGGGGCAGGCGCGGCTGGCCACATCCTCGTGCTACTGGGGGATGCCGGCGAACGCCAAGGCCGGGGATCTGCTGACGCCGGAACAGAAGGCGGTGCTGCGCTGGGACCAGCAGCCCGAGTTCCTGGCCCGCGCCCAGCTTTACCCGATCCCGGATGCCGCCCTTGACACCGCAATGCAGGATCTCTGGACCGAGATGCTGGCCCGGTAAGCCCGCGCGATGTCACTGGCCGGACAAGACCGCCGTCTGGGCTGGGGGCTGATCGCCCCGGCGCTGATCTGGACGGCGGTTTTCTTCCTTCTGCCCTTTCTGGCGATGGTGGCGCTGTCCTTCGCGTCGATGACCGGGCGGCAGGTGGTGCATGGCTTCGACCCCGGCAACTATGTCCGCATCTTCACCGACCCGACGATGCTGGGCGCGCTGGTCAACAGCCTGCAGATCACGGCTGTCGTGACCGTGATCTCGGTCATCCTGGCCTACCCGCTGGCCGCGATCATCGCCTTCCGGGTGCCTGCACGCTGGCAGCGGCTGGCGCTTCTGCTGGCTGTGCTGCCGTTCTGGACGTCCTACGTCGTGCGGTCCTACTCCTGGCTGCTGGTGCTGGGGCAGAACGGGGTGGTGAACCAGACGCTGCTGGGTCTGGGTGTCATCGCTGAGCCCTTGGAGATCGCCTCGACCCGGGCGGCGACTGTGATCGGCTTCGTGCATTTCTTCGTCATGCTGCTGACGCTGACGATCTATGCCAACCTCATCCAGCTGTCGCCGAACTATGCCCGCGCGGCGCAGGACCTTGGGGCCGGTCGCTGGCAGACCTTCGCCCATGTGATCCTGCCGCTGACCCTGCCGGGGGTGGTGACCGGGGCGTTCCTGACCTTCGTGCTGTGCATCGGCGACTACATCACGCCGCAGATCCTGGGCGGGAATGCCGAATTGACGCTGCCGCAGCTGATCATGCTGCAACTGGGGCGCAGCGGGAACTTTCCTTTGGCCTCGGCCCTTTCGGTGGTGCTGATGGCGGTGGTGACGCTGGCCTATGTCGCATCGAGCCGCTGGTTGCGGCTGGACCGGGTATGATGGGGCGCTCGTCGATGACTTCGTCACTCCTCGCTGCGGGTGCTCCGACGAGGAGACGAAGTCGAACGAGGAGGCTGTCGCGATGATGCGTGTCCTCTCCTGGGCCTATCTCGGACTCGCCTATTTCTTCGTCTTCCTGCCGGTCGTCGTGCTGGTGGTGTTCAGCTTTCAGGACGGCCGTCTGCCGGTGCCTCCGTTAAAAGGCTTCACGCTGGACTGGTATGCCAAGGTCATTGGCGACGAAGCCCTGATGGCGGCGCTGGTGAACTCGCTGGCCGTTGCCGTCGTCTCGTCCGCCGTGGCGCTGGTCCTGGGCTTCCTTGCCGCGCATGCGCTGGCCCGTGTCCGCTTGCCGGGCTCGGCGCTGCTGCGCGGGGTGCTGATCGCGCCGATGACGGTCAGTTACCTGATCATCGCGCTGGGCCTTCTGACCGTTTTCAATCAGCTGGGCCTTCGCCCGTCGCTCATGGCCGCCGGGATCGGGCATGTGGTGATCAACCTGCCCCTGTGTTTTGCCATCACCTATGCCGCGATGGGCGACCACCAGAAATCCGCCGAACGCGCCGCGCGCGATCTGGGCGCGCCGGAATGGAAGGTGCTGGCGCTGGTCTCCGCCCCGATGCTAACCGCCCCCCTTGCCGCCGCCTTCTTCCTGTCCGTCACCTTCAGCTGGGACGAGTTCATCATCGCCTTCCTGCTGACCCGCTTTGACGTGACCCTGCCGGTCGAGATCTGGTCGATGTTGAAATCCGGCCTGTCGCCCGCGACCAATGCCGTCGGCGCGCTGGTGTTCCTTGTTTCGGTGGCGCTGGTGATCGTGCTTGAACTGACAGTTTTCCGGAGGGCAAGATGACTGCCGCGGTGTCCATCCTGCAGGTGTCGCAACGCTATGGCAGCGCCACGGCGCTGGATGCCGTGACGCTTGATATCGAAGCGGGGGAGTTTGTCGTCCTCCTTGGCCCCTCGGGCTGCGGCAAGACCACGCTGCTCAACATCATCGGCGGCTTTGCCGAACCGACAGAAGGCCGCGTGCTGATCGGCGGGCGTGACATGGCAGGGGTGGCCCCGAAGGACCGGCCGACGACGACGGTGTTTCAGGATTATGCCCTCTTCCCCCACATTAGCCTGCGCGACAACGTGGCCTTCGGCCTGCGGATGCGCGGGGTTTCGCGGGCGAAACGCGCGGCGAAGGCCGACGCCATGCTGGCGTTGGTCGGCCTGGACGGGCGCAGCGACCATCGTCCGCATGAGCTGTCGGGCGGGCAGCGGCAGCGGGTGGCCCTGGCCCGAGCGCTGGCGGTGGAGCCCGAGGTTCTGCTTTTGGACGAACCGCTCGGCGCGCTGGACCTGAAGCTGCGCCGCCAGATGCAGGACGAGCTGAAGGCGATCCAGCGCCGGGTGGGGACGACCTTTGTTCATGTGACCCATGACCAGGAGGAAGCGATGGCCATCGCCGACCGCATCGTGGTGATGAACGCGGGGCAGGTCGAGGATTTCGCCCCCCCGCGTGAGGTGTACCTGCACCCCAAGACCCTATTTACCGCCAGTTTCATGGGCGAGGTGAACCGGGTTCCAGTGCTGGGCGGGCAAGCCCCCTTCGGCCCGGTGCCGGTGGCGGATGGCACGCTCTGCTTGCGGCCCGAAGCAATTTCCACCACGGGGACGCTGCGGCTCGGGCCATGCCGGGTGGCGGATGTGGCCTTCTTCGGCACCCATGTCCGTGCGCATGTGTCCCCACTGGCCGCGCCCGACTTGCGGCTGGTGGTGCATCTGCCGCAATCTGCGGTGCCAGAGGTCGGCGCGGTCCTGGACCTTGGGGCGGAAAGCCATGTGGTTCTGCAGGGATGAGGGCACGGCCGGAAGACTGGTGGCGGGTGCGGTCGGTGGGCGACGGCGTCACCCATATCGACGAACCGCATATCCGCGAATTCTACCGCTGCAACGTCTGGCACGTCCGGGGGCGTGACAGCGACATGCTGGTCGACAGCGGCATGGGCGTCGTGTCCTTGCGCGACCGCGTTCCGCTGGTCACCGAACGCCCGTTGCAGGCGGTGGCCAGCCACACGCATTTCGACCACATCGGGCTGCACCACGAATTTCCCTGCCGGCTGTGCCACGGGGCAGAGGCGCATCTTCTGCGCGCACCCACGCGGGAAAACACCTTTGCCGACAAGTATGTGACCGATGATATCTTCACCACCTTGCCGCCAGACCCCTTCACCTGCGCGACCTATGCCGTGCAAGCCGCCCCGGCCACACGGCTTCTGTGGGACGGCGATGTGGTCGATCTTGGCGACCGGCAGTTTCAGGTGATCCATACCCCTGGCCATTCCCCGGGCGGGATCGCCCTGTGGGAGGCAGCAACCGGGGTATTGTTTTCGGGCGATATCGTCTATGACGGCGAGCTGATCGAGGGCACAAGTGACCTTGAACAGGCACAGTATCTCGTGTCGATGGAGCGTCTGCTGGCCCTGCCGGTGCGGGTGGTGCATGGCGGACATTTCCCAAGTTACCCGGGCGCGCGGCACCGCGACATGATCAGCGTATGGCTGAAAGGAAAAGGCATATGACCAGGTTCAACCAGCCGCTGGGCGGCAACGACATGCCGCGCTTCGGCGGGCCGGCAACGATGATGCGGCTGCCTGCGGCCACCTCGGCCAAGGGGCTGGACGTGGCCTTCATCGGCGTGCCAATGGACCACGGCACCAGCAACCGCCCCGGCACGCGGCTGGGGCCACGGCAGATCAGGGACGAAAGCCGGATGATCCGGCCCTACAACATGGCCACCGGCGCGGCCCCCTTTGATCATCTGCAGGTCGCTGATATCGGCGATGTGGCGATCAACACCTTCGATCTGAAAAAGACCGTGGACATCATCACCGCCCACTACCGCGAGGTGCTTGGCCACGGCGTGATCCCCCTGACCCTTGGCGGCGACCACACCCTGACCTGGCCGATCCTGCGGGCGATCAGGGAACGGCACGGCCCGGTCGCCCTGATCCACATCGACGCGCATGCCGACATCAACGACACCATGTTCGGCGAGACGGTCGCGCACGGCTGCCCCTTCCGCCGCGCCTGGGAGGACGGCTGCCTGATCAACGACAAGGTGTTCCAGATCGGCCTGCGCGCCACCGGCTATGCGCCCGAGGATTTCGACTGGGCGCGCGGCCAGGGCTGGACGGTGGTGCAGGCCGAGGAATGCTGGCACAAATCGCTGACCGGCCTCATGGCGCAGGTCCGTGCGACGATCGGCGATGCGCCGGTCTACATCAGCTATGACATCGACAGCCTTGACCCGGCCTTTGCCCCGGGCACGGGAACAGTGGAACCAGGCGGCCTGTCCACCTGGCAGGCGCTGGAGATCATCCGGGGCTGTCAGGGGCTGAACATCGTCGGCGGCGACCTTGTCGAGGTGTCGCCGCCCTATGACCCCAGCGGCAACACCGCGCTGATCGGGGCGAACCTGCTGTACGAAATGCTGTGCGTCCTGCCCGGCGTGCCACAGGCACCGTCGCGCTTTTCCGGCCTGACGTTCTGAGGCCCCGCCTCAGCCTTGCGGACTGACGCTGCAGCGCTTGATGCCGCCGGCGTCCTTCTTGCACGTCGAGACGGCGGCAGGGCTGGAACCCGTATCCGGCGCAACGCCCGCGCCTTCGGCGGCTAAGGCGCGTTCGGCTTCGGCTGCGGCCCGCAGGTCACGGGCGCGCCGGACGGCCGCATCGGCGCGGGCGGCGCGATCGGCCTCATAGGCGGCAAGGTCCGCCTCGCCCAGCGCCGAGGCCAGCACCATCACCGGAACTTCGCCCAGCCCGGGTTGCCGGTCGATCACCGCCGCATTCAGCGCCTGCACATTCAGCGTCTCGAAGAAGGCCAGAAGCTCGGCATCCTTCAGCCGCTTGGATGCCAGCACCCGGATCTGGATCTGCGCACCGACACTGGCGCTGAAATAGCGCACGCGCATTCCGTCTCCAAGGAATTCCTCGGTCACGTCCAGCCCGCGCGCGGTGATGAAAGGCCGGCCACGGACTTCGGCCGCCTGCATCTGCAGATCGAACCGCCTTTCGATGGCTTCAAGGCTGGCAAAGATCCGGTCCGGATGACGGGTGACCTGGAAAACCACCCGGCGTTCCCCCTTTTCGAAGGCCAGGATCGCCACGTCGGTCCCTTTCGCGGCCCGGCTGCTGCCTGCGGCCTTGACCAGGTCGATCGACGCCGGATCGCCCTTGCCGCGCGACTTGGGCAGGAAGCTGGCGATGTCGGTGTCCTGAACCGGGCGCGCCGTCCAGCCTTCGGGCGGGCGGGGCATCAGGTCTGCAAGCGGTTTGGTGGTCGATGAGGCCTGGGAAGATCCGCTCAGGCTGACAAGCCTTGCCGGGACCGCTTCGATATAGCTGCGGAAGCTTGGGGCCGTGGCTTCGCCTGCGCCTGCGGCCTGGACCGTCCGGTTGTAGTCCAGAAAAAGGATACCACCGGCGCCCGCAAGCACCAGCACCAGAAATCCCATCAGTCGCAGCACGGACCTCTCCTTCCCGGGTGAGCCAGGCCTTTGTGACGCAAGATTGGGGCAAGCTTCGGGCAGACAACGAAGATTCTTGTCAATTTCCGGCCTGGCCCCGCCCCGCGCTGATGGCAAAAAGCACCGCCGCCACGACGATGATCGACGGGCCGGTCGGCGTGTCCTGCCAAAGCGACAGCGCCAGGCCTCCAAGCCCGGACAGGATGCCGAAGACGACCGCCAGCAGGGCCATCGCTTCCGGCGTCCGCGCAAACCCGCGCGCGGCGGCGGCCGGGATGATCAGCATCGCCGCGACCAGAAGCGCGCCCACCACCTTCAGCGCAACCGCCACGACGATGGCAAGCGCCAGGACCAGCACCAGCCGCTCGCGGTCGGGACGCAAGCCTGCGGCATGGGCCAGGTCCTCGCTCAGCGTCGCGGTCAGCAGGGCCTGCCAGCGCCAGGCCAGCAGACCAAGCACCAGAAGCGACCCCAGCCAGACCAGCCCAAGCTCGGACCGGCTGACGGCAAGGATGTCGCCGAAAAGGTAGGCGGACAGGTCGGTCCGCACAGCCGGAAAGAAGCTGACCGCGACCAGACCGAAGGCCAGCGCCGAATGGGCCAGCACCCCAAGCGTGGTGTCCATCGCCCAGCCCCGGGCCGACAGGCCCGCCACCGTGACCGCCATCGCCAGCGCCACGACCAGCGTGCCAAGGCCGATCGGCAGGTCCGTCGCCAGCGCCAGGGCCACGCCAAGGACGGCGGCATGCGCAGTCGCGTCGCCGAAGTAAGCCATCCTGCGCCAGACGACGAAGGACCCCAGCGGTCCGGTCGCCAGGCTGAGGCCCACCGCCGCAAGGCCAGCCCGCACCAGGAAATCGTCAAGCATGATCATGCGCATGGTCATGGTGAAGGTGATGCGCATGGCCTGCTTCGGCCGGATGGTCATGGTCGTGTTCATGCTGGTAAAGCGCCAGCGCGCCCTGGGTGCCCAGCCCGAACAGCGCGCGGTATTCCGGCGCGTTCGACACCACGCGGGGCGTGCCTTCGCAGCAGATGTGGCCGTTCAGGCAGATCACCCGGTCCGATGCCGCCATCACCACATGCAGGTCATGGCTGACCATAAGCACGGCCGCACCCGTGTCGCGGCGGACGTCCTCGATCAGGCGGTAGAAGGCGGCCTCGCCCGGCTGGTCCAGGCCCTGGGTCGGCTCATCCAGCAGCAGGATCTGCGGCCTGCCCAGCAGCGCGCGCGCCAGCAGCACCCGCTGCAACTGCCCGCCCGACAATGCGGTCATCTGGGCGCGGCCCTGTCCGGCCATGCCCACCTGTGCAAGCGCGGCACTGGCGTCGGCATCGGCCGAGCGGACCGGCAGCGACAGGAACCTGCGGACGGTGATCGGCATCGTCCGGTCGATCTGCAGCCGCTGCGGAACATATCCGATACTGAGACCGGCCTGCCGCAGGATCCGACCCTCGGCCACCGGCAGGATGCCCAGAAGCGCGCGCAAGAGCGTCGACTTCCCGGATCCGTTCGGCCCAAGGATGGTCACGATCTCGCCTGCCGCGATGCCAAGGCTGACGTCGTGCAGCACTTCGACGCCGCCAATGCGGACGCAGATGTGTTCGGCCGCGATCAGGGTCATGCCGCGTCCTTCCGGCAGGCGGGGCACAGGCCAAGCGCTTCGATCGTGGACCGTTCGACCACGAAGCCCAGGGCGGTCGCCGCCGTTTCAAGCGCCGTGCGGGCCGGTCCGGCGTCCGCTTCGGCCACGGTCGCGCAGACCTCGCAGATCAGGAAGGCCGGGGCATGCGCCGCGCCGGCATGGGTACAGGCGGTGAAGGCGTTCAGACGCTGGATCCGGTGCGCCAGCCCGTGATCGACCAGAAACTCCAGCGCCCGATAGGCGACCGGCGGCTGGTTGCCGAAGCCGGCCTCGGCCAGTCGGCGCAGCACCTCGTAGGCACCAAGCGCCTTGTGCTCTTCCAGCAGGATTTCCAGCACCCGGCGGCGCACCGGGGTCAATCGGGCGCCCGCAGCCTCGGCAACCGCTTCGGCGCGGGCAAGGGCATCGGTGGCGCAATGGGCGTGGTCATGCGCGGCAAAGGCCGGGTCGGTGCCATGGTCGGCAGAGGAGTGGCGGGCGGACATGATCGGACTTGACCTGTTATGATATTACATTCATAGACCGGCCATAGCTTTGGAAGGCCCATCCCATGCGTTATATCATAACTCTTGCCTTTGCCAGCACCCCGGTCCTTGCCGAGGTGCCCCTGGTCGTCACCGACATCCCCCCGGTACACGCGCTGGTGGCCGAGGTGATGGGCGACCTCGGCCAGCCCGCGCTTTTGCTGACCACGGGCGCTGACGAGCATGATTTCCAGTTGCGCCCCAGCCAGGCGAGAGCGGTCGCGGACGCGGACCTTGTGGTCTGGATCGGCCCCGAGTTGACACCCTGGCTTGACGCAGCCTTGCAGACGCGCCCGGAAGGGGCCGCCGCCCTGGCCTTGCTGACGGCCGAAGGCACCGAAACCCGCGCCTACGGCGAAACCGGGCACGACCATGCGGAAGAAGGCCATGACCACGCCAAGGAAGGCGAGAACCACGCCGAGGAAGGCGCAGAACATGCAAGGGAAGGCGAAGATCACGCCGAAGACGACCACGACCATGGCCATGACGGCGCCGACCCGCATGCCTGGCTTGATCCCGGCAATGGTCGGCACTGGCTTGGCCTGATCGCGGCCGAACTTGCGCGGCTTGACCCGGCCAACGCCGCCACCTACGCGGTCAACGCCACCGCAGCCGCCGGGCGGATCGACGCTCTGGACGCCGAGCTTGCCGCCATCCTGGCGCCGGTCGCGGGCAAGCCTCTGGTCACCTTTCACGACGCCTATGGCTATTTCGCCGGGCACTACGGGTTGACCATGGCCGGCAGCATCGCGCTGGGCGATGCCGCCTCGCCCGGGGCGCAGCGACTGAACGACCTGCGCGCCACGATGGAGGCCGGCGCAGTGCTGTGCATCTTCCCGGAGGTGCAGCACGATCCGGCGCTGGTCACCCAGATGGCCGAAGGAACCGGTGCCCGGATCGGCGCGGCGCTTGACCCGGTGGGCTCCAGCCTAAAGCCGGGACCGGATGCCTATGCCGCCCTCTTGCGCGGCATGGCCCGGACATTTGCCGACTGCCTGAAGGGCTGAGATCCCGGCCCGGCTCAACCCGGCCCAACCCGGCCCCGCCCAACCCGGCCCGGACAGCTCAGCGCAACAGTGTCAGCACGTCCAGCCCGGGATAGCCGTCCGGCACCAGTCCCCGTGCTTTCTGAAGGGTCTTGATGGCGGCGATCGTCTTTGGGCCCATCCGTCCGTCAACGCCGCCGGGGTCGAACCCGGCCTTGCCCAGCAGATCCTGCAGCTCGCGCCTCTCGTCCAGGGTCAGCGCCCGCAGATCGCGCGGCCACGGGGCGGCGATCGGCGGGCCTCCGGCGATACGGTCTGCCAGGTGGCCGATGCCGATGATATAGGCGTCGGCTGTGTTGTATCTCTCGATCACCTGGAAATTCGGAAAGATCAGGAACGCCGCTCCCCGGTGGCCTCCGGGCAGAAGGATCGACCCCGGCCCGTGATCCGGCAGATCACCCCCGGCGGCGGTCCGCACCCCCAGCGCCTGCCAGTCCGGCACCGGCTTTACCACCCGTTCAGTCGTCTGATCGACGTCGAACCCCTTGGGCAACGTCACCTCCAGACCCCAGGGCATCCCCTTGGTCCAGCCCCAGTGCCGCAGGTAATTCGCGGTCGAAGCCAGCGCGTCGCCCGGATCATCCCCCCAAAGGTCGCGCTTGCCGTCGCCGTCGAAATCGACCGCAAAACGCTCCCAGCTGGAGGGCATGAACTGGGTGTGCCCGCTGGCCCCGGCCCAGCTGCCGGTGAAGCTGTCCACATGCCCTCCCGCGATGATCTTCAGCGCGGCGATCAGCTCGGCCTCGAAGAACGCACCCCGCCGCCCGTCATAGGCCAGCGTCGCCAGCGAGCCTGTGACCGGAAGATCGCCGCGATAGGTGCCATAGGCGCTTTCCAGCCCCCAGACCGCGGCGAGGATCTGTTTCTCGACGCCATACTCCGCCTCGATCCGCGCCAGAAGTGCGCCGTGGTCGACCAAGGCCCTGCGGCCCAGCGCCACGCGGTCCTCCGATACGGCGGTGTCAAGATAATCCCAGACCGTCTTGGTGAATTCATTCTGGTTGCGGTCACGCTCAACGACCTTCGGGTTGAACTCGACGCCCCGCAGTGCGGCATCGAAGGTCGCGGCCGGCACCCCTGCCGCCAGCGCCCTTGGGCGGAAGTCCTGAACCCAAGCGTCAAGCCCGGCCTGCGTGCCCATTTCGGCCTCCGTTGTCGCCGCTGCATCGGGAAGGACGCTCTGTGCGGCGACCGTGGCCGCAAGGCTTATGGCAAGGACGGCAGCCGCCAGGATCCGTCGCAGGATCTTGCAAACTTCTTCGAAGAAATCTGTCCCGCCCGTCATTTCCGCCGCCGCACCACCCGCCGTTTTGCCGCCGCCTGAGCGGGCTTGCGTGGCTGATACCGTCCGCCCTTGCGTCCGGCAGGCTTCATTGCTGCACCCTCGACGGCCAGCAGCTCCAGGATCAGCCCGCCGGTCACCGGCACCGCCTCGGTCAACCGCACCGTCACGCGCTGCCCGATCCCCAGCACCAGCCCGCTGTCCGACCCCGTCAGCGTCTGGCTGGCCTCGTCATGGTGAAAGAACTCGCGCCCCAGCGCGCGGATCGGGATCAGGCCGTCCGCCCCGGTCTCGTCCAGCCGGATGAACAGGCCAAAGCGCTGCACCCCGGAAATCCGACCGGCAAACTCGGCCCCAACCCGATCGGCCAGATAGGCGGCCAGGTAGCGGTCCGTGGTGTCGCGTTCGGCCGCCATGCTACGCCGCTCGGCGTCCGAGATCAGCTTGGCGGTCTCTTCCAGGTTCTCGATGTCCCACTGGCTCAGGCCATCCTTTCCCCAGCCATGCCCGGCGATCAGCGCGCGATGCACGATCAGATCGGAATAGCGCCGGATCGGACTGGTGAAATGCGCATAGTTCCGCAAGGCCAGGCCGAAATGGCCGAAGTTTTCTGGATGGTAATAGGCCTGGGTCATCGACCGCAGGGTCGAGATGTTGATCAGCTCGTCAAACTCCGTGCCCTCGGCCTGGGCAAGCAGCCGGTTCAGGTGCTGGGTTTTCAGGACCTGCCCTTTGGCCAGTGTCAGCCCGGCGCCTTCGGCCACCTCGCGCAAGCTGTCCAGCTTCATCGGCGAGGGTTCCTCATGCACGCGGAACAACAGGGGTCGCTTCAGCCGGATCAGCTCTTCGGCGGCGGCGACATTGGCCAGCACCATGAACTCTTCGATCAGCCGGTGCGCATCCAGCCGGTCCTTGAACGCGACCGAGGTGACATGGCCCGCCGCATCCAGCAGGATCTTGCGTTCGGGCAGGTCAAGGTCCAGCGGCTGCCGCGCCTCACGCGCGCGGACCAGGGCGGCATAGGCGGCATAAAGCGGCGCCAGCACCGGCTCCAGCAGCGGGGCGGTCGCGGCATCCGGGGTGCCGTCCACCGCCTCCTGCACCTGCGCGTAATGCAGCGACGCGGCCGAGCGCATCATCCCGCGCAGGAACCGCTGGCTGCGCTTCACGCCGTCCGCGTCAATGACCATCCGCACCGCCAGGCAGGCGCGGTCCACGCCTTCGTGCAGGCTGCACAGATCGCCCGACAGGATATCGGGCAGCATCGGCACCACGCGGTCGGGGAAGTAGGTCGAATTCCCGCGCTTGCGCGCCTCGCGGTCCAGCGCGCTGCCCGGCGTCACATGATGCGCCACGTCGGCGATGGCGACCCACAGGATGAACCCGCCCGGATTGCCCGGATCGCTGTCCGCCTCGGCCAGCACCGCATCATCGCGGTCGCGGGCATCGACCGGGTCGATGGTGACCAGCGGCAGCGCGCGCAGATCCTCGCGGCCCTTCAGCCCCGCGGGTTCGGCCCCGTCCGCCTCAAGCATCACCGCGTCGGGGAACTGATCGGGAATGCCGTGCTGGTGGATCGCGATCAGGCTGGCCGCGCGCGGGCCCGAGGGATCACCCAGCCGCGCCAGCACCCGCGCCTGCGGCAGGCCCAGGCGGCGGGCCCCGACGGCCTCGGCCTCGACCAGCTCGCCCTCCTTCGCGCCCAGCGTCATGTCGGCCGAGACGCGCCATTCCTTGTCCGATCCCTTGTCGATCGGCTGGATCCGCCCCCCTTCCGCGCCGGTCCGGAAGATGCCCAGCACCTTCGCCGGGTTCGACCCAAGCTTGCGGATCAGCCGGGCCTCGTAGGCATGATCGTCAAGATCCACCCGGGCAAGGCGGGCCAGGATGCGCTCACCCGCGCCCAGCGCCGGATCGCCCTTCTGCGGGATGATCAGGATGCGCAGGCTGTCGTCCACGCCTTCCTCCAGCGGTCGGGCGTAAAGATCGCCTGCCTGGTCCGGTGGCAACACCTGAAGGACCGCGACCGGCGGCAATGTCCCGGCCTCATGAAAACGCCGCGCAGTCTTCTGGACCACGCCGTCGCCTTCAAGTTCCCGCAGAAGGCGCTTCAGCTCGATCCGGCCGTCGCCCTTGATGTCGAAGGCCTTGGCAATGTCGCGCTTGGCGGCAAGACCGGGATTGTCGGTGATCCATTGGCGGATCTGGTCCTTGGAGGGCAGGTTCTTCATGGTCGCAGACCTAGCACGCCGGGGCGGGGAAGACTACCCGACTGCCCCTTTCACATTTGCGCAAATATCCCCGCCGGAGGCTTTCTGCCCGAGCTGGATGTGCGTTCTTCACGCGCATCCGGCGAGACAAAAGGTCTTCGCGCGGAACGCGCTCATGTCAACTGCCGCCGGTCACAGGGCGCGGCGCATGTGGCGGTGCGGGATGCCGGCGTCAAGGAATTCGTCTCCCTGCACCACGAAACCCAGCTTTTCGTAGAACTCCGTCGCATGCGACTGCGCGCCAAGCCTGGCCTCGGTCAGTCCCGGCAGGGTGCGCAAGCAGTCCAGAGCGGCGCGGATCAGCGCCGCGCCAAGGCCGGTGCCGCGCGCCTCCGGCAGCACGCAGACCCGGCCGATCTTGCCGGCTTCCTGCTTCAGCAGGATCCGCGCCGTGCCGACCGCGCGGCCTTCCACCAGCGCCAGCAGGTGGATCGCCGCGCCGTCCAGCCCGTCGACCTCATCGGCCTCGCTGACGCCCTGTTCCTCGATGAACACTGTCCGGCGCAAAGCGCGGCAAGTGTCGATGTCGCGGGTGACCTCGATCCGCATCATGCGAAGTAGTCCTGCAGGATCCGGCCATAGATCGCCTTCAGCTGGTGGATCTGCGCCACCTCCACCCGTTCGTCGACCTGGTGCATGGTCTTGCCCACCAGCCCGAATTCCACCACCGGGCAATGATCCTTGACGAAGCGCGCGTCCGATGTGCCACCGCTGGTCGAGGCCACGGGCTTGCGCCCCGTCTCGGCCTGAACCGCCCGCGACACCAGCGCTGACAGCTGACCCGGCGGGGTCAGGAAGCTTTCGCCGGAAACCGAGATCTTCAGCGCGATCTCCACCCCTGTCGTCTCGGCAACCGCCGCCGCCTCGCCCTGCAACCAGTCCGACAGGCTGTCGCCCGTGTGCAGGTCATTGAAGCGGATGTTAACCGCGGCGGTCGCCCGCGCCGGGATGATGTTCGACACGATATTGCCGGTGTCGATCGTGGTGATCGCCAGCGTCGACGGGTCGAAATGCGGGGTGCCCCGGTCCAGCGGTTCGGCATCCAGCCGGGCCAGAAGCTTCACCAGCGCTGAAAGCGGGTTCTTCGCCCGGTGCGGATAGGCCGAGTGCCCCTGCACCCCCGCAGCCGTCACCTGCGCGGTCATGGACCCCCGGCGACCGATCTTCATCATCTCGCCCATCTCGTGCGGGCAGGTGGGTTCCCCCACAAGACAATCCGTCATCCGCTCGCCGTTGAAGGCCATCCAGTCCAGGATGGCGATGGTGCCGTCGCGGCCCTCGCCTTCCTCGTCGCCGGTGATCGCCAGGATCACCGCGCCATCCGGTGGAGTTTCCCGCACGAAATCCACCGCCGCCGCAACAAAGGCCGCGACGCCCGACTTCATGTCGCAGGCGCCCCGGCCATACATCAGGCCGTCGGCGATCTCGGCTCCGAACGGGTCATGCGTCCAGGCCGCCGCGTCGCCCACCGGGACCACATCCGTGTGCCCGTTGAACCCGAAGGACCGGTTCGCCCCGGCCTTGCCCCAGCGCGCATAAAGGTTGGCGATGCCGCCCCGGTCCACGCGGGTGCAGCTGAAACCGCCGGCGGCCAGCACCCCGGCCAGAAGTGCAATCGCGCCACCTTCTGCGGGGGTGACCGAGGGGCAGCGGATCAGCCGGGCAGTCAGGTCAACGGGGTCTAGAGGCTGGTCGGGCATGCGGAATTCCGGAACGGAGACGGGAAAGGCCCTGACTATCCGTTTGCAGGCAGACCTGCAACTTGCGCGCGATCAGCGGACAGTCAGTCGAAGAACGGCGTCATTTCAGCGACGATGACCGAGTTTTCCGCCAAAGCCCGAAGCATCAGCGCCTGCTCTTCCTCGGGGATGTCTTCGCCGTCCTTGATCCGGTCTTCCAGCGTGCCGTGCCCCGTCACCTCCAGCGGCGCAAGGTCGGCCTCCTTGAGGATCGCCACCGTCTCGCGCACCGCCTCGGCCTCGTCGACGCCGCTGGCATAGATCACCAGGCCGGCACCGGTCGCCTTGTCGGGCAGCCCGTCGCCCGGCTTGCGGCCGACCTCGACCACCAGGGTAAAGATCTTCTGCGGGCGTTTCGGCCGGGCGCTGGCGGTGTCTTGGTCGTTCATCGGGGTCTCCCTCGTCGGCCGAACCTAGTCGCGCCCCGCCGCGATGCCAAGACCCGAGCGATCCGTCAGAAGCGGCTTTGACCGGTCTCGGTCGTTCTGGCGGGACGTCCTGCGCGCAGGAAACGCCTTCCGCCAGACATGCCGGGCCTGCGACACGCTCGCCCTATGCGGGAGACTTGGGCAGTGCGACCACAATTCTTCATCGTTCGGCCAGCCTCAGACCCCATTCCGGCCGCATCGAAAGCGTTTGTGCAGGGCAGGGTTAGCCGTTTCTTAGGTGTTCGGGACAACACTTGGACGGCAGGACAGCGCCGAGGATCACGTGGTTACCGCCAGCAAACTTCCGGTCGACACTTCTGCCAGCGCCATGCAGATGGCCGAGACGATGTTCGGCTCCAGCATCAGCATCGTCCGCGCCTCCTACACCGGCGATCCGGCGTCGGCCGGGATCTATTCCAACGGTCTGTTGACCGCTCCGGGCGTCACCCCGTCGGACCGTGGTGTCATCCTGTCGACAGGAAGGGCCTCGGACTTCACCAACAGCAGCGGTGAGGCGAACCAGTCTGCCTCGCGGTCGACCAATACCGGCGGCGTCAACAACGACAGCGACCTGAACGCCGTGGCGGGGGTCAGCACCTTCGACGCGGCGATCTTCGAGGCCGATTTCATCCCGACCGGATCGACGCTGACCATGCAGATCACCTTCTCGTCCGAGGAGTATCTGGAATATGTCGGCTCGGGTTTCAACGACGCAGTCGGCGTCTGGGTGAACGGCGTCAAGGCGGAACTGACCGTCGGCAACGGCGACATCTCGATCAACAACATCAACCCGACGTCGAACGGCAACCTCTATGTCGACAACGCGCTGGACCAGCGCAACACCGAGATGGATGGCTTCACCGTCACCTTGACGCTGAAGGCACCGGTCAATGCCGGGGTGGTGAACCGCATCAAGATCGGCATCGCCGACGGGGGTGACTCGGTCTACGACAGCAACCTGCTGATCGCGGGCGATTCCGTGCAGACCGTCGTCGTCGCCGTCGACGACAGCTTTTCCGTCAAGCGCGGCGAGGACGTGATTGTCGATCTTGTCGGGAATGACACCAATTCCGGCGCCGGGACCCTGACGATCACCAAGATCAACGGCGTTCCGGTCCTTGCCGGCGAGATGATCACCCTGCCGTCGGGCCTGACGATCCAGGTCAATGCCAACGGCACGATCACCATCCTGACCGATGCGTCCGACCCCTATGGCCCGGCCAGCTTTTCCTATGAGGTGAAGAACGCCGACCAGATCTCCGATGTCGGCTTTGTCGATGGCAGCATCGTGCCCTGTTTTGTCGCCGGTTGCCGGATCGAAACCGCGCGGGGCGCGGTTCCGGTGCAGGATGTCCGCGTCGGTGATCTGGTCCTGACACTGGACGACGGCTGGCAGCCGGTCCGCTGGCACGGCGCCCGGCAGGTGTCTTCGCTTGGGTCCATGGCCCCGGTCACCATCCCGGCCGGCAGTTTCGGCGATCATGGTGCGCTGGCCGTGTCGCCGCAGCACCGGCTGCACTTCACCGGCTGGCGGGCCGAGCTTTACTGCGGCGCGGCCGAGGTTCTGGTCCGGGCAATCCATCTGGTTCGGGCGGGCCGTCTGCAGCAGGACAGGTCGGGCGCGCCGGTGACCTATCACCACCTCTTGTTCGACCGTCACCAGATCATTCGCGCCGAAGGATTGTGGAGCGAAAGCTACCATCCCGGCCCGGCCTCGCTTGCCGGCCATGATGCCGACACGCAGGCCGAACTGCTCGCGCTGTTCCCCGAACTGGCCGACAACCCTGATCACGGCTGCGGCCCCGCCGCACGGCCCGAAGCCACGGCGCAGGCGGCGGCGCTTCTGGTCTGACCGTCAGTCGCGCAGAAGCTCGTTGATGCTGGTCTTCGACCGGGTCTGCGCATCGACCTTCTTCACGATCACCGCGCAGTACAGGTTGATCCCGCCCTTCGACGGCATCGACCCGGCCACGACGACCGACCCGGCGGGCACCTCGCCATACATCACGGCGCCGGTTTCGCGGTCGACGATCTTGGTGGACTTGCCGATGAAGACCCCCATCCCAAGGACCGACCCTTCCCGGATGATGCAGCCCTCCACCACCTCGGACCGCGCGCCGATAAAGCAGTCGTCCTCGATGATCGTCGGTCCGGCCTGCATCGGCTCCAGCACCCCGCCGATGCCGACGCCGCCTGACAGATGCACGTTCCTGCCGATCTGTGCGCAAGAGCCAACCGTGGCCCAGCCGTCCACCATGCTGCCTTCACCGACATAGGCCCCGATGTTCACGAAGGACGGCATGAGCACGACGTTTTTCGCAATGAACGCGCTGCGCCGCACGATCGACCCCGGCACCGCGCGGAAGCCGGCCTTGCGCCAGTCCTCCGCGGTCCAGCCCTGCCACTTCGACGGCACCTTGTCCCACCAGTTTGCCCCGCCGTTGCTGCCGGAAATCTCGTGCATGTCGGTCAGTCGGAAGGACAGCAGCACCGCCTTCTTGGCCCACTGGTTCACATGCCAGTCACTGCCCCGCTTCTCGGCCACCCGCAGCGTGCCGCTGTCCAGCGCGGTCAGCGTCGCCTCGATCGCATCCCGCGCCTCGCCCTTGGTCGCCGGGCTGATCGTCTCGCGCGCCTCCCAGGCGGCGTCGATGGCGGTTTCAAGGGCGGCGTGGGTCATGGCGGTCTCTCCAGCAAAGATGTTGCCTGCATAGTCACCACCGACCAGTACTGCAACTCACCTTGGCCAGTCCGCGATTGTCTGTGTCAGCGTTCGCCGCATCACGTCCCGTAGCGCAGGATTGGTGTCGCGGTAATAGGGTGTGGCCATCAGCGCCTTGGAAAAGGCCAGCGCCCGGCCCCGCGCCCAGGTCGCATCATCGACCGACACAAGGTCACGGAACAGCCGGCGCCCTGCCGGTCCCAGAACCGTCCAGGCGCAGATCAGGTCCTGCGCCGGATCGCCCGCACAGAAACCACCCCAGTCGATCACCGCATAGGCAACCCCCGCCTGGGTCAGGATGTTCAGGGGGTGCAGATCGGCATGCACCAGGACCGGCGCGCCGTCCCACGGCGGCAGGGCCAGCGCCGCCTCCCATATCCGGGTCACCTCGACCGGGTCCGCCTCGACGCCAATCCGCGCAGCGGCATCGGCAATACGAGGAAACCGCAGAACCCTGTCGGCACCAAGGCGGAACAGCACGTTGTCACTGCCGGACGAGCTGACGGGGGCCAGCGGCAGGCCTGCCTATTGCGGGACCTGGGCCGCCAGCAGGCGGGCTGCCAGTCCGGCCGTCACGACAACCTCGGCATCATGCATCATTGTGGGTCATCTTGAAGTGGCAACATGCGCATCCTGCGGTTAAGGCTGGGGGCGACAGAATGCAATTGCCGGATCCCGCCAAGATGAAAGACGAACCCCGCACCCACCCGTTCCGCGACAGCATCGAGGATATCGCGGCCACCAAGCGCATTCCCGACACGCCGCAGACCCGCGCCCCCGCCTACCGCCTTGCCTTCGCCGACCGCGATTTCCTGACGCGCGAGGAATTGCGCCCGGTCCGCCTGCAGCTGGAGCTTCTGAAGCCGCAGCTGATCATGGACGAACGCGGGATCGAATCGACGATCGTCATGTTCGGCGGCGCGCGCATCCCGGCCCCCGAAGACCGCGACACCGCGCGCACCAGGGCGCTGGCCGACCTGTCGCATTACTATGACGAGGCGCGCCGCTTTGCCCGGATCATGACCGAGCGCAGCCTGGAAACCTACGGGCGCGAGAATGTCATCATGACCGGCGGCGGTCCGGGGGTGATGGAAGCCGGGAACCGGGGCGCGGATGATGCCGGGGGCCAGTCCATCGGTCTCAACATCGTGCTGCCGCACGAACAGGCTCCGAACGCCTATGTCACGCCGGACCTGTCGTTCAACTTCCACTACTTCGCAATCCGCAAGATGCATTTCCTGATGCGGGCCAAAGCCGTCTGCGTCTTTCCCGGCGGTTTCGGCACCTTGGATGAGCTTTTCGAAAGCCTGACCCTGATCCAGACCAAACGGATGAAGCCGATCCCCTTCCTGCTTTTCGGGCGGGAGTGGTGGGAAAAGGTGGTGAACTGGAACCATCTTGCCGAGGCGGGGGTGATCTCGCCCGAGGATCTGACCCTGTTCGCCATGGTGGAGACGGCCGAAGAGGCAATCGCGGTGATCGACGGCTGGCCGGTGACGGGCTGATCTGACGAGGGGCAGGCGATTCTTCGTCGAAAGATCGGGCCTTAAGCTTCGATGGTGACCGTCAGATGGACCGGTCCTTCAGTGACCTGACCGATCCGCGCGGCGTTGTGCCCGGCCCCCAGCAGGGCGGCAAGCAGATCGTCCGCAGTGTCGGCCGGAACCGCTGCCAGCAGCCCGCCGCAGGTCTGCGGATCGGCCAGCAGCGCCACGCGCGGATCCTCGGGTGCCGTCATCTGCCAGCTGATCGCGGCAAGGTTCGCCGGTTGCAAGGACGAGCCATGGCCAGCGCGCGCCAGCTGCAGCGCGCCGGCCATGAGGGGAATGTCATCCAGCCGCAGCCGCGCCCCGCTGCCCGAGGCCGCAAGCATCTCCAGCAGGTGCCCGGCAAGGCCGAAGCCGGTCACATCGGTCATCGCCCGCGCCTGCGGGGCCAGAAGTGCGGCCGCGCTGCCCTGCGGGCGGGACATCTCGGCGATGCAGGCCGCCCAGACCTCGCCCAGCATCAGGCCGGGCAGGCGGGCAAGCGCCATTTCGGCGGCAAGAATCGTTCCTGACCCCAGGGGCTTGGTCAGGATCAGCACATCGCCCGGCTGCGCACCACCTTTGCCAATGGCGCGCGCGGCCGTGCCGGTCACCGTGAAGCCAACCGTCAGCTCGGCCCCCTCGGTCGAATGGCCGCCCACCACATCCGCCCCGGCGGCTCGGAAGGTGGCGGCGGCTTCCTCCATGATCTCGGCCAGCATCCGGGCCTGCAGGTCCGCATCCAGCGGCGGCAGGGTGACCTGCGCCAGCGCCACCTGCGGAGCGGCCCCCATCGCCCAGACATCGCCAAGGGCATGCAGCGCGGTCAGCCGGGCCATCAGGCGCGCATCCAGGCTGAAGGCGCGCAGATGGTCGGTGGTCAGGACCTGCACCCCCGCCGAAGTGGCCAGAACGGCGGCATCGTCGCCTGCTCCGGACAGCACGTCGGTCCGCCCCGGTGGCGGCAGGCCCTCAAGGGCGGCGCTCAGGGTTCCGGGACCAAGCTTCGCGCCACAACCGCCGCAAAGCGGGCGACGGGAAAGATGGGCGTCCAGGCCCAGGGTGGCATTCCGCGGGGCCAGGGCACGCGGCATCGGGGCAAGGTCCGACAGGCGCGCCATGAACCGCCGGTCGATCCGGTCCTTCAGCCGCCAAAGCAGACCCCCTGACGCGGCAAGACCCCACTTGTCGGCGACCGCAGCCTTGCCACCAAGTGCTATGAGCTTGAGGTAATCGCGTTGCGGGCGGAACGGTCGCAGCGGCCGACCCGACAGGATGGCCCGCAGGTTCGCTTGCAGGACCGAAGCCGCGCGCACGGCAAATACCCCCGCTTTTGGCCGCTTTTCCCCGGCGATGCCGGCACAGTCCCCGGCGGCCAGGATCAGCGGGTCCGAAGTGCGCAGCAAGGCATCCGTGACCAGAAAGCCGCCCTCCAGCACAAGCCCGGTGCCCGCCAGCCAGCCTGGTGGCTGCGCACCCGTGACGGTAAGGGTGAAGTCCGATCCGATCTCCTCGCCCAGGGCGGTCACCACCGACGCGGGCGCGATCCTCACGACCTCGGTGCCGGTGCGCAGGGCGATCCCCCTGGCGGCCAGCTGCGCCAGCACCTTCCTGCGGGCGGCAGCACCCAATCCGGGCAACAGCGCCGTGGCCCGGTCGATCAGGGTGACCGTGGGCCTTGCCCCCGCCGCCTGCAGCCGGTGCGCGGTGGCCAGCGCCAGTTCCAGCCCGCCCAGCCCGGCGCCAAGGATCACCACGCGGGGGAAGGCAAGGCCACGGGCGATGAAATCCTCCCAGGCGGCGGCATAGGCCCCCAGGGGCTTGGCCGCGACGGCATGCGCCGCACCGGGCACATCGGGAAGGTCCGAGGTGATGCCGACGTCGATCGAGGCGACATCATAGGGCAGAGGTGGTCGCCCCAGCAGGTGGATCAGCCGCGTCTCACGGTCGATGCCGGTCGCCCGGTCCAGGATCAGCCGCGCCCCGGCATGGCGGGCCAGCCTGACAAGGTCGATCATCAGATCTTCCCGGCGGTAGTGCCCCGCGATCAGGCCGGGCAGCATCCCCGTATAGGGCGTTACCGGATCGGGCGTGACCAGCGTCAGCCGCGTGCCCGGCAGCGGGTTCATCGCCCACATCTTCAGAACCAGCACATGCGCATGCCCGCCCCCGACCAGCACAAGGTCGCGCAGCGCAGGATAGGTCGGGATCATGGGCCGGATCATGGGTGGGGACATGCGGTTGCGGGCGTTCAGTGCCATCTATTGGGCGTTTGCGGCCCCGGACACAAGGCTGCCGGCGGACCGCATCCGCGTCCCGGTCGCCACAAGGCTTGCAGGGTTGCGGTGTCCATGCTTTGGATCGGCGCCGGAGGCAGGATGAAGTCCAGAAGCCGCATCACCATCCAGCAGACCCAGCGCCTGACGCTGACGACCACCCTTGCCGCTTCGATCAAGATCCTGCGGGCCGACGCCGAAGGGCTGAGCCGGTATCTGGAGGAACAGGCGGCCGAGAACCCAAGCCTCGTCCTGTCGCGCCCGGTTGCCGCAGAATGGACGCCGCGCTGGAAGGCGGCGCTGGGTCAGGCGGACGGCCTGCGCGAACAAGAGGCCGCAGCACCCAGTCTGGTGTCCCATGCGATGGCGCTGGTCGAACGGCTGCG
The DNA here is from genome assembly GCA_031409795.1 of Rhodobacterales bacterium. Taxonomy (GTDB): domain Bacteria; phylum Pseudomonadota; class Alphaproteobacteria; order Rhodobacterales; family Rhodobacteraceae; genus Tabrizicola. Next base: position 86,329 of record JANNXX010000041.1, read on the forward strand.
CCTGGCCCCGCGTGAGGTGAAGCTTGCCGAAACCCTGGTCGAGGCGCTGGAACCCTCGGGTTGGCTTGGCCGACCGCTGGCAGCCATCGCCCGGGAAATCGGCGCGGGTCCCGCCGAGTTCGAGGCCATCCTCGCCCGGTTGCAGGCCGAAGCTGAACCGACCGGCCTTTTCGCCCGCTCATTGGCCGAATGCCTGCGATTGCAGGCGGTCGAGGCCGGAGACCTTGATCCCGCGATGGCGGCGGTGCTGGACCGGCTCGACCTGGTTGCGCGCGGCGACATCGACCGTCTTGCGCGCGAAACCGGGCAGGATGCCGCCGACCTGCGCGCCCGGATCGGCACCCTGCGCACCTACGATCCGAAACCCGGCGCGCGCTTTCAGGCCCTGTCGGCCCCGGTGCGCGAACCTGACCTGATCGCCGAACGCGGCCCGCAGGGCTGGACGGTCGCACTCAACCGGTCAGCCCTGCCGACGCTGGCCTTGGCCGAAGGTCGCGGCAAGGGCCGGGCAGCAGCGCGCACGCTGATCCGCATGGTTGAAAACCGCAACGCCACCCTGATGGCGGTGGGCCAGGACATCCTGTCGCGCCAGGAGGCGGCGCTTGACCTTGGGCCGGGCGCGCTGGTGTCGATGACCATGGCCGAGGTTGCCGAAGGGCTGGGCCTGCATGCCAGCACGATCAGCCGGGTTGTGGCCGGGACGGCGGTCGACACGCCGCTTGGCACCTGGTGGCTGCGCGCGCTTTTTTCGCGGCCGTTGCAGGAAGGCGGGCCGGCGGCCGGCGCGCTGCGCGACCGGCTGGCGCGGCTGGTGGCGGCCGAGGATCCCGCAGCCCCCCTGACCGACGAAGCCCTGGCCGAGGCGCTGGCCGCAGGCGGGGCGCCGATCGCGCGGCGCACGGTGGCCAAATACCGCTCCGTGCTGAAGATTCCCCCGGCGCATCGCCGTCGTTCGGCGCGGTGATGTCGCTTCCGGGGATGACAGTCCGGCCCGGCTGCACTAGCTGGCGGATGCAGGAACAGGCACGAGAAGCAGCATGTCGTACTTTCTGGGGGTCGATACCGGGGGCACCTACACCGACGCGGTGATCCTTGACGAGGCCGCGAACCGCATCCTTGGCAAGGCCAAGGCCCTCACCTCGCGGCACGACCTGGCCGTCGGTATCGGACAGGCCGTTGACGCGGCGCTGGCCGCTGCCGGGGTGACGGCCGCCGAGGTCGCGCTGGTCTCGCTGTCCACGACATTGGCCACCAATGCGCTGGTCGAAGGGCAGGGGGCCCGCGTGGCGCTGGTCTTCATCGGCTTTGACGCAGGCGATCTGGGCCGGGGCGGCCTGTCCGAAGCATTGAAGGGCGATCCCGTCCTGCATCTGACCGGTGGCCATACCCATGCGGGGACCGAGGCCGCAGCGCTGGACCTGTCAGCCTTGGAAACCGGTGTGCGCGCGTTGAGCGACGAGGTGTCGGGTTTCGCCGTCGCCTCCAGCTTCGCCACCCGCAATCCCGCCCATGAAATCGCCGCCCGCGACCTGATCCGCCGGGTGACCGGGCGGCCGGTGACCTGCAGCCATGAGCTGTCGGCCAACCTCAACGGCCCCAAGCGGGCGCTGACGGCGGTGCTCAATGCCCGGCTGATCGGGATGATCGACCGGCTGGTCGCGGCTTGCGAACGCCACCTTGCGGCGGTCGGGATCGACGCGCCCCTGATGGTCGTGCGCGGCGACGGGGCGCTGATCAGTGCCGTCATGGTGCGCGAACGGCCCATCGAGACCATCCTCTCCGGCCCCGCCGCCAGCATTGTCGGCGCGCGCTGGCTGACCGGGGCCTCGGACGCGCTGGTCAGCGACATCGGCGGCACGACGACCGACGTGGCGCTGCTGCGCGGCGGGCTGCCCGAGATTGACCCGATGGGAGCGCGGGTCGGCGGGTTCCGCACCATGGTCGAGGCGGTGGCGATGCGCACGACCGGCCTGGGCGGCGACAGCGAGGTGCATCTGGTGACCGAAGGCTTGACCGGCGGTTTGCGGCTGGGGCCAAGGCGGCTGATGCCGGTGTCGCTGCTGGCGGTGGATCACGGGCCAATGGTGCATGCGGCACTGGACCGCTGGCTTTCCAACGACGCGGTGGGCGAGATGGACGGCCGCTTCGTGGTGCCGATGGCCAGTTCTGGGGGCGGCCAGCGCGGCGGGCTGACGGCACGTGACCTTGCGGTGCTTGACCGGATCGACCGGCCGATGCCGATGGCCGGGGCGCTGACCTCGCGGCTGGAGGTGGCGGCGCTGGAGCGGCTGGTCGCGCGCGGGCTGGTACTGCTGTCGGGGGTCACGCCATCGGATGCGGCGCATGTGCTGGGGCGGCTGGAAGCCTGGGACGGACGCGCCGCCGAAAAGGCACTGCGGCTGATCGCAAAGCGGCGCACGGGCGCGGGCGAAAGGTTCGCGACCGGGCCAGAGACCCTGGCGCAGGCCGTGGTCGACCAGCTGACTCGGCAGACCGTCGATTGCCTGCTGGAAGCGGCTTTCGGCGAAGACCCGGCCTTTGCCGGCGAGACGCCCGAGGCGCTTTCCCGCCACCGGCTGGCGCAGTCCGGTCTGGACCAGCACCGTGGCATCGTCGAGGTCAGCCTGCGGCTGGGTGTTCCGGTGATCGGCCTGGGCGCTTCGGCCCCGTCCTATTACGGCGCGGTCGGCGACCGTCTGGGGTGCCGGATGATCCTGCCGGAACATGCCGGCGTGGCCAACGCGATCGGAGCGGTGGCGGGGCAGATCACACAGCGGGTCACGGCCCTGGTGTCGTCGCCCGCCGAGGGACGCTATGTCGCGCATCTGGCGTCGGGACCGGAAAGCTTCGCCTCGGCCGAAGCGGCGCTGCGTGCGGTGGAAGCCGCGCTGCTGGCCGAGGCCTCTGCAAAGGCAAAGGACGCCGGCGCGGTCGACCTGCGCCTGAAGCTGGACCGCGCGGTGCAGGAGGTCGAGATCGAGGGCCGCCTCATGTTCATCGAGGCGAGGGTGACTGCCACGGCCTCTGGTCGGCCCCGGGTGGCGCACTGACCACCGCTTTTCGCCCGCCTGCCGGCGCGTGTCGCTGCGCGGCCGGGTAAGCAAAGACCGCCCGCAACGAAGGGATGAGCGGCCCCGGGTGGCGATTCACCCTTGACCTCATCCGGCTGCACCCTTACTTCGCGCCGCAGTGGCTAGGTAGCTCAGCTGGTTAGAGCACGCGACTCATAATCGCGGGGTCGGGGGTTCGAGTCCCCCCCTCGCCACCACTTTCCCGACATTTCCGCCCCGACCGTCCGTTGCGCCGTCACCCGGTCGAGGCTGGACTTTGCCCTGCGCTGCTGGTTCGGGCCGTGGCCTGGTCCTGCCGGGGCTCCATGCGAAACCGGGGATCGGCCGAAATTGCCCGTTGAAGTTCCAAGGAAGGGTCTTTGCCCGAAATGCTATTGACTCGATGTGGATCGTTCCAATAAACAATGGGAACGTTCCATTTCAGAGGTGACCACATGCGCTGGGGCTTGATCGGGGCAAGCAATATTGCCGCCCAGCACATGATCGGTGCCATCCGCGCGACCGGTGGCGACGTGGCGGCTGTTGCCAGCACGGATGCGGCGCGGGCCCGGGATTTCGCCGCAACCCACGGGATCTCCAGCGCGACCGCAAACCTGACCGACCTCCTCGCCCTCCCAGAGATCGAGGCGGTCTACATCTCTTCGACCAACGAAAAGCATCGGGCGCAGACCATGGCGGCGCTTGCGGCGGGCAAGCATGTGCTGTGCGAAAAGCCGCTGGCGATGACCCTTGCAGAGGCCGCCGCCATGGTCGCCTTTGCCGAAACCTCTGGCCGTGTTCTGGCGACCAACCACCACCTGCGTTGCTCGGGCAGCCACCGGGCTATGCGGGACATGATCGCCAAAGGGCGCGTCGGCCGGGTGCTGTCGCTGCGCCTTTTCCATGCGGTCCACCTGCCGCAGTCGCTGCAGGGCTGGCGCATCACCGACGCGGGCGCGGGCGGCGGCGTGATCGCGGACATCACCGTGCATGACGCCGATGTGGCGCGGTTCCTGCTGGGCGAGGACCCGCTGACCGTAGTGGCGCAGGCGGCATCCTCGGGCATGGGGCAGGGGGTCGAGGATTCGGCGATGTCAGTCTGGGCCATGCCTTCGGGCGCGATGGTGCAAAGCCATGAAAGCTTCACCCACCCTTTCGCCGGCAGCGGGCTTGAGGTGCATGGCACCGAAGGGTCGATCTTCGCCGCAGGCGTGATGACGCAGGCGCCGGTTGGCGAGATCACCTTGGTGACCGCCAAGGGGCGCGAGACGCATCCCTTCCCGAAGCATGATCTTTACGCGCAGGGCGTGCAGGACTTCCTTGCCGCCGTCGCCGGAACTGGCCAACCGGCGGCGACGGGGCGGGATGGCGTCGCCTCGCTGGCCGTGGCCCTGGCCGTGCGCGAGGCGGCGCGGACCGGTGTCCGGCAGGTCGTCGACTATGGGGTGGCGGCATGACCAAGGTCGTCTCGCCCGCCGAAGCTGTCGCGCGCATCCCGGACGGGGCGGTTGTCACCGTGTCGTCCTCCTCGGCGCTGGGCTGCCCGGATCTGGTGCTGAAAGCGCTGGGGGACCGGTTCCGCGCCGAAGGCCATCCGCGCGCCATCACCACGCTGCACCCGATTGCGGCGGGGGACATGTATGGCGTCAAGGGCATGGACTGGATCGCGCAGGACGGGCTTCTGGCGCGGGTGCTGGCGGGGTCCTACCCCTCGGGGTCGTCGAACCTGCCGATGCCCGAGATCTGGAAGATGATCGTCGAAGACCGGGTCGCGGCTTACAACGTGCCCTCGGGGATCATGTTCGACATGCACCGCGAAGCGGCGGCCCGCCGTCCGGGCGTGCTGACCAAGGTCGGGATGGACACCTTCGCCGATCCGGTCCGCGACGGCTGCGCGATGAATGCGCGCGGGGCGGCGGCGGCCATCGTCCGGCGTGTCGAGTTTGACGGCGACACCTGGCTGCATTTCCCGAACATCGCCCCGGATGTCTGCATCCTGCGTGCCACCACGGCGGATGAACGCGGCAACCTGACCTATGAACACGAGGGCGCCTATCTGGGCGGGCTGGAGCAGGCCATCGCAACCCGCAACACCGGCGGGCTGGTGATCGCGCAGGTGTCCCGCGTGACCGCCAAGGGCAGCTTGCGCCCGCATGACGTGCGGGTGCCCGGGCATCTGGTCGACCTGGTCGTCGTCGATCCCGACCAGAAGCAGACCTGCGAGACGCCCTATGATCCGGCGATCTCGGGCCAGATCATGCGGCCCTGGTCCAGCTTTTCGCTGGCCGAACCGGGCGTCGAGAAGGTCATCGCCCGCCGTGCCGCGATGGAGCTGCGCGGCGGCATGACCGCGAACCTGGGCTTTGGGATCAGCGCCATGGTGCCGCGCATCCTGCTGGAGGAAGGCCACCCCGAAGCCGTGACCTGGGCCATCGAACAGGGCGCGGTGGGGGGGATGCCCCTGACCGGCTTCGCCTTCGGCTGTGCCTCGAATGCGGATGCCTATGTGCCCTCGCCGCAGCAGTTCATCTACTTTCAGGGCGGCGGGTTCGACATGTCCTTCCTGTCCTTCCTGGAGATCGACCGCGACGGCAACGTCAACGTATCGAAACTGGGCAAGAAGCCCTACCTGACCGCTGGCTGCGGGGGGTTTGTCGACATCACGGCGCATGCCAGAAAGATCGTGTTCTCCGGCTGGTTCGAGGCCGGGGCAGAGGTCGCGGTCACCTCGCGCGGCGTTGCGGTCGTGAAGCCCGGCAAGTTCCCCAAGATGGTGGACCGGGTGGAGCATGTCACCTTTTCCGGAAACCGCGCCCGCGCGCAGGGGCAGGAAGTGCTGTACATCACCGAACGCTGCGTGATCCGGCTGACCGACGCGGGCCTGGTCGCGACCGAGATCATGCCCGGCATCGACCCCGCGCGCGATATCGTCGCGGCCTCGGGCGGGCGGGTGACGCTGGCGGCGAACGCGACCGTCATGCCGCTGGCGCTGCTGGGCGATGGCCCGATGGGGTGGCGCCCATGACCGGGGTGCGGCTGCACATCGCCGGTGGCCTGGCCGAGCTGCGGCTGGACAATCCGGCAAAGCTGAACTGCTTCACCGTCGAGATGCTGGGCCAGCTGGCCGGCCATCTTGAAGTGATCGAAGGCCGCGCCGAGGTGCGGGCGGTGATCCTGACCGGCGAAGGCGACCGCGCCTTCTGTTCAGGCGCCGACATCAACGCCTGGGGCGAGCTTTCCCCCGCCGATTTCGCCCGTACCTGGGTGCGCGGCGGGCATCGCCTGTTCGACCGCCTTGCGCGGCTGTCGAAGCCGACCATCGCCGCCCTGAACGGCCATGCCTTCGGTGGCGGGCTGGAGTTGGCGGCGGCCTGCGACATCCGGGTGATCGACCCTCGCGCCACGATTGCCCTGCCCGAAGCCGGGGTGGGCATCGTGCCAGGCTGGTCGGGAACGCAGCGCCTTGCCCGGCTGATCCCGGAAGGCATGCTGAAGGAAATGGCGCTTTTCGGCCGCCGGATCGCGGCGGACCGCCTGCTTGCCGCCGGATTCGTCGCCGAGATCGCCGATGATCCCCGCGCCACGGCGCATGAGATTGCCGGGAAGGTCGCCCCGCAGTCGCCCCGCGCGACCGAGATCGCCAAGGCGATGATCCACGCCGGGATCGGCGAAGACAGCGCCGCAATGGTCGAGGCGCTGGGCTCGGCCGCCATCGCCGCCACCGCCGACCGCGACGAGGGCGTCGCTGCCTTCAAGGCCAAGCGCAAACCTGAATTTCCGGGAACCTGAGATGACCGAGTTTACCCTCATCCCGTCCTCCGGCACGGCCCTTCCGGCCAGCCCGTTCCTTGCCCGTCACCTGATCGACGGCATCTGGCTGGACAGCGCGGACCGGTCCACGACCGACCGAATGTCGCCCTCGCACGGCGTGGTGGTCAGCCGCGCCGCCAAGGGGAACAAGGGTGAGGCCGAAGCCGCCATCGCCGCCGCCCGCACAGCCTTTGATGACGGGCGCTGGAGCCAGCTTTCCGGCAAGGCCCGCGCTTCGGTGCTGCTCAGGGTCGCCGACCTGATCGAGGCCAATGTCGACCGCATGGCCCTGCTCGAAACACTGGAATCCGGCAAGCCGATCACCCAGTCGCGGGGCGAGGTGTCGGGGGCCGCCGACCTCTGGCGCTTTGCTGCGGCCTTGGCACGGACGCTGCACGGCGACAGTCACAACAGCCTTGGCGCCGAAATGCTGGCGGTCGTCCTGAAGGAACCGATCGGCGTGGTCTCGATCATCACGCCTTGGAACTTCCCGTTCTGGATCCTGTCGCAGAAGCTGCCTTTCGCTCTTGCGGCGGGCTGCACCTGCGTGGTCAAGCCGTCGGAGCTGACGCCCTCGACCACGGTGATGCTTGGCGCGTTGCTGATCGAGGCAGGCCTGCCGGCGGGGGTGGTCAACATCGTCCTTGGCCATGGCCTGCCGGTCGGGGCGACGCTTGCCAGCGACCCGCGCGTGGACATGGTGACCTTCACCGGATCGACCGCCGTCGGGCGGGGCATCGCGGCGGCGGCCAGCGGCACGCTGAAGAAGGTGGCGCTGGAACTGGGCGGCAAGAACCCGCAGGTGATCTTCTCCGACGCCGATCTGGAAAGCGCCGCCGATGCGGTGGTGTTCGGGGTCTATTTCAACGTCGGCCAGTGCTGCAACTCTGGCAGCCGGATCCTCGTGCATGAGGATATCGCCAAGGATTTCACCGCCCGTGTGGTCGCCCTGTCCCGGAAGGTGGCCTTCGGCGATCCCCTTGACCCGGCGACGCAGGTCGGGGCTATCGTGTCGGCCGAACACGGCGCGAAGATCGACGCCTGCGTCGCCGCCGCCGTCAGGGATGGCGCGCAGATTGCCCTGGGCGGCAAGCCGTTGCAGGTGCCGGGCCTTGGCCCGCAATTCTACCAGCCGACCGTGGTGACCCATGTCACGCCAGACATGGCCATCGCGCGGGACGAGGTGTTCGGCCCGGTGCTGACCATCCTGACCTTCCGCACCGCGCAAGAGGCGCTCGCCCTCGTCAACGACGCGGACTACGGTCTCTCCGCCGGGGTCTGGAGCGAAAATATCCACACCTGCCTGAGCTTCGCACGCGGCGCGCAGGCCGGAACGGTCTGGACCAATACCTGGATGGACGGCTTTCCGGAGGTGACCTTCGGCGGCGTCAAGCAATCGGGCCTTGGCCGCGAGATAGGCCGCCACGGCCTGGATGAATTCATGGAAATCAAGTCGCTGGTGATGCGGATCGGCCGCACGCGGGCGCCTTGGGTAAGACCCCGCTGACCGCGACACGGCAGCGGGCAACAGACGCGCATCATATGGGAGGAACTCAAATGCGCCTTTTTGGAAAAACCCTGACCACCGCTGCGGTGCTGGTGATGACCACCTCGCTTGCCATCGCGGACGATGTCGAAGTTCTGCACTGGTGGACCTCGGGCGGTGAAGCGGCTGCCCTCGGCGTCCTGAAGGACGATCTGGCAAGCAAGTCGATCGGCTGGGTCGACATGCCGGTGGCGGGCGGCGGCGGCGAAGCGGCGATGACCGCAGTGCGCGCCCGGGTGACGGCAGGCGATCCGCCGACGGCGGTGCAGATGCTGGGCTTCGACATCCTGGACTGGGCTGGCGAAGGCGCGCTGGGCGATCTCAGCACGGTGGCCGCGGCCGAGGGCTGGGATGCCGTGGTGCCGACGGCGCTGCAGGCCTTCTCGAAGTTCGACGGCAAGTGGATCGCGGCTCCGGTCAACGTCCATTCGACCAACTGGGTCTGGATCAACAAGGCCGCCCTTGACGCCGCCGGTGGCAAGGCCCCCGAGACCTGGGAAGAACTGGTCGCGGTCCTGGACGCGATGAAGGCCAACGGCATCACCGCCTTCGGCCACGGCGGCCAGGCCTGGCAGGACGCGACCGTGTTCGACGGCGTGGTGCTGGGCATGGGCACCGACTTCTACAAGGCGGCCTTCATCGACCTTGATCCCGCAGCCCTGGGCGGCGCGGACATGGCCGAGGCCTTCAACCGCCTGATCAAGCTGTCGACCTATGTCGATGCCAACTTCTCGGGCCGCGACTGGAACCTTGCTTCGGCCATGGTGATCAACGGCGAAGCCGGGATGCAGATGATGGGCGACTGGGCCAAGGGCGAATTCCTGAAGGCCGGCAAGGTGCCTGGTACCGATTTCGTCTGCATCCGTTTTCCTGGCACGCAGGGTGCGGTGACCTTCAACAGCGACCAGTTCGCGATGTTCGCGGTCGAAGGCGAAGGCAAGATGGCGGCGCAAAGCGCGATGGCCTCGGCGATCATGAACCCGACGTTCCAGTCGGCGTTCAACGTCGTCAAGGGCTCGGTTCCGGCGCGGACCGACGTGCCGAACGACGCCTTCGACGATTGCGGCAAGAAAGGCATGGCCGACCTGGCCGAAGCCAACACCTCGGGCAAGCTTTTCGGCTCGATGGCGCATGGCCATGCGGCCCCGGCGGCGGTGAAGAACGCGGTCTATGACGTGGTGACGGCGGCCTTCAACGGCGAATACGCCGACGGCGCCGCCGCTGCCACGGCTCTGGCCGAAGCGGTCGCCGCCGCGCAGTGATGTGACAAGGGGGGGCGGCCCCGGTCGCCCCCCGACCCAAATTCCTTCGAAGGAATTTGCCAAAAGTTTTCGAAAACCTTTGCCGCACCCAGCGGCTGGAAGGACACCATGGCCACGACCGAGGCTGACTTTCGCACGCGACTGCAGGACTGGCTGCCGAAGCTGGTGCTGGCACCGTCCTTCGCGGTCACGCTGCTGTTCGTCTACGGCTTCATCCTCTTTACCATCGTCCTGTCCTTCACCGGGTCGAAGATGCTGCCCAAGTTCACCTGGGTCGGCTTCGAGAATTACGAAAAGCTGTTCGCCCTTCCCGCCTGGCATACCGCGATCGTCAACATCGCGATCTTCGCCACGCTGTACATCGTGATCTGCACCGTCATCGGCCTGATGCTGGCGATCTTCCTTGACCAGAAGATCCGGGGCGAAGGGATGCTGCGGCCGATCTACCTTTATCCGATGGCGCTGTCGTTCATCGTCACCGGCACCGCGTGGAAATGGTTCCTCGATCCCGGCATCGGGCTGGAGCGGATCATGCACCAGTGGGGCTGGGAAAGCTTTTCCTTCACCTGGATCAAGGATGGCGAGATGGCGATCTACACCATCGTCCTTGCCGCCGTCTGGCAGACCTCGGGCTTCGTGATGGCGATGTTCCTGGCCGGCCTGCGCGGGATCGACAACGAGATCCTGAAGGCCGCCCAGATCGACGGCGCGTCAAACTGGCAGCTGTACCGGCGGATCGTCATTCCGCTGCTCCGCCCCGCCTTCCTTTCCGCCTTCGTGATCCTGTCGCACCTGGCGATCAAGTCCTACGACCTTGTCATCGCGCTGACCGGCGGCGGCCCGGGCCGGGCGACCGAAATGCCCGCGACCTTCATGTATTCCTACACCTTCACCCGGAACCAGATGGGCATCGGCGCCTCGTCCGCCGTGATCATGCTGATGACCATTGCCGCGATCATGGTGCCCTACCTTTACGCTGAGCTGAAGGAAAAGAAGGCATGAGCGCCGTCCCGCTAGACACCGCCGTCTCCACCGGCCGCGCAACCCGCGCCTTCATCTACCTGGTGCTGATCCTCTTCGCGCTGTTCTACCTGCTGCCGCTGTACGTCATGGGCATCAACTCGCTGAAACCCCTGGACGAGATCACCGGCGGCAACATGATGGCCCTGCCGTCGCAATGGACGCTGGAGCCCTGGCGCCAGGCCTGGTCCACTGCCCAGATCGGGGTCGAACCGACGGGTCTGAAGCCCTATTTCCTGAATTCGATCCTGATGGTGGTCCCCGCCGTCGCCATTTCCACCATCGTCGGCGCGCTGAACGGCTATGTGCTGACCAAATGGCGGTTCCGGGGCGATACCTGGGTGTTCGGCCTCATGCTGTTTTCCTGCTTCATCCCGTTCCAGATCGTGCTGATCCCGATGGCGGTGGTTCTGGGCAAGCTGGGGCTGGCGGGCTCAGTTCCCGGCCTTGTCCTGGTGCATGTGGTCTACGGGATCGGCTTCACCACGCTGTACTTCCGCAACTACTACGCGTCCTTTCCGACCGAGCTGATCCGCGCCGCGCAGATCGACGGGGCGGGGTTCTTCCGCATCTTCTGGCGCATCATGCTGCCCGTCAGCGGCCCGATCACGGTGGTTTCCGTCATCTGGCAATTCACCAATATCTGGAACGATTTTCTGTTCGGCGTGTCATTCGGCGGCACCAGCCAGCCGATGACAGTGGCGCTGAACAACCTCGTTCAATC
>JANNXX010000042.1:0-10223 GCA_031409795.1 Rhodobacterales bacterium
TGCCGTCCATGTACCAGTCGACGATCTTCGGCACATCGGTGCGGCCCCTTGCGCCACCAAAGGCGGTGCCTTTCCAGACCCGGCCAGTGACCAGTTGGAAGGGGCGGGTTTCGATGACTGCCCCGGCAGGTGCCACGCCGATGATGATCGACTGGCCCCAGCCACGGTGGGTGCATTCCAGCGCGTCGCGCATCACCTTGACGTTGCCGGTGCAGTCGAACGAATAGTCCGCGCCGCCGATCTTGTCGAAGGGGGTCTTGGTCATGTTGACGATGTGGGGGACGATGTCGCCTTCGATCTTCGTGGGGTTGACGAAATGGGTCATGCCGAAGCGGCGGCCCCATTCTTCCTTGTCGTCATTGATGTCGACGCCGATGATCATGTCGGCCCCCGCAAGCCGCGCACCCTGGATGACGTTCAGCCCGATGCCGCCCAGGCCGAAGACCGCGACCTTGGCACCGGCCTCGACATTGGCGGTGTTCAGGACCGCGCCGATGCCGGTGGTGACGCCGCAGCCGATGTAGCAGATCTTGTCGAAGGGGGCGTCCTCGCGCACCTTGGCCAGCGCGATTTCCGGCATCACGGTGTGCTGGGCGAAGGTCGAGCAACCCATGTAGTGAAAGATCGGCGTGCCATCCAGCATGGAGAACCGCGTCGTGCCGTCGGGCATCAGGCCCTGGCCTTGCGTCGCGCGGATCGCGGTGCAGAGGTTGGTCTTGCGGGAAAGGCACGACGGGCACTCGCGGCATTCGGGGGTGTAGAGGGGGATCACGTGGTCGCCGGGCTTCAGGCTGGTAACGCCGGGCCCGCATTTGACAACCACGCCCGCCCCTTCATGGCCGAGGATCGCCGGGAACAGGCCTTCGGGGTCGGCGCCCGACAGGGTGAACTCGTCGGTGTGGCAGATGCCGGTGGCCTTGATCTCGACCAGAACCTCGCCCTCGCGGGGGTCGTCAAGGTTCACCTCCATGACCTGCAAGGGCTGTCCGGCGGCGATGGCGACGGCGGCACGGGTGCGCATGGGTTCGGTCCTTGTGTGGTGGGTGGTGTCGGGCGCAGGCTGACGGATCGGTCCGCGAAATGCAACGGCAGCGGGGCACGGCATGCGCGGCTCCAGGCCGAAGCGGCGGGATGCGGGTTTCAATGCCGGGCGGGCTGTGATTGATGGGCTTCGCCACCGACCGGAACAATCACGAAAGGATTCCGTCATGCTGATCAGGCTCTTGCCCGCTGCCTTCGCGCTTTCTGCCGCATTGGCGGGATGCGTTGTCGTCGAACCGGTGCCGTCGCGGCCGGATATCTCGAGCTGCACCTCGAATGCGACGCATGAGCTGGTCGGCACCAGCATCAGCCTGGTCAACACCAGCCAGCTTGCGGCCACGGTCCGCATCCTGCCGCCGAACGCCGTCGCGACGATGGATTTCAACCCGGCCCGGCTGAACATCTCGACCGATGCCAACGGGATCATCACCCAGGTCAGCTGCGGCTAGAAGAAAGGCCCCGGTCCTGCGACCGGGGCCTGGCCCTGCCGGTTCCGGCGGGGTTACTTCTTCATGCGATAGGTTGTGTGGCAGTCCTTGCAGGCTCCGCCAAGGCCAGCCATCCCGGCGCCGATGCTTTCAGCCGAGGCGACATCCATCGCTCCTGCCGCCGTTGCCGCAGCCTTGGCCTTGACCAGGAAATCATCCCAGTTCGCCCAGATCTCGGGCTTGGCTTCTGACGCCGGATCGGCGCCGCCCTGGTCCTTGAAGGTGGCCTCGACCTTTCCGAAGGCTTCGACGAGGGTGGCCTTCGCCGCCTCGGCGGCGGCGGCGTCATAGGCCGCCTTGCCGCCGGCCATGTCACCGAGAATGCCGGTGTTCTTGCCAACCATCTTCATAAGATCCGAGCGGGCAATGGCGTTCGGGTCGGTACGCTCGCCTTCCGCGAAAGCTGCCCCGGCGGCCAGAACGGCCCCGATGGCGAAGAGTCTGATCAATTTCATTTTTCTGGCTCCTTGGGCTGAAGAAACACGTTCACTATAGGCGCGACATTACGTCGCGTAAGCCGGTTTCTGTCCGGGCGTTGATTGTTCACGCATTTGTCATCGACACGGGCAGAGGGACTCGACTTTCGCGCTGGAGGGTGACAATTACGGAACATAAGAGGAACAAACATGGCGGCACGACGCATCCTTTCGCTGTGGTTTCCACGCCTTGCGGCGGAACGGGTGCTGCGATTGCGGCGTGACGCGCTGCCGGCGCCGCTGGCGGTGGTGGCCGACCAGAACGGCGCGCAGGTGCTGATGTCGCTCTCGGCCGAAGCGGCAGCGGCGGGGCTGGCGGTCGGTCAGGCGTTGCGCGATGCGACGGCGATCTGCCCTGCGCTGGTGACGGTGCCGGCCGACCCCCTGGGCGAGGCGCGGTTTCTGACCACGCTGCGGCGCTGGGCGGGACGCTTCTCGCCCTGGGTGGCCGAAGAGGCCCCGGCGGGGCTGATGATCGACCTCAGTGGCGCTGCGCACCTGCATGGCGGCGAAGCGGGCGTGCTGGCACGGGTGGCCGAGGATTGCGAGGCGCTGGGCCTGACGGTGCGGGCGGGGATCGCCGACACGCCGGGCGCGGCCTGGGGGCTGGCGCGCTATGCGCGGGCGGGGGTGGCCCCGCTGCGGTCGGGGGATGCGATCGACCAGGAGGCGCGGGCCACGCGGTCGCGCGCGGCAAAGCTTGGCAGCAAGCGTCGGAGGTGGGAACGCGGCGGCGGCCCCCCGCGCCCGGTGGCGGCACGGGGGGCCGAGATGGCGACCATCGCGCCGCCCGGCCGCCTCGTCGAAGCGCTGGCCGACCTGCCGCTGGCAGCGCTTCGGCTGGAGCCGGACACGGTGGACCGGCTGATGCGCCTTGGCCTGCGCCGAGTGGGCGATCTGATGGGGATGCCGCGTGCCGCCCTGGCGCGGCGCTTCGGGGCCAGCACCCTGCGCCGGCTGGACCAGGCGCTGGGGATGGAGCCAGAGCCGGTCAGCCCGGCACGCCCGCCCCTGCACTTCGCGGTGCGGCTGACCCTGCCCGACCCGATCGGCCTGCGTTCGGATGTCGAGGCGGCGCTGGACCGGCTGTTGCCGCCGCTATGCGCGAAGCTGCGCGCCAAGGGCCGGGGGGCGCGGCGGGTGGCATTGCAGGCATTCCGGGCGGATGGCGGGGTGGCAGCGGTCGAGGTGGGCCTTGCACGGGCGGCCGACAGCCCCGACCGGATCCGGCCGCTTTTGCACCTCAAGCTTGATCAGATCGATGCCGGTTTCGGGATCGACTGCCTACGGCTGGAGGCCTTGGCGACCGAGGCGATGACCGCCCTGCAGCATCGCGGGCAGATCGAGGCGACGGCGGGCGCGCTGGCGGAGAAGCGCCCCGATGCGCATGCGCTGGATGACCTGATCGGGCGGCTGGGCGCGCGGCTGGGGTCCGAGGCGGTGACGCGGCTTCATCCGGCGGAAAGCCATGTACCGGCCAAGGCGGCCAAGGTGCTGATGGCGGCCTGGAGCGTGGCCCATGACGGCCCCTGGCCCGCCGCACCCGGCCCCCGCCCGCTGGTGATGTTCCGCCCCGAACCGGTCGAGGCACCCGAGACGCCCGAGCCGCCTGCCCGCTTTCGCTGGCGGCGGCGCGACTTTGCCCTGCGGATGGCGGTGGGACCGGAACGGCTGCAACCGGAATGGTGGCTGGAAGACCCCGACTGGCGCGGGGGCATGCGCGACTATTGGCGGGTAGAGGCGGAAGGGGGCGAAAGGCTGTGGCTCTTCTGGGGCCAGGGCGGGGCGGTGACCGACCGCTGGTACTGCGAGGGGGTGTTTTCCTGAACCGGTCCAAAAGACCACGAGTTTTCTGCGAAAACTGCGAAGGGACAAACTTTCTGCGAAAGTTTGGGCCGGGAAGGATTCCGATCCTTCGCAGAAAAGTCGTCGGGCAGACCTTTCGCAGAACGTCTGGTTTCTATCCGCGTTCGATGGCCAGTGCGATGCCCTGCCCGCCACCGATGCACATGGTGATCAGCGCTGTGCGACCGCCGGTCCGCTCCAGCTCATGCAGGGCCTTCACCACCAGCATCGCCCCGGTGGCCCCGACCGGATGGCCCAGCGCGATGGCCCCGCCGTTGGGGTTCACGCGGGCAGGGTCGAGGTCCAGCGCGCGGCTGACGGCAAGGGCCTGGGCAGCGAAAGCCTCGTTCGATTCCACCAGGTCGAAGGACTGCGGCTTTACCCCCAGCCGGGCACAAAGCGCCAGCACCGCCGGGATCGGGCCGATGCCCATCACCTTCGGGTCAACCCCGGCATGGGCATAGCCCATGATCCGGGCGCGACTTCCCGTGCTGCTGCGGGACAGGACCAGCGCCGCCGCCCCGTCATTGACGCCTGATGCGTTCCCCGCCGTGACCGAGCCGTCCTTCTGGAATACCGGCCTTAGACCGGCGAGCGCCTCCATGCTGGTCGTCTTGGGGTGTTCGTCAACCGCGAAACTGACCGGACCACGCTTGCCGCCGATCTCGATGGCGACGATCTGGTCGCGGAACCGCCCCTCGGCGATGGCGCGGGCGGCGCGGGCCTGGCTTTCCAGCGCGAAAGCGTCCTGATCCGCGCGGCTGATGCCATGCGCGGCGGCGACATTCTCGGCCGTCACCCCCATGTGTCCGGTGCCGAAGGGGCAAGTCAGCGCGCCGGTCATCATGTCCAGGGCACGGGTGTCGCCCATCTTCTGGCCGAAGCGGGCGGCTTGCAGGATATGGGGCGCGCGGCTCATGGATTCGGCCCCGCCCGCAAGCGCCAGCTCGGCATCGCCAAGCGCCAGCGCCTGCACCGCCGAGACCAGCGCCTGCACGCCCGAGCCGCAGAGCCGGTTCACGTTCATCGCGGGCGTCGTTTCGGGGATGCCGGCCTGCATGGCCATGACGCGGGAAAGGTACATGTCGCGAGGTTCGGTGTTGATCACATGGCCCATGACGACCTGACCGACCTGCGCGCCCTCGACCCCCGCGCGCTCCAGGGCCGCCTTTGCGGCATGGGTGGCGATGTCGATCGGCGAAAGACCGGCCAGCGATCCGCCAAAGCCGCCGATGGCGGTGCGGGCGGCCGAAAGGATGTGGATCTCGGTCATGCGGTCCTCCGGGATGTCTGGCGCATCATGCACGAATTCCACGCGGCGGCGAAGTCAACGTGGCGTCACCCCGCCGCGCATTGACACGCGCCGCCCGGTGGGAGAAGTCAGGCGGACCTGCGGGAGAAGCTGTGTGAAAGACCTGATCCGGACCCATGCGGGGCTGCTCTTCGCCGGGGTGGCGACCTTCGTGATGATGGGGGCGGGGCAATCGCTGTATGGCCCGGCGCTGCCGGCCTTCTCGCGCCTGTTCGGGGTCAGCCTGGCCGAGGCGGGGGTGCTGGTCTCGGCGCATTGGGTGGGGTGTTTCCTTGGCGTCGGGCTGATGTACCTGCGCGGCGGCGGGATCACGCCCCGGCATGCGCTGGCGGCGATGGCAGTGGGGGCGGCTGGCGTGGCGGCGCTGGCCGGATGGTGGGCGACGATTGCGTCGGCGGTGGTGTTCGGCGCGGGCTACGGGCTGTCCACCGCCGTCTTCAACCCGCGCGTGCTGCGGGCCTTTGGCACCTACGGGCCATCGATGCTGAGCATGCTGAACGCGACCTTCGGGATCGGGGCGATTGCGGCCCCCTTGATCTTTGTGGCGCTTGGCAGCGATCCACGCTGGTCCTTCGGGCTGACGGCGGCGCTGGCGGCGGTAATCTGGCTGTTCGCCGGGCCTGCGGGACGCGTGGCGGCGGCCCCGCCGGGCGCGGTCCGGGCGTTCCGGCCGCATTGGGGGATCATGGCCTTCGGCGCGGTCGCGATCGGGATGGAGGCCTGCCTGATCGGGCTTGGCCCGTCGGCGCTGATCCGGGCGGGGGTGGCAGAGGCACGGGCGGCCGAGCTTCTGAGCGCCTTTTTCTTCGTCTTCCTTGCCGCGCGCGTGGCGCTGATCTTCGTGGCCCACCGGGTCGCACCGTTCCTGCTCTTCACGCTGGCACTGGCCGTGGCCGCCCTGTGCGCGCTGGGCACGGTCTTCATCTCTCCTGCGGTGTTCTTCGTGGCGATGGGTGCGCCGGCGGGGCTGTTCTTTCCCGGCTTCTACGTCACCGCCAGCGGCAAGATGGGCGAGGATCTGCGGGTGCCGCCGACGATTATTGCCGCGGGCCTGGTGGGCGGGATCGGCGCACCCTTGATCGTCGCCCCGCTGATGGCGGGCATGGGGGATCGCGGGTTCTTCTGGCTGATCGCCGGGATCGCGCTGATGCTGACCCTTGCAGCGCTGGCGTCACTGCGTCGGATGCGAATCCGCCCGATCTGAAAATTTTCGCGAAAATTTTCGGGCCTAGCGTCCGGCCTGCCAGGTGGCGACGGCATCAAGCGGATAGGCCAGCATCAGGATGTTCAGAAAAAGCCCGTCGCGGATCAGCCAGATCGTGATTGCCTCGGCCAGCACGATCAGCGCGACCGAGGCCCAGACCGGCTGGCGCGAGGCCAGCCAGAAGCCCAGCATCATCGCCAGGATGTCGGCCACTGTGTTCAGCACCGAATCGCCGTAGTAATCCAGCGAGATGGTGACGGCGCGGTAGCGTTCGATGATCGCGTCCGAGTTCTCGATGATCTCCCAGGCGCATTCGACGGCGGTGGCGATGGCCAGCCGCCAGCCAAAGGACAGGCGGCGGGCGACCAGCCACAAGAGGCCGTAGAACAGGATGCCGTGCAGGATGTGGCTGGGGGTATACCAGTCCGACAGGTGCTGCGAGTTTTCCGAACTGACCACCTGGCCGTGCCAGAACTTGACATGGCCACATGTGCAGATCGGCTCGCGTCCGATCCACAAAAGCCAGGCAGCGGTCAGGAAAACCAGACCCGCCACGACAATCGCCGGTGAAATGCGTCTTATCATTGCGCCATAGAATCACCGGGTTTGCGCCCCGTCCAGCAGAATGAGGATGCAATGAAACGGTTTGCCCTTTGCATGACAGCGCTTTTTGCCGCCGCACCGGGGGGCGCCTGCACCTGGTTGGCGCCGTTCGACATGTCACGGATCGGCGGGGCCGATCTGGTGCTGGTCGGCAGGGTGACCGGCTACCTTACGCTGAACGAGGCTCCGGGTGCGGCGCTGGTGACGCTGGACGTCGACGAGGCGCTGAAGGGGGACCTCACCGGCGAGGTTCTGCTGGTCTGGAATTCCGGCATGGCGCAGGGCCCGCACGCGGCGCGCGCGCAAGGCCGGGTGCTGGTCGGCGTGATGGCGGCGGGGCGCGCGGCCGACCCGATGGCCGTGGACGCGCGCCCGGACCTGCCCGCGATCGTGCAGCCGGGTTGCAGCGAGGTCTGGATGATGCCCGCCCTTGACCAGACCGTGAAGGCCGCACGGAAGGCGTTGCAATGAGCGGCAAATCCCCCTGGCGCTTTGGCCCGACGCGCGGCGAGCTGTGGTTCTGGCTTTGGGTCAGCGTCGGCGGACTGGGCCTGATGGCCACCGCTCTGGCACTTCGCGGCATGCCCACGGGCCCAGCGCTGTTCGAGGTAGTAGGACTGGCGACGCTGGTCTTCGGCTATCTTGGCCTGCGGTCGGTCAAGCGGCTGATCCGGCGCCAGCATCCCTGACCCAGCGTCGCGGATCTTGCGCGGGGGCGGCCCGAAGCTCTGTCGGGACCGCCTCAGCTTCTGCCGGCGGACACGAGGCGTTGACGCCCCTGCGGGGTCAGCAGCGCCGCCGCGCGGCCCTCGATCACCACTGCGGACAGCGGACCGCCATAGGCGGCACCCGAATCCAGGTTCAGCCGGTTGCCATGATGGGTCGCTGCCGCGATCGCGGTATGGCCATGGACGATCAGCGGACCGAAGCTGGCCCTTTCCTTCAGGAACGGATCGCGGATCCAGACCAGGTCGGTTTCGGTCTGGGCTTCCAGGGCCACACCCGGGCGAATGCCGGCATGGACGAAGGCGGCGTCGCCGGCCAGGTGCAGCGTCGGGCGGCTGGCCAGGAAATCGACATGGGCCTGCGGAACCGCCGCAAGAGCGTCGGCATGGACCTTCGCGACCGGGCGGTCTGCGGCGTTTGCCACCCCGTAGGAGGCCAGGGTCGCCGCACCTCCAAGCTTTGGATGCAACCAGCCAAGATCGGCGCGCAGGCCTGGTTCGGGTTCGTCGGGGTCGCGGAGAAAGCGGGTGAACATGCGGTCATGGTTGCCCTTCAGGACTACCCAGTCCTGGCCTTGGGCGATGCCCTGCATCAGGTGGTCGATCACGCCTTTGCAGTCCGGACCACGATCCACAAGGTCTCCGACATGGACCACCTGGCCGGGACCATGCCGCGCCATGTCCTCGGCGATCAGCGCGTGCGCTGCCCGCAGAAGGTCGAGGTGACCGTGGATGTCGCCGATGGCATATAGGGGCATGGGTCGGTCCTGGCGGAAAGGACCGGGGGTTTCACACCCCCGGACCCCCGTGGAGTATTTCCGAAAAGAGCAAGCCGCAAGTCGCGGTCAGGCCACCTCGAACTGCAGCGCCTTGACCTGGCTGAACATGCCGGTGGATTCCAGCGTGTCGATCACCTTGGGATCGATGGCCTGGTCAAGGTAAAGGATCGCGATCGCATCCTGGCCCACGCCCGACCGGCCGAGGGTGAAGTTGGCGATGTTCACGTTGTTCTTGCCCATGGTCATGCCCAGAAGGCCGATGATGCCCGGCACATCCTCGTTGGTGGTGTAAAGCATGTGGGCACCGATTTCAGCGTCGATGTTGATGCCCTTGATCTGGATGAAGCGCGGCTTGCCGTCGCTGAAGCAGGTGCCAGCGACGGATCGTTCGCGTTTGTCGGTGACCATGGTGACCTTGATATAGGCGTCGAACACCCCGGTCTTGTCCTGCCGCGTGGTCGAGATCTGGATGCCCTTGTCCTTGGCCACGATGGGGGCCGAGACCAGGTTCACATCCGGGTTCTGCGCCTTCAGCACGCCCGCGATGACGGCGGAGTTGAGGGCGGCAAGGTTCATGCCTGCGACGGTGCCGTCATAAAGGATGTTGATCGCCTTGATCGGCTCATCCGTCATCTGGCCGATGAAGCTGCCAAGGTGGCTGGCCAGCCTGATCCAGGGGCCCATCACTGCGGCCTCTTCGGCGGTGACATTCGGCATGTTGAGCGCGTTCTGCACCGCGCCGGTCAGCAGGTAGTCCGACATCTGCTCGGCCACCTGCAGCGCGACGTTCTCCTGCGCTTCGGTGGTCGAGGCCCCGAGATGCGGGGTGGCCACGACATTCGGCAGGTTGAACAGCCGGTTTTCGGTGGCGGGTTCGGTCTCGAACACGTCTAGCGCCGCGCCGGCGACATGGCCGGATTTCAGCGCCTCGGCCAGGGCCGCCTCGTCGATCAGGCCGCCCCGGGCGCAGTTGATGATGCGCACACCCTTCTTGGTCTTGGCCAGGTTCTCGGCCGACAGGATGTTGCGGGTCTTGTCGGTCAGGGGGACGTGGAGCGTGATGAAATCGGCGCGGGCCAGAAGCTCGTCAAGCTCGACCTTGTGGACGCCAAGGGTCTTGGCACGCTCTTCCGACAGGAAGGGATCATAGGCGATGACCTTCATGTGCAGGCCCACCGCGCGGTCGCAGACGATGCCGCCGATGTTGCCCGCGCCGATCACGCCGAGGGTCTTGTTGAAAAGCTCGACCCCCATGAACTTCGACTTTTCCCATTTGCCGGAATGGGTGGAGGCGTTCGCCTCGGGCAGTTGGCGGGCGACGGCGAACATCATCGCGATGGCATGTTCGGCGGTGGTGATGGAGTTGCCGAAGGGCGTGTTCATCACGATCACGCCTTTCTTCGACGCGGCGGGGATGTCGACATTGTCGACGCCGATCCCGGCGCGGCCGATGACCTTCAGGCGGGTGGCTTTCTCCAGCAGCTTCTCGGTGGCCTTGGTGGCCGAGCGGATCGCAAGGCCGTCATACTGGTCGATCACGGCCAGAAGGGCATCCTTGTCGCGGCCAAGCTTGGGGAGGTAGTCGACCTCCACCCCCCGGTCGCGGAAGATCTGGACGGCGGTTTCGGAAAGTTCGTCGGATACGAGGACTTTGGGCATGGGGATGGTCCTTGGATGTCGGGGGGAGGAGTCGGGGCACGCCCCGACCTACGAAGATGAAAAAAACGTCCGGCGTGACGGCGTAGGTCGG
>JANNXX010000043.1:0-106919 GCA_031409795.1 Rhodobacterales bacterium
TGTGAAACTGATGCGACCCCGCGTCATAAGCGATCGCCGCATGGTTCTGCCGCGAAATCGCCATGTCCCCGAAATCCAGCGCAACCGTCTGGTCAGACCCGCGGCCAATCTGCGATACACCCTGCGATACCGCAAAGGCCGTGCCGCGACCGGGTCCGCCCACCACCACCAGCCAGCCGGTCGGGAACATGACATGACCCTGCCCCGGTGTCGCCGCCGCGACCGGCAAGGGGTTATTCTGGCCTTCGTCGAACAGCGGCACCACCGAAGCCGGTTGCAGCTCGAACCCGAGGATCCGGGTTTTCGACCGGGTCGGGCGGCGGCGCTCGGGTTCCGGCGACCCTGCACGGGGGGCGGACAGCGGCCTTGACGCGTCATTCACCTCAATATCCCAGATGCTGACGGCCGGGCCGGCCGAGCGGTCGGCCAGCGGGGCCTTGGCCTTGATCACCCGGCTGGGACGCGCGGACATGTAGTCGGCATCGACATCGGCGTCGGGCACCGCGACCGGCGCCGGAGCGGCGGCAGCCAGCGCCTCACGCAGCCGCTTGACCTCAAGCTCTGCCAAAGCCGCAAGAACCGGGTCGGGAGCAACCTCGACCGGGACCATCGGCTTCACCGGCTCGGTGGCATTCCTGCCAAAGATAGAGCGAAGGAACTTCACGTCTTGTTCTCCAGATCCTGATCATTCTGCCGCAAGATCGCCTCGTCGAGGTCTGGCACCCGGAAGGTGCCGACCGCCATGCTGCCATCACGTTGGACAGCAAAACCGAAAGTTGCAACACCGTTTGCCATTTCGCGTCCAAGTAGAGCATCCAGCGCCGCTGCGCTGTGCAGCATCTCGCCGGTCGCCGCGTAGACCAACAGCACATCGCCGACCTGAAGGTCGGTGACCGCGTCGGCCGGCAGGACCGCCACCACGGGCTTGGAGCCGTCGCTGGTCGCAATGGTCTGCAGCACGATGCCGTTGGCAAGCTGCACCTGGCCGGCAGAGAGATCGGTCTGCACGGCCGTGGCGTCCGGAGGCGAAGCTGCGGGCGTAAAGCGCTGGACCAGGTTCCCCGGCAACGACAGCAGCCCGGCAAGCAGCAGGACTGCAGCCGCCGACGATACCAGCAGGTCGCGCGGACCGCGCACCGACACGGGCTTCGGCGCAGTTGCAGCGACAGGCGGACCTGCGGGAGGCAGGCCGCTTTCCGCAACGCCGGTGCGGATGACGGCCGGTTGGGCAATTGCGGGCTGGACGATCGCGGGCGCAACCGCGATGGCCGGGGTGGCCACGGGAACGGCAACCGGCGTCGGCTGGGACACCACCCGGGCGGGCGGTGCGGTCGGGACAGCGGTCAGCGCCGGGCGCTTTGCCCCGGGCTGCAGCAGTGCGCGCCAGTCCGCGACCGACTGGAAGCGGTCACGCGGGAAGATGGACATCCCCTTGTCGATCGCCTTCAGAAACTCGGGCGGGTAGCCTTTGGCCCGACCGACGACCGGCGGCTGAGGGTCGCCCTGGCGGTTGGCGATTGCCGACAGCCGTTCCTGCGAGGTCTTGGGCGTGGTGCGGGTGATCAGGTGGCAGAAGGTGGCGGCCAGCGCGTAAAGATCGCTGTTCGGGCCCTGAAGGCTGCCGCTGATGTAGAATTCCTGCGGCGAATAACCGTCCTTGACCACCCGCAGCCCGGACAGGGCACGGCTTTTCCGTGTCACGTCCTTGCGCGATGCGCCGAAGTCGATCAGCACCGGCCGCCCGGTCTTGCGGTCCAGAAGGATGTTGTCGGGCGAGATATCGCGATGCAGCACGCCCTCGGCATGCACGAAGGCCACGGCGTCCAGCATCCGGTCGAGGATCGACACGATCTGGTCGGGCGTCAGGGCAAGCGCGGTGCCTTCCACGGTCTCCAGCAGGTCGGGGCCGTCGATATGTTCCATCGCCATATAGGCGGTGTCATTGTCTTCGAACACCTGGTGGACCTTGACGATGTTCTCGTGCTGAAGCCGCGACAGGGTCAGCGCCTCTTGCACGAAGAGCTTGACGACCGACCGGAAGTCACCCTCGCGCTGGCGGGTGCGTGGGGCGACCACGGTGCCGGACCGGCGGCAGAAAGAGCTGGGGAAGCACTCTTTGACAACCACACGGCGATCCAGCGAATCCCGCGCCAGGTAGGTGATCCCGAACCCGCCGGCATTCAGGAACGAGTCGATGGTGAACTGACCGCCCAGCAGCCGGGTGCCCGGCTTCAGCTCATCCGTGACGGAACCGATGCCGACGTCGTCGAATTTTTCGGCTGGAGAGGTCATGTCCGTACCCTTGTCCGCTGCACCCCGTCCGAAAGGGACTGCTGCCAAGATCTTGTGATATTGACCGAGTTGGGCCAAATCGTGATCCCAATTCGTTCGTTTTTCGCCACAATCTGCCGACCGCGCCGGACAACGGCCCGGTGGCGCAACGACCGCAGAGGTCAACATTTGTTAATACTCCGCACCCACGCCGCCGCGCGGCCCGGCGGCGCGACCCGCGCAGGGCCGTGCGGATTGGCCGCCTGCTGCCAAGCTTTTGCCACAAGCGGGCGCAAACCGCCGTCCGGACACAGGCAGGGGTTGACCAGACCGGGCGGGATCCGGCGGCCGATTCCCGCCGGTCGCAGCCTTGCGCTTTCAACCTTCGCGTGACACCACGAGGCCATGGTCGAAATCCTGCTGAAAACACTGCCCTTCTTCGCCGTGATCGGCCTGGGGTATCTGTCCGGGCTGGGGCGGTTCTTCAGCGCCGAAGCGACGGCCTACCTGACCCGCTTCGTGTTCTACTTCGCGCTTTCCGCCATGCTGTTCGGCTTTGCCGCCAACCTGGATGTGGCGGCGATCTTTTCCTGGCCCTTCGTCTTTGCCTATCTGCTTGGCACGCTGGTGGTCTGGCTGGTCGTGGCCGCCGTCGCCCTTCGGCGCGGGACCAGCCGCGAGGAAGCCGTGTTCGAGGCACATGCCGGCGTCATCGGCAACGTGGGCTTCCTTGGGATCCCGATGCTGGCGCTTTTGCTTGGACCGGAGGCCGTCGGGCCGGTGCTGCTGGTGCTGGCGGTAGACCTGATCGTGTTCTCGTCGCTGCTGACCATGCTGATCACGGGCCTGCGCGCCGGCCGGGTCGGACTTGCGACCTTCCGTGTGCTGGGGGTCGGGCTGGCGAAGAACCCGATGATCGTTTCGGTCGTGCTGGGCATTCTGTGGGGGTCCACCGGGCTTGCGCTGCCGGTGCCGGTGAACGAGTTCCTGACCCTACTGGGTGCCGCCGCCACGCCTTGCGCGCTGTTTGCCATCGGCGCCTCATTGGCGGGCCGCAGCGCCGAACGGGTCGAGGTCGCGGCCTGGCTGTCGCTGGCAAAGCTGGTGCTGCACCCCGCCGCCGTGGCCGCCGCCTGCTGGGCGCTGGGTGTCGCAGGCTTTGCCGCAGGCGTGATGATCGCCGCCGCCGCCCTGCCGGTCGCGGGCAATGTCTTCATCCTGGCGCAGCATTACGGCGTGGCACCGCAACGGATATCCACCGCGATCCTTCTGTCCACGGCGGCCTCGGTGCTGACGGTGACGGTCGTGATCGCGCTGGTCAGCTAGGAGAGGCTCAAGATGAAAACCGTCTCGGAAAACCGGGCCTTCGGCGGGGTGCAGGGCGTCTACAGCCACGCCTCCACCGCCTGCGCCTGCGACATGACCTTCGGCCTCTTCCTGCCCGCCGAGGCCGAGGCAGGGCCGGTGCCGCTGTTGTGGTTCCTGTCCGGGCTGACCTGCACGCATGAGAACGCGATGTTCAAGGCGGGCGCGCAGCGCTGGGCCGCCGAATCCGGGATCGCGCTGTGCTTTCCCGACACCTCGCCGCGCGGGCCGGGGGTGGCGAACGATCCGGCCAGCGATCTTGGCCAGGGTGCGGGCTTCTACATCAACGCCACGCAAAAGCCCTGGGCGCCGCATTTCCGCATGTGGGACCATGTGACGGAAGAACTGCCCCGCCTGCTGTTCGACGCCTTCCCCCTGGCCGAGGAAGCGCAAGCGATCACCGGCCATTCGATGGGCGGCCATGGTGCCTTGACCATCGCGATGAGCTTTCCGGGCCGCTTTGCCAGCGCCTCGGCCTTCGCGCCGATCTGCAACCCGGTGGCCAGCGACTGGGGCCGTCCGCAGTTTTCTGCCTATCTTGGACCCGACCAGGCGACATGGGCGGCGCATGATGCCAGTCTTCTGATGCGCCGCCGGGGCTTCGACGGACCGCTGCTGGTGGATCAGGGCACGGCCGACGCGTTCCTGGACAAGCTGCGTCCCGAAACCCTGGCCGAGGCGATGGCCGCCACCCGTCAGGGCGGCACGTTCCGGATGCAGAAGGGCTATGACCACGGCTATCATTTCGTCTCGACCTTCATGGAGGATCACGTTGCGTTCCATGCTGCGGCGCTTGCGGGCTGACGCCATCCTGATCGCGCTGGCCCTGGCCCTGGCGCTTGCGGCCCCTGCCCCGGTGGCCGCGGATGCCGCGCAATCGGTGCTGGCCTCGGTCAACGCGGTGCGGGCCAAGGCGGGCTGCGGGCCGCTGAAGCTGAACAATGCGCTGATGGCCGCCGCCGGGACCCATGCCCGCAACATGGCCGAAAAGGACTTCTTCGGCCACAGCGGCAAGGACGGCCGGGGCTTCGCCAGCCGGATCCGCAAGGAGGGCTACCGCTACGGCCTGGCCGCCGAGAACATCGCCGCCGGGCAGAAGACACCGGACAAGGCAGTGCAGGCCTGGCTGAACAGCCCCGGTCACCGGCGCAACATCCTGAATTGCCGCTTCCGCGAGACGGGAATCGCGATGGTCTACCAGCCCGACGACCGCCCTCTGCGCGGGCAATCCATGGGCCTGCGCTATTACTGGGTCCAGGTCTTCGGCCTGCAAAGATGACCCCCCCGGACAATGAACCCCCGGAGAACCCCCGGAGAACCCCCGGACCATGACCCCTCGGACAATGACCCCGGGCCGCATCCTGATCGACGCCGACGCCTGCCCGGTCAAGGCCGAGGCCGAACGGGTGGCGACCCGCCTTGGCCTGCGGATGGTGCTGGTGTCGAACGGCGGGATCCGGCCCTCGGCCAATCCGCTGGTGGACAGCGTCTACGTCGCCTCGGGTCCGGACGAGGCCGACAAGTGGATCGCCGAAGCCTCGGGGCCGGGCGACGTGGTGGTGACCTCGGACATTCCGTTGGCCGCGAAATGCGTGGCCAGGGGCGCGCGGGTGCTGAAGCACAATGGCGAAGAGCTGACCGCCGCCAATATCGGCATGGTGCTGGCGACGCGCGACCTGATGGCCGACCTGCGCGCCGCCGACCCGTTCCGGCAGGGCGGCGGGGCGCTTTACAGCAAGGCCGACCGCAGCCGGTTTCTGGAAGCGCTCGACCGCCTGGCCCGGCAGGCACAGCGCGGCTGAGACGGTCGCCAGGGCGAGGGGACGGGCGCGGGGGCAGCTTGCCAGGCGCCCCAAGGCAGCTTCCCGACCGAACCTGTCGCGGGCAGGACAGACGCTGCGTTCCGGCTTGGGTCACCTCTGGCCATGGCACGGTCTCAGGCCCTTTCGGGCATCCTTTTCGCCACAGGCGGCACGCTTATCTTTTCGGTCAACGACGTGTCGATAAAGTTCCTGTCGGAGGGCTATGCCCTGCATCAGGTCATCCTGATCCGCGCGCTTGTGGCGATGGCCTTCATTCTTGGCGTCATCCACGTCTCGGAACGCGGCTGGTCGCAGATCGGCACCAGCCGGCCCCGCATGCACCTGCTGCGCGTCGGCATCGTCATGGTGTCGAACGTCACCTTCTTCGTCGGCCTTGCCGCCATGCCGCTGGCCGATGCCGTGGCGGTGGCCTATGTCAGCCCGCTGGTGGTGACGCTTCTGTCCATCATCTTCCTTGGCGAAAAGGTCGGCCCGCGCCGCTGGGGCGCGGTGATCGTGGGCATGATCGGCGTCATCATCATGCTGCGCCCCGGTGCCGGGGTGATCCAGCCCGCCGCGCTTCTGGTGCTGTTCTCGGCCGTGCTTTACGCCTGCGGCAACCTGCTTGCGCGCCACATGGGCGGCACCGAAAGTGCGATGACCCTGTCGTTCTACGTCCAGTCCGGTTTCATCCTGGTCTGCATCTGCATGGGCCTTTGGGCCGGCGACGGGCACCTTGCCACCGATGACCCGCTCTGGGCCTTCCTCTTCCGCCCCTGGATCTGGCCGCCGCTGTCTGACTGGCCGGTGTTCCTGGCCACCGGGCTGTCGGTCGGCATCGGCGGGATGATGGTGACGCAAGCCTACCGCACCGCCGAGGCCGGGCTGATCGCGCCCTTCGAATATGTCGGCATGCCGATTGCCATCCTCTGGGGTGTCCTTGTCTTCGGCACCTTCCCCGATGCCGTGGCCTGGATCGGCATCGCACTCATCTGCGGATCGGGGCTTTACGTTCTATACCGCGAGACAGCGGTGCGCCAGCGGGGCCGACATGCAGCCTGAAGCCGTCATCTTCGATATCGGGAACGTGCTGACCCAGTGGCAGCCCGAAGCCTTCTACGACCGGATGATCGGCGAGGGCCGCCGCCGCGCGCTTTTCGCCGAGGTTGACCTGCATGCCATGAACGAGATCGTCGATGCCGGCGGCCTCTTCCGCGAGACGATCTATGCCTGGGCCGACCGCCACCCCGCCTGGACCCCGGAAGTCCGCATGTGGTACGACCGCTGGATCGACCTTGCCTCCCCCCGGATCGAAGGCTCCATCGCCCTGCTGCGCGCCTTGCGCGTCAAGGGCATACCCGTCTTTGCGCTGACCAATTTCGGCAGTCATTCCTATGACGAGGCGCGCGACAAGCTGGACTTCCTTGGCGAGTTCGACCGAGAATATGTGTCTGGCCGGATGGGGGTGACCAAGCCCGACCCCCGCATCTTCGCCATGGTCGAGGCGGATTGCGGCATCCCCCCCGACCGGCTGATCTTTACCGATGACCGCGCCGACAACATCACCGCCGCCGCCCGCCGGGGCTGGCGCACGCATCAGTTTGAAACTTGGGCTGGCTGGGCGCGGCGTCTTGTCGCCGAGGGCCTGCTGACCACCGAAGAGGCTGGACTATGACCGTGACGATGATCCCCTTCGAGGCTGAGACCCTCCTGACCTGGGACAGTCTGACCCAGGCGCTGGAGGCCGGCCACCGCCTGCCGAAGGCCGAGATCGCCGACCTCTTCCTGTACCGCGGCCAGGATACGCTTCTTGACCGGGGGGCCTGGATCGACGGGTTGGGCTCGCTGGTCAAGGTCGGCACCATCGTCCCCGGCAACGCGGCGCGCGGCAAGCCCACGGTGAACGGCATCGTCACCCTGTTCGACGACGTGACCGGGGAGCTGACCGCTCTCCTTGACTTCCACCTTGTCACCAAATGGAAAACCGCCGGTGACAGCCTTCTGTCCGCCAGACGCCTTGCCCGCAAGGACAGCCGCCGCATCCTTCTTGTCGGGGCTGGAGTGGTGGCGCGGTCGATGGTTCAGGCCTATTCCAGCGCCTTCCCCGGCGCCGACTTCACCGTCTGGAGCCGCACCCGCCAAAGCGCCGAGGCGATGGGCCTGCCCGTCGCCGACGACCTTGAGGCCGCCGTGCGGCAGGCCGACATCATCTGCACTGCCACCATGTCCACCGAACCCCTGATCAAGGGCGACTGGCTGCACCCCGGCCAGCACCTTGACCTGATCGGCGCCTATACCCCCGCCATGCGCGAAGTGGATGACACCGCCATGTCCCGCGCCCGGATCTTCGTCGATGCGCGCGCCACCACCGTCCACCACATCGGCGACCTGATGTCGCCCATCGCCTCGGGTGCGATCACCGAGGCCGAC
Source organism: Rhodobacterales bacterium (assembly GCA_031409795.1). GTDB lineage: Bacteria > Pseudomonadota > Alphaproteobacteria > Rhodobacterales > Rhodobacteraceae > Tabrizicola. Next base: position 7,869 of record JANNXX010000043.1, read on the forward strand.
GTGATCGCCGATTTCTACGACGACCCGGCGCTTTACACCCGGCGCAGCGCCGACGAGATCACCATCGCCAAGAACGGCGGGGGCGCGCATCTGGACCTGATGACCGCAACCTGGATCGCCAGGGCCTGGGCCGCCCGCGCCTAATTGCTCTTTTCGAAATACTCTCGCGCGACGCGCAGCCCGAGCCTGCGCGGCCCTGCCGCGTGGGCGAGAATAAAGCCTTGCGCGCTTCTTCGCGCGCTCGATTTCATAGGCGGTGATGCCGGGAATTTGGTCGGAGCGAGAGGATTCGAACCTCCGACCCCCTGCTCCCGAAGCAGGTGCGCTACCAGACTGCGCTACGCTCCGACCGTGGGCTGCGGGTTACCCCGTCCTCCAGGCTTTGGCAAGGGGCCTCACGCCTGATCCCCGCCCCGGTCGAACCGCTTCAGCCAGTGGCTGATCCGCGGCGTGGTGCCGATGTCTAAGCGTGAGCGGCTTTCCAGCACCGGTCGGTTCTGGCTGACCGATGGGGTGCCTTCACGCAGCACGATATAGATGCCCGAGGCGATGATCACCCCGGTTCCGATCGCGGTGAAGAGGTCGATGCTTTCGTCGAACCAGAGCCAGCCGTAAAGCGCGGCCCAGATGATCTGCGAATACTGCATCGGGGCCACGATCACGGCGGGCGCGGTGCGGTAGGCCGCGATGATCGCGAGTGCACCCAGCATGCCCAGGAAGGCCATGATCGCCGTCAGGGCCAGGTCTTCTACCGGCATCGGCACATAGACGAAGGGCATGATCAGCCCCATCGCGAAAAAGCTTAGCACCATGGGATAAAGCATCAGGACGGCGGACCGTTCCTCGGCCCCGATCTTGCGCACGATGACACTGGTCAGCGCTCCGGTGAAGGCCGCGCCCAGCGCCGCAAGGTGGCCGATGCCGAACCCCTCGCCGCCGCCCGGGCGCAACACGATCAGCACGCCCACCAGGCCGACGATGACCGCTATGCCGCGCCTGAAGCCGACCTTTTCGCCCAGCATCGGGATCGCCATCAGCGTGATCAGAAGCGGCATCGCAAAGAAGATCGCATAGCATTGCGCCAGGGGCAGCTTCGAGAAGGCGAAGAATCCCATCACCCCGGTCACCACCGCCGAGACCGACCGCAAGGCCGTCCACCAGGGATGCCGCGGGATCAGCGTCGCGTCGCGCCGGTCGCCCATCAGCATGACGGTCACCAGGGGAAAGCCCATCAGACCGGAGAAGAAGATGATCTGGAACGCGGTGTAGTCGGCTCCCAGAAGCTTCACCACCACGTCATGGGTCGCGTAAAAGCCGAAGGCGGCAAGCGACAGAAGCGCCCCGCGAAGGTTGGATTGCATGACCTGGTCCGCGCTGGCAGGCGGCCAATCGAGCCGCTGCTGATTGCGCAAACATCATCGCCCGAAACGGGCCCGGCCACAAGGGCGGGACCGGCGATTTCGATACCCGGGCGGCGCGTGAGCATCAGGCGGGGAGAAGGAACGCTAGTTGCATCAGGACTTCGGTTGAAGATGTTGCCCTGACGCAGTCGATCTTGGTGTCCGACGCTATTCCGGCAGTTCCACCAGTTCTATCAGATTGCCCCATGGGTCAGCGACGAAAGCCACGCTGTACCCCAGTTCCGGGACCTCGAACGGCCCCTGGTACGTTCTTGCCCCCCGCTCACGCAGCGTCGCAAGGGCGCGCTCGTGACTTGGAACCGAGAAGGCAAAATGGTGATAGCGGCAAGGCCCCAGGGTCTCCCAGAAATCGGCTGGCAAGGGGGCTCCGTCGTCAGTTGCGTTGCCGCCGATGAGTTCGATCAAGGATGCGTTGTCACCAGGTGCGGCCAGATAGGCAAGCTCGATACCATTTGGCCCCGACCATTCCTTGACGACGCGAAAATCGAACATTCTGACATACCAGTCTAATGCCGACTTGCGGTCAGGCACCCGAAGGCAAGGATGACTGGATTTCATTGCTGCAAAAGGGGATGTGGCGTTCGTTGCTGGGAAAGAGAATGGCAACATGACGACGCTCCTATGTTTGGACTTCCGTTCCACACGCTAGCACAGTTTGGACTGCGGGCGGTTCGTCATGGCGGACGCGCCGTCCCGTAGGCGCCCGGGTGCGACAAACCTTTTGATAATGCTGAAGTTTTCCTATCAGTCCTAAACCCCAAGGGATCAGCACAGAACAGCCTTCCCCGCGTGCCAGCGGTTCCTTACCTGTGCCTCGTTCCCCTAAGGAGCGGCAGCGGGAGTCGATCTCGGTGACGGCGGTCGCGCGCATCGCCGCAAGCGGAGCACGCTCGACGATGAAACGCGAGCGGCTAAATATTTCGCCAAAAAATTTTGGGCCCCGCCTGCAGCGCGGCGGTCAGAGGCTGGCGTCCAGTGCCGCAAGCACCGCATCGCCCATCTGAGTGGTGGAGACCGGCGTCCCCCCGTCCGTCCCCATCAGGTCAGCGGTGCGGAAGCCGTCGGCGAGCACCTGTTCCACCGCCTTTTCGACCCGCGTCGCCTCGTCGCCCGCGTCGAAGGAATAGCGCAGCGCCATGGCGAAGCTCAGGATGCAGGCGATCGGGTTGGCCTTGCCTTGCCCGGTGATGTCCGGGGCCGAGCCGTGGACGGGTTCGTACAGTGCCTTCGGGCGGCCGTTCGCCATCGGCGCACCAAGGCTGGCCGAGGGCAGCATCCCCAGCGACCCGGTCAGCATCGCAGCACAGTCCGACAGCACGTCGCCAAAGAGGTTGTCGGTCACGATCACGTCGAACTGCTTGGGCCAGCGGACCAGCTGCATCGCGCCATTGTCGGCATACATGTGGGAAAGCTCGACATCCGGGTAGTCGCGGTCATGCACTTCCTGCACCACGTCGCGCCAGAGGATGCCCGATTCCATCACATTGGCCTTCTCCATCGAGCAGACCTTGTTCGACCGCTTCCGCGCGAGTTCAAAGGCCGATTTCGCCACCCGGGCAATCTCGGATTCGGTATAGCGCTGGGTGTTGATCCCCACGCGTTCATTGCCTTCCTTGAAGATGCCGCGCGGCTCGCCGAAATAGACCCCGCTGGTCAGCTCGCGCACGATGACGATATCCAGACCCGCAACCACCTCACGCTTGAGGCTGGAGAAATCGGCCAGCGCGTCAAAGCACTGCGCGGGACGCAGGTTGGAGAAGAGGTCCATTTCCTTGCGCAGGCGCAGAAGGCCACGCTCGGGCTTCAGGCTGAAATCCAGCTTGTCGTACTTCGGCCCGCCGACAGCGCCCAAAAGCACCGCATCCGCCGCCTGCGCCTTTGCCATCGTCGCGTCGGTCAGCGGCACGCCATGCGCGTCATAGGCACAGCCGCCCACCAGATCCTCGGTGACGTCGAACTGCAGGCCGCGCCGGGCGCCCATCCAGCCGATGATCTTCTTCACCTCGGCCATCACTTCCGGGCCGATGCCGTCACCGGCGAGGATGAGAAGGGAAGGATTGGCCATGGCAAGCTCCGCAGGATAGGGTTGCGGCTGGCCTAGCCAAAGGCCCGGGCGGGGTCAAGGTTCCGTGGCAAAGGCCGCAAGGTCGACCCAGACCGGGAAGTGCCGCGAGGCTGCCGCAAGATCTGCGGCAAGCGGGTCGTCCTGGCCGGGCCAAAGCACGCCCGCGCCGGTGACGGTCAGTCCGGCCGAGGGCAGAACGTAATCCAGCCGCAGCCCGCCGATCCTGTCATAAAGGGCGGTGTCCAGCGCCGGGTCGCCCTGATGCCCGGCCTCTGTCCGGCCATGGGTGCCGCGCGGGGCGGGATCGCGCAGGGCCGGATGGTCCAGCAACGCCGCCATCCCCGCGCGCAGGCCGTCGCCATCGTCCGGGTCAAGGTTGCCGTCACCCAGAAGCACGAAGGGCGCCTCGGGCGCGGTCATCGGCAGCGCGCCGTCCAGAAACAGGCGCCAGAACGCGGCCTCGTCGTGGTTGCGCCGGCCGTTGCGGTCGTCAGGCCCGTCAAAGACCGGCGGCGAGGCGTGCCAGGCCAGAAGATGCAGCGGGCCCTCGCCGGTCAGCACCGGCACATCCCAAAAGCCGGTCGTCGCCAGCCGCTGCACCGCGCCCAGCGCCGGATCGGTGGCTTCGGGCATCCGCGCGCCCGGCAGGTCGCGCCAGAGATAGCCCGAAAAATCGCGCGCCGCCCCAGCGTCGATCGGCAGGCGCGACAGGATCGCCATGCCGCCCTGTCCCGAGAACAGCCCCCAGCCCTGCGCATCCGCCGGGTCACCGATCCGGCCGTTGCCGTCCACGTCGAAGCCGGTCTGCGTTCCGGTATTCGGCCGCAGCGCGAAATGGTGCGGATAGGGCGCTTTGGCCTTTGCCAGCAAGTCGGCCAGCAGCCCAAGCGCTATCCCGCCCCGGTCATAGTCAACCGATGTCAGCAGGATCACGTCGGCATCCAGCGCCACCAGCACCCGGACAACCGCCGCGATCTGCGGGTCGTCGGCCTTGGACAGGTCGGACACCAGAAGCCCCGGCCCGGTCCGGTCAAGTGCGACGTTCCAGGTGGCCACGCGCAGGGCTTCGGCCGATGCCTGCGTCGCGCTTCCGGCCAGAGCCAGAGCGGCGACCAGCGCCACAGCAGACCCGAGCCGGTTCAGAGGTCGTCCTCGTCGTCATCCTCGGCGCGGATGGCGGCGGCCTCGGCCGCGATCTTCAGGTCGCGCTTGGTCCGCACCATGTCGGCGATCCGTGCCATTGCGACCCCGCGCATCAGCAGGCTGGCGGGCAGGAACGCCCAGGCGGCCATCGACCAGATCAGCGTCTGGGGCGAAGCGACGACAGAGTTCGGCAGGCCCGAGCTGAGTATCGCGATCAGCGCCGGCACGACGAAGGGCAAAAGGAAGCCGACCGCAAGGTTCACCCGCGCGTCGCGGTCCAGCCGGTCCACCACGTCGCCGCCCGCCGTCGGCTCGAAGGTGGGCAGATTGACCCAGACGTTGAAGGCAACCTTGGTCGAAGGCCAGCCCGCAAGCTTGAGCACGATCACGAAGACCGCCAGCGACAAGAGCGAGATGAGGTAGGCCGTTCCTGCCGTGGTCCGCACGTCCCGGATCTGTTCGGCGGTGGCGCTGTCGGACAGCATGTAGGTCGCAAGCCGGACCGGCGAATAGGGGAAGTCCAGCGCCTCACCCACGACGACCCCCAGCGCATGGAACAGCCGCGAGACGGTTGTCGGGTCCTGGCGGTCGGCAATGATCACCGACAGGAACAAGACCATGGCCAGCAACATGAGATAGCGGATCCGGTTGAACGGCGCGCCATCCCGGAACTCGACCAGGCTTGGGTAGACGGCATTGTATTCGACGAAGACCAGCGTTCCGGCGAAAAGCGCCATCAGAGCCACGATCTGCTTGGTGTCGGTGCCGATGCCCGGCAGGATCACCGACGGCAGCACGATCAGCACCATGACAAGGAAAGCCCGCACCGCAGCCCCGGTCGCCCGGTTCAGCCAGGTCCGGGCCGCGCCTTCGATCGAAGAGACGACGCGCAGCTGCAATTTGCCGCCCAGCATGCCCTTCATGTTGGTCCGAACTGCCTCAATCCTGCCCAATTCCGCCCCGCTTTTCCCGACTCGTGCGATCATTCAACTATGAAACCAAAGCTTTGTGGCCATTTCAGGGTCAGTCCGCGCCGTTTGGGCCAGGTTCGGGCGGAAGTCACGGCCGCCCCCATTGACCGCTTTCGTTCGCCGCTCTAGTGCGGGGCAATCGCGGTCCGGCAGGGCCGGCAGGTCAGTCCCGACAGGTCTCTGCCTGAAAGGCGTGCCGCAGATGGGCCGTGGCCTGGTCCGGGGTCAGCCCGGGTGTGCCGGACAACAGCCGCCCTGCCAGGCCATCATGAAGCGCCGACAAGCGGACCGCCGAGGCCGCGGGATCGGCGACCTGCCACAGCTGCAGGCACGCGCCCCGCGCCAGGCAGGCGGCCATGGTGTCCAGCATTCGGCTGCCGGTTCGGTGCAGGGCCCCGGTTAGGGCCGGGTCGGTCGGGGCAAGATCGGCGGCCTCGCTCCAGAGTCGCCAGAACACGCGCGCCTCGGGCGCGAAGGCCGTGGCCAGGTAGGTCTCGCAGGATGGGCCGGGCGGCTGGTCGGCCGGAAACTGGTTGGTGGTGACGGCGGCGAAGATCGATTCCCAGGCCGCGGCGCGCAGGTCCGGCCAGCGGAAATAGTGGTTCAGAAGTCCGCGCCCGACGCCGGCCTGATCGGTCACCATCCGGGTCGTGGCCGCCCGCAGGCCGACCGCCAGCAGGACGTCGACCGCCGCGGCGCGGATCAGCGCCGCACCCCCCGTCGCCCTGTCCCCGGCTTCGTCCGTCTTGCCTTGCCCTTCCCCTTTGACTGCATTGAGAGCTTGCTCAATTGCATGCTGAGCAAGCGCTCAATCCAAGGACCACCCGTGCCGGACCCGAACCGCAACACCTCTGTCGACCTGATCCGCGCGGTGGCGCTGGTGGGAATCTGCGTCGTCAACCTGCCGTTTCACGCCTTGCCCGCCGGGGGTCTGCTTGGCCAGGCGCACCTGCTGCCGCTGGCGGTCCTGGTTGCCGTCCTGGCGATGGGCCTGACCGGAACCGTGGCGCAGCTTTGGGGTCGTGCGCCTTTTGAGACGCTGCCGCGCCGGATCACCTATGGCCCGCCGAGACGTTTGGGCCGAGACCATTGCGACGTGATCTCTTCGGCGCCGCCGGGCGGCTGAAAGGCCGCCCGCCCGCGCCTTACGCCCAGGGGCGCAGCGTGGCGGCCTTCGCCTCGTAGGCATCGATCGCGGTGGCCTTTTCCAGCGTCAGGCCGATGTCGTCCAATCCGTTCATCAGGCAATGCTTCTTGAACGCATCGACCTCGAATGCAAAGCGGGTGCCGTCGGACGCGGTGACGGTCTGGCTGTCCAGATCGACAGTGATCCGGGCGTTCTCGCCCTTGCGCGCGTCTTCCATCAGATGGTCGATCCCGGCTTGCGGCAGCACCACCGGCAGGATGCCGTTCTTGAAGCAGTTGTTGAAGAAGATGTCGGCAAAGCTGGTCGAGATCACGCAGCGGATGCCGAAATCCAGAAGCGCCCAGGGCGCGTGCTCGCGGGAAGACCCGCAGCCGAAGTTGTCGCCTGCAACCAGAATTTCAGCGCGGCGATAGGCGGGCTGGTTCAGCACGAAACCGGGGATCTCGGCCCCGTCGAGGGTATAGCGCATCTCGTCGAACAGGTTCTTGCCAAGGCCGGTGCGGGCGATGGTCTTCAGGAACTGCTTGGGGATGATCATGTCGGTGTCGATGTTGACCAGCGGCATGGGTGCCGCGATGCCGGTCAGGGTGGTGAACTTCTGCATCAGACCATCTCTCCCATCATCTCGCGCACATCCGTCAGCCGGCCGGTGATCGCCGCGGCCGCTGCCATCGCGGGGGACAGCAGGTGGGTGCGCCCGCCCCGGCCCTGGCGGCCCTCGAAGTTGCGGTTGCTGGTCGCCGCGCAGCGTTCACCCGGCGCCAGCTGGTCGGGATTCATCGCCAGACACATCGAACAACCTGCAAGCCGCCATTCAAAGCCCGCGTCGAGGAAGATCTGCGCCAGACCCTCTTCCTCGGCCTGGGCCCGCACGAGGCCCGAGCCGGGGACGACCATCGCCCGTTTCACGGCAATTTTCCTGCCCTTCAGGATCGCCGCAGCCGCGCGTAAATCCTCGATCCGGCCGTTGGTGCAGGACCCGATGAAAACGGTGTCGATCGCGATCTCGCTCAGCTTCTGGCCGGGGGTCAGCCCCATGTAGTCCAGCGAACGCTGCACGGCTTCCACCTTGCCGCCGGTGAACTCCGACGGGCTGGGAACGACGCCGGTAATCGGCAGCACGTCCTCGGGGGACGTGCCCCAGGTCACGACCGGCGCGATATCCTCGCCCTTGATCGTCACCACCTTGTCGAAATGCGCGCCCTCGTCGGTGAAAAGGGACTTCCAGTAGGCCAGCGCCGCCTCCCACTTGGCGCCCTTGGGCGCGTGCGGGCGGCCCATGCAATAGGCGAAGGTCTTTTCGTCCGGCGCGATCAGGCCCGCGCGGGCGCCGCCTTCGATGGCCATATTGCAGACGGTCATCCGGCCTTCCATCGACAGCTCGCGGATCGCCTGGCCGCAGTATTCGATCACATGGCCGGTGCCGCCCGCCGTGCCGGTCACGCCGATCACGCTGAGGGTGATGTCCTTGGCGGTGACGCCGGGGCGCAGGGACCCGGTGATCTCGACCTTCATGTTGCGGGCCTTGCGCTGGATCAGCGTCTGGGTGGCCAGCACATGTTCCACCTCGGACGTGCCGATCCCGTGCGCCAGCGAGCCGAAGGCGCCATGCGTCGCGGTGTGGCTGTCGCCGCAGACCACGGTCATGCCCGGCAGGGTCCAGCCTTGTTCCGGACCGACGATATGGACGATGCCTTGGCGCACGTCGCTGACCGGGTAGTAGTTGATCCCGAAATCGCGCGCGTTCTGGTCCAGCGCCGCCACCTGGATGCGGCTGTCTTCGGTCATGGTCGCGGCGTTGGCGCGGTCCAGCGTGGTGGGCACGTTGTGATCGGGCACGGCGATGGTCTTTTCCGGCGCGCGCACGCGGCGGCCGGTCATCCGCAGCCCCTCAAAGGCCTGGGGGCTGGTCACTTCGTGGACCAGATGGCGGTCGATATACAGAAGGCAGGTGCCGTCGGGGGCCTCATGAACGACATGGTCGTCCCAGATCTTGTCGTAAAGCGTACGCAGAGCGGTCATGGCTCTCACCTATCGTTCGGGATGGCTTGGAAGATGAAGCGGCGGGGTCGCGGTCTTGCACAAGGGTCGCTTCAGGTGCGGGCAAGGACCGATCGGGTCATGCCGAAAAACCGGGCCGGAAGCCGCGCGTGGTCGGTGATGTCGAAATAGATGAACCCGGACATGCAGGGCGATATACGCCCGAACGCCTGCCGAGGCAAGATTGTGCGCGCCTTTGCCTTGGGCGCAGGCGGCGATCCGGCCTTGCCACGGCGCGCAATAGAGCGTACCCGCCCGCCTTCGGTTGAGATTGCCCGCCCCGGATGCTAATCTTCGTCGCATGGCCCCGGCGCGGGGGCCACATGACCGCGCGCTTCTTGGAGGACCCTGTCCTGTCGCATTCAGATCCCGCCACCGGCCTTCCGGTCGGCCCGCGCCAGAAACCCGCCGCCGATCAGGGCGACGGGTCGGCTGGCCATACTTCCGAACAGCTGCTTGCGCTGGTGCTGACCTCGGTCGACGACGACAAGGCCGAGGACATCGTGCAGATCGACCTGCGCGGCCGGTCGGACGTGGCCGATTACATGGTGATCTGTTCGGGCCGGTCCACCCGGCAGGTGGCCGCGATTTCGGAAAAGCTTGCCGACCGGCTGAAGCAGGAGCTGCGGATCCTGGTGCGGATGGAAGGCAAGGACACCGGCGACTGGGTGCTGATCGACGCGGGCGACGTGATCGTCCATGTCTTCCGCCCCGAAGTGCGCGAGTTCTACCAGCTGGAAAAGATGTGGCTGCCCGTCGGCCTGGGGGCTAGCATGACCCGCGCCGCCCAGACCTGACGCCACTTCGATGCGGCTGCACCTCTGCGCCGTGGGCCGCCTGCGCGCCGGGCCAGAGCGCAGCCTGATCGACGACTATCTGCAACGCTGCGACCGGACCGGCCGGCCGCTTGGCCTTGGCCCGGTGACCGAACACGAGGTCGAGGACAGGCGCGGCGGCGGCATGGCGGCCGAAGCTGGACTGCTGCTGCGAGCCGTCCCCGCAGGCGCGGTCCTTGTCGTGCTGGATGAACGGGGCACGACCCTTTCAAGCCCCGAACTTGCCACCCGGCTGGCCGCGTGGCGCGACGGCGGTCAGCAGGACGTGGCCCTGATGATCGGCGGCGCGGACGGCCTTGACCCGATGTTGCGGGCCAAGGCCGACCTCGCGATCAGCTTCGGGCGCCTGGTCTGGCCACACATGCTGGTGCGGGTGATGCTGGCCGAACAGCTTTACCGGGCCACGACGATCCTGGCCGGGTTGCCCTATCACCGGGCGTGACGCGCGACCCCTAGCCCCGGCTGCGCGTCAGCGCGAAGATCCCCGACCCCACGACCAGCGCCGCGCCGATCCAGGTGGCGGCATCGGGCCGCTCTTGGAAGAGGACCATCGCCAGCACCAGCGCGAAGATCAGCCGCGTGTAGCGAAACGGCGTCACCGCCGAAACCTCGCCGGTCCGCATCGCGGCGGTCAGGGCGTGGTAGCCCGCCATCGCGAAGACCGCGCCACCAGCCAGAAGCGCCAGCCCCCGCGCATCCGGGACAGCGGCACCGCCGGTGACCGCCAAGAGGATCGCCCCCGCCACCGCCAGCATGGCAAAGCCCAGCGCGCCAAGCTGGCGGTTCGACAGGCCCTTCGGCGCGGCGCGGGTGGCAAGATCGCGGCCGGCAAAGCCCAGTAACCCCACCACCGCCAGCAGCGACAGCGCCGAGAAGTCTGCCCCCGGCCGCAGGATCACCAGCACCCCGACAAAGCCCAGGCCGACCGCCAGCCAGCGCTGCCAGCCGACCTTCTCGGCAAAGACCAGCGCCGCCCCGGCAACGACGACCAGCGGGGTCGCCTGCAGGATCGCCGAGGTGGTGGACAGCGCCGTCATCGTGATCGCCAGACCGTAGAACAGCCGCCCGGTCACCTCGAACCCCGACCGGACCAGCATGGCGCGCGACAGGAAGGCGGCGGGCAGGACCGCCTCGCCCTTCCGCCAGGCCATCAGTCCAAAGGTCAGCACGCCGATCAGCCCGATGGTCAGCAGCACCTGGCCCAGCGGCAAGGCCCGGGCGGCGGCCTTCACAAACACATCCTCGACCGCGAAACCGGCCATCGAGGCGGTCATGAACGCCGCCCCGCGCTGGTTTTCGGTCAGGGTCAAGAAGTCTGTCCCTTGCGAGAGGTCGAAGGACGGCTGGCCCGGACCCCCGGGGTCAACTGATCAACCCGGCATGCCGCATCGCGGCCTTGATCTGCGCCTTGGTGCCATCGGTCAGCCCGACCAGCGGCAGGCGGACCTCATCGCTGCACAGGCCAAGCAGGGACAGCCCGTATTTCGCGCCCACGAGGCCCGGCTCGATGAAGATCGCCTCGTGCAGCGGCATCAGCCGGTCCTGATACTCCAGCGCCTTCGCATAGTCGCCTGCCAGCGTCGCCGCCTGAAACTCGGCGCAAAGCCGTGGGGCCACGTTCGCGGTCACCGAGATGCAGCCGACCCCGCCATGCGCGTTGAAGCCGAGCGCGGTCGCGTCTTCGCCCGACAACTGGATGAACGCCGCCCCGCAGGTGGCGCGCTGCTGGCTGACGCGTTCGATCTTTCCTGTCGCGTCCTTGACCCCGATGATCCGGGGCAGCTTTGCCAGCGTTCCCATCGTTTCGGGCGACATGTCCACCACCGACCGTCCGGGGATGTTGTAGATGACGATCGGCAGGCTGCAGCAGTCATGCAGCGCGGTGTAATGCGCGATCAGGCCGGCTTGCGTCGGCTTGTTGTAGTAGGGCGTCACCACCAGCGCGGCGCTGGCGCCGACCCGTTCCGCATGGCGGATCAGGGAAATCCCCTCGACCGTGTTGTTCGACCCGGCCCCCGCGACGACCGGCACCCGGCCGGCGGCGGCCGCGACCACTTCCTCGATCACCCGCTGGTGTTCGGCGTGGGACAGCGTCGGGCTTTCGCCGGTCGTGCCCACCGGCACCAGCCCGTGCGAGCCTTCGGCAATGTGCCAGTCGACAAGTTTCTTCAGCGCCACCAGATCAAGTTCGCCGTTCTTGAACGGCGTCACCAGGGCAGGAAGGGACCCTCTGATCATGACGCTTCTCCTTGTCTTGGGCCAGGAGCCCCGGTTGCAACCGCGCCTGTCATACCGGCAAGCCCCCGCAATGCCAAGTCTTGGCCTGCTGACGGAACTGTGGGTTGTGACCGCCAAAGGGCTGAGGCAGACTCGTCCCCATGACAGCCATTTCCCGCCTGTTCGCCCCGCTTGGTTTCATTGTCGCGGCCCTTGCCTTTGCGCCAGCCCAGGTCCGGGCCGACAGCGTGCAGGCCATGCGCACGGCTCTGGAGCTTGCGTCCGGCAAGGATTGGGACGGCGCGCTGGCCGTGGCGCCTGCCGCTGCAGGGCGCGACGTGATCGAATGGCAACGCCTGCGGTCGGGCGAAGGCAGGCTGGGCGACTATGAGGATTTCCTTGCCCGGCACCCCGACTGGCCCGGATTGCCGCTTGTGCGCGAAAAGGGCGAGGCGGCGGTAGCGCGGTCCGACGATCCGGCCCGGGTGATCGCCTGGTTCAAGGGCAGCCTGGCCGCGACCGGCGAAGGCGCGCTTGCCCATGTCGGGGCTCTGGTGGCCACGGGCCGGGTGGCCGACGCCGAGACCGAGGCGATGCGCGCCTGGGCCGAACTGCCCTTCACCGCCGAAGAGGAAGAGGCGCTGATCACCCTCGCACCCGAAGCGGTGGCCTTCGTGCATGAGCTGCGGCTGGAAACGCTGCTATGGGACGGCCGCCTGCGCGAGGCGGAGCGGATGCTTTCGCGCGTGCCGGAAGACCTGCGCGCGCTGGGGCGGGCCCGGATCGCGCTGCAGCAGGACTCCAAAGGCGTGACCGCGCTGATCGAGGCGGTGCCGAAGGCGCGGGCCGGGGACGCGGGCCTTGCGCATGACCGGTTCATCTGGCGCATGAAGCGCGACCTGTATGACGAAGCGCTTGAGCTGATCCTGTCCCGGTCGGCCAGTGCCGAAAGCCTTGGCCGCCCCGAAGCCTGGGCGGAACGCCGGGCGATCCTGACCCGCTGGCTGATGCGCCAGGGCCGCCCGGCCGAGGCCTACCAGGTGGCCGCCAGCCACCGGATCGCGCCGGGCGGCGGCGGGGCATCGCACCAGGCCGACCTTGAGTTTCTTGCCGGCTTCATCGCCCTGCGGCGGCTGGATGACCCGGCCACCGCGCTGGGGCATTTCCGCAGCCTGCTTGCCGCCGTGTCGACCCCGATCAGCCTTGCCCGGGCGCACTACTGGATCGGCCGGGCCGAGGACGCGCAGGGCCTGGACGCGACCGCAAGCTTTCAGGCGGCAGCGGCGCATCAGACCGCGTTCTACGGGCTTCTGGCCGCCGAACGCCTGGGGCTGACGCTGGACGCGGCGCTGCTGTCCGCCGCTGAGGTGCCGGACTGGCAGGGGGCCGGCTTCGCGCAGTCCTCGGTGCTTGCGGCGGCGCGCCTGTTGTTGCAGGCGGGCGATCTGGCCCTGGCCAAGCGGTTCCTGCTGCACCTTGCCGAAAGCCAGGACGTCACCGGGCTTTCGCAGCTGGCGGCGATGGTGCTCGACTGGGACGAGCCACATCTGGCCGTGCTGATCGGCAAGGCGGCGGCGGAACGCGGGCTGATCCTGCCCGCCGCCTATTATCCGGTTCCGGGTTTCGTGCCGGACGGGTTGTCGGTCAGCCGGGCGCTGGCGCTGGCGATTGCCCGGCGGGAAAGCGAGTTTGACCCGGCCGCCCGGTCCACGGCCGACGCGCGGGGGCTGATGCAGGTCCTGCCCGGCACGGCCAAGCTGATGGCGGGCAAGCTGGGCAAGCCCTATGACGCGGGCAAGCTGACCAGCGATCCGGCCTATAACGTGGCGATGGGTGCTGCCTATCTGGCCGAGATGACCGAGGAATTCGGCGCCTCGATCGCGCTTATCGCGTCGGGCTACAACGCCGGTCCCGGCCGCCCGCGCCGCTGGATCGGGGAATTCGGCGATCCGCGCAATCCGGATGTCGATGTGGTGGACTGGATCGAATCGATCCCCTTCACCGAGACCCGCACCTATGTCATGCGCGTTGCCGAAGGCGTGGTGATCTACCGGGCCAAGCTGAAAGGCGCGGTCGGGCCGGTCCGCATTACCGACGAGCTGAAGGGCTGACCCCGGCAGGCCTGCACATCCGGGGTCAGCGGCTTTCGCGAAGGTGCGGGCACGAAAAGCCATCCGTCTTGTGCCCGTCATGGAAGCGCAGCACTGTACACGCTTCCGCCGCAAGACGCGGCACCTGGCTTGCATGGAGGGATTATCATGTCGGATCTGATCGTCGTGGCGTTCGATGATGAAGCGACCGCGTTCGAAATGCGGGCGGCCCTGGTGAAGATGCAGGACGACTACCTCTTGCAGATGGAGGACATCGTCGTCGTGACCAGGTCGGTGGATGGCAAGGTGGTGCTGCATCAGGCGGTGAACCTGACCGCGGCGGGCGCGGCCGGTGGCGGCATGTGGGGCGCCCTGGTCGGGCTTTTGTTCCTGAACCCTCTTCTGGGTGCGGCGGTCGGGGCCGGGGCCGGGGCGCTGTCGGGCAGGTTTTCCGACCTTGGCATCAACGACCAGAAGATGAAGGACATCGGCGCGGCCCTGACCGATGGCGGCGCGGCGGTCTGCGTGCTGGTGCGCCAGATGACCGCAGACAAGGTGCTGGCCGGCCTCTCGGCCTTCCACGCCAAGGGCCGCGTGGTGCAGACCTCGCTTTCGGATGCGCAGGAACAGACCCTGCGGGCGGCGATCGACACCCCTGCCGCGTCGGCCTGACATCGGCCAGGCCGCCCCCCAAAGCCGCCGGGCAGGTCCTTGATCCGGCACCCCGGGTGACAAATTCCGTAATCCGCATTGCAGGACTTGCCCGGGTCTGCCGGCCCGGTATCCTGCCACCATGATGCTGCGCGCGCTTGGCCTTTTCGCGACCGTTGCCTGCACCTGGGCCATGCCCCTGGCGGCCGAGGTGCGCGCCGTCCTGGTCGGCGTTGCCGACTACAAGGTGCTGGACGCCGACCTGCAAGGCCCGGCCAACGACGTGCGCCTGATGGCCGAGACGCTGATCGGTCGCGGCCTGCCCGCCTCTGGCCTTGCTGTCCTTACGACCGATCCCACCGGCCTGCCCGCTGGCGTGACAACCGGCCCCGCCGACCGTGCGACGATCCTTGCCGCGCTGGACCGGGCAGCCCTGGCATCGGCGTCCGGCGACACGCTTCTGTTCTACTTCTCGGGCCATGGCGCCCAGGCCCCCGACCTGTCCGGCGACGAGGGCGGCGGCTATGACGAGATCCTGCTGCCCGCCGATGCCGCCGGCTGGAAAGGCGCGACCCAGGCAGTCGAGAACGCCATCCTCGACGATGAATTGCAGGCCTGGGCGCAGGGCGCGCTGGATCGTGGCGTCAAGGTCGTCGGCCTGATCGACGCCTGCCATTCCGCCACCGGCTTTCGTGCGCTGGGGGGGCAGGGCGTGGCGCGGGTGGTGGACGCGGGGTTGCTGGGCATCCCGGACGACCTGCCCCCGGTCGCGGCCCGCCCCGTCCCGCCACTGACCGGAGAGTTCGTGTTCCTCTATTCGTCGCAGTCCGACCAGCGGTCCTTCGAATACCCGCTGGCCGACGGCTCGGCCTGGCAGGGCGAATTCACCCTGCGGCTGGCACAGGTGCTGCGGGACGCGCCCGACGCCAGCTGGGCCCAGGTGCTTGCCGCCACCCGCGAGGCGATGGTCCAGGGACCGGCGCGGCAGATGCCCGAAGGCGAAGGCCCGCTGCTGGAGGCGCAGGTCTTCGGCGCGGGCCGGTCGGCCGCACGCTGGCGGGTCGAGAACGGGTCTTTGCAGGCGGGCCTGCTGGACGGTCTGGCCGAAGGGGCCGAGGTGGCGGTCTATGCCGATGCCGCCGGAGGCGCGGCGCTGGCAGTGCTGCCGCTGGGCAAGGTGACCGCGCGCCGGGCCGACCTGGCCGGTACGCTGCCCGACGGGGCGGCCTGGGCCGACCTTGTCAGCGCACCGCCCCCGGCACCGCTGCGCCTGGCCGCTCCGGTCCGGCACAACCCCCAGGACGGGATCGACTATGCCGCCTGGCTGGAGGCGCTGCCCGCCGCCGATTTGGATTCCGGCTTGGATCCCGGCCCAAATTCCGACCCAGATCCCGACCTGGTGCCGATCCTGACCGAAGGCGTGCTGGCTTTGGCCGGGGCGGACGGGATGCTGGACCCGCATGGCCCTGGCTCTTCGCCCCGGATCGTTCCCCTGGCCGGGGAAAGCCCGGCGGATGCCGTGGCGCGGATGCTGGAGCAGGCCGCGCATGGCCTGCGCCTGCGCGCGGTGCTGGCCGGGGCAACCGGGCGCAGCCTGACCGGCAAGGCCCCGGTCTTGATGACGATCGAGCGGCGGGCGGCGGTGGCGGGCTGTGACCAGCCTGCGCCACCCGTCGCTTATGATCCGTCGGACGGAGTTCTTCCCTGCGACCAGCTTTGGCTGACCCTGACAAACGCCGGGGGCATGGCGCAAGATGTCAGCGTCCTTTACTTTGCAGCGGATTTCGCGGTGCAGCCGATCTGGCCCACGCAGAACCTGGCAAACCGCCTTGCCCCCGGTGAAAGCGTCCGGATCGGCCTGCAGATCGAAGCGGACAGCCCGCCCGGACTGGAGGAAATCTGGGTGCTGGCCGTGCCGGTGGACCCCGATGCCCCGCGCGTCGACCTGACCCGCCTGGCCACGCCCCAGATGACCCGCGCCTATGCCGGGGCCGCCTCGGCCATGGCGCTTTGGCTGGAAGACCGCATGACCGGTGATGAAACCGCCACGCGCGGCTTCACCTTGAAACCTGCTCCGCTTACCCTGCTGCGACAAGTGGTGCGCCTGACCCTGGGGACCGCAGATCCCGCCATTGCGATGGAGAATTGACATGACGACCAAAGCCGCCTTTGCCACCCTGACCGCGCTGTGCGGCTTGCTTGCCGCCTCGACCGCCCCGGCCGAGGAAGCCGCCGGTTACGACCTGGCGGCGGAAACCGTCACCGCCTCGCCCTTCGAATACGCCCGGTCCGGTGGCAAGGCCGACCGCGCCAAGGGGGCCGGCGATGCGGGCGGAAAGGTCATCGGCGGCGAGGTCGCAGCGGATGGCGCCTGGCCCTGGCAGGTGGCGCTTCTGGTCGGTGGAATGCAGGTCGGCACCGACAGCCAGTTCTGCGGCGGCTCACTGGTCATGGACCGGTGGGTGCTGACGGCGGCGCATTGCGTGATCATGATGAACGACGACGGCACCTCGGCCGCGCTTTGGCCGCAGGACATCGGGATTCTCGCCGGGACCAATCTGCTTGAACCGGGCGCGGGCGACCTGATCCCGGTCGAGGCGATCTATACCCACCCGTCCTATGTCCGCGACCTTTTTGACTTCGACATCGCGCTGATCAAACTGTCGCGGCCGCCGCAGGTGCCCTACCAGACCATCGGCGTGCCGGACGGCGAATATGGCGACATCCTGAACCAGCAGGGGGTGACCACCATCGTCACCGGCTGGGGGCTGACCGAAGGCGCCGTGCAGACCGCCGAGCTGCGCCAGGCGCAGATCCAGATGCTGGACCGCGACCTGTGCAACAACGCGATGATGGAGGTTCGTGCCGAGGACGCCGCCGGCGGCTTCTCTTATGCCGCGCAGGCGCTTGGCATCGCCGAGGATGACGCCTATTCGGTCTGGGAAGACCTGCTGGCACGCGCGCCGATGCCGGTTTCCGAGAACATGATCTGCTCGGGCACCTTCGAAGGCGGCAAGACCTCGTGCAACGGCGATTCGGGTGGCCCGCTGGTCGTGCCGCTGGACGACGGCACCTATATCCAGGCCGGGATCGTCAGCTGGGGCCTGACCGGGATGGAAGGCCGCGGTTGCGAAGAGACCGCGCTGTTCTCGGCCTACACCAACATCTCGAAGTTCGTACCCTGGCTGAACGAGGTGATCGCGGCGAACCCCTGACGCCTTTGCTTGCGGCTGTGGGCAATCCTTACCACCCGGTTAATGCCCACAGCCAAGATATTGAAAGAATTAGATTTCCCGATTCTGACCACTGTGGTCAGATCCGGCCTGGAACCCCGCTTCCAGCTGGTCGATCAGCGCGCCCAGCATCGCTTCGCAGCGGGTCAGTTGTTCGACCGTGACGAATTCGTCCGGCTTGTGACCCTGCATCATCGACCCCGGCCCGCAGATCACCGTGGGAATGCCGAGGCGCTGGTCGAAAAGGCCGCCTTCGGTCCCGAAGGCGACCTTGATGGTCCCGTTCGCCCCGGTCAGCCCCTTCACGAAATTCACCACCGCCGCATCCGAAGGCGTCCCAAGGCCGGGATAGTCCCACAGCCGCTCGATCCGGATCGCCGCCTCCGGGAACTCTGCCCGCAAGGGAAGAATGATCGCCTCTGCCTCCGCCTCCAGCCGCGCAATCAGCGCCGCCACGTCCTCGCCCGCAAGCGACCGGATCTCGAAATCGAGGGTCGCGTGGTTCGGCACGATGTTGACCTGCACCCCCCCGGCCATCTTGCCGACATGCAGCGTCGAGTAGGGCACGTCATAGTCGCCGTCGCGCAGCCCGGTGGTGGCGAGCTCTGCCTGAACCCGCCGCACCGCTGCCAGAAAATCACCCGCCAGATGCAGCGCGTTCAAGGACAGCGGCGCCAGCGCCGAATGCCCCTCGCGGCCCGTGCAGGTCGCCCGCAGGGCAACCTTGCCCTTGTGGCCCGTCGCGACCTGCATCCCCGTGGGTTCCCCCACGATGCAGAACAGCGGGCGGACGGGCGCCACGGCCAGCATGTCGATCAGGCTGCGCACCCCCATGCAGCCGATCTCCTCGTCATAGGACAGGGCAAGGTGCAGCGGCACCTTCAGCGGCCGCCGCGCCGCGTTCAGCATCGCCGCGACCGCGCAGGCGACGAAACCCTTCATGTCCGCCGTTCCGCGCCCGTAGAGCCGCCCCTCGTGTTCGGTCAGCGCAAAGGGCGGATGCGTCCAGGCCTGGCCTTCGACCGGCACCACGTCGGTATGGCCCGAAAGCAAGACCCCGCCCTGACCTTCCGGCCCGGTGGATGCGTAAAGGTTCGCCTTGCCGCCGCCCGCATCGGGGATCAGCGTCACCGCGATGCCGGCGTCTTCCAGCAGACCCCGTGCATAGTCCATCAGCGCGATGTTCGGCCGCGAGCTGACCGTGTCGAATGCCACCAGCCGGTCAAGTATCGCGCGCATCCCGTCCTCCGCTGTCGCTTCCCTGCTACCGCGAAACCGGGGGGCCGGAAAGGTTTTCGCGACTTGCCGCCGCCCGTGGGCTTTGCGACAGTCCCGACATGATCCGACACCTTGCCTTGATCCTTGCGCTTCTTGCTGTCCCGGCCCGGGCCGAGACGCCGAACCTGTCCGCCGCCCCCGAAGGCGCGCCCGGCAGCGCGGCGCAGCTGGCCCTCGCGCAGCGCGCCTATGCCGAGGCCCTTGCGACGGGCGAAGTCCTGCCGCTGCTGGCGGCGATCCATCTGGCCCGTTCTGTCACCCTGCGCCCGGCGACCGGCTGGGAGCGGACGACAATCGGCGCGGCCCCCGACGCGGCCCCCGACGCGGCCCCCGACGCAGCCCGGCCCGGCACGCCCAGCGCCCCCGACCCCGCCAGTGACGCGGCGCTGACCGTGGCCCGGAACCTGGCAGGCGAAGATCCCGACCTGCAGGATCTGGTCTTTGACCTTGACGCCCAGATGCCGCGCGGCCGGACCCTGACCGCCGTCGAGGCGCGCGCCGACCTTGCGCCCGGCCAGACCGACGACTGGCGGATGCCGCTGTTCGGCGAGGTTTCCGCCGAGATCGCGCTGATCGGCGACGGCGCCGGGCCGCTTGTGCTGTCGGTCCGCGACGCTGGTGGCGCCACGGTCTGCGCCCACCCCGCGACGGCGGCTGCGGTTCTTTGCCGCCTGACCCCGGCGCGGAACGGCTTCTTCACGGTGGCGATCACCAATACCGGCGGGACGGTGAACCGCTACCGGCTGATCGGGAACTGATTGTCGCGCGTCAGGGGGGCGTGACGGTATTTGTCACGCGAGGTCCCCTTCTCAAACCCGGCTGGTGCTGCCAGACTTGCGCCATCGCGCCCCATGCCGGGGCGACCAGAGAACAGGAACATCCCATGACCCTGAAATCCCTTTCCATAGCCCTTTCCACGACCGCCCTGATCGGCCTGGCCCTTCCGGTCATCGCCCAGGACAAGACCGGCACCAACATCAACCCCGAAGCCGCCGCCAGCCCTTCGGGCGGGGCCGCGACGATGGCCCTGGCGCAAGAGCTTTACGCGCTGGGCGTCGCGCAGGACGATGCGCTGACCGTGCTGACGGCGGCCAAGCTTGCGGCATCGGTCGAACTGGCGACCGCCGAGGCGACGGCTCTGGATCCCGCGGCAATTGCCTTTGCGGACGATCAGGGCAGTTTCCGCAAGAAGGCCGCTCCGGCGGCTGTCCCGGCTGCCCCGGCTCCGATGATGAATGACGGGACGGCACGCCCTGCCGCCAAGGCCACGTTCTTCAACGCAACCTCCGACGAGGAGGGCGACGCCGAAGCCCCACCGACCGCCGAAGCGATGTTCGCCAAGGCCAAGGAGCTTGCCGCCGATGACGCGGCATTGCTGGGCCTGATCGCCGACGCAGAGGCCGAGGGATCACGCGGGCGGATCGGCGGATCGGTGCAATGGGTGTCGAGGCTGCCCTCGGGTCAGACCGATGTCTGGGAAATTCCGTTCTACGGCAATTCCTACGCCGAGATCGCGGTGGTTGGCGACGGCGACGCCAACCTTGACGTGGTGGTCACCGACGAGAACGGCAACGTCTTTTGCTACGACGTAAGCTGGTCGGATTCGCTGTACTGCGATTTCACCCCGTCCTGGGACGGCTATTTCTACGTCACGGTCGAGAACATCGGCCGGGTGCGCAACAGCTATTACCTGCTGACGAACTGAGGCTTTTCCAAAGCCGGACGCGACGGCCCGCAGGCGATTGCCGGCGGGCCTTTTCGCATCCCGACGCCTAGATCAGGCCTTC
The DNA here is from genome assembly GCA_031409795.1 of Rhodobacterales bacterium. GTDB lineage: Bacteria > Pseudomonadota > Alphaproteobacteria > Rhodobacterales > Rhodobacteraceae > Tabrizicola. The sequence continues at coordinate 28,748 of JANNXX010000043.1, forward strand.
CTTTCGAAAGAGGGCCTTGAGGTCGGCTTCGGGGCGGGCGCCGAAATGGGTGATGACCTCGGTCGCCGCGATGCAGCCCATCCGCCCCGCCGTTGCCAGAGACTGGCCGGTTGCATAGCCGTAAAGAAACCCCGCCGCGAACAGGTCTCCGGCACCGGTGGCATCGACGGGAACCACGCGGCGCACCGGGGCGCGGGCGGTTTCGTCGCCCCGGACGATGATCACGTCATCGCCGGACCGGGTGCAGGCGACCAGGTCCGCGTCGGCTGCGGCCTGTTCCAGCGCAGATGACAGGTCGGTCTGGTAAAGCGAGCACCATTCGTGCTCGTTGCCAATCACATAGTCGAGCGACTTGACCAGGCGGCGGAAATCGCCGCGATGCCGGTCCACGCAGAACGGGTCCGACAGCGAGATCCCGGCCTTGCCACCCGCCTTGTGACAAAGCTCCACCGCGCGTTCAAAGGCCTGCTTGCCCTTGGGCTTGTCGTAGAGATAGCCTTCCAGGAACAAAAGCTCGGCGCTGCCGGCCACGCTGTCGGAGACATCCTCGGAACCAAGTTCGGACGAGATGCCAAGGTAGGTGTTCATCGACCTTTCGCCATCGGGCGAAACGAAGATCATCGAGCGCGAGGTCGGAAGCTCACCCCCCGGGACCGGCGGATTGACGAACTCGGTGCCCTCGTCGGCCATGCTGCGGGCATAGAACCGGCCCAGCGCGTCATCATGAACCCGGCCGATGAAGGCGGTCTTCAGCCCCAGATGGCCCAGCCCGGCCAGCGTGTTCGCAACCGACCCGCCCGGCGCCTGCTGGCGGTTGGTCATCGCGCCATAAAGAAGCTCGCCCCGTTCGCGTTCCACAAGCTGCATGATGCCCTTCTGGATGCCCATCAGGTCCAGGAAACTGTCGTCGGCGGTGGAGAACACATCGACGATGGCATTGCCGATGCCGACGACCTGATAGGATTTCATGCGGTCTTTTCCTCATATTGGCACCAGTCGCGGATCGGGCAGATTCCGCAGCGCGGCTTGCGCGCGGTGCAGATATACCGGCCATGCAGGATAAGCCAGTGGTGCGCGTGGGCCTGGTATTCGACCGGGACATTGTCCTCGATCGCGCGCTCGACGACGGTCTCGTCACGGCCGGGGGCAATGCCGGTGCGGTTGCCGACGCGGAAGATGTGGGTATCGACGGCCTGGGCCGGGTGGTGAAACCACATCGACAGGACCACGTTCGCGGTCTTGCGCCCGACCCCAGGCAGCGAAGTAAGCGCTGTGCGCGAGGACGGCACCTCGCCGCCGAAATCGTCGATCAGCAGGCGGGAAAGCCGGATCACGTTCTTCGCCTTCGTGCGGAAAAGGCCGATCGTGCGGATGTGCTGGATCAGCCCGTCCTCGCCCAGGGCAAGCATCTTTTCCGGCGTGTCGGCGATCTGGAACAGCGCCTTCGTGGCCTTGTTCACGCCGACATCCGTCGCCTGAGCGGACAGGGCGACCGCGACCAGAAGGGTGAAGGCGTTCACATGGTCAAGTTCGCCTCTGGGTTCAGGCTCGGCCTCGGCAAAGCGGGCGAAGATAGCCTGCATCGTGGCATAGGGAAGCTGCGGAACCATGACGCCTTCATGCCAGCGCCGGGGCGGTGGCGCAACTGGACCTAACCGTCGTCGCCATACAGTTCAAACTTGGGAAGGTTTGAGTCTTCGTCGCAGCGCGCCATGGGAATCTCCCGCAGGCGGGCAAGGGAAAGCACCTTGCTCCCGCGGAATTCGCCTTCCGCACAGGCGCAGCTGAAACCGTAGCTGTAATCGGTCACCTTGCCAGTGTAGTCCAGACGGACACGGTCATCGAAGGCCTGGTCATAAGCATCCTCGAACCCGGCCACCGAGACATAGCCGAACGCAGGGGCCTTGGCGCTGGTCGAAAACCACCACTCGCCATCAGCGTCGCGAAGGTAGTGCCAACCCGGCGTGGGATGGTGATACCAGCCACAGCGGGTTTCAGCCCCCGCGGGGACGGCCAAAAGCAGCAGAAGAAGCAAGCGCAGCATCAAGAGCCTCATGCGTCGAGTGCCGCGAGGGAAACATGGATCCAGTCGCAAGCTCAAGGCGGGAAATCCGGATGCGCAGGAAGCGGGTCGCGGTAGAGACACGGCTGAGCTACCAAGAACCTGCACGTCGGCGCGGACGGGCTGAAGAGTGGCGGTTTGCCCGGAGTATGCTGATGTCTGACCTTTCCCCTGCCTACCACTATCAGGTGGTCGCCCGTGCGCTGGAGGCGATCGACGCCGGATCCCCCTCCATGACGCTGGAGGATCTGGCGGCCCGGATGCGCATGAGCCCGGCGCATTTCCAGCGCGTTTTCAGCCAATGGGTCGGTGTAAGTCCGAAACGCTATCAGCAATACCTGACCATCGGTCATGCCCGCCGCCTGCTGGCAGAACGCCACACCACGCTGGCCGCCTCGCTTGAGGTCGGGCTTTCGGGCAGCGGGCGGCTGCACGATCTGTTCCTGACCTGGGAAGCGATGTCCCCCGGAGACTACGCACGGGGCGGCGCCGGTCTGACGATCCTCTGGGGATGGTTCGACAGCCCTTTCGGCCCGGCGCTGGTCATGGCCACCGACCGGGGCATCTGCGGCATGGGTTTTGCGGACGAGATGGGCGCGGAAGCGGCGATGGCGGACCTGGTCGGGCGCTGGCCGAAGGCAGAGTTCGTCGAGGACCCCATGTCGATCCGCCCGCTGGTTGATTCCGCCCTTGGCGGGCGGGATGCCGGGCTGCACCTCATCGGCGCACCGTTCCAGATCAAGGTCTGGGAGGCGTTGCTGTCGATCCCGACCGGCCATGTCACAACCTATGCCGATATCGCCGGGGCAATTGGCCACCCGCAGGCGCATCGCGCGGTGGGGACGGCGGTGGGCCGCAACCCGATCAGCTTTCTGATCCCTTGCCACCGGGCGCTGCGCCGCGACGGCGGCCTTGGCGGCTATCACTGGGGCCTGCCGCGCAAGCGCGCGATGCTGGCCTGGGAGGCCGCCCGGACCGAAGCGTGATGCGCGAAAGCCTGCCGACGTCCTCTGGGACTGTAAGACCGCGATCAAGCTTGGTATAAGGTCGCTACAAGCCCGAAACGGGCCACAGTCAAGAGGCGAGAGCAAAATGATGACAAAGACCCCCCTGATCCTGGCGGCGATCAGCTCCCTGGCCCTTTCGGCCTGCGTCGACCCCAACGCCCCGATGGGCACGCAAACCCGGCAGGGCGCAACCCTTGGTGGGCTGGTCGGTGCCGTCACCGGCGTGGCTGCTGCCAGCGATGGCAACGAACTGCGCGGCGCGGTGATCGGTGGCGCGCTTGGCGCCGGGACCGGCGCGCTGATCGGATCGTCGCTTGACCGGCAGGCGGCCGAACTGCGGGCGCAGCTTCCGTCCTACATCACGGTGGCGAACAACGGGCAGTTCCTGGTGGTGAACATGCCGCAGGACCTTCTGTTCGAGACGAACAGCGCCGCCCTGCGCCCCGAGCTGCGCCGTGACCTGCAAAGCATCGCCGGCAGCATCTCGCGCTATCCCGACACGCGGGTCGAGGTGATCGGCCACACCGACAACACCGGATCGGCTGCCCTCAACCAGGATCTGTCGCAGCGCCGGGCTTCGGCCGTCGGCAACGTGCTGCGCGACAGCGGCGTTCCTCCCAACCGTCTCGTGACCTTCGGGCGTGGCGAAGAGCAGCCGGTCGCGTCGAACCTCACGCCGGAAGGCCGGGCGCAGAACCGCCGGGTCGAGATCATCATCCGCCCGATCCGCTGAGCGGCGGCGAAATGACCGGGGGCCGGGGTGATCCCGGCCCTTTTTCGTTGTGCTTCGCGTGATGTGGTCATATTTTCCGACCAATCACCGGGGGTACCCATGCCGTTCCAGAAGGTCGCGCCTGAAAAGCTGTCGCAGTCTGTCGTCCGTCAGATCGAGCAACTGATCCTGCGCGGGATCCTGCGGCCGGGCGAGCGCTTGCCATCCGAGCGCGACATGGCCGACAAGCTGGGCGTCTCGCGCCCGTCCGTGCGCGATGCGATCGGCGAGCTTGGCGAAAGCGGGCTTCTGGTCAGCCGTGCCGGGTCGGGCGTGTTCGTGGCCGAGGTGCTGGGGTCGGCCTTTTCTCCGGCGCTGATCCAGCTTTTCGCGAGCCATGACGAAGCGGTCTTCGACTACATCGCCTTTCGCCGCGACATGGAGGGGCTGGCCTGCGAGCGCGCGGCACAGCTGGGATCGGAAACTGACCTGCGGGTAATCGACACGATCTTTCGCAAGATGGAGGCGGCGCACCAGAAGCGCGACCCCTCGGACGAAGCGCAGCTGGATGCCGAGTTCCACATGGCCATCATCGAAGCCAGCCACAACGTGATCATGCTGCACATGCTGCGGTCGATGTTCGACCTGTTGCGGCAGGGCGTGTTCTACAATCGTCAGGTCATGTTCCGGAACCGGATAACCCGCGATCAGCTGCTGGACCAGCACCGGGCGATGAACGACGCGCTGCAGGCCCGCGATCCAGCGGCCGCGCGGGCGGCGGTCGAGGCGCATCTGAGCTATGTCGAGCAAGCTTTCGTCGCCCAGCTGCGGTCCGAGAAGAACGAAACGATCGCGCGCCAGCGGCTGGAACACGAAGCAAGCCGGTAGCGGTCGGGGAAATTTCCTGACCTGAAGATGCGCCGGCCTTCCGGCTTGCGGCACTTGGGGTCCAGATGGAAACCGGCGGCGCTTGCGGGCCGCCGGTTCTGGTGGTTGCGCGGTGATTGGCTTAGTGCATCCGGGCTTCGACCTCGGCAATCGCCGAGTCGATCGAGGCGGCGGCACCGTCAGCCGTCATCTGCCTGGCCAGGATATCCCCCGCGGCGGCCACAGCCACCGAGACGGCCTGTTCGCGCACCTGGCGGATCGCGGCAGCCTCGGCCGAGGATATCTGGTCAACGGCAGCGGCAAGACGACGCGCGATCGAGGCCTTGAGATCAGCCTTGGCCTGGGCCGCGGCGGCCATCGCCTCATCACGGGCAGACGCGACGATGCGGTCGGCCTGTTCCTGCACTTCCTTCTGGCGACGCTCATAGGTCGCCAGGATCGACTTTGCCTCTTCCCGCAGGGCGCGGGCTTCGTCGATCTCGGCCTTGATCGCCACGGCGCGGGCGTCAAGCATGCCGGTCAGCTTGGCCGGAACCTTGAGGTAGACCAGCAGCGCCACGAAGGCAATGAAGCCCAGAAGCACCACGAAGTTGGTATTGCCAAGCGAGAAGAACGGACCGGTGGCCGCAAGCGCGGGCGATGCAGTCAGCGTCAGAAGGATCGAAAGCCGTTTCATCGCCCTACCCTTTCAGCCGCGAGGTGACCGCAGCGGCCACCGATTTCGCGTCCGCAGCACCGCCGAGCGCCGCCACGATTTCGGCCGCGGTGTCGCGTGCCACTTCGGCGACCGCAGCTGCTGCACCGTCGCGGATCGTCGCGATGGTCTTTTCCGATTCCGCCGCTTTCGCCGCGATCTCGACATCGGCCTTTGCCGTCGCGGCGTCGAGGTCCTTCTGGATCTCGGCTTTGGCGGCGGCGACGATCTTGGCCGCTTCGCCTCGTGCCGTGGCCAGCGCGTCGTTATAGGCCTTTTCGGCCGCAACGGCCTTTTGCTTCAACTCTTCCGCCGCGCCCAGATCGTTGGTGATCGTGCTTTTCCGGTCGGCCAGCACCGCGCCGATGCGCGGCAGGGCGATACGGGACAGCACCAGATAGATCACGACCAGCGTGACCATGAGCCAGAAGATCTGGTTCGGCCAGGTCGAGAAATCCAGCTGGGGCATGCCCACAGCCTTTTCCGCCTCGCCTGCTGCTTCGGTTGCCATGTCGTCTCTCCTAAACCTTTGGAACCGGGGCCAGCCCCTTGGACTGGCCCGACATCAGGTCCGCAGGATCAGACGGCGAACATCAGCAGAAGCGCGATCAGGAACGAGAAGATCCCGAGTGCTTCGGCGAACGCGATGCCGACGAAAAGGTTGGCCATCTGGCCGGGGGCCGCCGACGGGTTGCGCAGGGCACCCGACAGGAAGTTGCCGGCAATGTGGCCCACGCCGATGCCAGCGCCGCCGAGACCCATCGTTGCCAGACCGGCGCCGATGAACTTGCCCATTTCTGCGATATCGCCTTCCATTTGGTAGCTCCTTTTTGGAATTGGCTGAAGTTGGTTCTTGACCTTAGTGGTGGGCGTCGCCGACGGCGTCGCGCAGGTACACGCAGGTCAGGATGGTGAAGACATAGGCCTGGACCGAGGCGACAAGCACCTCAAGCCCGTAGATCGCCATGATGGCCAGGACCGGCACGACCGATGCCACGCCCATCACGCTGGCAAAACCCGCGAAGACCTTGATGACGGCGTGACCAGCCATCAGGTTGCCGCCAAGACGGATCGAGTGGCTGAGCGGGCGGACGAAATAGGAGATGACCTCGATCATGGCCAGGATCGGGCGCAAGGCCAGCGGCGCGGACGAGACCCAGAACATCGACAGGAAGCCGATGCCCTTGCGGTAGAAGCCGACCAGCGTGACCGTCAGGAACACCATCAGCGCCAGCGTTGCCGTGACCGCGATGTGCGAAGTGGTGGTGAAGGACATCGGGATCAGGCCAAGGATGTTCGACAGGAAGACGAACATGAACAGCGTCATGATGTAGGGGAAGAACTTCAGCGCCTCATGCCCGGCGACGTCTTCCACCATCTTGTGGATGAAACCGTAGAACAGTTCGGCCACCGACTGCCCGCGCGACGGCACGATGGCGCGGCGGCGGGTGGACAGGACCAGAAGCGCTACGACGCACAGGACTGCAATTGCCATCCAGAGGGTCACGTTCGTCGGGGTATACCAGTAGACCGGGCCTTCGCCGAACAGCGGCTTGACGATGAACTGATCCATCGGGTGGATCTGCAGCCCGCCAGCGTGCTCTTCGGTCGCCATGCCTAGTCTCCTTTCTGCGCGGCTTCGTCTGCCGCTTTCTGTGCCAGTTGCCGTGCCGACCCCAGCATCGTCTTGATGCCCGCAGCAAAGCCGAAGAGCGAGAAGATGATCAGGAAGATCGGCAAGGTGCCAAACAGCACGTCCAGCCCGTAACCGATGCCCGTTCCCAGCAGCATGCCGGTCACCAGCTCGATCACCATCCTCCAGGCCACCTCGCCCTGCGAGAAACCCTTGACCGTGTTGGTCTTCGGCGGCACGAGCTTTCCCGCAACCTTGGCCAGCCGTGCTTCAAGCGCGCGGAGCCGGTCGGGGTGGGGGTCGGACGCCATGGCGAAGTCCTTCACAGTCGGGCGGAACCTACGGAGCGGGGGGCGCCGAGTCAAGCGCGATGCTTGTGCGGCAAGTATCTGAAATAAATACGCTTTACTCCAGACGGCGGGGCCGGTTCTGACCTTTCGCCGGGCTTTGCCGCCACCTTGCATATTCAACCCGATGGTTGACGATCTTTTGTCCGCACCGGATAGTCAGCGGATGACCACCCCGCTGGATGCCGTCTTTGCCGCTCTTGCCGACCCGACCCGGCGGGCGATCCTGGCCATGCTTCTGGAAGACGACATGGCGGTGACCGACGTGGCCGCCCCCTTCACGATGAGCCTTGCCGCAATCTCCAAGCATCTTGGCGTGCTGGCTGATTCGGGGCTGATCAGCCGCGAACGCCGCGGCCGGGTGATCTGGTGCAAGCTGGAACCGGACGCGTTGCGCGCCGCTTCGGTCTGGATGCAGGGTTTCGGCCAGTTCGAGCCCTTGGACCTTGATGCTTTCGAACGTTTCCTGGCGGATGAGCTTCGGGACTTAACGCCCTAGCTGGCTTTGGAAACAGTCCAAGGCAACGGCGTGTCAGCATCATCCTGGCCGAAACGAAGCGTCCCAGAAATTCCCCAAGACGCCCTAGAAGCAACCAGTGCTTGCCACAGTCCCGCCGCCCTTGCACACTATCTGGGTGGAACGACCGCAAGGAACCGTCCAAATGAAAAAAACAATACGGCTGCTGCAAAAACTGACGCTTCCCCGGACGAAGCCCGAGGACGAGTCGGACGCATTTGAAAAACGTCTGAAGAAGGTCAATCGCGCGCGGGTGGTGAACCAGGCCGGTCTTGGTGGGCCGGTGTTCAAAAGCCGACCGACAGAGACGGAAGCCTGAGCCCGGACATCAGGTCGCGCAGCTCTTGCCGCGCGGCGATGTTGGACAGGTTCAGCTGGTCCACGCCGGTATCCCGGAGGTCAAGCAGCGTCAGCCCGCGCGGAAACAGTTCGCGGAAGATCACGCGTTCGGAAAAGCCGCTGAGCACCCGAAAGCCGATGCGGCGCGACAGGTCTTCCAGCGCGGCGCCGACCTTCTTCTTGTTGTGCATGGCCTGCGCGCCAAGCCGGTTGCGGACCACGATCCAGTCGATCGGCTTCAGCCCGGCCTGCGCGCGCATCTGGCGGGCACCCCAGACCATTTCGGCATAGATCGACGGGCCCTTCACCTGACCCGTCATGGGGTCGACCCGGGCCAGAAGGTCAAAGTCGACGAAGCTGTCGTTCATCGGGGTGATCAGCGTGTCGGCCATGGTATGGGCCATCTGCGACAGCCGGGTGTGGCTGCCGGGGCAGTCGATGACGATGAAATCCTTCTCGGCATGCATCGCCTCGATCAGGGTGGCGAGGCGGTCGTCCTGTGCGGGATCGCTGCCGGTCAAGGCGGGCAGGTCGCGGTAGTCGGGGGTCGGCAGGTTGATCCCGGCCTGTGTCATGAAGGCACGGCGGTTCTCGATGTAGCGGCCGAAGCTTTTCTGGCGCAGGTCAAGGTCGACCCCACCCACCCGCTTGCCCAGGCGCGACAGGGCCGTCGCCACATGCATGCAGGTGGTGGACTTGCCCGAGCCGCCCTTTTCGTTGCCGACGACGATGATGTGCGCCATGGCGGCCCCTTCGTAGCTTCCCGGGCTTGTCATATGCGCGGGCGCTGCGGGACGGAAGCGGGGAAGCGACGTCTTCGGGAAAATCGCAAGGCCTGCAAAAGCAGAACGGGCAGGTGTTGCCACCCGCCCGCTTCCTTCCGCATGCAGCTCGGTTCAGAAACCGAGGCCGGCGTATTTGTTCTTGAACTTCGACACGCGGCCGCCGGTGTCCATCAGCTTGGCCTGCTGGCCGGTCCAGGCCGGATGCGCCAGCGGGTCGATGTCAAGCGACATCTGATCGCCCTCCTTGCCCCAGGTCGAGCGGGTGGCATAGGTCGAGCCATCGGTCATCTTGATGGTGATCGAGTGGTATTCGGGGTGAATTTCGGCTTTCATCGTCCCGCTCCTTATTCGGCTTTGGCTTTGTAGGTTGCGTCTTCGGCGATCCGGGCGGATTTGCCGCGACGCGTGCGCAGGTAGTAAAGCTTGGCACGGCGCACCTTGCCGCGGCGGACCACGTCAATGCTGTCGATGTTGGTCGAGTACAGCGGGAACACCCGCTCAACGCCTTCGCCGAAGGAGATCTTGCGAACGGTGAACGAGGCCGAGATCGTGGCACCACCCTTGCGGCCGATGCAGACGCCTTCATAGGCCTGCACGCGCGAACGGGTGCCTTCGGTGACCTTGTAGCCGACGCGGATGGTATCGCCGGCCTTGAAATCCGGGATGGTCTTGCCGAGTGCGGCGATCTGCTCCGCCTCGATCTGCGCGATGAGGTTCATGCGCGGTTCCTTTCTTGCCTGCGGTGTTTCCCGCAGAGGTGATGCCGCGCCAGAGCTTCCGGTCTTCGTCCGGGTCCCCCTTGGCCAGATGGTCAAGAAGCCCGCCGCAGGTGGCGCCTGCTTTTCATGTGGTCCGACCCCCCGGCGATGACCCCGCGGAAGAAGGCGGGCAGGCAAGGGGAATCAGGTCCGACGGGCATGCACCCCGGACCGGCCGCGTATAGGTGGATGCAGGGGATGGGTCAAGGGGCGGGTATCACGGAGGAGCGTACGACCTTGACCCGGCCTGCGGAAACGCTGGGCCAGCGTCGTCCAACCCAAGCCGGGCGGGGTGCGATCTGTCGATTGCTTCAGGCGCCTTTGTGTGGAGACTGACCGGACAACCCTTCGACCGGAGCGTCGCCGCCCATGTCCAACGCCGATTTTCAAGACAGGCTCAAACGAATTGCCGGCAGTACGTCCAATTAGGATCAAAGGGCGCCTGCAGGCGGGCCGGTCGGGCGCAGGGGGCCGAATTACCTGAGACTTGCTTTGGGCGCGGCAATCCTCTCGATCGGGGTACAGACCACAAGATACGCAAATCAGAACTATGAAGCGATCCGCGACGGCGCTGGCATCGGAGCCGGAGCAGGACTTGGCCTTGCAGGGTTCGTGCTTGTCCTGATCGGGGCAGTCCTGATGATGCGGGCATTCTTCGGCGGGAAACCGAACGTCAGTCGTGCGGCCTATGTGCCGGAGAGGCCCGTGCAAGGCCAGGGACGGGCGCGGACGGTTATGTCTCTGTTCAGCTTCACAACAGGGTTTGTCGTCTGCCTTGCGCTTTATGTGGCAGCCGTCGCAACTAACTTTGGTACCGAAGCTGCCCGGCTTTTCGGGACCGGGATCGCCACCGCGGCGATCTGGCTGACGGCCGTCTGCACGACCCTTGGGCTGATCGGACTTCTGTTCCGCATCCATGCCCTGGTGCACATGCCGCTTTTCCTGTTCGCGGGCTTCATCCTGACCTGGGGCACGCTACGGGTTCTGGGACTCAATTTTTACGACTGGCCACCATTGGTTGCGCTGCTAAGCGGATTGGCCCCGTAAAACCATTGGCATATCTGCAGACTATCGCGGTGGGCAGGTCACGCCTTTGGCCGCCTGTCCCAAAGGTCCGGCCGCCTTGCCTTGGTGAGCGCCCCGGCCTCGGCCTTCCGCCACTTGGCGATCTCGGCGTGGTTGCCGGATTGCAGCACGGCCGGGATCTCGCGGCCTTCCCAGACTGTGGGGCGGGTGAACTGGGGGTGTTCCAGAAGGCCGTCGGAAAAGCTTTCCTCTTCGGTCGAGGCGGCGTTGCCCAGGACACCGGGCAAGAGGCGGACGGTGGCGTCCAGCAAAGCCTGCGCCGCGATCTCGCCCCCGGTCAGGACGAAATCGCCCAGGCTGATTTCCTCGATCTGGTGATGGTCAAGGACACGCTGGTCCACGCCCTCGAACCGGCCGCACAGCAGCGTGATGCCGTCGCCCGAGGCAAGCCGGCGGGCGGTGGCCTGGTCAAAGGGTGTTCCGCGCGGCGAAAGGTAGACGACCGGCCAGCAGGCACGGTCGGGGTTCGTGCCATCAGCCGCATGGCGCAGGGCGGCATCGACCACATCGGCGCGCAGCACCATTCCGGCACCGCCTCCGGCCGGGGAATCATCGACGTTGCGGTGCCGGCCCTCCCCAAAGACGCGCAGGTCGATCGGCTCCAGCCGCCAGATCCCCTGGTCCAGGGCCTTGCCGGTCAAGGACAGGCCAAGCGTGCCGGGAAAGGCGTCGGGGAAAAGCGTGATGACCCGGGCCGCCCAGGCACCCTTGACCAGGCGCGGCTCTTCCATCAGGTCGCGCGGCCTGGGATTGGCGCGGATCGACAGGCGACCGTGGCTTTTGGTTGGATCGGACATGGACCGGGCTTACCCGGAAACCATTTGCCGCGAAAGCCCTGGTCAGGCAGTCCGGGATGCTGCCCTGGGGGTCGTATCCCGCCGGATGACCGCTGCCGGAAGCGCCGAGGACAAGGCCCGGTCCAGGGAACGCGCCAGAGCGTGCAACCCATCGCAGAGATCGGTGCGCAGATGGGCCGGAAGGTCCGAAGCAGCATCCACCGACATTCCGCTGTCAGCCGTGTCCCGCAGGCTTTGCGGATCGGGAAAATCGGCGGCGCGATCGGGAAAGGCTGCGGCAAGTGCCAGGGCGCGCGGCAGATAAAGCCGCAACAGATCGGGATTTCGGTCGGCAAAGTCGAAACCACGCTCCATGGCGTCGGAAATGCGGCCCGGCGCCACGATTTCAGGTTCCGAGCACCATAGCACCAGGGCCTGGCGCAGGGCGGCATGGTTGCGGTTCGGCCGGGCCAGGGCCGCCCGAAGCGCATCAAGCCGAACCTCGGCGCCGACCCCGGACAGGGTGGTCGCCACTTTCGTCATCACTTCGGCATCCGGGGCGCCTTCCGGGAAGTTGAGAAGCGGCACGATGGCCGCCGCCGCTTCGGCCGCAGCGCGGGGAACTTGTGCGGCCTCGGCCTCGTCATCAAGGAAGATGCCCCGGTCGGCCGCTTCGCGCGCGTCCCACATCATCCGGCAAAGCGGGATGGCCAGGAACGAGATGGCCAGCGGGAAGATCGGGTTGACGACTGGAACGAAGCCGGCGAGCGCACCAAGGCCGCGGCCGGTGGCCAAAAGCACGGTCACCAGAAGAATCTGCGAAAGCACCTGCGCCAGGGCTGCGCCCCAGGCGGGCAGGGTCAACCATTCCTGAGGGGTCGCGGGCCACTGTTCCGGGCGCAGAACCATCAGCCAGAGCGTGAAGATTCCGACAAAGGGCGCAACCATTCCCCAGCCCAGTCCGCTGATCCCCGCAAACAGCGGGCCGACGTAAAGCAAGGCCGCAGCCGCCTTCAGAAGGCGCAGTCGGGTAAGCATGGCCATCCCTTTCCCTAGTCCGAACTGGTTCGGGACCGAAGGTTCACTCGGATTCTTCCGGCAGATCGACGATCAGACGACCGGCAGCAAGATCGACATTAGGCACGATTGCCTTGGTAAAGGGCAAAAGCAGGGCTGATTTGTGACGGGTTAAGGATATTTCCAGAATATCCCCCGCGCCATGATTGTGGACGGCGATCACCTTGCCAAGCGGCTCGCCCCCGGTGTCCAGCACCTCAAGGCCGACCAGGTCGGCGTGGTAGAATTCGTCGTCCGGCAACGAGGGCAGCCGATCTCGGTCGACAAACAGGCTGGTGCCGCGCAGCGTCTCGGCCGCCTCGCGGGTGGTGACACCGGCGATCCGCGCCCCGAAGCCACCGGCGACCGGCTTGGTCAGGGTGACGTGGAACTGCCGCGAACCGTCTTCCGAAGACAGGGCCCCGTAGGCGGCAATATCCGACGGCGTCGAGCAGAAGGATTTCAGCCGCACTTCACCAGTCACCCCGAAGGCCCCTGAGATTGCGCCAATGCAGATCCGATCGGTCATCAGCGTTGCTCCAGATGCAGGGCGAGGGCGCGACTTTCCCAGCCGGCGCGTTCCAGTTCGGGCACCGTGTCGTCGTCTTCCGGCCAGCCGACGCAGAGATAGCCGATGAAACGCCATCCCTCCGGCACGTCAAGATCATGCGAAAGGCGGGCAGGGTCGAGGATCGAGACCCAGCCAAGGCCAAGGCCCCGGGCGCGCAAGGTCAGCCAGAATAGCGTGATTGCGCCGACGACCGAATAGGCCCGGGTCTCCGGCATGGTTCCAGCCCCGAGCCGCGCACCCTTTGGCGTGGTCTCGTCGCAGAACACCGCAAGCTGCACCGGCGCTTCGGCCATGCCGGACAGCTTGAGCGTGCTGTAAAGCCGGGCGCGGTCGCCGTCCTGACCGGCCAGGGCGCAGACATTGCTGGCGCGGAAGTTCTCCAGGCAGGCGCGGCGTGCCCCTGCGCTGTCGACGCGCAGGATGCGCCAGGGCTCACTGAGCCCGACCGAGGGCGCAAGGGCGAAGGCCGCAAGCGACTGTGCCAGCGCCGCTTCCGGCACTGGCGTGGCGCGAAACCGGCGCACGTCGCGCCGCCATTGAAGAAGCCGGGCCAGGTCTGCCCGAAAGTCGGAGCTGAACTGGCCCGGATCGTCGATCACCGGGTCACTCGGCGGCGGTTTCGGCGGCAAGGTCTGCGGCAGGTTCTGCGGAACGGGCGGCCTTCTTGGCGGCACGTTCGGCCATCGCCTTGCCCGGCTTGGCGGCGTTGGGGTTGCTGCGGACGGCCTTCGGGCGGGCGCCGGCGGCTTCCAGCATGCGGGCGATCCGGTCGGTGGGCTGGGCGCCCTGGCCAAGCCAGTACTGCACGCGGTCAAGGTTCATCACCACGCGCTTTTCGTCATCCTTGGCGAGAAGCGGGTTGTAGGTGCCAAGCTTTTCCAGAAAGCGGCCGTCGCGCGGCATGCGGCTGTCGGTCGCAACGATGGAATAGAACGGGCGCTTCTTGCTGCCGCCACGCGCCAGACGGATTTTCATAGCCATTGGGTAGTCTCCTTGGGTTGTAGGGTGGGCGATCCGCCCACGCATGGGATTGTTATTTCTGCAGTTTCTCGTGGTGCCTGATGACTTCGCTGATGATGAAGGTCAGGAATTTGCGGGCGAGGTCGGGGTCAAGGTCGGCCTCGGTGGCAAGTTCATGGAGCCGCGCCATCTGGCGCGCCTCGCGGTCCGGGTCGCTGGGCGGCAGGCCGTGTTCGGCCTTGAGCCGCCCGACGGCCTGGGTCTGCTTGAAGCGTTCGGCAAGGGTGTAGACGAGGATCGCGTCCAGCCGGTCGATGGCGTCGCGGTGGTCTTTCAGAATCTCGGCTGCGCGGTTTGCGGTGTCCATCAGGCCGCCCTTTTTGACAACGGATTGGTGTCTTGCTTGCGTCTTCCCTGCGACTTTGCGCGCGTCGAGCCGGCGTTGCGCGCAACGCAGGCCGAAGTGCCTTTGATCGAGAGGGCCGACAGGGTCATGCGCCCGCCCCCGGTCCCGGATGACGGTAGATGTAATAGTCGCCGTCGGGGTCCGTCTGGGTGCGTTCGCGCCCTGCGCCAGGGCGGAGCGCAAGCGCCTCGGACCGGGCGTTTGCCACGTCGATCATCGAGATCACCGGCCGGGACGAGATGCGCGCGTGGTAGTCGGCCCTGGCGGCCAGCGCCGCTTCGGCGGCATAGCCCTTGCCCTCGAACCCTTCGAACAGGTGCCAGGCAAGTTCGGGCTCTGGCCATTCGTCGTGGAAGATCACCCCGATCCGGCCGATGAAGTCGCCCGACCTGCTGTCCACCGAATAAAGGCCATACCCCCGCAACGCCCAGTGACCGATATTGGCCAGCACACCGCGCCAGACCCAGCGCCTCTCCATTCCGCCGCCCAGAAAGGCGGCGCGGGGGCTGGCATTGAAGACAAGCTGCGCTGCAAAATCCGCCTCGCGCGGTGCGCGAAGGGTCAGGCGTTCGGTCTGCAGGACCGGGATCGGCAGGGGCATCGCGTAAGTCATGCCGCCCCCCGGTCGAAGCGGTAGATCGCACCGTCGGTCATCCAGGTCGGGTTCAGGCCAGGTACCAGCCGTCCGCCGAGTCGCCGGGCGATGGCATGCGACGCGGCATTGTCACGGTGTACTTCGGCACGGGCGGAGCCAAGGCCAAGCGCGCCGAAGGCCCAGGCATGCAGGGCGATTGCGGCTTCGGTGGCAATGCCCTTGCCTTCGGCCTCGGCGGACCAGAGCGACCAGGTCAGCTCGACCTCGGCCTGGTCATCCCATTGCATCGGGCCGAAATGGCCGATCGGCTGGCCGGTGGAGCGGTCTTCGGCGATCAACCGCCCGAAGCCGCGCATCACCCAATGACCGAAGAACGAGGCGAATTGTTCGGCTGCAACCTGCGCAGTCCTGGGACCGCCGGCATAGACCGTGCGTGGCGAGGTGCGATAGTCGCGGAAGGCAGGCCAGTCGCTGGCTTGCGGCGCGCGCAGGATCAGCCGCCCTGTTTCCAGAACGGGCAGTCCGATCAGCTGCGGATGCGCCGGGCTGGTCATTTCTTGCGCATCAGCCCGGACAGGCCCGCAGGCAGGGTCATCCCGCGCGGCAAGCCGCCCATGCCCGGCATTCCGCCCATGCCCTGGCCCATGCCACGGGCGGCCTCGGCCAGGTCATCCGGCGACATCTTCGACGGGTCGGGCATGCCGCCGCCCTTGCCCAGCATCGACTTGATGGCGTTCTTCATCATGCCGCCCTTGCCCATCTTCTTCATCATGTCCGCCATCTGCTTGTGCTGCTTCAAAAGGCGGTTGAGGTCGGCAACATCAAGGCCGGACCCGGCGGCGATGCGCTTCTTGCGGGAAGCGGCCAGAAGGTCGGGATTGGCGCGTTCCTTCTTGGTCATCGCGTTGATCAGCGCGACCTGATGCGCCAGCATCTTGTCGTTCAGGCCCGCCGCTTCGGCCTGGGCCTGCATCTTGCCCATGCCGGGCATCATGCCCATCAGGCCCTGCATGCCGCCCATCTTGACCATCTGTTCCAGCTGCATCTTCAGGTCGTTCATGTTGAACAGACCCTTGGAGAACCGCCGCGCCATGCGTTCGGCCTGTTCGGCCTCGAAGGTCTCTTGCGCCTTTTCCACCAGGGCGACGATGTCGCCCATGCCAAGGATGCGGCCGGCGACGCGTTCAGCCTCGAACACCTCGATCGCGTCCATCTTTTCGCCAAGGCCGACGAAGCGGATCGGCTTGCCGGTAATGGCCCGCATCGAAAGCGCCGCACCGCCGCGGCCGTCGCCATCCATCCGGGTCAGGACGACGCCGGAGATGCCGACCTTTCCGTCAAACTCGGCCGCGACGTTCACCGCGTCCTGTCCGGTCAGGCCATCGACGACCAGCAGGGTTTCTCGCGGCTGGGCGATGTCGCGGACGGATTGCACCTCGTCCATCAGGACTTCGTCGATGTGCAGACGCCCGGCGGTGTCCAGGAAGAGGACGTCATAGCCGCCGAGGTTGGCCTGGGTCTTGGCGCGTTTGGCGATCTGGACGGCGGTTTCGCCCTTGACGATGGGCAGCGTGTCGACGCCGATCTGGGCGCCCAGGATCGCCAGCTGCTCCATCGCCGCGGGGCGGTTGGTGTCAAGCGATGCGAGGAGGACGCGCTTGCCGTTCTTCTCTTTCAGGCGCTTTGCCAGCTTGGCGGTGGTCGTGGTCTTGCCCGACCCCTGCAGACCGACCATCAGGATGACGCTGGGCGGGTTGTCGATCTTGAGCGCATCGGCCGGGCCGTCGCCGGCAAGGACATGGATCAGCTCGTCATGGACGATCTTCACGACCATCTGGCCGGGGGTGATCGACTTGGTGACTGCCGCCCCCGTGGCCTTTTCGGTCACGCGCTTGATGAACTCGCGCACGACCGGGAGCGAGACATCGGCCTCCAGCAGCGCGGTGCGCACCTCGCGCAGGGCGGTGATCACGTCCGCCTCGGACAATGCGCCGGCCTTGGTCAGGCGGTCGAAGACGCTGCCAAGGCGGTCGGACAGATTTTCAAACATGGGCCCACGTCTGCATTGTCGTCTCCGTTGCTGTTTGCCCCGATATGGGACGGCGAACCCGCGATGCAAAGCGGAAGCGCACCCGTGGGCGCAACGCGCTGACGGATGGCGATCCCGGGCAATGCGCCACAGGGACCGGAAGCGAACAGCCTCCGGGAATTGCGCGGCGGATACGCCGGGACGGGGCCCAAGTCAAGCGGCCGGGCAGGTGGCGCAAGGAAACTGGCGCCGCGTCAGGCCGACGGGATCCCCAGCCAGCGGTTTATTGCCTTGGCCACGCGTTCCGCGCCGTCGCCGCCGGAATGGATTTGGGTCAGCGGCACATCGCCATCGGGCGTGACCAGCACCGGCGCATGCGTGCGGCTGGTCGAACGGCCCCCGCCCGTGCGATGAGACCGGCTTACATGGGTCGAGATCCCGGCCCTTTGCACATCGGCAAGGCGCAGGGTCTGTTCGCTTTGTCCCAGAAAGCTTGCGGTCCGGATCACCACCGCTTTGGCCGGACGGTCGAAGATCACCACGACCCGGCGGACAAAGACCACGAAAGCCACGCCAAAAAGTGCTGCGGCGAGGGTCAAGCCAAACCCCAGCCAGGGTTCGCTGGCAAGGTTGGCCAGGGCGACGGCCAGCAGGACCAGGATGACCAGGATCAGGAATGACCCGAGCAACCAGGGGCTTGCTTCCAGGGTCAGCCGGTCCGGGGTTTCATCGGCAACGCGCATGGGAAACTCCTTCGACCGGGCGCAGACGCCACCTGCCAGCTTTGGTCGCAATGGATACCAGGTCAAGCCGAAGCGACCGGCCCCTTGCATCGCTTCGGGGCTTGGCGTCATCTGTGCATCCCCGCACAGTCTGGCCGGAGCCCGCGATGGAAAACTGGGACGAGATCCGCACTGCCTATCATGTCGCCCGGCTGGGCACCGTATCCGGCGCGGCCGAGGTGCTGGGGGTCCACCACGCCACGGTGATCCGCCATATCGACGCGCTGGAGCGGCGGCTGGGGTCCAAGCTCTTCCAGCGCCACGCGCGCGGCTATACCGCAACCGAGGCGGGGCGTGATCTTCTGTCGGTGGCCCAGACGACGGAAGAGCAGTTCGCGCATCTGTCCAGCCGGATCAAGGGTCAGGGCGAAACGGTCTCGGGCGAGCTGGTAGTGACCTCGATTGCCGGAATCGCAGACCTGTTGACCCCGGTGATGGTCAGCTTTCAGCAGAATTGGCCGGACGTGCGCGTGCGGTTCCTGACCGACATGCGGGTCTTCCGGCTGGACTACGGCGAGGCGCATGTGGCGATCCGCGCCGGGACGGGGCCGGAAGAGCCGGACAACGTCGTGCAGCCGCTGGTCCGGATCAAGTCCGGGCTTTACGCCTCGAAAGCCTATGTCGACCGCTTCGGTCGCCCGGGCTCGGAGGATGACTTTGCCGTGCATCGCTTCGTCTGCAGCGACAACGAAGCGACCCGGGCCCCGTTCTTTCGCTGGCTGCGGGCCAAGGTGCCACCCGAAAGCATCGCCTATGCCGCGACCGAGCCCGCCGCGCTGGAAGAGGCAGTGCGCCAGGGTGCGGGCATCGGCTTTGTCTCGACCTTCCGGGCAGCCCAGGATCCGGATCTGGTCGAGGTTTTGCCGTCGCGCACGGAATGGGAAGCGCCCTTGCGCATCGTGACGCATGTCGATCTGCACCGGACGCGCAAGGTCCAGGCCTTTCTGACCCACCTGAAGGACGCCGCGAAGGACTGGAAGTTCTGCGGATGACCGCCGCCGCGACCGGGCCTTGATCGCATGGCACTGACCGAGTCCCGGCGCGGGCATCTCGCGATGCTGGCCTTTTCGGCGCTGGTGGCGGGGTCGTTCTCTTTGGGGGCGCTGGCGGCGCCGCATGTCGATCCGGCAGCCCTGTCGGCGGTGCGGTTCCTTCTGGCGGGCCTGCTGGTTGGCGCGGCGGCGCTGGCGACCACGGGGCTGCCGCGCAGCGCCTGGGTCGCGCCCTGGCGCTATCTGGTGCTGGGCGGGCTGCTGGCCGCCTACTTCGTGCTGATGTTCGAAGGGCTGAAAACTGCCCGACCGGTATCGGCGGCGGCAGTGTTCACCTTGACTCCGGTGATGGCGGCGGGGTTCGGCTGGCTTTTGCTGCGCCAGAGGCTGACCGGGCGGATGGCGCTTGCCCTGTCGATCGGGGCGGTCGGGGCGCTTTGGGTCATCTTCCGGGCCGATCTTGCCGCCGTCCTGGCGCTGGAGATCGGCCCCGGCGAGGTGACCTACTTCTGGGGCTGCGTCGCGCATGCGCTTTACGCCCCGATGGTCCGCAAACTGAACCGGGGCGAGCCTGCGGTGGTCTTCACCTTCGGGATGATGGTGGCAGGCACGGTCCTGCTGACGCTTTGGGCCTGGCCCGCGATCCTGGCCACCGACTGGGCCGCGCTGCCGGCCATCGTCTGGATCACGCTGGTCTATGTCGCCGTCGCGGCCAGTGCTGCGACCTTCGTGCTTTTGCAATACGCCACGCTGCGGCTGCCTGCGGCCAAGGTCATGGCCTATACCTACCTGGTGCCGGCCTGGGTGATCCTGTGGGAGATCGCCCTGCATGCCGCCACGCCGCCGGCGCTGGTGCTTGTCGGGGTCGCGATGACCGCCTTTGCCCTGTGGCTTCTGTTGCAGGACTGACAGCCGCAAGAAATTGATTTTTCGCAGAAAAATCGTGCCGCTACAGCCGGAGGGCGCGCAGCCCGTTGGCCAGATACCCCTCGGCCAGTTCCAGCGTGCCTTGGGTATAGGTGGCTCCGCCCAAGGCCTGGGCCGTGTCACTGTCGGCACGGCTGGACAGCCAGGCGGTCAAGAGGACGCGGCGCAGGAGGATCAGCGTCGGGATCATTGCGCGGTCTTCCGGCCGCAAGGGGGCGATGCGGCAATACCCCTCGCACCAGCGGGCGACCAGATCGGGCAGGCGCGGATCGGTCTCGATGAAGGACAGCGCGGCGGCAAGATCATAGACCCACCAGCCAAAGCCGCAATCGTCGAAGTCGATGGCCCAGAGGCCCTGCGCATCGGCCATCAGGTTGGCCAGCCGCAGATCGGCGTGGATCAGGCCAAAGACCCTGGGCCCGGTGCCAAAGCCGTGCAGACGGTCGGCAAGCCGGTCCGTGGCGCGCTGCAAGAGGGCCGCGCCCGGGGCGTCCAGGCCTTGCGCCTGCCGCCAATGCCCCCAATGCGGCGCGGGCCCGAGAATCGTCTCTGCGTCCCAACGCTTGCGGGTGAATCCCGGCGGCGGGGTCCAGGCGCGGGCCTGCAGATGCAGGCGGGCGGTGATCTCGCCCAGAGGCGCGAACCACTGGCCCAGGTCATCGCCGGGCTGCAGCTCTTGCCCGTCGATCGGGGCGAAGGCAACGACATGACGCCCGCCAATGTCACAGACCGGCCCGTCGCACCCGACGACAGGCCGCACCGTGCGCAAGCCCGGAACGTCCTGCAAAGCGGCAAGCCAGGCCAGTTCCGAGACGATTTCCGCGTGGCTGTGATAGCCGGGCCGGTGGACCCGGAGGATCAGGTCACCCGCGCGCCAGGTCTCGTTTTCGGACCGGTTGAGCAGGGTCAGGGGCGTGTCCGGCGACAATCCGAACAGCGGCAAAGCGCGGGCGACAAGATCGGCGGTCATCCCGGCCGCCTGGAAACGCGATGGCTGCTAAATGAGGGCATGTACGACGGCTCACAAGGACGATCCGGGCGTCCGCGAAAGCGGCTGGATCTCCGCCAGACGCCTATCGGACAGTGCCCCCTTCGGCAAGGCCGGAGGACCCGGGCGCCGGATCACATGGCCGGGGATGTCGGGCGCTCCTTGTCGATGCCGCTGCCCGGGGATTTCTTTGAAATGACACTTGATCCGGGGGGCTTCGACGGGCACCTTTCTTCAGGCGGCGCACCCGTTGGACGACCCGAAAATCAATCATTCCCCCCAGACATGAGGCCGTAGATGACCAATGCCAGCCAGTATCTTGATGTGGACGCGGCCGAAGCCTACTTGCTGCGCTATCTGTCGATCGAAGGGGTTACCGGACAGGAAGAAGCGATCGCCAACGCGATCCGCGACGACTTGGTGGCGCTGGGCGTACCGCCGGCGTCCATCCGCTTTGACGGCGTGGCCGCGCGCATTCCCCTGCCAACCCAGACGGGGAACCTGATCGTCGATCTGCCCGGCACGAAGCCCGGCCCGCGCCTGTTGTTCTCGACCCATCTTGATACGGTTCCGCTGTGCGCCGGCGCCAAGCCGCGCCGCGAGGGGGACCGCATCGTCGGCGACGGCACCACGGCGCTGGGCGGTGATGACCGGACCGGCTGCGCGCTTCTGGTGGCACTTGTCCACACGCTGATCAAGAACGACCTGAAACATCCGCCGATGACGCTGCTGTTCACCGTGCGCGAGGAAAGCGGCCTGCACGGCGCGCGTGAGCTTGACCCGGCCGACCTGAACGGCGCGGCAATGTGCTTCAACGTGGATGGCAAGCTTGCGTCCGAGCTGATCATCGGGGCGGTCGGGCAGGAAAACTGGGAGGTTGAGATCACCGGCAAGGCGTCCCATGCCGGTGTGGCGCCGGACAAGGGCATCTCGGCCACGCTGGTTGGCGCGCTGGGTCTGGCGGAAACCCGGGCCGCCGGCTGGTTTGGCAAGATCGTCAAGCCGGACGGGCACGGCACCAGCAACGTGGGCATCTTCGGCGGCCGCAATGGTGCCGCGGCGGGGGATGCGACGAACGTCGTCACCGATTACGCCTGGCTGAAAGGCGAGGCGCGCAGCCCGAAGGAAGCCTTCACCTCGGCCATCACCAAGGGAATCCGCACCGCCTTCGAGACCGCCCGGACCCAGGTGACCGACACCGAAGGCGAAATGGCAGCGATGGAGTTCACCAGCGTGAAGGCCTATCCGCCCTTCAACCTGTCCGAAGACACCGACACCGTGCGCCATGCGGTGAAAGCCGTGGAAGCCCTTGGGATGAAGCCGGTCTTCATCTTTTCCAACGGCGGTCTGGATGCCAACTGGCTGGACAAGCACGGCGTGCCGACCGTCACGATCGGCGCCGGGCAATACGAGATCCACACGGTGAAAGAGTACGTCCACCTGCCGGAATTCGCTCAGGGCTGCCGGTTGGCTGTGGAACTGGCCACGCTGTAGGCTTTCGCCGCAGGCTGACCCGCAGCCGCAGCGCCCTGTGGGGGCCAGCGCCGACTTGGCCGCAAGTCTGTGGCCTTGCGCCGATCGTTCCGGCCACTGCCCGGGAAGGCAACGGCCTGGTCGATCCCTGGGCGAGCAAACGGGTCCGCTGCTGACCACCGTCTGTCAGCCTAAGCAAAAGGGCTTGAGCGATCACGCCCAAGCCCTTGAATTTTCTGGCGGACCCGGAGCGATTCGAACGCCCGACCCTCAGATTCGTAGTCTGATGCTCTATCCAGCTGAGCTACGGGTCCGCAATGTGGGGGCGTTTAGCCTTCGCGGCAGGCCAATGCAAGGGCCAAATCATGGCGTAGGTGTCGTTGCTTCCTTCGGAAGATGGACGGTGAACTCGGTGCCATCGGCGTCGCTTCGGGCCAGGTCGAGCCGCCCGCCATGGCCGCGCACCAGCTCGGCGGCGATGGCAAGGCCAAGGCCGGTTCCGCCTTTCCGCGCCCCGCCCTGGAACGCCGAGAACAGATGTTCCCGCGCCTTCGCTGGCAGGCCGGGGCCAGTGTCGCCGACGCGGATCCACCATGCGGCCTCGTCCTCGCTGGCCGATATCTCGATCGAGCCGGGCTGTCCCGTCGCGTCGATCGCCTGCCGCGCGTTGCGCACTAGGTTCGACAGGACGCGGTAAAGCTGCTCTCCGTCGGCGCGGATCGTCAGCCCCGGCGGCACATCGACAAGGATGGTGATCGCAGAGTCGCTGGCCAGCCCTTCGCCTTCCACCACCTCGGCGGCAAGCTGCGCAAGGGGCAGCCGGCGCAACTGCGGCGGCGGTTCCTCGGCCTTGCCGAAGGCAAGGGTCGATTCGCACAGGGAAACCGCCCGGCTGATCGAGTTCACCAGCTTCGGGACCGACCGCGCGACCGCTGGATCGGCGCTGCCTTCGATCCGGTCGGCGAAAAGCTGCGCCGTGGTCAGGATGTTGCGCAGGTCATGGCTGATCTTGGCCACTGCCCCGCCCAGCTGCGCAAGCCGTTCCTTCTGGCGCAGGGCGCTGGTCAGCTGGGTCTGCATCGACTGCAGCGCCTCTTCGGCAAGGCGCAGCTCTTCGACATCGGCGTTCGGTGCGATCACCCGGCGGGCATCCTCGGGGGCTTCGGCATAGGTCTGCATGTGCCGCACCACGCGCCGGATCGGCAGGACCAGCAGACGCCGGACGGCGAGGAAGAGCAGAAAGCCGGTCACCACCGAAATCAGCGCCGAAAGCAGCAGGATCCGCAGGCCATATTCCAGCATCGCCTCACGCAGGGGCCTTGTCTCCATCGTGACTTCGATCAGCGTGCCGGCCTCTTGCACCGGAGACCCGATCACCCGGACGATCCGGTTCTCGGGATCGAAAAGCACGACGAAGGCGTCGCGGATCAGGTCCCACGGGTTGGCCATCCGAAGATCGAAACTGTTGTGGATCTCGCCGGGGATCGGTGAGGACAGCACCAGCTGGCGCACCTCGTCGCGGCGCAGGACGACATTGTAGACCTCGGCATTGGCCAGAAGTTCGGCCTCCAGCTCGGGCATGATCATTTCTTCGGTGGCAAGCTGGGTCAGCGCCGCGATCTGCGCCTGCTTGAGCCGGGTCAGCATGAAATCAGCCCGGTAGCGCGCGATCGACGGCACGAAGATCAGGATTTCGGCCAGCATCACGAAGATGACGGTCAGGATCAGGAACCGGCCTGACAAGGTGTTGAGGAAGCGATGCCGTCTTTCCGTCACCCGGCCAATCCTTGCCAACGATCAGGGGACCAGCCGCTGCACCAGCCGCACGATCCGCTTTACCGCAGGACTACCAAAGAGTTTCGGAGAAAAATAGGCACCTGCCGCGCGTTTGGACACCTCGCCCAGTGTCGGATAGGGGGCGACCATGCCGGCGACGGCAGAAAGCTTGAGCTTTGCGCTGATTGCCAAGGCCCAGAACCCGATCAGCTCGCCCGCCTGCGGGCCGACGATGCTGGCCCCCACGGGACGCCCCTTGACGATCATGACCTTGACCAGGCCCTTGGCCTTGCCTTCGGCAAGCGCGCGGTCGTTGTGCGCGAAATCGGCGCGGACCACGGTCAGCCGGTCGCCATGCGCCGTGCGAGCCTGAGCTTCGGTCAGGCCGACCTGGGCCAATTCAGGATCGGTAAAGGTGGCGCGAGGGATGGCGCGCGGGTCGGCCTTCGCGGGCAGCCCGAACATCGCCTGCCGGATCACGATCCCGGCGTGCCAGCCCGCGACATGGGTGAATTGCATCCCACCCGCAGCATCGCCCACCGCATAGACCCGACGGTTGCTGCTGCGCAGACGCGCATCGACAGTCACGCCCTTTGGCGTATGGGCGATGCCGGCCGCTTCCAGATTCATCCCGTCAAGCGCCACCTTGCGCCCGACCGCCATCAGAATGTGGCTGCCCTGGACCTGGGTTCCATCGCCAAGGGTCACCTCGACCGCGCCGTCGTGGCCTGACAGCCGCACGACCGGCTGGCCTTCGATCAGGCGGATGCCCTCGGCACGCAGGGCGTCCGTGACACAGACCGCAAGCTCGGGATCCTCGCGGCCCAGCACGTTCGCCCCCTCGACCACGGTGACCGCGCAGCCCAGCCGGCGGTGCGCCTGCGCCAGTTCCACCCCGATCGGCCCGCCGCCGATGACCACCAGATGCGCCGGGCGTTCGCGCAGGGCGAAGATCGTTTCGTTGGTCAGGTAGGGAACCGTGTCCACCCCCTGAACCTGCGGCACGAAGGGGCGCGAGCCGGTGGCGATCACGAAGCGCCGGGCGCGGATGGTCTGGCCCCCGGCTTCAACCTCACGCGGGCTGGTAAAGCGGGCGAAGGCGCGGATGACGGTGCAGCCAAGGCCCTCGAAGCGCTCCTGGCTGTCGACGGGGGCGATGCCGGCGATCACGGCGGCGACATGGTCTTTCACCGCGCCGAAATCGACCTGCGGTTCGACGCCGGGCACGCCGCGAAAGCCCCGGCGCTGCGCGTCAGCGGCCTTGGCGGCGGCGATCAGCGCCTTTGATGGCACGCAACCTGCGTTCAGGCAGTCGCCACCCATCTCTCCGGCCTCGATCAGCACGACGCGGGCGCCCATCTGCACGGCCCCCGCCGCGACCGAAAGCCCGCCCGATCCGGCGCCGATCACGCAGATGTCAGTCTCAATCCGCGTCATGTCGGACCCCTTTCCGGAAGGCCTTCAGCACCATGGGCAGCGCCGCCAGCGCGGCAAGGCCAAGGATCGGCAGCAGGATCGGCGGCGTGAACAGCAGGCCAAGATCGGGCGTCCCGCCGCGCTCGAACACCTCGCCCAGGCCCGACCCGACCGAAGTGAAGACCAGCGCGCCGGGGATGATTCCCAGAACCGTGGTGACCGAGTAGCGCCAGAGGCTGGTGCCGGTGAACGCCGGAATGAGGTTTGCCAGGAAGAACGGCACCAGAGGCACAAGCCGCATGATGAACAGCACCGACCATTCGTTCTCTTTGATCCCCCGGACCAGCCGCGCAGCCGCCCCGCCACCTGCGGCGACCCTCTGGGACAATCCGTGACCAAGGCCTGAGCGCGCGATCAGAAAGATGGCGATCGCGCCGGTCGCGGCGCCGGTGATGTTGAACAGCACGCCGGGAAAGAGGCCGAACAGGAACCCGCCGGTCAGGGTTGCGATGGTGCCTCCGGGCAGGCACAGGGCGACGATGGCGATGTAGCAGGCGATGAACAGCAGAACGGCGCCAAGGTAATGCGCGTCACGAAAGGCGATAAGCTCTTCGCGCCGCAGGGCCAGGGTCTCGAAGCTGAGCTGGTCGCGGAAAAAGACCGCGCCAAGAAGACCGGTTCCCAGAATCAGCAGGAACGGCAGCCTGCGCAGCCAGCCGCTGCGGTTGTCCTGATCGGGGGCGTCCTGCGCTGGCGGCATTCTGGGCTTTCCTTGCCTGGTTCCCAAGAATGGCGCACGGCGCGGGGATTGCACAGGGGCATCACGCCGGGTTGATTCGTTGTCGCCGCCGCGCAGCGGTTCCGTGCCGTCACCCCGGAAATCTTGCGCAAAAAGCACGCGCCTTGCGTTGACTTGGCTGGCAACCGCCCGTAAAGGACGGGCTTCGAGTTACAAGGCCCTCGAATCCGCTCGGGTTTCGGGTCAATTACGGAGAGCCGCGATGAAGCGCACCTTTCAACCGTCGAACCTGGTCCGCAAGCGCCGCCACGGGTTCCGCGCCCGCATGGCGACCAAGAACGGCCGCCTTGTCCTGGCCGCGCGCCGCGCCAAGGGCCGTCACAAGCTTACCGCCTGATACCGCGCCCTGCGGGGCGTCAGGGGTCGCTGCATGACACCGCCGGAGAACCATGGGCAAGGCCATAGCGCCGAAGAACCCGCCGGTTCTCCGGCGGTTTCGCTTTGCGTGCTGGCAAGGCGGGCGGACTTCCTGAAGGCCGCTTCGGCCCGCCGCCAGGGGACAGGCGGGTTTCTTTTGCAGGCGCGTGACCGGGCGGATGGCGCTGCCGGGGTGCGGGTGGGCTTCACCGCGTCAAAGAAGATCGGCAATGCCGTCCTGCGCAACCGCGCCAAGCGCCGCCTGCGGTCTCTTGCGCGCGAGGTGCTGGCAGGTCTGGCGCGGCCGGGCTGGGATTATGTTCTGGTCGCCCGGCCCGAGGCAACCGT
This sequence comes from Rhodobacterales bacterium, assembly GCA_031409795.1. GTDB lineage: Bacteria > Pseudomonadota > Alphaproteobacteria > Rhodobacterales > Rhodobacteraceae > Tabrizicola. Next base: position 55,827 of record JANNXX010000043.1, read on the forward strand.
CAGCCGCCCCTATGCCGACCTGCGCGCCGATCTGGAGCAGGCGGTGCTGTCCGTACACCGGGGGCGGGCGTGACCCCATTGGCGCAGGCCCTTGCCCTGCCGGTAAGGGCCTACCGGCTGGTCCTGTCACCCTGGGTTGGCCATGGCTGCCGGTTTCAGCCGACCTGTTCGGCCTATGCGCTTGAGGCGCTGGAACGGCATGGGGCGGTGAAGGGCGGCTATCTGGCGGCGCATCGCATCTGTCGCTGCCACCCATGGGGCGGGCAGGGCTATGACCCGGTGCCGGGCGCTGACCCAGACCATGACGCGGGACAGTAGAGCCGGGCCAAGTTTCTTAGGCAAGAAACGTGTCAAAATCCTTGCTTAAGGATTTTGGTCCCTAGACCAACGTGGCGATAATCGCCCGGAGGGTTTCGATCCCTTCGCCCTTTTCCGAGCTGGTCACCACAATCTCGGGGTAGGCCGCGGGGTGTTTGGCCAAAGCGCCCTTGACCTGATCGATCACCGCCTCGCGTTCGGTGCGGCTGATCTTGTCGACCTTGGTCAGCACCACCTGGAACGTAAGCGCCGACCGGTCGAGCAGGGTCAGGATCTCTTCGTCCACCGCCTTGACGCCGTGGCGGGCATCGACCAGCACGAAGGCCCGGCGCAGGGTCTGGCGGCCGGCAAGATACTGGCGCAGAAGCGCCTGCCATTTGGCGACGATCGCGACCGGGGCCTCGGCATAGCCATAGCCCGGCAGGTCGACCAGAAAGCGGGTCTCGCCCAGCGCGAAGTAGTTGATTTCCTGCGTCCGCCCCGGCGTGTTCGACGCCCGCGCAAGGGTCTTGCGTCCGGTCAGCGCATTGATCAGGCTGGATTTCCCGACGTTCGAGCGTCCGGCAAAGCAGACCTCCAGTCGGTCTGCCGGGGGCAGGCCCGACATGGCAACCACGCCTTTCACGAAGGCAACCGGGCCGGCGAACATCAGGCGGCCGACTTCGCGGGCGTCCTCTTCCGGCGCGGGGGCTAGGGTGAACGTCAGCCCCATGCGCGCACCTCTTGGCCCTGGGCGACGGTGCCGCCCGTGATCACCCGGGCGAAGACGCCAAAATCGGTGTGGCCATAGCTTGCTTCCAGCGCGGTCATGGTATCGGCATCCTGCAGGCCCGTCGCGGGGTTGGCGCCGGTTGCGCGGCAGCGGTCGATCCGTGCCTCGATCCGCAGGCGGGCCGGTCCGATGCTGAGCTCTTGCCCGACAAGGTCATGCTCGGCCATGGCGGGCCAGCCCTCGACCCAGATATTGCCGCGAAAGCGGTGGATCGACAGATCCTGCCCGATCCGCGCCGACAGGTCTGCCAGCGAGGACAGGCTGTTGATCGAGATCAGCGGCTGGTCCTGGTCGGTCATGGCCTGACCCGGGACCTGGACGATCCGCGCCGGTTTCGGGCGGTTTTCCGGCCAGAGCGGGCGCAGCCAGTCGATCAGACGGGCGGCATCGTCCGCGTCGTCGGGGCGGAAGCGTTCGGTCGGGCGGCTTGGATGGCTTAGCGTGACGGCCCCCGCCTGCGGGTCCGACGTGCAGCTGATCGCCATCAGGTCGGGCGAGGCCCAGCCGCGCAGGAACTGCAGCTTGGAGGCCCAGGCAGGTGGTTCGCCAAGCCGTGCTGCGGCATGAGCGACGGCCCAGACCCGGTCGAAGGGAAAGGCGGCACCGGCGGTCAGTGCGGCTGTCTTCACATGCTCATGCCCGGCGGACTTGATCGGATGCCGGACCAGATGCACGACGCGAGCGGTCACTTCTTCCTGGCTCCGCCTTTGCCGCCAGCCTTGTCCGCCACCGGCTCGGCCGGCTTTTTCTTGAACGCAGAGCGGATGTTGCCGAAAAGGTCGGGCTTGTGGCCATGGCTGCGCATGATCAGGAACTGCTGGGTGAAGGTGATCGTGTTGTTGGTGATCCAGTAGACGACCAGGCCGCTGGCGAAGCCGCCCAGCATGAACATGAACACCCAGGGCATCCAGGCGAAGATCTGCTGCTGGACCGGATCGGCTGGGGCCGGATTCAGCTTTTGCTGCAGCCACATCGAGATGCCCAGAAGGATCGGCAGGATACCGATGAAGACCAGATGCAGGACCGTACCGGTGACAGGCGCATCCCAGGGCAGAAGCCCGAAGGCGTTGAACAGCGAGGACGGATCGGGCGCCGACAGATCGCGCAGCCAGCCGAAGAACGGCGCGTGGCGCAGCTCGATCGTGACGAAGATCACCTTGTAAAGCGCGAAGAAGATCGGGATCTGGATCAGGATCGGCAGGCAGCCCGCAGCGGGGTTCACCTTCTTGTCCTTGTAAAGCTGCATCATCTCGCGCTGCATGCGCTGGCGGTCGTCGCCCACGCGTTCCTTCAGCGCCTCCATCTCGGGCTGCAGTTCCTTCATCCGCGCCATCGAGACGTAAGACTTGTAGGCCAGGGGCAGCACGATCAGCTTCAGCACGAAGGTCAGCGCGATGATCGCCAGACCCATGTTGCCGATCTGCGCGTTCAGCCAGTGCAGGACGGCGAAGATCGGCTTCGTCAGGAAGTAGAACCAGCCCCAGTCGATCGAATCGAGGAACCCGGCAATGCCCTGGTCATTCTGGTAGCTGCGGATCGTGGCCCATTCCTTGGCCCCGGCGAAGAAGCGCAGCGAAGATGACGTCTCGGCCCCGGCCGCAAGGCTGACCGCAGGAGCGCGCACCTCGGCCTGATAGATTCCGGCGTCAGGCACGAATTTCAGCACCGCCTTGTAGGGCTTGCCCTGCTCGGGGACGAGGGTGGTCATCCAGTAATGGTCGGTAAAACCGATCCAACCGTCAACCGTGCCTTGCGCCACCACGGCCGGCAGACCTTCGTTCGGGTCGACCGTGAAGTCGGCGAAATCGGCATAGTCGGTTTCGGTCAGTTCGCCGTCGATCCGCTGGATCGCCCCTTCGTGGACCACGAAGATGTTCTGCAGCTTCGGCAGGCCATGACGGGCAATGATGCCATAGGGCTGCAACGCCACCGGCCCGGCCGAGGCGTTGAGCACCTTGTCGGTCACGGTGAACATGTAGTCCTCGTCGACCGACACCTCGCGCAGGAAGGTCAGGCCCTTGCCGTTCTCCCAGCGCAGGGTCACGGGCGCGTCCGGCGCCAGTGTCTCGCTGCCGACAAGGGTCCACCGGGTCATTGCGCCGGGCACATCGCCGGCTTCAAGCCCCGCGCCCGGCAGCCAGCCGAAAACCGAATAGTAGGACAGCGCCTCGCCGACCGGTTCCAGCAGGTGAACGATGCCGGCGTCCGGTTCGATCGTCTCGCGGTAGTTCTTCAGCGACAGATCGTCGATCCGCCCGCCAAGAAGCGACAGGGTCCCCGAAAGCTTGGGCGTGTCGATGGTGAGGCGCGGCGCCTCGGGCACCGGTTCGGCGGTGGCGGCCGCCGGGGCATCGACCGAGGGATCGGCCGTGGCTGCGGCCATCGCTCCGGTCTCGGTCGCGGTTTGCCCCGCTGGAGCGGCGGCCACCTCGACCGGAGGCTCCGGCGGGGGAAACAACACGAACCAGACGATCATCACCACGGCGGACAGCACCATCGCCAGAATGAGGTTCTTGTTGTTCTGCTCTTCCATCCGCCCGCCACCATGCGACCATGTTCGATCAGCGGTGCTTCAACGACAGGGGCGGCGAAAGGTCAAGCAGTTTTGCCCCGGTTCGGCTTGAGAGGTGATCAAATCCGTCGCCCGCACGGATCGCGGTCCGGGCATCGGGACCCACCAGCTTGCAGCGGACCGCCTGCCAGCGTCACCTTGCCCGCACGCCGATCCGCAGCGCTTCGGCCAGGCGGCCGCGATGGTCGGCGAGCCAGGGGGACATCTCTTCCGGCGGCATCGGCCGGGCCACGACGAACCCTTGGACATGCCCGCAGCCCAGCTGCGCCAGCATCGCGTGCTCCCCTTGCGTTTCCACACCTTCGGCCAGCGTCTCCAGGCCAAGCCGGTCGGCCAGCGAAAGGATCGCCGTGACCAGCTGCTGCTGGTCGCGGTCGGTATCGGCGGCCCGCACGAAGCTGCGGTCGATCTTCAATCGGCGCAGCGCAAAGCGCCGGATCGAGGTGATCGAGGCGTTGCCGGTGCCGAAATCGTCCATGTCGACGCCGCAGCCCATTTCGGCGATGCGCCGGATATTGCGGACGATCATGTCGTCGCCATCCTTGGCGACCACCGATTCCAGGACTTCGACCGTCAGGCGACCCGCGGCAAGACCGTGGCGGTCAAGCTGCCAGGCCAGGCGTTCGGGAAGCTGCGGATCGCCCAGTTCCCGCGCCGAGAAGTTGACCGAGACCGAGGGCACCCGGCACCCCGCGCTGTCCCATCCGCGAAGCGCGGCAAGCGCCTGGGTGAGCATCGCCTCGCCCAGAAGGTCCATCAGGTCGGTGCCTTCGATCGCCGGCAGGAAGGCACCGGGGGAAAGCAGCCCACGTTCGGGGTGGTGCCAGCGGGCCAGCGCTTCAACCCCCGAGACCGCGCCGCTGTCCGTGCTGAGTTGCGGCTGGAAATGGGCGCGCAACTGGCCTTCCGCAACGGCCATCGCAAAGCCGGAGCGCAGGGCATCCCGGTCGGACCGGGCCCGGGCCAGATCCGGCGTGTAGGACCGGATCGCCCCCGGCCGGTGCTGCCGCGCCTCATCGACGGCGATCTGTGCTGCGTCCAGAAGCGCCTGGCCCCGGCCGCCCTGCACCTGCCTTGCATGACAGAACCCGATACAGCAGGTCAGCTGCACCGTATCCGCCCCAAGCAGCACGGGCTGCTGCCCGACCAGCTGGACCCGGCCCGCGATGCGCACCATGCTTTCAAGGTCAAGCCGGTCCGTCGGGGCAAGCACCAGGACCAGGCTGCCATCCTCAAGCACGAACATGGTGTCACCGGGACGCAACGCAGCACGGATGCGGGCCACCGAAGCGGCAAGAATCTCGGACTGGCGGGCGCGGCCCAGCCGGTCGCAGACCGCATCGAGGTTGTCGAACTGCACCACGAAACAACCGGTCTGCCGCCCCGAAGCCGGGCCTGCGTTCAAGGCGGAGTCGATGGCCCCGATCACTTGGTCGGCCATGGCAACATCCGGCGGGGCAGGCAAGAGACGACGCAGCAGCAGCAACAGCAGCGGCAGCCCGGCGCCCAGCGCCAGCAGGGGAGCATGTCCGGAATGCCAGTAGGCCGGCAACATCAGAACCGGAAGGAACAGGCCAAGCTCTGGCCACCGGAGGGCCCGCGACCACCATTTCCCCGCCTGCGACATTCCAGACCTCCCGCGACCGTCGGGCCGCGGCCCGGGTTTGCAGGGTCAGGCTAGGGGAATGTTCCTGATCAGTTCCTTAATGCTCAGCCGAAAGTTGCAAAGAATTGTCGCTATCAGCCAGAGCGGCAGCAAGCCCGGCGAAGTCGAACAGCGCCGGGTCGGCGAGGTGCGAGGGCTGCACGTTCATCAGCGCGCGGAACATCACCTTTCGGCGGCCGGGGGTGCGGGTCTCCCAGTCGTCCAGCAGCCGCTTCACCTGCGCCCGCTGCAACCCGTCCTGGCTGCCGCACAGGTCGCAGGGGATGATCGGATAGCCCATGCCCTTGGCAAAGCGGTCACAATCCGCCTCGGCCACAAAGGCCAGCGGGCGGGCAAGGTAAAGATCGCCCTCCTCGTTCAGCAGGCGCGGCGGCATGCTGGCCAGCCGCCCGCCGTGGAAGAGGTTCAAAAAGAAGGTTTCAAGGATGTCGTCGCGGTGGTGGCCAAGGACCACAGTCGAACAGCCTTCCTCCCGCGCGATCCGATACAGGTTCCCCCGCCGCAGCCGGGAACAGAGGCTGCACATCGTGCCCCCGGGCTTGGTCTTGAGGGTGACGATGGAATAGGTGTCCCGATACTCGATCCGGTGCGGCACGCGCATCCGGGTCAGGAACTCGGGCAAGATGGTCGCCGGAAAGCCGGGCTGACCCTGGTCAAGGTTGCAGGCCAGAAGGTCGACCGGCAGAAGGCCGCGCCACTTCAGCTCATGCAGGATGGCCAGCAGGGTGTAGCTGTCCTTGCCGCCCGACAGGCACACCAGCCAGCGGTCGCCAGCCCGCGCCATGCCGTAGGTGTCGATCGCTTCGCGCACCTGTTGGACCAGACGCTTGCGCAGCTTGCGGAACTCTGGCCCCGTCGGCGCGTCGTGGAACAGGGGGTGAATGTCGTCGCTGTCGTCAAGCATGGCGGCCTCGCGGGGATGTGCCCTTATGCCCGATCCGGGGGTGCATGGCAAAGCCGGGGCGGTCCCGGTCATCCGGTTGGCCGCCCGCAGCGTATACCTTGCAAACGTGAGGTTGATGATGCGACTGATGCTTCTCTCTGCCAGCCTTCTTCTTGCCGCCTGCACCGGCAAGCCTTCGTTCAACGACCCCCCGCTGACCGACCGGCAGCTTGACCTTGAGACCTTCTTCGACGGCACCACCGTCGCCCAGGGCCAGTTCCAGGACATCTTCGGCACCGCACGGCGCAGCTTCGTGGTGAAGATCAAGGGCGACTGGAACGGCGAACGCCTGCGGCTGGTCGAGGATTTCGTCTATGAGGACGGCGCGACCGAACAGCGGATCTGGACGCTGGTGAAGACCGGCCCGGTGACGAAGAACCAGACCTGGCAGGGCACCGCCCCCGGCGTGATCGGCGTGGCGACCGGGCAGGAGGACGGCAACCGCTTCAACTGGCGCTACACCATCGACCTGCCGGTTCCAGCGGCGGACGGGACAGCAGCCACCACGCGGGTCAGTTTCGACGACTGGATGTGGCAGCTGTCGGACAAGCGGGTGCTGAACCGCGCCTACATGCGTCGCTTTGGTCTGGACGTGGGCGACGTGACGATCATGTTCGAAAAACAGCGCTGAGCCACCGCTCATCCAGCCCTTGCGGGCTGTCTTCGCTGGGGCGGGCGCTTGTTCAAGCGAAGACAGCCCGCAAGGGCTGGAGGAGCGGCCCGTCAGACGTGCTGCGCGCCGTTCACCTCGATCTCGGTGCCCGAGATATAGCTCGACTGGTCGGAACACAGGAACCAGATCACGTCGGCCACCTCTTTCGGCTGGCCAAGACGCTGCAGCGGCAGCTTTTCGACGATCTTGTCGGTGCCGGGCGACAGGATCGAGGTCTCGACCTCGCCCGGCGCAATCGCGTTCACCCGCACGCCGTAGGGGCCGAAGTCATGCGCCATCTCGCGGGTCAGCGCGGCAAGCGCGGCCTTCGACGTGGCATAGGCGGCCCCGGCGAAGGGGTGCACCCGGACCCCGGCAATGGAGGTCACGTTGACGATGGACCCCTTCGTCGCCGTCAGCTCATCCTTCAGCCCGCGCGCCAGGATGACCGGGGCGAAGAAATTCACATGGAACACATGCCCCCAGGTCCGCAGGTCGGTGGTCATCGTGTTCAGCCGCGCGCCGCCCGGACCCTTCGGGCTGATCCCGGCATTGTTCACCAGCGCATGAATCCGGCCCCCGACCTTGGCCTTGATCGTCTCGATTGCCGCGATGGTCTTGTTCGGGTCGGCGAGGTCGATCTCGACATGGTTCTCCTCGCCCCCCGGCCAGGGGCAGCGCGGATCGAAAGGTTGGCGCGAGCAGGTCAGGACGCGCCACCCCTCTGCCCCGAAGCGCTTGACGGTGGCATGACCGATCCCGCGGCTGGCGCCGGTCAGGACCAGGGTCTTCTGTTCGGACATGGATGGGCTCCTTCGCGGCCAAGGCTACGCGATCACCGGGGGAAGGCAAGACTTGGCAGGCCCACGGAAAAGCCGTATGCGGCGCTTGACCCGGAGGCAGCCGATGAAGCAGCAGACCCTCACCATGCAAGACGCCAGAAACACCGCGAAGATGCTGTCCGAGGCCCTGCCCTACCTTCAGCGCTTTACCGGCGCCGTGGTGGTGGTCAAGTTTGGCGGCAACGCCATGGGCGATGATGCCGCGATGGCCGAGTTTGCCCGCGATATCGTGCTGATGCGGCAGGTGGGCGTGAACCCGGTCGTCGTGCATGGCGGCGGGCCGATGATCAACGACATGCTGACCAAGCTTGGCATCAAGTCCGACTTCGTGCGCGGCAAGCGGGTGACCGACAAGGCCACGGTCGAGGTGGTGGAGATGATCCTGTCGGGCCTGGTGAACAAGCGGATCGTGCAGGCGATCATGGATGCCGGTGGCCGTGCGGTGGGCATCTCGGGAAAGGATGACGACCTGATGGTCTGTGAGGCGGACGATCCCGAACTGGGCTTTGTCGGGCGGCCGGTCGAGATGAACGTCCAGGTCCTGCGCGACCTTTACACCGCCGGGATCATTCCGGTGATCGCCCCGGTCGGGACCGGCATGAAGGACAATGAGACTTTCAACGTCAACGGCGACACCGCAGCCGGGGCCATCGCCGGGGCGCTGCAGGCCGACCGTCTGATCCTGCTGACCGACGTGCCCGGCGTCAAAAACGCGGCAGGCGAGGTGATGACCCAGATCACCCCCGAGGAGATTCGCCAGATGACGGCGGACGGCGTGATCTCGGGCGGGATGATCCCCAAGACCGAAACCGCGTTGATGGCGATCGACGCCGGTACCCGGGCGGTGACGATCCTGGACGGGCGCATTCCCAATGCCTGTCTGATCGAGCTGTTCACCGACCTTGGCGCGGGCAGCCAGATCCGGTCGACCGCCCCGCGCGTTACGCCGCACGTCCGGCGCTGAGGTCGGCCCCGCACGCTGCCGTGGGCGCCTTCCCGCCATGCGCGGCTTCCCGGCCACGCTTGCGAATTGCCATCCGCAAGTCCGGGACTTAAGCCTTGCCAACCCTGGTGCGAGACTATCCTAAGGGGGGCAGGCGTCCGGACGTAGCAAGCATGTGTCAGATGAAATCCTCCAGTGCCGCACGCCTGACGCGGGTCGCAGCCGCAGTCCTGGCTGCCGGGCTTCTGGGTGCCTGTGCCGGGACAACCGCTCCGGACGGGATCAACGATCCGTTCGAAAACACGAACCGCAGCATTCACGCGTTCAACCGCGGGCTGGACCGGTCTGTCGTCGGGCCAGCCTCCAAGGGATTTGGCGCCGTGGTCCCGGAACCCGCCAAACGGGTGATCGGCAACTTCGCCAACACGCTCGACCTGCCGGGCGACATCGTGAACAACATCCTGCAGCTGAATATCGACGATGCCGCGACAAACGCCCTGCGGCTGGGGGTGAATTTGACCATGGGCGTCGGTGGCATCTTCGATGCGGCGACGGCGCTTGGTCTTCCGTCCCAGTCCACCGACTTTGGCGAGACCCTGCATGTCTGGGGCGTTGGTGAAGGGCCGTATCTTGAGATTCCCTTCGCCGGCCCGTCGACTGTCCGCGATGCCGCTGGCACGCTTGTCGATCTTGCGACAAACCCGGTTACCTTTGTTGTCCCCGAGCGTGAGGCCTTTGCGGCGAACGCGCTGAAGCTTCTGTCACGGCTTCGTGACCGCGACCGTTTCGCCGCGACAGTGGAATCGATCCTATATGACAGCGCGGACAGCTATGCTCAGGCGCGGCTGATCTTCCTGCAGAATCGCCGGTTCCAGCTGGGTCAGACCGACGCCGCGACGGGCGCCGGGACCGAAACCGACTTCATCGACCCCTACGAGGATCCCTATGCCGAATGACACGCACCTGACCCGCCGCGGCCTTGCACTGGCGCTGGCATCCGGGCTTGCACTGGCCGGCCTGCCCCGCATGGCCGCCGCCCTGACCGTCGATCAGGCGCGCAGCCTGGTCGACAAGACAGTTGCCGACATCAATGCCATCATCAATTCGGGCAAGTCCGAAAGCGCGATGCTTGGCGATTTCGAAAAGCTTTTCTCGCGCTATGCCGACGTGCCGACGATCGCCCGCTCGGCTCTTGGCCCGACCGCGCGCGAGGCGTCGAAGGCGCAGCTTTCGGGGTTCACCAAGGCTTTCCAGGGCTACATCAGCCGCAAGTACGGCCGCCGTTTCCGCGAATTCGTCGGTGGGCGGATCGAGGTCTCCGATGCCCGCGAGGTCAAAAGCTATGTCGAGGTGATCTCGACCGCCTTTCTGCAAGGCGAAAGCCCGTTCGAGGTGCGCTGGCACGTCAGCGACAAGTCCGGCAAGAGCCTGTTCTTCAACATCATCATCGAAGGCGTGAACATGCTGGCAAGCGAGCGCACCGAGATTGGCGCCCTGCTTGACCAGCGCGGCGGCGATCTTGACCAGCTGATCGCCGACTTGAAATCGCTGTGACGGGCTGAGCCCGGGGACGGCGCCGCCGCCCCGGGAGGCCGCCGGTCAGTTCCCGGCCTGACCCAGCACTTCTTCCAGAAGACGTTCTACCAGGTCCGGCTTTCGCGGCTCGTCCGGCAGCGGTGCGGTCATCGCTTCGGGCAGGGGCTGACCGGCGCCATCATAGGCCGGCGCGTTCGGATCGTCGAAATAGGGCACATCCTCGGCGGTGATCGCCCCTTCGGTCGTGCTGGGGTCGATGGGCACATAGGTCGAATCCGGGATCTCGGTCAAAAGCGGGCTGGCGTCGACGCCTTCGTTGATCCGTGTCATCACCTCATGCCAGATCTCGGCCGGCAGGCCCCCGCCGGTCACCCCGGTCAAGGGGCTGTTGTCGTCATAGCCCATCCAGACGCCGACCACATAGTCGGCGGTATAGCCCACGAACCAGGCATCCCGGGCGCTGGTCGTGGTGCCGGTCTTGCCTGCCGCCTTGCGGTCGTCCAGCCGGGCGCGCCCGCCGGTGCCCGAGTTCAGCACTTCGGTCATCATGTAGGTCAGCGCCCGCGCTGCCCCTTCGCTGATCACCCGCTCACCGATCCCGCCGCCGGCCCCGAACAGGGGTTCGTCCATGCCTTTCAGTGTCAGCGACTTCAGACCATAGGGCGTGACCGAGGACCCGCCATTCAAGATGCCGGCAAAGGCGCCGGTCATGTCGATCAGCGTCGATTCCGACACGCCCAGCGCCAGGGCCGGGCCATCGGCAAAGTTCTGCGCCAGGCCGAAATCGGTTGCCACCTGCTTGACCAGATCACGGCCCACCGCTTCGCTGATCCGGACGGCCGGGATGTTGCGGCTTTCGGCCAGGGCCTGGGTCAGGGTGATCTGGCCCTTGAATTCCTTGTCATAGTTCTGCGGGCACCAGTCGCCCGACCCGGCGGTGTAGATGCACATCGGCGTGTCCTCGACCAGGTCCATCGGGCTGTAGCCCAGATCCATCGCCACCGCGTAGATGAACGGCTTGAAGGTCGATCCGGTCTGCCGCAAGGCCTGGGTGGCGCGGTTGAAGTCGCCCGCGTTCGGCAGATCGCGCCCGCCCACCATGGCCCTGACCGCGCCATCCGCGCTCATCACCACGATCGCGGCCTGGGCCTTGGAGCCGTCCTTGACCTTGTTCTCGAAGACCCAGGCAAGCGCCTCTTCGGCCCGCTTCTGCAGGTCCTGGTCCAGCGTCGTCTCGATGATCACGTCTTCGGTCGTGTCGCGGGCCAGATAGTCTGGCGTGGTCTCCATCACCCAGTCGGCGAAATAGCCGCCGGATTTTTGCTTGGCCGCTTTGGACAGCGTGGCGGGGTTGGCCCGCGCCTCGTCCGCCTCGGCCTTGGACAGATAGCCCTGCGCTTCCATCAGCCCGATGACCACCGCCGCACGCCCTCGTGCCCGGTCCAGGCTGGCGGTCGGGGCAAAGGTGGAGGGCGCCTTGAGCAGGCCTGCCAGCATCGCTGCCTCGGCCGGGGTCACGTCCTTGGCCGACTTGCCGAAATAGCGCTGCGCCGCCGCCTCGAACCCCCGCGCGCCCGCCCCCAGATAGGCGCGGTTGAAGTAGATCGTCAGGATCTCTTCCTTGGTGTACTTCGCCTCCATTGCCATGGCGAATGGCACTTCCTTGAGCTTGCGCCAGATGCCGCCCTTGCGGCAGTCCTTCTCGTAGTCGGCCTCGGACTTCCAGGCCGCCGGGTCGTACGTCACGCCAAGGCACAGAAGCTTGGCCACCTGCTGGGTGATGGTCGAGCCGCCGTTGCCCTCCAGCGGCCCGCGCCCTTCGGACAGGTTGATGCTGACGGCGCTGGCGATGCCCCGGGGAGAGATGCCGAAATGCCAGTAATAGCGCTTGTCCTCGGTCGCGATGACGGCATCGTGCAGCTGGGGCGAGACGGTGTCGGCGGCGATCACGCCGAAGGTTTCGCCGCGCCAGGCGAAGACCTCGCCGTCGCGGTCCAGCAAGGTGACCGACCCGCGCGCGCGCCCGTCGATCAGGTCAGCCATGACCGGAAGCTGGGCGTAGAAGTAGAACACGATCCCCGCAAGGATCAGGGCCGCAATCGCCCCCGCCCGCCACGCAACCGCCCAGAACCCCCGCCAGAGAAACAACACGCCGCCCAGGATCAACCCATGCTGGCGGCGCGGCCTGCGCGGCGTGCGTCTGCGTTTCGGTTTCGGCGCGGCTGGCTTGCGCGGACCCCCGGTCGATGCCGTGGCGCTGCCTTTGGCATAACGCCTGTCCGCGACAAGGGGGCGACGCCCCCGGGATCCTGTTGCCATGCCTGCCGCCGCCCTTGAGGACAAGGACCGTTTTCCGGCCCGATTTACGGCAGGATAGCCTGCTTTCCCGGGAAAGCGAAGGCAGAGGCGCGACGATTCGGCTTCATGGCCTGCCCAAATTTCAGGCAATAAGGACCATGCGCGTAAAAATTATGCGGTCCGCCCGAAATCAAGGCGCACGCCGGCCGTCACCGTCCCGGTCCGGCTTGTGCTGCACCTGCATTGCCCGGCGTGATGGATGCCGAGGGTTCCCCCAGGGTGCCTGCCAAAAGTCGAAGAGGGGAAGAACGTGAAGCTCATCATTGCTGCAATCAAGCCGTTCAAGCTGGAGGAGGTCCGCGAGGCGCTGACAACCATCGGCGTGCGCGGGATGATGGTGACGGAAATCAAGGGGTTCGGCAGCCAGTCGGGCCATACCGAGATCTATCGCGGCGCCGAGTACGCCGTGAACTTCGTGCCGAAGGTCCGGCTGGAGATCGTGGTCAGTGACGCGCTGGCCGACCAGGTCGTCACGACGATCCAGACCACGGCCAAGACCGACAAGATCGGCGACGGAAAGATTTTCGTCCTGGACGTGGAACATGCCGTGCGGGTGCGCACCGGCGAAACCGATGACGATGCGCTGTGACGCAGCTGGGGAAGAGGTGACCAAGACCATGAACATGCTACCGAAACTTGCCGGCCTTGGGGCGCTTTGCGCGTCCGTGCTGGCGGGTCTGCCTGCGCTGGCGCAGGACATGATCCAGAACCCGTCGGTCGAACAGATGGCCACGATGGTGAACAAGGGCGACACGACCTGGATGCTCGTCTCCTCGGCGCTGGTGCTGATGATGGCGATCCCGGCGCTGGCGCTGTTCTACGGCGGCCTTGTGCGGACCAAGAACATGCTCAGCCTTCTCATGCAGGTGTTCATGATCGTGTCGATCGGCGCGATCCTGTGGGTCGCCATCGGCTACAGTCTGGCGTTCACCGCCGGTTCGCCCTACATCGGCGGGCTGTCCAAGGCGATGCTTGCCGGGGTCACGACCGGCACCTACGCCGCGACATTCTCGAACAACGTCTACATCCCGGAATATGCCTTCGTCATCTTCCAGATGACTTTCGCCTGCATCACCCCGGCGCTGATCATCGGCGCCTTCGCCGAGCGGATCAGATTCTGGCCGCTGATGCTGTTCGTGATCGGCTGGTCGATCCTGGCCTATTACCCGATCGCGCACATGGTGTGGTTCTGGGCCGGCCCGGACTTCCTGGTCGATTTCCCGACGGACATGGGCCTGCTTTGGGGCATGGGCGCGCTGGACTTTGCCGGCGGCACGGTCGTCCACATCAACGCGGGGATTGCCGGTCTGGTCGGCTGCCTGGTGATCGGGCCGCGCATCGGGTTCAACAAGGAACCGATGCCGCCGCACAGCCTGACGCTGACCATGGTCGGCGCGGCGCTGCTGTGGGTCGGCTGGTTCGGCTTCAATGCCGGGTCCAACCTTGAGGCCAACGGGATCACGGCGCTGGCCTTCCTGAACACCTTCATCGCCACGGCGGCGGCGACGGTGGCCTGGTGCCTGGTCGAGCAGCTGCGCCACGGCCGCCCCTCGCTTCTGGGCGCGGTGACGGGTGCGGTCGCCGGTCTGGTGGCGATCACCCCGGCCTGCGGTTTTGCCTCGCCGGGCGGAGCGCTGGTGCTGGGCCTGATCGTCTCGCCGATCTGCTATGTCTTCGTCTCGACGGTGAAGAAGGCCTTTGCCTATGATGACAGCCTTGACGTCTTCGGCGTCCACTGTGTGGGCGGCATCGTCGGGGCCATCGCGACCGGCATCGTCGCCAACCCGTCCTTTGGCGGCCAGGGCTGGTTCGACTATACCGTGTTCCCGGCCGTTCCCGGCACCTACGACATGGCCGGGCAGGTCCTTACCCAGGTCAAGGCGGTCAGCCTGACGCTGGTCTGGTCGGGGCTGGTGTCGTTCGTGCTGTTCTACGCGATCAAGATGGTCTTCGGTGTGCGCCCGTCGTCGGACGACGAACGTCAGGGCCTGGACCAGACCTCGCATGGCGAAAGCGCCTACAACCTCTGACAATGATCGGGGGCCGCCGGTCGGCCCTCGGTTCCAGCGCCGGAGGGTTCCTTCTCCCGCCTTCCCGGCAAGACGACGACGGCCCGCAGGTTCTGACCTGCGGGTCGTTTCCTTTTCGGATAAAGCAGGGTCAGCCGAAAGCCCGATGCGCGAAGCGGACGGAAAGCGTCAGGTCAGTGATGATCGGGCGAGGCCATGGCCACAGTGCCAAGCCGCGGAACGGCTGCGCCGATCAGCCCGCCGACCATTCCGACCAGCCCGCCCCCGACATAGGCCAGACCGGCAAGGCCGATCCCGCCGCCAAGGACCAGCACCCCACCTGCGGCCAGCAGGCCGACGGTGATTCCAAGAAGGATGAACCCAAGTGCCATGCACTACCCCTCTGCGCGAGTACTTCCGATAAACTCGCCACAAGATTGTGGCGAAAATGGGTCACCGCACCCCCGTCATCCGTTGCATTTGTCTTGAACCGAACCTTCGGCTGGATGACACAGGGCCTGAAGTGAATCCTGCGGGATCGGAGTTTCCAATTGGTTAACGCAAGCCCGGCTCGCCGGATTCTCATTCTGGTCGAGAACCTGCCCGTGCCGCTTGACCGCCGGGTCTGGCTTGAAGCCACCACGCTTGTGCAGGCGGGCTGCGAGGTCAGTGTGATCTGTCCAACCGGGCGCGGCTGGGATGCACCGTTCGAAATCATCGAGGGTGTCCATATCTGGCGCTACCCCGAGCCTCCCGAAGCGCATTCGGGCGCGGTCGCCTATGCCCGAGAATGGGGTGCAGCGCTTTGGCACATGGCGCAGCTGTCCCGCGTGGTGTGGCGCGCGCGGCGCTTTGATGTCATCCAGGGCTGCAACCCGCCCGACCTGCTGTTTGTGGTGGCGCTGGGCTGGCGCCTGCGGGGGGTGCGGTTCCTTTTTGACCATCACGATGTCTGTCCCGAGCTGTTCGAGGCCAAGTTCGGGAAGCGCGGGCTTCTCTACCGGATCATGTGCCTTTTCGAACGGCTGACCTTCGCCAGCGCCAGCGTCTCGATGGCCACGAATGAAAGTTTCCGTCGGATCGCCCTGACCCGCGGAGGCATGGCGTCCAGGGATGTCTTTGTCGTGCGCTCGGCGCCGCGCGTCGAAACCTTCCTGCCCGGCCCGGGTGACCGCGCGATCCGCAAGGGCGCGCGGACCGTGCTGGGGTATGTGGGGGTGATCGGCCAGCAGGAAGGCATGGACCTGCTGGTCAAGGCCGTGGCGCATCTGACGGGCGCGCTTGGCCAATCCGATCTGCATGTGGTGATCGTCGGCTTCGGCCCGGCCCTTGCCGAAATGCAGGCCGACGTGGCGGCCCGCGGCCTGACCGGGCATTTCAGCTTCACCGGCCCGCTTTATGGCGCAGGGCTGCTGGATGCGCTGAACGCCATCGACATCGGCGTCGCACCCGACCCCAGAAACCCGATGAACGACATCTCGACCATGAACAAGGTCATGGAATACATGGCGCTGGAAAAGCCTGTGGTGCAGTTCGACCTGACCGAAGGCCGCGCCTCGGCGGGAGAGGCATCGCTGTATGCCGAGCCGAACGACCCCCTTGATTTCGCTGATAAGATCGCCTGGCTGATCGACCGGCCGGACGAGCGGGCACGCATGGGCCGACTCGGCCGCCTTCGGGTCACCGAGGAGTTGTCGTGGGCACATTCGGCGCCCAGCCTTCTGGCAGCCTATGACCGGATCTTTGCACGGATCTCGGGCAATTGAACCGGCGACGGATGCGCCACTTCACAGTCAGCCCCTTGCCCGACCCGGTGCCATAGTGCCCCGTTCTGGCGGCAGGAGGGTGGCCAGCCCGACCCCCGCCAGAAACCCGCCAAGATGCGCTTCCCAGGCCAGTTGTCCGCCTTGCAGCGCCCAGGCGGCCGCGTTCAGCGCCACAAGCAGGGCGGTCAGTCCGATGCCGCGTAGCGCGCGGGCGCGGGCGCGGGCGAACGTGCGAGCCTCTGCCACGATCCATTCTCCCGCCAGGCCGAAAAGCCCGCCCGAGGCGCCGACCATCGGCGCGGCGCTGCTGCCAACCAGGCCGAAGACCAGGCCCCCAGCCGGCACCGCGACGAACCAGAAGAGATACAGCCCCGCCGTCCCCCGCCGCCGCACAACCTGCGGTCCCAGCCACATAAGCGCGGCAAGATTGCCGGCCAGGTGCCAGGGGCCCTGATGCAGCCAGGCGTGGGTGAAGAACATGGCAAGCGGTTGCAGCGCATAATTCGGGGTCCACCCGTACAGAAGCCCTGCCCAGAAGGCCGCATCTTCATAGGCCAGCGGCCGCCACCGGGCCGAGCCCCAAAGCCCCGTGTCCGCCCCCAGAAGCACCAGTTCCGGGCCCGCGCACAAGGCAGCCAGAACCCAGACGGACAGGGGAACGGACAGGGTGGGTCGGCGCATGGTCCGGACAGTGGCCCGCCGCCCCGGGGCTGACAAGGCTGAAGTGATTCGGTGCCGTTGCGGCAAGCCAAGAGAAACCAGCCGCTGCAACTGTTGCCGGTGCAGAAACGCCCTCGTCTTTGAGGAGAGGCCCATGCGCGCCAGATCCGGCCTGCTTCACCCTTGGATTGTATTTCCGGGCATTTGGTCAAATTCGCTTTTGCGCAGGCGGATTTACGGGCAAATTCAATATCGAGGCGTTTTGAAAGGTTGGTCCGCTGTGTCGAGATCTGTTTTTACCGTGTTTGCTTTGGCGGCTTCTGTTGTACTGACTGTGGGGGCAGCCTCGGCCACCACGGTTTCGCTGCGCTACGATGGCGGAACGGCAACTGGCAGCGTGGACTTCACGTCGACGCCCGGCGGTGTGACCCCGGCTTACGATCCGGCCGGTGCTTTCGGCTTCCGGATGACGGACGTGACCGCGCCGCAAAGCGTGCTGGGCAGCTTCGTCGCCTGGTGCCTTGACCTGACGCATCCGCTGGGGACGCGCGGCAACCATGCCTACACCATCACCTCGACCCCGTTCAGCAACAGCTATGGCCTGAACAGCGACGAGATGATGCGGGTTCAGTCGGTGTTCGACGCCAACTTCTCGGGCGTGGACGTGCGGAACCGGACCCAGGCAGCGGCCTTCCAGGTAGCGCTGTGGAATTCGCTTTACGATGCGGACATGCTGGCAGATGCCGGCATTTTCGCCATCAGCAACGTCGGATCGTCCTATGCCGCCATCGCGGCCAAGGCGAACCTGTATCTCTCCGCCGCGCGCACGTTCTCGGGTCCGCGTGTCTGGAACCTGACTTTCCTGGAAAGCGCGGAACGACCTGTGCGCCAGAACCTGGTGACCGCAACGCCGGTTCCGCTGCCAGCGGGCGCGGGCTTGCTGTTGCTGGCGCTTGGCGGACTTGGCGTCGCGGCACGGCGGCGCACCAGAGCCTGAAAGGCCCCCCCCTGGGGCTTTTGTGGACGAATACGGTGATCGGTCCCGATCAGACGACTTGAAGTGGAAAAGCAGATGAACAGCAACAAGCGGCTTAAGGTGTTCGCGGCGACCTGCGCCATGGCCCTGAACATGGGCAGCGTGGGCCACGCAGCGACCTGCAAGTTCGGGAACATTCTTGGTGTTCCGACAGTTGCAGACGTGACCACGACCACGGCCTGCATCGATGAAGTTCCGGGCAATGACAGTGCCGCGACGGTCAATTCCTATGTCGATCCGGCACCTCCGGTTGATCTTGGTTTCTTCGGCATCTTCAACTGGAGCCTGGACAGCAGATACGACGCGAGCGGTAGCTACGACCCGGCTGGCATTCTGCAGATTTCGGAAGTCAGCAGTGACCTGAAAGAGGGAACCTGGTCGGTTTCCGGCTGGGCCGGTGTGACTGCCGCGATGCTTGTGCTGAAAGGCGGCAACGGGTTCGCGGCCTATCTCATCGACCTGACCGCTGGCACTGGCGGGGAATGGGCGACGCTGGCGCTGACTGTCGGCCAGAACGAAAACCAGCCGGAAATCTCGCACATCTCGCTTTATGTCGTTCCGGCAGCCGTTCCGCTGCCGGCGGCTGGCCTGATGCTGATCGGGGCGCTTGGCGGGCTTGCCGCCCTGCGTCGCCGTCGTCACAGCGCCTGAACCGTTTCAGTCTGGCCTTGGCCGAACCGGGCCGTCCGCACCCTGCGGGCGGCCCCTTTCCTTGCCCGGATCGACGGTCCTGCGTCTATTCCGGGATGAAGCGCGGCAAGCGGCCAAGCGCCTCGACCATGAAACGTTGCATCCGCGCTTCGGCATCCGCCTCGGTTTCATCTGGCCCGATGGCAGTCACAAAGCGCACCAGCGCCCCGTCGGTGCGTCCGGTGGTCAGGCTGTCCCAGACCACCGTTGCCTTGGCCAGGTAGTCGCTGGTCATGCGGCGTCCGCGCTGTTCGAACCAGTAATAGACCAGCTGCTTGGACAGGCCCTTCTGGATCACCGCGCGGTTTACCATGAAATCGCCGTAGACCGTGCCGGGAACCGAGATCTGCGTCGGTGTGATCGACGACACCTCCCAGCCACCCACCGGCAGGCAGACTTCGGGCGAATGGATGCCCGAGCCTTCGGTCTGCTTGAGGTAGAAGGCCGAGAAGATGTTGACGTAGCCCGCCTCGCCCGGAGCCTGGTAGGAGGCGCTGATGTAGTCATCGGCACCAAGGACAAGCTCGACATCCGGCGCAAGCTTCTCGGGCTGGCCGGTCCAGGCGCCAAGGCTGCGCGGGAAAAGCGTGAATGGGTCACGGTCCACGGTCACCGCCGGAGGGGAGGGCGTTGCGACGAATGCCACGGATACCGCCAGTGTCATCAGCGCGGCCAGGGTGATCCCGCGCGCAGGGGCGATGGCGGGAAGCCGACGGAATTGCGCCGCGAAACCGGTGGTGTCCAGATCAATCGTCTCGGCCAGCGGCTTTGGATCGCGGGTCAGGCGCTGCAGGCCGATCGCCATCAGAAAGAGGATACCGATACAGGCGCCGAAGATCACCCAGCCTTCGAAAAAGTGCAGGAAACCCTCGGCATGGCTGATGCCGTAGCTGTTCACCAGCACGCCGATCATGCCGATGCGAAAGCTGTTCATCAGCACGGTCAGTGGGGCGGCCATCAGGAACAGAACCGCCTTGTGCCAGAACGGACCCCGGTAAAGGATGCCGAAAAGGTAAGAAAAGGACAGGATCGGGAACAGGTAGCGCAGGCCCGAACAGGCCTCGGCGACCTGCAGCTTGTAGACCCCGAGGTCGATCACGTTGCCTTCCAGAAAAACCGGAACGTCGGCCAGCCGGATGAACCAGACGCCCAGCTCGGACGATACCAGCTGCAGGAAGATCGTCAGCTTCCAGAACACGAACTGCGGCAGCGGCAGCATGAAGACCAGATGCAGTACGGGAAGCTGATGAAGCCTGCCCCGGTCCCAGCCCATGCAGACCAGGACCACGCCGCCGACCCAGAAGATCAGCGCGTAGGTCACAAGGTCCGGGATCCGCACCAGATTGCCGAAGATGCCGAACACTAGTGCGAAAAGGATCAGCGCGATGCCGGGACGCCGGTCCACCGGGGCAGTCGGATCAACCGGGGGGGCCTGGCGCAGCTCACGCAGGAACAGATAGAGCGAGATCAGCGGGATCAGCGGGCCGTGGCTGTATTCGGCGGTGGACCAGGCAGTCGCAAGCGAGGCAAATCCCAGCCAGAAAACCGGAAGTGCCGCGGCGACAAGCAGGAGGAACCAGCCGAACCCGGCGGGGTTGATTGCGCCAAGGCGGCCTTGGGTTTCGGTCAATGACATGACGGCTGGAATCCCTGAAAACAACCTCTGAAGGATACTTGGCCACGCGGTATCTGACCAGCATTTCCGCCCGGAAAACAGTCTGTTCTCGGGGCGCTGACTTTCCGGACCATCGCCAAGGGCGTTGCCGGAGCAGGGCGATCGGCTATGTTGATGCCGGAACTGACAGGGATTGCCGGACATGGTGTGGATACGCGCGGTCAGGCCGGTGCTTGTCGGCTTTTTGCTTGTGTCCGGACAGGTCTTGCAGGCCGATGAGAGTCCGGCAGCCGTGGGCCGGATCAGCTATGGCGACAGGATTCTGCCAGGCGACGCGATCTGCAGTGGCGTGCTGGTCGCCCCTGATCTGGTGCTGACCGCCGCGCATTGCGTGCGCGCTGCTGCCGATGCCCCGGAAACCATCCGCTTCGAGGCGGACTGGTCAACAGGACGCCCCGCCGCAAGCCGGCGGGGTGCAGCGGTCATTCTGGTCGGCGGCGCCCCGGCGCCCGGTCTTGCCGGACTTTTGTCGGATGTGGCGCTGGTCATCCTGGACACTCCCTTTCCGCACGAGGAAATTCCTGCCCTGGCGCTGGTTGCCCCGTCATCTGCGCCCCTGACCCTGTTCGGCTTTGACCGCGCGCTTCCCGACCTGCCGATCCGCCGCGACGACTGCAGGTCGCTTCCCGCCCCGGACGGGCTGCTGGCGCTGGATTGCGGGGTGGTGTCAGGCAATTCCGGCGCGCCGCTTCTTGAACGCCACGGCAATGGCTGGCGGGTGGTTGCGGTGATGGTCGCCGCCGCGACGGGAGGCCCGGTCCGGTCGTGGGCGGTGTTGCCGCCGCCCGGTCTGCAATTGCGGATTCCGGCGGCAATCCCGTCGGAATAGCGGCGTCAGCCCCGGATCAGGGGCGCCATTCAAAGGCCCGGCGCAGTTCCAGAAAGGCGACATCCGAATTGGCGCTGTCCTGGCCGCTTTCCTTGCGGATGCGGTGGGTCAGACCGGCATCAAGCACCCAGTCATACACGATGCTGCGGCTGTAGGTGGCCGAAAGCGAGGCATTGCGGGTCAGATCACCGGTGGCGGTTTCTTCGCTTTCGCTGGCGGTCAGGCCGAAATTCATCGTCGCCAGGGCAGAAAGATTGCGGGTCAATCCGATTGATCCGCCGGTCACGATGTTTTCTTCGTCCGCGCTGCCCGAAGTCACATCCCGGCTTAGCCGGACATTGATCCCCCCGCGAGGAAGCTCACGCTGCCAGTCGACAGCTCCGGTCAGGTTCAGTTCACCGACAACCGACCGCGTGAGGCCAAGACTGAAGGACAGCCCCCCGTCCGGACGGTCCAGCGACCGGCCGATGGTAAAGCCCGACCGCGTGCCGTCCTCGGTGTCTTCCGCAAAGATGCTGGCCGAAGCCGAGCCTGATGGCAGATCACGCCGCAAACCAATTTCGGGGCGCCAGGTGTCGCGCGCCAGGGCATCGTCTTCTTCGTAGCTAGACCAGCGAAGCCCGGCTGTCACTTCGGTCGCGGGGTCAAGCTTGAAGCGCAGCCGCGCTTCGGCATTGGTGCGAAGATTGTCTACCTCGACGGTGTCGCCGAAATAGCTGGTGTCCACCAGCCCCGCAGACAGTGAACCACCCCAGGGTGCGTCCTCGCCGAAGGCAAATGCGACGTCGCCTCCGGTCTGGCGCTGGGTGCCGTCCCCGGTGACATCATCAAGGATCTGTCCGGTATCTGGATCAAGAATGAAACCGCGCAAAGTGTCGAGATCGACTTCCCGGTAGAAGGCCGCAACAGAGACCGAGGATGCGGCCGAGCTTCTGCGCAACGAAAAGCGCAGATCGCTGTCCTGCAGGCCGCTTTCACTGTCGTCGCTGTAGGTGGCCAAGGTTCCTGCTGCTGACAACGACAGCGCGCCAAGCCGCGTGGAATCCGAAAGTCCGAAGCTTAACCGCGTGGAGAACTGAGTCCGGCTTGGCTCGGACGGCACGGACAGACCCGGGTTCGATTCTGCTTCGATGCGCGCGGAGATGCCGAAGGTCAGCTTCAGGCCGCCGTCCTCCTGTGCCACCAGCGGCACGGCAAGCACCGAGGCAACCCCCAGTCCCGCTGCCGCTCCGGTGATCCAGATCCGCTTCGTCATGTCCGCCCCATTGGCGCCCCCGACCGTCGAGAATGATCGCGCGCGGGTTCCGTTACTCCAGAAGCCGACGCTGGGGAACCACGATCACATCGCCGTCCTGCAGAAGCGTGGTTCCGGCGTTGCTGCTGCCGCTTTCGATGGCGTCATAGTTCAGCGTGTAGATCTTGCCGTCCCGGTGCAGTTGCACGCGCTTGGTGGCGGCGAAAGGCGAGAAGCCGCCCATCTGCGCAAACGCCTGCAAAGCGTTCGTGCCACGCTTTACATCCAACTTTCCGGGATTGGCGGCCTCTCCCATGACATAGACCTCGATCGTCGGCGCAGCGCGCGATGTGCCGCCAGCGCTGGCGCGCGGTTCGGCAACCTGTTCCACCGAAACGAAGACGTTCGGCTTCGCCGCAAAATTCGCGGCCAGCTGGTCCGCCAGATCGCCCTGGACCTGTTCAAGCGTGCGCCCGGCGGCGGTAACGCTTCCTGCCAGCGGAAAGGCGATGTTGCCGTCCGGGGCGACAAGCGCCGTCCGGTTCAGGCCCGGATCCTGCATCACTTCGACGCGCAGCGTATCGCCTGGACGGATAAGATAACCGTCCTGAGCGATTCCATCGGTTGCCGGTGCAATCACAGCCATCAGGCTGCCCAGAGCCACAGCACCAACCCTTGCGAAAACCCGCATCATCTTGCCGTCTCCTTTTGGCCGCGCGTCCCGATCCGGTTCGGGCGTCGGCGGCACAGCCTTGAAATCATAGCCGGATTGGCCAGGTGCCGAAAGAAAAACCCCCGGTCGGCGCAAACGAGAACCGCCGCTTGCGTGCAAACCAGCCGTTTCTGCGGCGCTTTGGCAACAGCTTTACCCTCTGGTCACGGTGCGGATGGAAGAGCGGCCAGGGTCTGGCGCGCGATTTCGAACTGCGGCAGCGGGCTTTCCCCTGCAAGGGCAAGGGCGCTGGTCAGCTGCCGGCGGGCATCCTCGGGGCGCTTCAGGCCGGCATAGACCATGCCAAGGTGGAACTGGGTCAGCGCATCTTCCGGCAAGCCGGCGGCGGCCGGTTCAAGATAGCGCAGCGCCTCGTCCAGGTTGCCGCGCCGGAATTCGATCCAGCCGTAAGTGTCCTGAAACGCCGGGACATCCGATCCGCGCAGGCGGCGGGCCACGGCAAAGGCCCGTTCAAGACTTTCAGGATCGGTCCGATGCGTGGTGATCAGGCTGGCCAGATTGTTGGCCACGACAACATTGCTGGTGTTCTCGGCATACATCGCTTCGTAGATCTTTATGGCCGCCTCAAAGTCGCCGTCCCGCTCCAGCTCGCCGGCCTTGAGCCAGCGCAACGTCCCGGACGCCGGCTGAACGGCAAGCGCCGCGTCAAGAACGGCCGTGGCCTCGTCCACGCGGCCCGCCGAACCGAGAAGCCCGTAAAGCAGCTGCACCGGCGGCTCTTCGGTCGGAGTCGCGGCGATGAGTTTGCGCAGGATCGATTCGGTTTCGGCGGCCTCACCCGCAAGCGCATGCAGGCCGGCGCTTAGCAGTTGCAACTGCGGCTCATCCGGGCGTTTGGCGATTTCGGCGTCCAGATAGGCGCGGGCTTCGGCGGTCTCGCCGGCGCGTGCATGGGTTTCGACGATCAGCGCGATCGCGCGCAGGTCGTCGTTGCCCTGGCCAATCTGGCTTTGCAGGAAGGCAATGCCTTCGGACACCCGTTCCTGACCAAGAAGCAGGGCAGTCTGCAGTCCCTTGTCGGCCGCAAGGGCCTCGGGCGTGCCGATCGCGCGCAAGGCGCTGCCGATCTCGTCGGCGCGCGTCCAGTCCTGCGCGGCAAGATAAACGTCCGCAAGTCGCGCCAGCACCGGAACGCTGGTCGGATTGGTTTGCCGGGCGTCGATCAGGATGGTTTCGGCAGCCTGGCCACGGCCCTGGTTTTGCAGGAACGTGGCGTAGCGCAAGGAGGTTTCGGCCGAGCGGCCCGACACTTCGACCGCAAGGGCCAGCCGTTCACCAGCCAGGTCCATCGCCCCGTCACGCTCATGCGCCTCGGCCATGAGGGTCAGGATTTCGGCGTCCCGTGGCGCCTGGTCCAGTGCCGCGCGCAGGTCGACAATGGCTTCACCCGGCCGGTCCTCGTCAATCAGCCAGACCGCGCGCATCTTCAGTGCAGCGACCATCACGGCGTCTTCGGCAAGGACTTCCTCGATCCGGGACCGGGCCCCGACCCGATTGCCACCGACCTCCAGCATCCGCGCCAGCATGACCTTGATGCGTCGGGTCTGGTCTGACGGGGCGGCACCGGCCAGCACCTCCTCCATTTCGGCAATCGCCGCGTCACGGGCGCCGCCTTCGAAATCGAGGCCCGCCCGCAAGGCGCGATAGATGTCCGCATTGGGTGACCCGGCGTTGGCGGCGATCAGCTTGTCCAGTTCCGCCCGGGCGGCATCGCCCCCGCGCGCCGCCTGCAAAAGCTGGATCACCGCAAGATGGCCATCCGGGTCAGCCGTCGCTTCGCCGGCGAGGCGGCGCAGCAGCGCCTCTGCGCCTTCGGTGTCGCCTTCCGACAGATGCCAGCCGATCAGCGCGCCGCGCACTTCTTCGTTTTCGGGAAAGCGTTCGAACATCGTCTGCAAGAGCTTGCCCGCCGCGTCCAGATCGTCGGCCTGGACCAGCAGCCGAAGCTTCATCGAGTAAAGCTCCAGCGTATCCGGGTTGGCTTCCAGCGCCCGGTCAATCTCGGGGATCGCATCCGCCGGACGATCGGTCGAGACCAGGTAGTCGATGAGGATACGGCGCGACAACTGGTCGCCCGGATCGGTTGCCAGCAGAAGGCGCGCCGCTTCTGCCACGGCCTTGCGCGCGTCTTCGTCACCCGCCTGAATCGCCGCCTGATAGTCGAGCGCGGTGCGGATCGCAGGAATGCCGTCCATGTCGGGCGCCAGTCGTACCGCCTCGCGTCCGTGGCGGTTGGCCTCGTCCCAGTCGCCGCGTTCGATCGCAAGTTTGGCCAGGGCAAGCCGCACGTCCGGCGTGTCGGGATACTGCTCGATCAGCCGCAAATACTGACCATAGGCCTCTGTCACCTCGCCGCGCGCCAGCACGGTATCTGCATAAAGCTTGCGGCCTTCCTTGTGAAAGCCGTTCAGGTCGAAGACGTTGCGCAGCTCGACAAGGGCGCGGTCCTCGTCGCCCTCGGCAAGAAGCGCCAGCGCCGACTGATAGTGGCCTTCGGCCCGCTCTTCCGAGCTTTGGCAAGCCGCCAGGGCAAGCGCAGAAACAAGAAGGGCGGTGGTCAGCAGAGGTCGCAGGCGCATGAGAGCATTCCGATCCAGAGGTCACGCCGATCAGAACACGGAAGCATCCCGGAGAGCCAGTCGGATCGGCTTGGCAAGGTTCAAGGTCAGTTTCTTGTCAGCAGCCCGTGCCGCGCGTGACAACCTGCACGGTCGCCGCCAGAAGCCTGAAATCGGTCGCAAGGGACAGGGTACGGTCATATTCGGTGTCAAAGCTGGCACGGGCGGCAAAGCTTGAGTCATTCCGGGCGGCGACCTGCCAAAGCCCAGTCAGCCCGGGACGCAAGGTGTAATACGCGTTGCCGGGATAAAGCGCGCGTTGCGACGGCATCATCGGGCGCGGCCCAACAAGGCTCATGTCACCAAGCAGCACGTTCCAAAGCTGCGGCAGTTCATCCAGCGAATAGCGCCGCAGGACATGTCCCATCCGCGTGATACGGGGGTCACGGCGCAACTTCTGGCAGTGGTCCCACTCGGCGCGCGCGGCGTGATCCCGCGCGAGATGTTCAGCCAGGCGCTTGTCGGCGTCGGGCAGCATCGACCGCAGCTTCCAGATCTTGTAGGTTCGGCCGCCCTTGCCGATACGGTCTTGCCAATAGAACGGGTTTCCGCCGTCACACGCGACGCAGAAAGCCAGAACCAGGACAAATGGCAGAACGAACGGAGCCCCAAGAAGCACAAGCGCCACATCGACAATCCGTTTGCCGAAATTGCGATACAGGCCCCGACGGGAACCTAAGCGGGATCCATTGCTGCCAAGTACCGGCGGCGTCATCGGATCAACAAACTTGTAGCGCATCGTCATTTCAATTTCTCATCCGCACAGAGCACTTTTGGCACGTGATCACCAAAATCCTTGCCATCACTCGACACCCAATAGTCATCAAACAGTCATAAAGCCCGACGGCCTGTCTCAACTTGGGTACCATACCATCAGGCGCGCAAAGAGGCGAACGGAAACTGGCAGAAGAAACCCCGAATCAGGATGCTAAAATATTGATCTAAAGAATTTTTTTGTGAGAATTTCACTGTTTCCCGCTTGGAACCTGTATTTCCTTGCGGCCGGACCGGGCAAACCTGTCCATTTGGACAGGTCGCAAAGCCGGATCGGGCAAATCCGCGGCATGCAAGCGTCGCTGATTCGCCGGCGCAACGCCTTCGGCCGAGGTCAGGCCTTGGAATGGCCCGACTTCCAGTGCAAAAGAGGCGGGATCTGGTTCTACGGGGGATCATGGAAAGCACGCTTGATCTCTATTCTGCGCATTTCGGTCTGACCGAGCGGCCTTTCTCGCTGCTGCCGGATCCGGACTTCCTGTATTGGTCGACCGAGCATCAGCGCGCCTATACCATGCTGGAGTACGGCATCCTGACGCGGTCCCCGATCACGCTGATCACCGGCGATGTCGGGGCGGGAAAGACCACGCTTTTGCAGCAGCTCTTGCGGTCGGTGGGCTCCGATCTGCGCATCGGGCTGATCTCGAACGCCCATGGCGACCGAGGTGAACTTTTGCGCTGGGTGCTCATGTCCCTGGGGCAGCCGGTCCCTTACGAAGCGGGATACGTCAACCTCTTCGCGCAATTCCAGGCCTTCCTGATCGCCGAGTATGCGGCCGGGCGCCGGGTGGTCCTGATCTTCGACGAGGCGCAAAACCTGACCCGGGACAGCCTTGAAGAGCTGCGGATGTTCACGAACATCAACGCGGGTAAGGATGAACTGCTGCAACTGGTCCTGGTCGGCCAGCCGGAACTGCGCGCGATGATCCTGCGCCCGGACCTTACGCAGTTTGCGCAACGGGTTGCGGCCAGCTATCACCTGACGGCGATGGACGCCGCAACCCTGCGCGGCTACATCCAGCACCGGCTGGCAGTGGCGGGGGCCAGCTACAGCATCTTCAGCCCGCTTGCGATCAAGGAAGTGCTTAGCGCGACCGCAGGCGTGCCGCGTCTGGTCAATCAGATATGTGATCTGGCGCTTGTTTATGCCTATACGAACGGACACAAGCGGGTGCTGCAAAAGACGATGCAACAGATCCTGGACGATGGCGTCTTCTTCGGCGGTGGATCGGGTGGGCTGACGTCGATTTCCCGTCCCCAAAGCAAAAGCAAGGCAGACTGAGCTGATGGATGTAAGGTTCTACCTATCGCTTTTCCTCAGGCGGCTGCCGTATTTCCTGCTTTTCGTTGCACTTGGCAGCGTTATTGGCGTGACCCTGGCGCGCATCCTGCCGCCGGTCTATCTGGCCGAAGCGCGGCTTGTGGTCGAAAGCGAACAGATCCCGGACGAACTGGCGGCTTCGACCGTGCGAACCGAAGCCACCGTCCAGCTCCAGATCATCCAGCAACGGATCCTGACCCGTGACCGTCTGCTGGAAATGGCCAACCGGCTGCAGATCTACGCTCCGGTTCCAGGTGTTTCAACGCGACGGCTGGATCCGGACGAGATTGTCGAAGACTTGCGCGAACGCATCCGCATCGTGACGACCGGAGGCACGCTTTCGGGCGGCCAGGCCCAGGCAACGCTGGTTGCCGTCAGCTTCGAAGCGCCCACCGCTGTCCTGTCGGCGGCGGTGACGAATGAAGTGGTGACTTTGATCCTGCAGGAAAACGTCGCGATGCGGACCACCGTTGCCGCGCAGACGCTGGATTTCTTTGAGCGGGAAGTCGAGCGGCTGGATCAGGAACTGGCCCAGCAAGGGGGCAAGATCCTTGCGTTCAAGAACGCGAATAAGGATGCCCTGCCCGACAGTCTTGAATTTCGGCGCACCCAGCAGGCCGCAGCGCAAGAGCGTGTCTTGCAGATGGACCGCGAAACCGCAGTGCTGAAGGACCGCCGGGACCGCCTTGTGCAGATCTATGAGCAGACCGGCCAGATCGAGCCAGGTTCCAACGCGAACCAGACCGAAGAAGAACGCCAGTTGCAGGCCTTGAAAGAGCAGATGGCGCAGATCCTGTCGGTTCTTTCACCGGAAAACCCGCGCGCGCAGATCCTGCAATCGCAGATCGAGGCTCTGGAGCGGGTCGTCGCCGAGCAGCGGGCGGCGGGCGGCGCTTCGCCGGCAAATCCGGAGATGTCGGTCTACGACCTGCAGCTTTCCGACATCGACGGTCAGCTTGCGTTCATCGACGCGCAGCGGTCCCAGGTGCTGGCCGAGCTGGACGCCTTGCGCGTGTCGATTGATGCGACGCCGGGAAATTCCATCGCCCTTGCCACGCTGGAGCGTGACTACGACAATACCCGCAGCCTTTATGACGTTGCCGTCGCAAACCGCGCGAGGGCGGAAACCGGCGACGTGATCGAGGCCCTGGCCAAGGGGCAGCGCATCTCGATCATCGAACAGGCGATTGCGCCGCAAGAACCTGAAAGTCCCAACCGTCCACTGGTCGCTTTGGCCGGCCTTGTCGTTGGAAGCGCACTGGGTGTGGGGGTCGTCCTGTTGCTGGAGGTTCTCAACACCTCGGTCCGGCGGCCGATGGACTTGACCGCGAAGCTGGGCATCGCACCTTTTGCGACGCTTCCCTTCATGCGAACGGCGGGTCAACTGCACCGTCGGCGAGCGATCATAATCTCGGTCTTCGCCGTGGTCGTCCTGGCCATTCCGATCGGACTTTGGGCCCTGGACACCTATTACCGCCCCCTTGACCTGCTGATCGACCAGGTCCTGAACTGGACGGATCTGGCAGGCCTTCATGGCGTTTCGGCCCCGGTTGCGGGGTAGGAGAAGAAGATGGAAAAGATCCGCTCCGCCATCGCCAAGGCCCGCGCCGCCCGCGCCTCCGAGAGTGGCGTGTTGCCTGTAACGCGGGATGAAACACGGGTAAGGACAGCGCTGGACACCCGCGCCCCGGACCCGGAGAACCGGCAGCCGCCCGCTGTGCCAAACGCCGCCGAGGGCGCGGCAATCGCCGCCCGATGGCAATCGCTGCCGAGTTTTGCCCCGTCGCCGGCCTTGATGGCCCGCGGTCATATCGTGACGTTCACCGGCAGCGAAGAGGCGGTCCACTTCGATGTGATGCGGACGCGGCTGCTGCAGCTGATGCGTTCCAACGGCTGGCGGCGGGTGGCGATCACGTCGCCAGGGCCGGCCTGTGGGAAGTCGACCCTGGCCTTGAACCTGGCCTTCACTTTGGGGCGGCAACCTGGGCTGCGCACGCTTTTGCTGGAAATGGACCTCCGGCGCCCGTCTTTGGCCCGCATGCTTGGACTGCGCGATCGCCATTATGCGGCCAAGGTTCTGGAGGGCCGGGAGCCCCTGGCACAGAATGCCGTCCGCCACGGTGAAAACCTGGCGATTTCAACCCAGACCGGACCTGCGCCGCGCCCAGCCGAGCTGCTGCACAGCCCCGCAACGGCGGCAAGCCTGTCGCTGATCGAGGCCGAATATGACCCGGCGGTGATCCTGTGCGATCTGCCGCCGGTCTTTGTCGGCGATGACGCGATGTCGGTGATGGGCCAGATGGACGCGGCGCTGATCGTGGCGGCGGCCGGATCGACGACCATCAGCCAGATCGACCGCTGCGAACGCGAGATCGCCGCCCAGACCAACGTGATCGGAATCGTGCTGAACAAGTGCCGCCACATGGAAAACGACTACGGTTACGACTACCACGGCGGCTGAGTGCTCAAGCGATCGGTCACCATCAAATGCGAAGGGCCGGGGATACCCCCGGCCCTTCTGCTTTCCGTTAGTTGCCGAAGCGTCAGGCCGTCTTGCGACGGCGCAGCGCCGCAAGGCCCCCAAGGGCGCCAAGCAGCAGCAGCCCACCAGCCGGAACCGGGACGGCGGCCACGTCGACATTGAGGATCGAAGGGTTCCCGTTCGCAGCTGCATAATACAGCGTGAAGTTGCCCCATCCGGCCCGGAAGGCCGTATTGACCGCAACGGTCGGCGCAGCCGAAACCCCACCCGTCAGGCCGTTGGCGACCATCGTGATCCCGTCATCATGCCGGATAAGTCCCTGCACGGCAGAGGCAAAGAACCCGGTGATCTGGAAGAAGGTTGTCGTGACGTAGGTGCCCTGGCTGAGGCGCGTGGTGTCAAGAAAGGCCTGAGTTCCCGACACGATCGAGTAGGAGCCTGCCGCCGAGCCAAGGAACTGCGCGATCGTCGTCGTCGCGCCGCTTGCGACCGTGTTGAAGAAGTTGATGTCACCGGTGTAGGTGATCACGGCATCGCTGCTTTGCGCACTGAAGTTCGCAGCGGTTGCATGCGAGTTGGCCTGCGTGACGCCTGGACCGGTAAAGTTGCGGATATCGATGGTGAATGTGCCGTTCAACGTCGCCGCAACCGCGGGCATCGCGAAGGCGACGGTCACAGCCATCGCAGAAAGAAACTTCTTGATCATCTTAATCTTCCTTCGGATTGTAGATCATTGATCACAATGATGGTTAACAGCGGGTTACATCCCGCTCCGCAAACAGTATCGCATGGCATCGCAGACATGGGCAAGCGGAGGCTGCTATTTCAGTCCTTTTGTGACACGCTTTGCACCCTTGGGTTGTTCGCGCCCTGCCAAGACTTCATCTAAGATGGTGCCGCAGCCAAGCCCGTTTCGACAGATGCTGCGGTCAATCGAGCAGTCCGTACTTTGCAGCCATGACAAGGAAACGGATGAAAACGATTCGCTCCTGGCTGGAGGGAATCAGAAGCCAAAGGCGATGCAAGTCCTTTAGCGGGCCGAATGCTTCTTTCAATAAAGAAGGGCCGGGAATGCCCCGGCCCACGCAATCAGAACTGATACAGCGTTTCAGACGGTCTTGCGCCGACGCAAGGCGCCCAGCAAGCCCAGCGCGCCGATCAGCAGCAAACCGCCTGCAGGAACCGGCACCGCAGCGACGACGTTCGAGAATTCGAACGCCGGAACGTCTGCATTCCGCCCGAAGTTCGAATAGAACCGAACCTCGTTGAACCTTTCAGCGATATGCACGAAAGCTGCGCCGCTTGCAGCAGGCAGGCCGCCGTTCGCGAGAAGGTATCCGCCGGTCACGGTCGATTGCAGCGCACCGTTCAAGTAGAACTCGACCGCGTTGTAGGTGTCGATCGAACCCCAGAGAATTGACAGGTAGGACTGTTGCGCCGCGTAAGCCAAAACCGCCGGAGACGGCGCCGAGTTCGGCGCAGGCGAGCCGACCGAGTAATACTGGATCCGTTCCCAGTTGGGGACCGCACCAGCCGCAGGCACGTCAACGCCGTTGTTGGCCGCGCGCGGATCGAAGGGCGACTTGTACTGGCCACCAACGGATCCGGACACGATCGCGGCCGGGTCCGTCCAGACGCCGGTGCCAGTGTTCAGCGACTGTGCCGGATTCACCAGCCCCCAGGACGCGGGTGCATTCGCCACAACCGTGACAGTCGCAGCTACGGTCGGCACGGCCAGCAGAGCCAGTCCGACCGCCGCAATGGTCATCTTCAATGTGTGTTTCATCTAACTTTTCTCCAACTGATGGCGTTTCTGACCGACGCTTGCAAACTGCGACGGCCAACACTCCAGATCAACTAAGGCACGCTTGCCACAATTTCATGTCTATCCCCCTTCTGGCAAGCAATTGATGGTTTTTTCAGGAGAATCTGGGCAAAATACAATCAAGCGTTGCAGGACATGACGGCACGATCAACGCAGGGCTTAACACAATTCTGCCACGTTTCCGTTGCGGAAACATTCAGACGGGGCGATGCGTTCTGGGGGGACAATGGGGCTTCGCTGATTCGGACCGGGCCCAGTTCCGCCCCCGGACGGCAGGCCCGCCCCCCGTTGGGGTCACGGCCGGAGAAGCGGCCGTGCCGTCAGTACCCGCGCAGCCAGTCGCGCCGGTGCTGCCAGACCTTTGCCCAGTACTCCTTCCGGGCGCTTCCAGTCTTGCCCGTCAGCGGCCCGGCCAGTTGCGTTGCCACAACCCGCAACGCCCCCCAAAGCCACATCAGCGCGAGCCCGAGCGGAACCCGCCACCCGGGCCAATGGTCGCGGACAAGGGTGACACGCGCCTTGGTAACAAGCATGCGCTTGCCGGTCAGGCTGCTGCTGGCTGCCCCGACAAGGTGCATGATCGTGGCCTTGGGCGTAATCATCGGGCGGAAACCAAGGCGTCGTGCCCGCAAGCACAGGTCCGCCTCCTCGCCGTACATGTAATAGCGCAGATCAAAGCCGCCCAGCCGGTTCCAGAGATCGCGGCGGATCAGGAAAAAGCAACCGGACACGATATCGACCTGACGGACCGTGTCGCGCTTCCACGAGCCATAGGCCTCGCGGTCGAACAGGGCGGTTCGCGGAAAGGCCGCGGTCAATCCTGTCGCAAGGCAGAAGATGCTCCACAAGGTGATGCGCCGCCAGCAGGACCCGATGTTGAGGCTTCCGTCCGGAAAGACCGTGCGCCCACCCCAGATGCCGGCCTGCGGTTCGGCTTCGGCAAAGGCGATCAGGTTGTCCACCGCTCCGGGATGGCACTCGGTGTCGGGGTTCAGAAGCAGCAGGAATTCGGTGGCCGCATCCGCCGCGACCTGGTTGTTGGCGCGCGCAAACCCCAGGTTTTCAGGGGAGCGGATCAGCTGGACTTGCGGAAAGGCGACGGCGATTGCATCGGCCGAACCGTCCGCCGACGCATTGTCCAGCACCACGACCCGGATTGTTGTACGGATCGTCGTGGCGAACAGCGTGCGCAGCGCCGCAAGGGTCAGGTCCCGGGTGTTGTAGCTGATGACAATGACCGTAAGGACGGCAGGAGTGTCAGGCGGGCTGTGAGGCATCTGCACGTTTCGTTCCTGTCGCTGTGGCCTGTCTGCTGAAGAGATCAAGGCGCTGGCCCGTCGCGGCAATAACACTGGCCGTTGATTCCGCGCCGCCGATGTCTATCCCGATGTGCAATGAATGGCAGCGCCAATCGCGAAGCATCTAAACCGGAACCTGACGGCCCGTCGATCCTGCCCGGCCGAACGTCCGACGACGTGCGACTGATCGGCGCGCGATTGTAGGGCGTTGTCCCCTGGTGTCGCCATACTCATGCCTTGACCTTGTCCTACCAAATGCCCTGACTACGCTGGCAGACCGATTTGACCGCGCGACAGAATCCGCGTCAATTTGATGTTGCAGGACCACTTTTGTATTCGATCGAAGCAAGTTTCAGGACCCATGCCAGAAAGCAGCCCTTTCAAGATGGACAGCCGCCGGTTGCGCAGGACCCGGTCAGCCTTTTCAGCCGCGCCTTGCGCTGCTGAGGGGCTGGCGGCCCCGATCCTTATGACAGGATCAGCGTTGTCCGGCACTCTCGGAACCTTCCGCAATCCAGCGACCCGGCGGCCAAGCAAGGTCGGCAAAGCGGAAAGGTCCGGGGCGGGCAGCGATGCAAGGCTGACCTCGGCAGGCGACGCTGCTTTGCCGTGCGATCCGGCGCGCTTGCTGGACGTGCAGCGGATCTTGCGGCCAGAACCCGCAAGAATATCTTTCAGTTGCAGAGCGTTGCCAAGTTTCAGGAGAATACCGGCATGTGCGGAATAGCTGGCTGGATCGGACTGGCCGCGGACGATGCCAGCCTGCGCGCCATGACCGATCGGATCCGCCATCGCGGTCCGGACGGGGAAGGTCACTGCTTGCTGCAGCTTGGGCACGGACTGACGGCGGGCTTCGGGCACCGGCGCCTTTCGATCATCGACCTGGCGACGGGCGGTCAACCGATGCAAAGCCATGATGGCCGGTTCACGATCGTGTTCAATGGCGAGATCTACAATTATCTGGAACTGAGGGCCGAACTCCTTGCGAAAGGCGCCGTCCTGACCACTTCTTCCGATACCGAGGTCATCCTCGAAGCCTGGCGCGCCTGGGGTGCGGAAAGTCTGGCCAGGTTTCGGGGAATGTTCGCTTTTGCCCTGCATGACCGGTCCGACAACTCGATCACCCTTGCGCGGGATCCGTTCGGGAAAAAGCCGGTCTTTCTTGCCGTCCTGCCGTCCGGAAACGGTGAGGGTATTGTTTTCGGATCTGAGATCCCGGCGCTTCTTGAACATCCGCTGGTCAGCGCCGAACTTGATCAAGAGACCCTGCATGAGTATCTTTTCTGGCGTTATGCGCCGGGTCCGAACACTTTCTTCAAGGGAATCCGAAAGCTTGCACCCGGCAGCCTGATACGCTGGCAGGACGGTCACTGGCGGGAACGGCGGTATTGGACCCCCCCGGAAGCGGCAGGCGGCGGCCGCCTTCCAGTTCCGGCCGACCCCATCGAGGGCTTTCTTGAAGTGTTCGACGAAGCGGTCCGACTTCGGATGCGCGCCGATGTGCCGATCGGGGCTTTCCTGTCCAGCGGACTGGATTCGTCTTCCATCGTGGCGACCCTGCGACATCTGGGTATTCCGGAGATCCGGACTTTTTCGGTGGGCTTCCTTGGCGATGCCGATGCGGAACTTCCGGCGGCGGCGGAAACCGCGCGACAGCTTGGCACCATCCACACACCTGTCGAACTGGACGTGACGCAGATGCTGGGTCTGCTGCCGATGCTCAGCCGCCATCGCGGTGCACCGATGAGCGAGACGGCCGATCTGCCGATCTACATGATGTCGCTCGAGGCCGCGCGGCAGGTGAAGGTCGTGCTGTCCGGCGAGGGTGCGGACGAGTTGTTCGCCGGCTACCCGAAACACCTTGCAGAGGCCTATCTGGGTCGGCTGGGCCCGTCCGGGCTGCTTTCGATTGCCGGGCGGGCGATGGTGACCGGCGCGGCCATGATGCCAGGCCTGTCCCGCAGGATCGGCATCGCCGGCAACGCGCTCAGCGAACGGAATTTCGAACAGCGGATGGTGCGCTGGTTCGGGTCGGTCAGCCAGGCCGAGGGCGCACGGATGTGGCGCGGACCGGCCAGCACCCGAAGCCGGGACCCGATGCCGTTTGCCGCTGCCCCGGGCGCGTCGCCCCTACGGCGGGTCCTGCATTTCGACCAGACATCCTGGTTGCCGGACAACCTGCTGGAACGCATGGACAGCATGACGATGGCGGCCTCCATCGAGGCCCGCGCGCCGTTCATGGACATCCGCCTTGCGGAATATGCCGCAAGCCTTCCCGACCACTGGCGGATCAAGGGCCGAACGACGAAACGGATTGTCCGCGAAGCCTTGCGACCACGGCTGCCGGAAGCGGTGCTGCGCCGGCCGAAGAACGGCTTCCGGATGCCCGTGGCCGCCTGGTTTCGCGGCCCGCTGCGGGACGAGTTCAATGACCTCTTGCTGGGGCGCGACGCAGTGACCCGCAATCACCTTGAACGCGCAACCGTGGTTCGCTACGCCGAGGACCACGCCAGCGGACGCCGCGATCATTCCAAGACATTGTGGTCGCTGTTCGCACTTGAGACTTTCCTGCGCGAATTCTTCTGAAAGCAGCCCCCCCATGCGAATCTCGGTCATCATCCCGCACTTCAATCAGGAGGACTATCTGCGTCAGGGCCTGGAACGGCTTTACGCACAGCAGGGCTGCAAGGCTGACGTGGAGGTGATTGTCGTCGACAACGGCTCGCAGCGGCTGCCAGAAGGGGTCTGCGCGGCGTTTCCGGGGGTAATCCTGCTGCAAGAATCCACACCCGGGCCAGGCCCGGCGCGCAATACCGGCGCGGCAAGGGCGTCAGGGGATGTCCTGGCCTTCATCGACGCCGATTGCCATGCAGACCCGGACTGGCTGGCCGCGATCGAACAGCGTTTCGGGGACCATTCCACGCAGATCATCGGAGGGGACGTGCGCGTCAGTTTCGCCGATCCGGACCGACCGACCTTCGTGGAACCCTATGAGGCGGTCTATTCCTTCCGGAACCAGGAATACATTGCCAAGGGTTTTTCCGGCACCGGCAATCTGGCCACCCGGCCGGAGATCCTGCGCCATGTCGGGCCTTTCGGCGGCATCGACGTTGCGGAAGACCGCGACTGGGGCCTGCGCGCCAGCGCGCTTGGATATTGCACCGACTATGTGGCGGCGATGATCGTCTATCATCCGGCTCGCGCGACCTTCCGCGAGCTGACACGAAAATGGGATCGCCATATTGCCCACGATTTTGCCGACCGGGCCGGAACGGCTTTGAGGAAACCGGGTTGGGTCCTGCGTGCCCTGGCAATTGGCGTCTCGCCGGTGCTGGAGATCCCCAGGATCCTGCGGTCCCCGCGCATCTCGGGACCCCGTCAGCGGGCCATGGCGTTTGCCTGTCTCTGCGCCGTCCGGTTCTATCGGGCCTGGAGAATGATCGGAATGCTGCTCAGCCCCGACAATCCGGCAGAATCATCCTGGCGCCGCCGCTCCTGATGCCGAGGATGTCAGAGCCCAAGGCGAAGGGACCATCCCGGGCCGCGGATATGTCATCGTGATGTCGTGACTGTCGGCCACCAAGCGCATGCGCCGTTTTACCAACCTGCAGGGCTTGGCAAACCTGTACTTGAATGGGCCAAGCCAGTGGCAACATATTTCCGGGCGTGGCATGGCCTGGCGATCCCGGCTTTGCCGATTGTCGGCGGGTTGAATCGGGATGATCAAGGGGACCATCAACCCTTCCATCCTGAAGGCGCATCGGTCCTTTCCGGCATGCGGAACAAATGGTTTGAGTGGCCGACCTTCCGGAAGACTTTGCGGTGCCCACCTCCCTGTTGAGGAGTTGTCACAGTCGTCCACCGGTCAAAGACCACCGGGGCTGGCCTTGCCAGGATAGAATTCCTTCAGTTGGCCTTGCGGCGGGGCTATAAAATCAGGTAAATTCAGATGATCTTTCGAAGCCTTACCCCCACTCAATGAAATTGAGCCCCCGGTATGCTTTTCTGTTCAATGGAGATGGTGATGCCCACAACGGAAACTGTTCCTTGCTAGGCCCGGTCCTAAGAGAATGGCTCAAGAAAAGCGCGCCCGGAGCTGTGAAGGCCGTCCATGCCATCCGCACGCTTACCGGTCCCAAGCCAATTGAAGACGTTGTTCTTGTCGACTATCGCTTCGCTCCGGATGACAACCCGGGTCGGCGGTTGAATGTCATTGTTCCCAGCCTCGATATCTCGATCGCCTATGGCGGCATAAACACATGCGTTGAGTTCATGCTCAAGCTGGCCCTGCAACTGCGCAAGACCGGCCCAGTCAGCCTGAGATTCCTGAGTGAGTCTTTTGACGATATCAACAATACCGTCGTTCCAGGGCTGGCAGCTGCAGCAGGCCTGAGCCTGGCTGATCTAAGTGTGGTCAGTGCGCGTCGCGGGTCAGTTCTGTCAGTCAGAAGATCCGATATCTTCATCGCCTACAATTGGTGGACATCGCTGAACATTCAGCCGATTATCGAGCAACAGCATCGTTTCTTTGGCGGCTTGAAGTTGCCGAAACTGTACTTCTTTCAGGACTACGAGCCGCAGTTCTATGAGTTTTCATCTGCCCATCTCCTGGCGCGACTCGCGCTCGATCTGGATTGGCCAATTCACGTCATTTTCAATACAAGGGAACTTTACAACTATACAGGATTGATGGGCCATCGGCCTGACAGAAGCTACATAATCGAACCACGTCTAAACCCTGAATTGCGCAAATATGTTCAGAACCTGCGAGGTGAGGACAAGAAGAAGCAGATCCTTGTGTATGCGCGCCCCAACATACCAAGAAACTGCTATTCAATCATCAGAGAAGCGCTGCTTGTTTGGGCGGACAGTCCGGCAGCAGAGGGTTGGGAGGTCGTATCAGCGGGCGCGGCCCACCGGCCCGTTCAATTGCCGAGAGGCAAGGTGCTGAAACCACTTGGGAAACTGTCGATCAGCGACTATGGCAAGCTTCTTCGCGAAACCTCTGTCGGCATTTCGTTGATGGCATCACCGCATCCAAGCTATCCGCCACTTGAGATGGCCCATTTCGGCATAAGGGTTCTGACCAATTCCTATACAGGAAAAGATTTGAACGGACGTCATCAGAATATTGTTTCCATTGCCGACTTGAGACCTGCCGCCTTTGCAGATGCTCTAACATCCGCCTGCTCGGAATTTGAAAGGGCGCCGGATGATGGTCTGAGGGCAGTTTCGGGAATGGAAGGCTTCGTTGATGGTGACTTTGACGTGATACATGAGATATCGGAAGCGATCACGAAGTTGTGGATTGATCAGTCGTGAATAAGCGGCTGTCCTGATGTCACCAATGGGCGGCCAGTTCCTTCACAACGGAATGCGAATTGTTCGATTTCAACAGCGACATGGGCAGGCGCGCGCAAGGTGAACGTCTGAAATATCGATGTATTCTCCTGAGGAATTGACTGGCGAAGCCAGTTGTCTGGCCGTCCAAGGCACACCATCCTTCGGTCATTCTCGTAACACCATCGGGCCACACGGACGTCGATGAACCGTTGAGCGTCGCGAACGAAATCAAATGTGGGTACATTGGAGCCAAGGGAGAATGTGGTTCCCGTTCCAAGTTGCTCCACCATGATGGCCTCGGTCAGCCCTTTCTCGAAGAGATAATCATTCCTCGAATTCACTATATAGTTCAAGTTAACGCCCAGAAGACGTCGAAGGGCTCTGCTTGACGGAAGGAAACGCGGCTTTCTGTAGTTGGATCCGTGGTAGCCACCGACGCTACGTTCGACCCCTAGCTTCTTTAGAGAACTGATACTGAATTCAACATAATTGTCCGGGTAGATGATGTCATCATCCAGAGTGAAGAGCCAATCTTCAGCGCTGACGGAAATCAGGTATTTTCCAGTGTCCTTCGTATCAAACTCTGGCAGAATCGGATTGATGGTCGGATATTTTTCCGTCCAGTCCGGCACCTTCTGATACTCATTGAAAACCACGTTAAGTTCATCGACCTGCCCGGCCATGCTGGATGCGGCGCGCTCGACAATATCGCTCCGCAAGGGGAACGTTGTCATGGTACCAATGATCCTCGACATTCACGGCCTCCGGTATCCCTTGGTGTTTCCACAGTAGCCTTTTCCTATCAGATACCTTATCGTATTCCAAGCATCTGGTCGGTCGGTCGGGCGCGTCATGCATGAGGCCGATAATGCGGGAAGCAAGACTTGAATGATAACCTTGGGCGATCTCGCGCAGGGGCGTGACAACAACTTCAACCTGATCCGGGCTATCGCTGCGATTTCAGTTCTGGTTTCCCACGCATGGCCAATTGCATTGGGACCAGAGACCATGGAGCCGCTGGTTGCCTTGACCGGCAAGTCGCTTGGAACCTGGTCGGTCGAGGTGTTCTTCGTGATCTCCGGCTTCCTGATCTCGGCAAGTTTTGCGCGACGCCCTGAGGCAAGTGCCTTCCTTGCTGCGCGCTGCCTGCGGCTTTTCCCCGGACTTTTCGTGTCCCTCGTGATCGTGGGCCTTGTGATCGGCCCCTTGGTGACGACCTTGCCGCTGGCCGCGTACCTGGCCGACCCGGAGCTGCCGCTTTTCTTTCTGCGCAACATGACGCTGGTATCGCCCGCCTTCACTTTGCCCGGAGTATTCGAGAGCAACCCCTTTCTTGCGGTCGTCGGATCGATCTGGACGCTTGCGCACGAGGTTGCCTGCTACATGGGCCTGCTTGCCATCGGACTTCTGGGGGCGTTCCGCGATCGACGCCGCATGGCGGTCGCGTTGACACTTTTCGCGTTGTTCTGGGTGGGTGGTGTACTTGTGGGTGCCGACTTGCACCCGAAGGTCGACGCCTTGCACAAGCTGTCCTTGCCGTTTGCGGCGGGAGTGTTGCTTTACGCCTGTCGCAACAGCCTGCCGGTGACGCTCAAGGTGGCCATGGGGCTTTGGGTTCTGGCATTTTTGGTTTCGGCTACGCCACTTCGGGTGCCGGGACAGATCGCCGCTGTAAGCTATTCCGTGTTCTGGCTGGCCTACGTGCCGCGCGGTCGGCTGCGGGCCTACAACCGGTTGGGAGACTATTCCTACGGCATCTACATCTATGCTTTCCCCGTGCAGGGGTTGGTGGTTTGGCTGGCTGGCCCGATGACCCCGGCGGTAAACATCGCTTTCGCTTTGCCCGCCACGCTGGTCCTTGCGGTCCTGTCCTGGCATCTGGTTGAGGCTCCGGCCCTGCGGACGATCCGCAGAAAGGCAACAGTCCCGGCTTGATCCCGCCTATTCAGCCTCAATTCCTTCACAATGCCGCCCTCTTGCCGCACTATCCCGAAAGGAGAGTGACGCGTGCATGGTCACCCGGGCGGTATCCAGGGAATACAAATATGACGTTGCCAGGTAGAGTCCGCCACTTCCTTCGCACCGATGATGGCAGTGCCACGGTCGAGTTCACGCTTCTTTTGCCTGCCTTTCTTGGTCTGATCGTCTTTGCGGCGGATACTGCCACTTCCTTCACCCGGCAGTCGAACCTGTGGAGTGTTTCGCAACAGACTGCGCGGATCGTGTCGCGACACGGTCTGGATGCGGATCAGGCGGTGGAGTTCGCCACCGGACTTTTGCGCCAAGGTGGCTACATGCCCGAAGTCAGTGTGA
Source organism: Rhodobacterales bacterium (assembly GCA_031409795.1). GTDB lineage: Bacteria > Pseudomonadota > Alphaproteobacteria > Rhodobacterales > Rhodobacteraceae > Tabrizicola. The sequence continues at coordinate 97,035 of JANNXX010000043.1, forward strand.
CGGTCGATACTGACGCACAGATCGTGACCGTGGTTGTCACCGCCGCAGCCACCGAACTTGCGCCCTTCGGCATCATCAGTCGCGCTTTGAGTGATCATGTTTCGGTCTCTGTTTCGCAGGCGCTTGAGCCGACCTGATGGACGGCTTGGCCTCCAGGATTGGGCGCGCTTTGCGTGACGAAGGCGGAGGGGTTACGGTTCTTGGACTGTTCCTGCTGGTGCTGACCTTGCTTTGCGCCGGGTTCGCCATCGATGCCTCCAATTTTTATCGGCACCAGGCAATGCTGCGAATGGCGGCCGATGCAGCAGCGCATGCCGGAGCCTCAGCGTTGGCGCGTGGCGATACACCGGAGGCGGCCGAGGCTGTAGCGATGGCCATGGTGGCGCTCAACCTGCCCGATGACCCGGAGGGCAGCCTGCTTGCCGATCGCGAGACGGACCTGCGCGCGCTGGTCTTGAACCCGGATAATGGCAGGTTGTCCAGACCTGGCCAGGACAGCCCGGCAAACGCGATGCTGGTAAGTCTGCAGCGTAGCAAGACCGCGCGCAATCCGATCCCGACACTCATCCTTGGCCTCTTTGGCCTGGACAGCTGGTCAACTGGCGCAACCAGCGTGGCAATGGTCACCCCGACCCGTCGCTGCAGCAACGCCTCCGGGTTTTTTGCACATGGTGCGATCACGATCGGACAAGGCGGCGTCGGCGCGCGACCCGGGGGCGGGCTGTGCGTGCACAGTCAGGAAGCACTGTCTTTGCCCCGCGGAGACGACTACCTTTTTGGGTCGGACGCGCTGTTGAGCCTTCCCGCCCGAGGCAATTGTACCGGCGGCGCATGCGGCCTGGCGATAGAGGTCAACCTGGTGATGCCCGACACCACCGCCCATGTGGCGCGACTTGCGGAAGGTTTTGCCGCGCCCGGCCTTGCCTTGCCCGAAAAGCGGGCCTTCTTCGCCGACCGGCCGCTGGCGCAGGATCTGGAGCCGCTGGCTGAGGTTGGTACCGACCTGGACGGGCTGAAGACCGGCAGCGTCGTGGCCATCTCGGCGTTTCGCTTTCGGCTCTTGCGTGAAGTGCCGCCCGGACTGGTCTATCTTGTGCTGTGTGGCCAGCCCGGGACCGAGATCGAGGATGGCGGCGCTGACCAGATCGTCATCGGCGAGTGGCCAGATTCGCCCGTGCTGCGGAACATCGCGCTGGTCACTACCTGCCCGATCCGGCTGGAGGCGAATGCCCGCATCGAAGGGACATTGGTCATCACCCTGGCAGAAGACGCGGGACGAATTACCGCCGACCCTGCTGCCCGGATCGGAGGCCCTGTCGGAGCCTGCAACCCGAAGCGGCGCAGCATTCTGATGACCACGGGGTCTCTGTCCCTGCCCTCGCATCTTACTGCCTCGGATTTGGCTGTCGTGGCGGGCGGCGATGTGATGCTGGGTCTGCCGGGCGAGGTTCAGAACCCGACCGCACGCGGCATTTCAGTGCATGCAGGCGGAGAAATCCGAACCACCGGATCCCAGGGTTTCGAGCCCTGCCCAGAGGCCGCAGACCCCGACGCCGTCTTGCCGACGCTGCGGGTCATCAGCTACAGGCAGCCTTCGGTTGAGGGCTGGGTGTCGCTTGTCACTCCGCAAAGAGACGCAACGTTTCCCGGAACACACGCGGATCCGCCGATCGAACACGGTATGTGACCTGCCTTCCGGCCCCTCCCAGCCCCTTGCCAGGTCATCCCGGAATGGCGGAACCGGAACACTGCAGTCCTGCGCCGTGATGACAGCTTCGGCCAAACAGACTACGGCCTGCCGCGTCTCGGATGGATCAGACAGCAAGAGGGCGGGCAAGCCGCAGCTTTCAGCGACATTCCCTAGACAGAGCGCCAAGCCTTGGGCCGGGGCAGCGGAAGTCTCTTCACGACGCCATCTTGCGAAAGGTCTCGTTTTGCGCGACCAGCGTCTCGAAATTTCCTTCTGCGGCAAGACGTCCATCTTGCAGCAGAAAGATCGTGTCGCAGTCGCGCACCGTGCTCAGCCGGTGCGCGATCATGATGATTGTCTTGGCATGGCCAATATTGCGGACGGCCTCCATCACGACGCGTTCTGTCAACGTGTCGAGTGCCGAGGTCGCCTCGTCGAAGATCAGCACGTCTGGATCATGGTAAAGCGCCCGCGCGATACCGATCCGCTGGCGCTGACCGCCAGACAGCCGAACACCGCGTTCGCCTACATGCGTTTCATAGCCCTGCGGCATGTCGGCCATGATGAAATCATGTAATTCGGCCAGCCGCGCAGCCCGCTCAACCGCCGCATGGTCGCGCATTTCGGGCGGGATCCCGAAAGCGATGTTTGCCGCAACGCTGTCATCGACCAGGAATATCTCTTGCGGAACATAGCCGAGTGACCGCTGCCAGGCTGGCATTGTCTCAGAAGTCAGGGCTTTGCCATCCACCACGACTGCACCCTGATCAGGGACCAGCAGTCCCAGAATCACATCGATCGCGGTGGTCTTGCCCGCGCCGCTGCCGCCCACGACACCCACGATGTTGCGGGCAGGGATTGTGAGCGTGAGTCCCTTCAGGGCAGGGGCATTTCCACCGGGATAGGCAAATTCGACGCCGCGCAGTTCCAGCCGGTCAGCAAGGACCATCGGCAGAGGCAAAGCGGCGGGCGGGCCAATTGCCAGGGCAGGAAGCTGGCCTCCGGTAAGGTCGCCGTGAAGCTTGGCCAGCATCGGGGCGATGAAACGCATCTGCGTCAGCCCGCTATAAATCTGCTGGACTGCCGGGAAGATCTTCAGGACGGCAAAGCCGAACACACCAAGGATCGGCAGGATGTCGGCCATTCGGCGGTCCTGCAGCACCAGCAGCCCCAGGATCATCAGCACCAGTCCGCCGAACGCCACGGCTTCCAGCAGGAACCGGGGCAATTCGCCGATGACCTGACTTGATGCCGAAGATTCGACAAATAGCAGCGAGGGCTTGTCATAGCGGGTAGCATACCGGTCTTCGAGATGCAGAAGCTTTACATCCTTGATGCCCCCGAAGGCCTCAAGCGCCATGCGATGCCGTTCGGCGTTTGCCGCGATGAGGTCACGGCCCAAGACCCCAAGCCTGTGACGCACGAAGAAGAAGATGGCAGCATAGGCCCCTCCGACGCCAAGAGCGGCAAGGCCTGCAGCAACTGGACTGACCATGACAAGCAGCGTCAAAAGGAAGACGAGCGACACCAGGTTCGCCAGTACCCGCATGGCCGGGATCAGGACATAGCCGACGACCTTGTCGCATTCCGCAAGGATCGCCGCCCCCAGATCGGCGCTGTTGCGGCCGAGGAACCAGACATAGGGATGATGCAGATAGCGCCGCAACAGCGTGCGCGAGAGGCTGTGATTGCGCAGATGGCTGAACCGGGTGATGCGGTACTGCGCAACAAGCTTTACCGCCAGTCCGAAAAGCACGAAGGCCAGAACCATGAGACCCAGAAGCAGGATGAACCCCGAGTCCGACTGAACCCCGCTCTGATCGTAAAGCCAGTCCAGAACCGGATTTTCACGGATGATGCCGGGTTCGGATGCCACGGCGAGAAAAGGCAGGACCGCAGCCACCCCGACCAGATCGACCAGGGCGACCACGACGACCAAGACCAGCAAAGTGTAGAACTGGCGGCGTTCGTCTGGGCCAAGCAAGTCAAAGAGTTGCCGATAAATGGCGATCATTCCACAGAAACTTTCCGGATGTCTGCGCCCCGTCTAGCGCCTCTGCAAGCCCGGCGCAAAGGCAAATGCAGGCCCGATGCCAGTGGATCGCCTTGCCGCCCGGCCGGGTGCCGGGTCAGAACCTGATCCTGCGCCACGCGCCCAGCGAATTGGTGATCCGGATGCCGAACACCCGATAGATCCAGGTTCCAATCATCCTGCCGGGAGGTTTTGGCACGACCGGCTTTGGTGGAGCGGGATTTGCGGCGGGCGTCTCGGCGCCGCCCACAGGGGGAGCCGAAGGATTTGTGACGCCACCGCTTGCCAGAACCTCATAGGCACCGCGGTCCGGCCCCTTGCCGGAAGGACGCGGTTGACCAAGGATATCCGTCGCCGGCGCTGACCTGGGGTCGGCCGTGTCGATGAACCCGCTTGTGAGCTTGGGGCGATAGTCCAAAGCGGCAGCATTCTCGAAGACCGCGCCGGGGGTGCCGATGATGGAGTTGTTCCGGAATTCAATTCTCCGCAAAGGGTCGGTGGCGCCAATAAAGCTCATCGCAAGATTGTTAGCCACCAGGACATCCGTCGACGGAGTGCCATTCTTGTGATCACCGACATACACGTAGGGCGAGGTTGACGTATGCCCAAGACCGTTCACAAGCGTATTGTTGATGATCGTCGCCCGTCTTGCGCCCAAGACGGTTATTCCATGGTAGTCCTTTGTCGAGACGAGGTTGTTTGTGACGACCAGATCTTCGTAGAAACCATCGAACAGGCCAATTCCCTGCAGGCTGCATGGCAAGGCGTTCACGCCAGGCCCCCGCCATTCGATTATCGTGTTCTCCTGGATAACCAATCCCTTGATTACGCCGGATGGTTTTGCCCAGGATTGAAATCCGTCATCATGGTTGTCACCGATCTTGAAGCAGTCATAGACCTTGTTGCCTCGAATGGTGGTGTAGTCTCCGATGCCGCGAAGCCCGTCTCCGACAAAACCATCGACGACATTGTTGATGATCTCGGACCTGTCGCCACTGACCGTTATGGGAAATCCGGTCGCGATCACGCGGCTGTTTGCAACTTTGCTGTGTGATCCGAAGAGAGTGATCCCACCAAAGCTTCGGGTATTCCATTTTTCGATCGTCCAGGATCGATGCTGTTCGGCATTCCGTTCACTCTTCACCATCAATCCGTCGACGACGATGTCACTTGTGGTCCCGGTTGCGTGAACGATGTGCCTTGGGTAGTCGGGAACCTTGGACGGGTCCGTCGGCCAGACGGTCAGATCCTTGAACGTGATGTTCTTGCCAAGATCACGAACAAAGATGCCATCCAGATGCGCCTCTTTGCCAACCATCGACTGGATGATGACCGGGCTGTCAAAGCGGACGTTCCTCAGAAGCAGAAAGCCATGTGTTCCGCTTTTCAGCAGAATGCGATCCCCGCCCTTTATCTTGCCGGACTGAATCGCCGCATCGACCGATCCGAATGGATCGTCCTTGCTGCCGATTGGCTTGAGAGCCGTTGCTATACCGACGGGCGCAACGTACCAGTCCGCCGCGAAGGTGGGGCTGAAGACTCCTGCAAAGGCAAGAAGGCTTGCTGCAAGCACTCCTTGTCGCCAGGGTCGCGCGGGAAACATGTTCATTCTTGCACCTTTCGGTCTGGTCCACGGCTGCGGCTTCGGGACATGCCAATGCCGGAACGATTGTTCACGATATCAACGTCGAAATTTGACCTTCGCATGTCGAAATCTTGACAAACTGCCATTTCCGGCGCTTTTGGCGGCCGTTTGTATCGTATCGGGAAACGACTATATGCGCCACTCGCGACCTTGCGGGTCTTCGGGTCCGGTGCGGAGGGTTCGAGATGCGCTCTGTTGCCAGCGTCACAGAACCACATCCCGGCACCAACCAGAAGCAGCACGAAACTGCTGAGCCCGCCCCAGATGTGAACCGTGCCAAGCGTCATGTAGACGGCAAACACGGAAAAGAGATACCCCCGGCGCCAATTGGCAGTGTCTTTTGCCAGCCCCGGTGCAGCCATGACCGACCAAAAGGATGCTGCCAACGCCGCGATCATCAGGACTGCGCCGACCACCCCATGTCGCATGCCATTCAGCAGCCAGAAGTTGTCAACGGATGGCGTGAGCCATCTCGGCCTCACCCATTCGTTCAGGCCGATGCCGAAGATCGGATGCCGCCACATTTCAGCTGATCCGAATTCCCAGGTGTTGATGCGTGTCCAGGCCGTATTCGGATCGAAGGTGATGTGGTTGATCAGAATGGTGACCGGCGAGCGATTCGACAGCACGTCCACCAGGACGTAGAGGGTGGCCGCGGATACGGCAAGGAACCGCCAGCGCCCGCCTGTCATCCAGGCCCAGGCCATCAGCGCAATTTGGATTGCCAGTGCAAGCAGTGGGGCCGAGGACAGCGATGCAAAGGTCATGAATCCCAGAAACAGGACCAGTGCAATTTGACGAAAGCCTTTGCGACCGAAGATCGCCACCAAAGGTCCGAAGACGGCCGCACAGAAAAGGCCGTAATGGATCGGATGCTCGAAGCCGGCCATCACGCGGTTCAATCCCAGCCGCCCGCTGCTGGATTCTCCCTTAAAAAAGGTCGGCATCACCTGACGCGACACCTCTTGCAGCAGGTTTCGATCGGTCAGGAACTCCAGAACCACGAAGGGGGTCAACGCAAGAAGCGCCCAGAAGACCGTGCGGAAGAAAAGAACAAAGTCTGCTTCGCTTCGGATCAGGGTCCGCCCGATCAGATAGCCGCCAAGAAGCTCCACGACGCTGATCATCGCATAGGGCAGACGCTCCAGGCCGTGATGAAAGATCAGGGTGACCAGCATCCACAGCATGAAAAGCATCAGCAGCACGTCTGGCGCCCGAAGTCGCCCCACCCCGCCCGACACAAGCCGGATCAGAAGCGGTACGAAAACGATCAGCAACAGCAACCGGGCCGGGCTTAGACGCAGATCCCCGATGAAGAAAAAGCCTGGAAGCATAAGGCACAGCACAAACAGCACCAGAACCATGGGTGCGGCGGCCGTCCCGTGGGACAGGGCCCGAGGCGCAACCGAATGGATGCTCTGGGTAGAATACGCCAAACTGACACCCAACTAACCACCGACATGCCCAAGTCGGCAGCCCTGCACCACTCTGGCGGCAAAGGGCCCGAAATTCCAGCCTGTTTTCCCGCCAGCGCCGGGCGGTTCGCCTTTTCGGGCGGGTCGATGCCGCCCCGCCCCGGTTTGTGGCAGCCGAAAGGACCGGCACCCCGGCCATCGACGACGGCTAGAGAACCGACGCGATCGCTGCAGCCAGAACCGGCACCGTCCTTGCGTTCAGGCCGGCGATGTTGATCCGGCTGTCGCCCACCATGTAGATGCCATGCGCCTCGCGCAGGCGGTCGACCTGCCTTTCGGTCAGGCCCAGGCGGCTGAACATGCCGCGATGGCTGGACACAAAGTCGAACCGGTCCGAGTTTGTCGCCCTGCGCAGCGCGTCCGCGAGCGACTGGCGCAGGCCCAGCATGTTCCGCCGCACCTCCTCCAGTTCCGCCCTCCAGTCGGCGGTCAGCGCCTGATCCTCAAGGATCATCGTCACCAGCCGGGCCCCATGGTCGGGGGGGAAACTGTAGTTCTGCCGGTTCAGGAAGTTCAGGTTGCCCTGCACCACGGCCTTGCGGTCCGGAGCGGTAAGCGCGATCAGGATGCCGGTCCGCTCGCGGTAAATTCCAAAATTCTTGCTGCACGAGGCCGCAATCAGCACCTCCGGGAAGGCCGCCGCGATGCTGCGGGTGGCGGCTGCGTCCTCCTCCAGCCCGTCGCCGAAGCCTTGATAGGCAAGGTCCACGAACGGCACCGCGCGCTTCCGCTGCAAAAGCGCGATCACCTGCTGCCATTGACCGGCATCAAGGTTTGCGCCGGTCGGGTTGTGGCAGCAGCCGTGCAGCAGCACCGCGTCGCCTGCCGCCACGCCTTCCAGGTCGGCCATCAGTCCGGCAAAGTCGATCCCCGAGGTCGCGGCGTCAAAGTAGCGGTACTCGGCCATCGCCATGCCTAGGTATCGGATGATCGACGGATGGTTCGGCCAGGTCGGCGCCGAGATCCAGACCCGCGCCGCAGGGGCGGACATCCGGACCAGCTCCAGCGCCTGCCGAATCGCCCCGGTCCCGCCCGGCGTGGCGATCGAGGCCGCGCGTCCGGCAAAGCCGTCACCCAGAATCATCCCGACCATGGCGGCATTGAACGCCGGTTCCCCGGCAAGCCCGGTATAGGTCTTGGTCGTCTCGATCTCGCAAAGCTTGCGTTCCGCCGCTTTCACCGCGCGCATGACCGGGGTAAGTCCGGTCGCGTCCTTGTAGACGCCGACGCCAAGGTCGATCTTCGTGGTCCGGGGGTCGTCCCGGAACATGGCGATAAGCTGCAGGATCTTGTCCTGCGGCTGGGGGGTCAGGGTCTCAAGCATCGGGAACTCCGGTCAGGCGGGACGGACAAGGTCGGGGGGCGGCAGCAGGTCAACCTGTTTCGACCCGCAGATCGTCATACATGCCCCACTCGGCCCAGGATCCGTCGTACAGCGCGTGATTGCGGTGGCCGATCCGTTCCAGCGCAAGCGAGAGCACCGCCGCCGTGATCCCGGACCCGCAAGACGTGATCGCAGGCTTCGTCAGGTCCACGCCGGAGGCTTCGAACACCGCTTTCAACGCAGGCGGGGCCTTCAGCGTGCCATCGTCGTTCAGAAGGCCGGCAAAGGGCAGGTTCTTCGATCCCGGGATGTGCCCGGACCGCAAACCGGCCCGCGGCTCTGCCGTCTCGCCCCGGAACCGGGCCGCGGACCGGGCGTCGATGATCTCGGCTTCGCCCAGCTTGGCGGCATGGGCAACCTGGGTCACGTCTTTCACCAGATGGTTCTGGCGGCTGACGGTGATGTGCCGGTCGCGGATCATCGCGGGCATGTCCTCGACCTCACGGCCTTCGGCGCGCCACTTCGGAAAGCCTCCGTCAAGCACGGCGACATCGGTCTTGCCCATGAGGCGAAAGGTCCACCAGACCCGTGCCGCACTGAACAGGCCCGTGCCGTCATAGATCACCACCTGATGCCCGTCACCCACGCCCATAGCCCGCATCCGGCTGATGAACTTCTCGGGCGGCGGCGCCATGTGCGGCAGCGACGACCGCTGGTCCGAAATCTCGTCGATGTCGAAGAAGCGCGCGCCGGGGATATGGCCGGCCGCGTATTCCGCCCGGGCATCGCGGCCCACGTCGGGCAGATACCAGCTGGCGTCCAGCACCCGCAGGTCTGGGTCGCGCAGGTGCCTGGCCAGCCAGTCGGTCGAGACCAGAGTCTTCGGATCATCCTGCGGTGATGGGGTCATGGCGGCTCTCCCGGCGGTTCCGCGGATATATCCGCGCGCAGGGCCGGGACGCAAGCATGCAGGGTGGCATGCGACAGGACGCGGGCGGCAGCGCCGTCCGCGTCCCGGTCCGGGGTTACTTGACCATGGCCTTCTTCACGAAGCCAAGGATCAAGGTCAGCACCGCGCCGCCGGCGCCCCCGCCGACGACCGACTGGATGATCGCGCCGATGTCCATCCCGCTGGCCGCCGCTGCCGCGTCCGCAACGCCCGCGCCGTCACCGCCCAGCATGCCCATCAGCACCCCGCCAAGCCCGCCGCCGACCGCACCCGCGACCGAATTGCCCGCCGTGCCGAGGCTTAGATTCTTCAGTCCCGCCCCGGCCGCATTGCCGCCGACCAGACCAGCGATGATCTGGATGATCAGTTCCATACCCATGACCGCAACCTTTCCCTCTAAGCCGCTTGTCCTGTGGACATGCACGGCTTTTGCCCCGGACTTTGTGCCCGGCAGTGGAAAGCATGCCAGATATGGGGGTTTCAGGCAAGAAATGCGTGAATTTGACCAGACTCAGCCCTGATTGTTCTGCTTCATCAGCCGCGCCTTGTCGCGGGCCCAGTCGCGCTTGGCGCTGGTTTCGCGCTTGTCGGCCAGCTTCTTGCCCTTGGCGATGCCAAGCTTCAGCTTCACGATGCCGCGGTCGTTGAAATACATCTTCAAGGGCACGATGGTCATGCCTTCGCGGCCGACCGCGCTCCACAGCCGGCTCAGTTCCTTGCGCGAGACCAGCAGCTTGCGGCGGCGACGTTCGTCGTGGCCGAAGGTCTTG
>JANNXX010000044.1:0-12201 GCA_031409795.1 Rhodobacterales bacterium
GAGATGTTGCAGCGGATTTAATTCCACTTCGATTTTTCATCTCTTTCGCGATTTTCCTGAAATGGCTGAACTCGACATAGATGATCGACAGGCCCACACCCGAGACGGACCGCACGCGGTCGACCCCCGGCAGGCCGTTCATCTGGGTCTCGATCGGAGTGCTGACGAGTTGTTCCACCTCGGGCGGAGCCAACCCCTCGGCCTCGGTCATGATGGTGACGGTGGGGCGGTTCAGGTCGGGAAAGACATCGACCGGCAGGCGCATCGCGGTGAAGGCGCCGTAGCCCATCAGGATGACCGCCAGCACCAGAACCAGCACCCGGTTGCGCAGGGATTGCGTGACAAGAAATGTGAACATGTGCCCGCCCCCCTATCGCAACTGGTTGAGAAGTTCGGCACCCTGGGTGACCACCCGGTCCCCCGCCGTGATGCCTGCCACGATGATCACCCGCCCGCCATCCAGCGGTTCGGTGCGCACGGTGCGCGGCTCGAACAGTTCGGGGGCTGTGTGGACAAAGACGATATCCTCGCCGTTGGGCCCCCGGATCACCGCTTCGCGCGGGGCCGCGATGCCCTTGGTGACGCTGGCGGTTTCGGCGAAAACCGTCAGCCGGTCGCCCACGCGCAAGGCACCGTTGGCATCTTCGATCCGGAATTGGACGGGCTGGGCCTGGCCATCTTCGGCAAAACCTGCGCCGATCAGGCTGAGCGGGATGGCCGCGCCACCCTCGCCACCAATCGACGCCTTGCCCGAAACCGGCGCGCCGCCGAACGACAGCGCCTCGACCCACAGTTGCGCGGGGTTGATGATGTGGAACACTTCGGTATTCGTGTCGGCGATCAGACCGGGTGCCGCGTTCGCCTTCGAGATGACGCCAGCAACCGGGGCCACCAGAACCTCCGGCTCCATCCGAATGGAATCCAGTGCAGCGCGGCGATCAAGCAGGCCTTGCAGCGTCAGTTCTGCGCCTTCCAGCTGCGTCTGGGAGACGGTTCCAGTTGCAGCCAGCGTTCGAAACCGGGCAACCTCGCGTTCCTCCAGCGCAATCTCCTGGTCCAGTTCTGCCTTGGATTGCCGGATTGCCGACTGATCAGCGGCGGCCAGGGACGGCTCGACCAGGGCCATCACATCCCCTGCCTTGACCACCGCCCCAAGCGCGGGAAATCCGCCGGGCGGGGCCGCAAGGCGCCCGCCGATCGCGGTTTGCACAAACCCGCTGGCATTCGGGTCAGGCACCACACGGCCGGCCATTTCGATGCTGCGGCGATGCTCACCCTCAACCGCGGCCATGGTGAGGATTGCGAGGATACGCTGCGCCGCCTTGGGTGCGAACACCCGGCCGTCGGGCAGCCGTTGCGCCACGTCGCGGATCACGGGTGTGCCCTTTGCGGGGGCCGTCTCCGCGAAAGCCACGGACGATCCCAGAACCAGCGCCAGAACGCCCGCCAGGATCCCGGCTGCCAGCAACCGCCGCCGCATCAGCGCCATCACCAGCGCGCCGCCCAGAAGGCCAAGAAGCCCGATGCCGATCAGCGCCGGGTCGGCGCGCCGCAGCCGATCCGTCACCGACGCGACCCCGGCGCGCAGTTGCCCGGCAATGACAGTGCCGGCCGGCTTTGCCGCCACAGGGGCCGCGACCGGCGGCTCCGGGATGGTCAGGGTTGCGGTCAGAAAATCAATGTCCGTCTCTGCGGCGACGGTGAACAGCAGTTCATAGGTGCCCGGTTCGGCGGCCCAGGGGGCCGCCAGCAGGTAGGTCTCGCCATCCTGTACCGCACTTGCCGGGCCTGCCGGGGTTTCGACGTCCACCGTCGCGCCGATGACCGGGGCATTGGTGTCGAACCGGTCCAGATAGACCACAAGTCCCGCGTCCCTGGCCACGGCCACCAGTTCGAACAGCGCCGAGGCCGCGGTGGCGCGCGGTGCGGTCTGCACCGTTGGCGGCGGGGCGGCATCGCCGTGCACATGACCTTCATGTGCAGATGCAGAGCCAGCAAAGGTGATGCCCAACAGGGCCGCGAAAGAACCCGAACGAAATAGTGCCATGAGACGCCTCAAGATGTTGCCGTATCCAGATGTGCCGCGGCGGCTGCCGCAGCGATTTCCGGATCAGGCCCTTGGCGGGCGTTTCAACGTGCTTTGCGGCGATGGTTTGGGCGGGGTATGGCCCGGCAGCGCAAAGCGGTCATCCATGGCGACGAAGACGATGCCGGGATGTGCTGCGTTCAGAACAGCGGCTGCGCATCCGGTGGTGGGACAGCACTTCACGCCGCAGCCGGTCTGTGCGCTTACCGCTTCGGCCTTGTCCTGCGACACCATGCTTTCGGCCCGGTCCGCCGGCATCTGCATTGTGAAACCGGCATGCAGACCATGGGCCCGGGCCTCGCCTGCAAAGGGGCCAAGAAACAGCACGGCAACCAGAACGAGGAAAGCGCCGATCCGCAACAGCGTGCCCAACGCGTGGCGCTGACCGACGCGGCGCAGGGCCGTCTCGGTCTGCCATGCTGCTGGTGCAGTGCCGTCAACCAATCGCCCGCGCCTCCGGATGAACGTCTTGGTTTGTCTGATAGCTTGGGAACCGGTGAATGGCGAGTTCAAAACTGCGTGATGGTCCGGACAGCAAACCTGCATCAGCACCTTCCCCGAGCAGAAGCGTAGGATTTTCGTCCTGCCCCCTTGCGCGCGCCTTGTTTGCCCGGATCCGGATCAGGGCTTGACCTTCCAGCGCTGGAATAGGGAACACAGCTGCAGCCGACGCGTTGGTCATAGGGCAAGACCTGTGCTTCCGGGGTGCCGGGACGCGTGCCTGTTTCATGGAAAGATCCCAAAATGCCAATCAGTCTTGATCAGCAGACCGGACATGATCACCCGGCGACAGACGCCATGCCACCTCAGGCGGTGGCACCATCCGGGGCGGCGACGGCCATTGATCCGGTCTGCGGCATGACGGTCACGCTGAAGGCCGACACGCGGACCGAAAGCTTCGGCGGCCAGGCGTTTCATTTCTGCTCGGAGAAATGCCAGACGAAATTCAAGGGCGACCCGTGGTTCTATGCCTCTGGCAATGCGGCCAGGCGCGGCAAGGTTGTGGCGGTGGGCGTGCAATACACCTGCCCGATGCACCCTCAGATCATCCGGGACGCACCGGGGTCCTGCCCGATCTGCGGCATGGCTCTGGAGCCGGTACTGCCCTCGGATGCCCCCAGCGAGGAATTGGCCGATTTTACCCGGCGCATGTGGATCAGTGCGGCCGTCGCGGTGCCGCTGGTCTTGCTGACCATGGGACCGCTTGTCGGGCTGCCCGTTCGCGACTGGGTCGGTCATCAAAACGCGATGTATCTGGAGTTTGCTTTGGCCACACCGGTTATCCTGTGGGCGGCTCTGCCGTTTTTCAAACGCGGCTGGGACTCGCTGGTGAACCGCTCGCCCAACATGTGGACGCTGATCTCGCTGGGTGTTCTGGCGGCCTATGGCTATTCGCTTCTCGCGACGTTCCTGCCCGGCATATTCCCCGAGCAGTATCGCATGGGCGGCATGGTCGGCACCTATTACGAGGCGGCGGTGGTGATCGTCACCCTGGTATTCGTCGGCCAGGTGCTGGAACTGCGCGCCCGCGAACGCACCGGGGATGCGATCCGCGCCCTGCTGGATCTGGCCCCGAAAACCGCGCGGCGTATCCTGCCCGATGGCACCGAATACGATGCGCCCTTGGAAAACATCATGGCTGGCGACCAGTTGCGGGTGCGCCCCGGGGACGCAGTGCCGGTAGACGGCGTGGTGGTGTCGGGCAGTTCATCCCTGGATGAAAGCATGCTGACCGGAGAGTCCATGCCGGTCGAAAAAGCCCCTGGCGACAAGGTGACCGGGGCCACAATCAACAAGAACGGATCGCTGATCATCGAGGCGGGCAAGGTCGGCGCCGATACCGTGCTGGCGCAGATCGTGGCGATGGTCTCCGGGGCGCGGCGGTCTCGCGCGCCTATTCAGGGGCTGGCGGACCGGGTCTCGGCGATCTTTGTGCCGATGGTGGTGGCAGTTGCCGTTGTGGCCTTTGTCGCGTGGATGATGTTCGGGCCCTCGCCCGCGCTGGTGTTCGCCTTCGCGTCGGCAGTATCGGTCCTGATCATCGCCTGCCCTTGCGCGCTGGGGCTGGCCACCCCGATCTCCATCACCACTGCTGCCGGGCGCGGGGCGCAGGCCGGGGTGCTGATAAAGGACGCCGAGGCGTTGGAGCGGATGGCAGGCGTCGATACCCTGATCGTCGACAAGACCGGAACCTTGACGCTGGGCAAGCCGACGCTGACCGACACCGTGGTGCTGGGGGCGACCCCTGAGGCCGAGATTCTGGCCTATGCCTCCGCGTTGGAGCGTGGATCAGAGCACCCGTTGGCTGAGGCCATCGTTGACGGAGCGGCGGCAAAAGCCGTGCGCAAAGTGGATGCTACGGAATTCGAGGCGGTGACGGGCAAGGGCGTCAAAGGCCTGGTTGAGGGGCGTAAAGCCGCCCTTGGCAATGCCGCGATGATGCAGGACCTGGGGCTGGACACCGCCAGCGCCGAAGCACAGGCCGATGCCCTGCGCGCCGCTGGCAAGACCGCGATGTTCATTGCCATCGACGGCGTACTGGCCGGAATCGTGGCTGTGGCCGACCCGATCAAGGACAGCACCATCCCGGCGATCGCAGCCCTGCAAGCGCTGGGCCTGCGGGTGATCATGGCCACCGGCGACAACGAACGCACGGCGCGAGCGGTGGCCGCCAAGCTGGGCATTGACGAGGTGCGCGCCGGTGTCCTGCCCGAGGACAAGAAGGCGCTGATCGACGCGCTGCGCGCGCAAGGCCGCAAGATCGCCATGGCGGGCGACGGGGTGAACGATGCCCCTGCCCTTGCAGCCGCCGATGTGGGTATCGCGATGGGCACTGGCGCCGATGTGGCCATGGAAAGTGCAGGGATCACGCTCTTGGGCGGTGATCTGATGGGTATCGTGCGGGCGCGCAAACTGGCCAAGGCGACGCTGCGCAACATCAAGCAGAACCTGTTCTTCGCCTTCGCCTACAACGCGGCAGGCATTCCGGTTGCGGCGGGGGTGCTTTATCCGCTGACCGGCACCCTGCTGTCGCCGATGATCGCCGCGGCAGCGATGAGCCTGTCTTCGGTGTCGGTCATCGCAAACGCCCTAAGGCTGCGGCGGGTGGACCTTTAACGGTCCGGGCCGGGACCATGGCCCAGCCGGAACGCCAGCAGCGGCACGGCAATCCACTGCAGAAGCGGAGAAAGACCGGTTCCCAGCCATGGCAGCCTCGGCATGATGTCACGGTAAGCCCAGGCCTGCCGCACTTCGACATTCAGCCATTCGCTGAACACCGTATAGGCCAGTGCCAGGGCCACCGTCACAACCATGACCTGGCGCCGCCCAGTGTTGGGCCAATTAGCGGCACGAAGCAAAAGCAGCGCCGCCATCAGCGTTGACGCGCCGATCAGGACATCACCCAGCGTGCAATGCACCAAGCCGTAGCCGATTTGCCCCCAGGTCCCGTCAAGCCAAAGGGTGTAAAGCGGCATCTGCAGCGTTTCCCACACCACATTGCCGATCAGGATGACCAGCAGATATCGCGAAACTGCGGCCCATCTGCTTTTCTGTCTCATCCAATGATCCTTTCGGGTGGCACAGCCTTGGTCGTCCCCTCCTTTGCGGCAGCCCAGACAAGAAACATCCTCTGTTCATCAAGGTCTGGCTGGCCACGAACAAGGTTCGGATCCAGGTCGGACAGCATGGTGCAACGCCTGGGCATATGCAGCACTTTAGCATGGGCAAGGTCGATCCACTCGCACCCATGATGTGCCGGGGTGGTGTTGCAACCTCCCCGGCCAGCCGAGTTCAGGCCGAGACCGCGAACTCTGTCATCATGCCGGTCGACAGGTGCGGCATGTGGTGGCAGTGGAGCATCCACCGCGCCGCCTCGCCTGCGTCCAGTGCAACGGTGACCTGGGCCATCGGCGGCACATAGACCGTGTCGCGCATCGCGCCGTTCACGGGCTTGCCGTTGATGTTGACCACCTTGAATGCATGGCCGTGCAGATGCATCGGATGGCCCATCATCGACATGTTGTGAAACATCAGCTCCACCCGCTCGCCGCTGGTGGCGATGATGGGTTTATGCGTGTCCCAGGTCTGGCCATCAATCGTCCAGAGATAGGGCTGCATCGAGCCTGCCAGCATGATCATGTGGCTGCGGTCAACCGGACGGGCCGCAAGCGGGTTCGCTGCTTGGAGCCGCATTTCCTGCGCCATGTCGGTGTCGAAGGCAGGCGCATCGGCCGCGCCCATGGCAGCGATCTTGCTGACCTGCGCGCCCGTGGTGGCAAGGATCAGGCCCGTGCGTTCACGCGCGCCTTCGCGCAGGGCCAGCACCGGGAAGGCGCCGGCGCCGGGCAGGTCAATCTCGATATCCAGCCGCTGCGCCATGGCCATGCCGAACCGCGTGCCGGGCATCGGGACAATCGCATGACCGTCCACCGCCACCAGCCGCGCGGGCACGCCGGTGTCGATCCAGAACGTCGTGGCCGCAGCCGCGTTGACAATCCGCAACCGAACGCGCCCGCCCTTTTCCACTGCGACAACCTGCGGGTCAGAAAGTGTGCGGTCGTTGGCAAGGTAGGCGTCGAAGTTGAAATCGTTCAGGTCCATGGCCATGCCGCCCATAGCCATCCCGGACGTATCGCCATCCGACATGTCCATGCCGGAATGGTCCATGCCAGCCATCCCGTCATCGCCCATGGCCGCCATGTCATGCCCGGCCGTGCCACCGGTGATCTCGGCCAACACCTCCGCCGCCGGGCGGAACGAGAAGTCATGCAGGAACATGACCACCTCTTGCCGGTCTGCGGCGACATCCGCAGCCGAGCGCACGATCAAAGGGGCGGCGAGGAGGTTCATCTCCTGCACCGGCACATGGCTGTGCATCCAATGCGTGCCGGGATTGGGCGCATAGTCAAAACTGCGCATCTCGCCGGTTTTCAGCAGGGGCATCGGCAGGTTCGGCACGCCGTCCTGCACGTTGGGCGGCATTTGGCCATGCCAGTGGATGATGGTTTCAACATCCAGGCTGTTGGTCAGGTCGACGCGAAACTGCTGGTCCGGATCAAGGATCAGCCCTTGCCCGCCTGTAGCGTTGACCAGCCCGTAAACCGTGGCCGCGCGGCCATCAATTTCAAGCACGCGGGTCGCGGCAGTCAGGCGCAGCGGCGCCGTTTGTCCGAACGCAAGTCGTGGAAGCGTCGTCGCCGCAACCATCGCTGTCGATGCGGCGATAAAGCCGCGACGTGAAAGATCATGTGTCATGTTGATGCTCCATTTGGCTTCTCGGAAGCCAAGGCACAGGAAATGCCTCGCAGGTGCTGCGAAGCGCGTTCAAGCGGCCGGAGTTGTATCGGGAGGGCGATGGGCCGGGTCTGGCTGGAAGGGTACCCAGACAGGGCCTGCATCCATCGTCCAGCGCGCAGAAACGAAATCCACGAACCGCACTGGATGCGCTGGCCCCTCGGCCGCGGCAAGGCTGGCGCATTGCATGGCACAAAGCGCGCCATTCATCCCGTCATGCGCGCCACCAGAGTGGCCCGTCTGCACCGGCGCGTCTGCGGTGTGATGCATCGTCATCGCAGGCATTTCTATCCCTGCCGTCATGCCTGGATGCGGAAGGGTCAGCATGAAAAACAGCGCAAGCACAAGGCCAAGGCGAAGCAGCAGATGGCTGACAACCGGGCTTAGGTTCAAGCGGTACATCAAATGGGGGTAGGCCGTGAACCAAGCCAGATCAAATCACGTCTTGGAGTGCGAGCAGCCAACGGGCGCCAAAGCGCAGGCGACACTGGCCAAGCTTCCCCTTTCCGCCTTGTGCATGCGTTCGGGCGGGGTCTTCGGTTCCTTGGGTATTGGCAGGGGCCGGTGTGCCAGAGATCACGGGCAAAACACTCTCAGGGGCCCCCGAGATCGGGTCCTACGCGGCGGGACGATTTCCGCCGCGCTTGACCAGCCGGACCAAGGCTGCGGCACTGAACGCAGCCAGGTCAAAAACGTCATGGGCGCAGCAAGACGGTCGCACAAAAGCCTCGCCACAAGGCTTGCGATCAAAAGCGCAACATCATCGCTTGGCTGTAACCCTGCAAACTGTCACCTTTCGGAAAGGCCGGCATGGTCATGGGGCATGGTCGGCATGGTCATGTCAGTTTTACACAGGCCAGGACCATGGGCATTTTGACCCGGTGTGCGGCACCCAATCCGATGCGGACACCGCCGCTCGCATCGCAAGGTCGCATCTGCCTGGTCGGCCCGGGATTGCCCGAAGGCGCACCGGCAGCTGAAATGGGTGGTCGCAGACCACCCATTCCTTCTTCAATCAAAGCGCTTGATCTCGCTGTAGGCACCCGCAACGCGCAGCGTCACGCTGACCGGTGCATCGCCCCGGTTGCGCCAGAACCAGCCGTGGTTGCCGGTAAAGGCGGCCGTCAGCTCGCCTGCGGCCTGCGCGACGGCACGGCCCTTTTCATAGCTGATCTCGTTGCCGGACCCATCGCCGTGCAGGTCGAAGTTGACCTCTCCGCCCTCGACCGCCCATTCAAACGGGGCGACGGCGCCTTCCTCCATCACCAGCTTGATCTCGATGCCTTGCCCGGGTTCCAGCGCGAAGGTGATCTCGTCTGTCCACAGCGGACCCTCGACCGGGGCTTCCTGTGCGTGGGCCGTGCCGACGATTGCCCCGAAGATCACCTCCAGAAGGCCGGGTTGCAGCGACGACTGCGGCTCGACCCCGCCTTCCATCATCAGACGGTCGGCCTCGGCCTCTTCGGCAAGTTGCGCCTTGATCTCGCCCATCTCGGTCAGGCCAAGGATGCCACCGATACCGGTCGGGTCGATCCCGTATTCCGAGGGCCAGACCACGGTGACAAGGATCAGCGCCGCCGCCCCCGCCGCGATAGCGGTAGAGCGCCAGAGCTGACGTGCAGTCGGCAGGTCGTCAAGGTTCGGTCTTTGTGCGTTGTGCATGGTTTATCCTTTCACGAGAGCGCGAGGCCCGTCAGCTGGTAGAAGACAAGAAGGAAGCCCGCCGACATCATCACGACATTGGCGGTATAGGCCTGGCCCCAGAACCGGGGCGAACGGCGCCAGAAACCCATCGCGATCAGGATGATCGACAGTGCCAGAAGCTGGCCCAGTTCGACCCCGATGTTGAAGGCGATCAGGTTGCCGAACAGGCCATCGGGCGCGATGTCATAGTCGAGAATCTTGGTCGCAAGGCCAAAGCCGTGCAGCAGGCCGAAGATCAGCGTCGCCGCACGGGTATCGGGCTGCACCCCGAAACAGCGCTGAAACGCCCCAAGGTTGTCCAGCGCCTTGTAGACCACCGAAAAGCCGATGATGGCGTCGATGATGTAGCTGTTGATATTGATGCCGAACCACACGCCCGCCAACATCGTCAGCGAATGGCCGATGGCGAAGAGACTGACGTAAAGGCCGATGTCGCGCATCCGGTAAAGGAAGAAGATCACGCCGAAGAGGAACAGGATGTGGTCATATCCGGTCACCATGTGCTTGGCGCCCAGATAGATGAACGGAATGGGCAGGAAGCCCGAAACCTCTTGTACATAACCGGCGTCGCCTTCGGTCACGTTATGGGCCAGGGCGGCACCCGCCGTCAGGACGGCAAGGGCCAGCGTGGCAAGGGTTATCCAGATGCGCCACGGCATCCGGGTTTGACGGGTCATGTTGTGGTCCTGTGGTGGAAAGGTCTGGGAAAGGCCGCGCACCCCGTGCGCTGACCGGTTCGGCTGTTCAGACCGTTTCCCGGGGTGGCCGGCGCGGTCCATCCCGGATCGCACCGGACAGCACGGGCAGATCGCCGAATTCGGCGGCCGTCCGCATGTCGAAGATAGCGGTTTCCTGCGATGCCAGAATGACGGACGTTGCGTGATCGTGGTCGGTGCTGTCGTGATGCTGGTGGCTGTCGGCCTGCCGGACCTCGCCTTTGTGGGCATGCCAGGCTGGATGATCGGCTTCGGCAGCCACAGGGCCGGGGCCATGCGTCAGCGCATCCGTCACCGGGCCGGACCCCAGTGACAGCAGCAGCATCAATACTGCAAGCGGCCGGAAGACCCACTCAAACCTGCGCATCTGCTCCTCGACGAAACCCTGTTTGCAGGGACAGCCTTGTTTCTTGCTTTATCCCCCCGTGGGGGATACGCGTGACATATGTCAGAACCGCATGTCCATGCAAGCCATCCTGCCATCGTAACCCGGCTGAGGCGCGCCGAAGGGCATCTGCGCCGGGTCATCGGAATGATCGAGGAGGGGCGATCTTGCGTCGACCTCGCCACGCAACTGCATGCTGTCGAACGCGCGGTGGCCGAGGCAAAACGTGCGCTGATCCATGATCACATCGATCATTGTGTGACAGCCGGGGGCGCACACGATCTGGCCGAGATCAAATCCCTGACGAAGCTTCTCTAGATGCTGAACACCCTGCGCAACCCGACGTTCCGCCACCTCTTTGCGGCGCAGATCGTGGCGCTTTTGGGCACGGGGCTGGCCACCGTGGCGCTTGGTCTCCTCGCCTGGCAACTCGCGGGCGACAAGGCCGGTGCCGTTCTGGGCACGGCGCTGGCCATCAAGATGATCGCCTATGTCACGCTGGCCCCGCTTGCGGCGGCCGTGGCTGAACGCCTGCCGCGCCGGGCCTTCCTGGTGGCGCTTGACCTGATCCGCGCAGGCGTGATCGGCTGCCTGCCCTTCGTCGATCAGGTCTGGCAGATCTATGTGCTGATCTTCTTCCTTCAGGCTGCATCCGCAGGTTTTACTCCGACCTTTCAGGCGGTGATCCCGGATGTGCTGAAGGACGAGGACGACTACACCAACGCCCTCTCCTTGTTACGTTTGGCCGAGGATCTGGAGCAACTCGCCTCGCCAATGATTGCCGCTGCGCTGCTGACGGTGGTCAGCTTTCCGGTGCTGTTTGCGGGAACGGTCGTGGGGTTCGTGGCCTCTGCCTTGCTGGTGATGACCGCGCGCCTGCCGGTTCGTCTGCGCTCCACGGACGGCCATTTCTGGGCGGATGTGACCAAAGGCATCCGCATCTACATCCGAACGCCCCGCCTGCGCGGGCTGATGGTGATGGAGGCTGCGGTCGCGAGCGCCGGAGCGATGGTTTACGTCAACACGGTCGTTCTGGTGCAGGCCCGGTTGGGGCTGGGTGAGGAATCCGTCGCGCTGGCCTTCGCGGGTTTCGGCGCAGGGTCGATGCTGGCGGCATTTCTACTGCCGCGCATCCTTGCACGATTGGTCGACCGCCCGGTGATGATCGGGGGGGCTGCGCTGATGGTGGCGGGTGTGGCGCTGGTCCCGCTGGTGGCCGGACTGACCAGCCTGATCACCCTCTGGGCCCTGATCGGCTTCGGCTTTTCCCTGACGCAGACGCCCATCGGCCGGATCATCAACCGCTCGGCCCGCGAGGCCGATCGCGGGGCGGTCTTTGCCGCGCAGTTCGCACTCAGCCATGCCTGCTGGCTGGTGACCTATCCTCTTGCCGGGTGGGTCGGTGCCGGGGCGGGGCTTTCGGTTGCCGCCCTGCTTCTGGCCGGGATCGGTGCCGTCGGGCTGGTTGCCGTCCTGCGCATCTGGCCTGCGGAGGATGGCAGCGTTCTGCCCCATGACCACCCGGACCTGCCGCCGGATCACCCCCATCTTTCGCAGCATGGTTCCCGGCATGCCCATGCCTTCGTGATCGACGAGCTGCACCGCCGCTGGCCGAAGGCGGCATGACGACACCTCTGCGTGACCGCGCGCAAATCACGCATTGCAGCCGGGGCAGCGAGAGCCAATACTTCTGACGAGCAACGTCCATCCCCGCGGGATTTCAGCACATGCACCACGTCACCTTGACCCGCCGCGCTTCCCTTCTTGCGATTGCGGCCGGCCTTGCCGCACCCTTTCGTCCCGCAGCAGCCGACGCAGCACCAACGGCGATACGCGTGGCAAAGGATCCCAACTGCGGATGCTGCGCAGCCTGGGTCAAGATCATTGAAGCCAACGGTTTCGCGGCCACCGTCGAGGTGCTTGAATACGATGCCCTTCAGGCCCACAAGGCCGCCAGCGGCATCCCCGTTACCCTGGCGTCCTGCCATACAGCCCAGGTCGAAGGCTATGCTATT
>JANNXX010000045.1:0-23408 GCA_031409795.1 Rhodobacterales bacterium
CGCCGGCCCCCCGGGGCCCCGCCGCGACTTTTTCAGGCGGCGGGACGTCGGTCGCGGAACGACCGGTCCAGGGCCGCGGCGATAACGGTTGATCGGGCGTCGCTGCCTGATAGCCTGCCACAAAGGCCCGAGTTCGGGAAAACCGGGCCGGGACAAAAAGACGATCGATCTTCAGGGGGAAGACGCCGAATGAGTGCCGGAATTGATCTGGAAAACGTCTGCTGCGACTTCGGCAGCTTCCGGGCGGTCGACAACGCCACTGTCTCGATCAAGCCGGGTGAGTTCTTTTCTTTCCTTGGCCCGTCGGGCTGCGGCAAGACCACGATCCTGCGGATGGTGTCGGGCTTCATCGAGCCGACGGAAGGGGTCATCCGCATCGGTGGCACTGACGTGCGCGGCCAGCGGCCGAACCAGCGCCCGACCGCGCTGATCTTCCAGAACCTCGCGCTGTTTCCGCTGATGCCGATCTGGGAGAACATCTCCTTCGGGCTTGAGGTGCGCGGCATCGACAAGGCCACTCGCCGCGCCAAGGCGACCGAGCTTCTGAAGCTGGTCGATCTTCCGGGCGCCGAGGACAAGATGGTCAGCCAGCTTTCGGGCGGCCAGAAGCAGCGCGTGGCGATTGCCCGGGCCCTGGCGGTGGAACCGTCGGTGATGCTGCTGGACGAACCCCTGTCGGCGCTGGACCTGAAGCTGCGCCAGCACATGCGGGCCGAACTGCGCGCGATCCAGAAGCGCACCGGGGTGACCTTCATCTACATCACCCATGACCAGGGCGAGGCACTGGCGATGTCCGACCGGGTGGGCGTGATGTCCCAGGGCCGCATCCAGCAGATTGCCGACCCGCGAGAGATCTACAACAACCCTGTCAACGGCTTCGTTGCCAGTTTCGTGGGCGAGAACAACATCTTCGCAGGCGAGGTCCAGCAATCGGCCGACGGGATGGCCAGCTTTGCCAGCGCGCATGGCAGCTTCCGCGCCCGTCTGGGCAACATCGGCGCGCAGAAGGCGGCCAAGCTGTATGTGCGGCCCGAGCATACGATGCTGACGGCCAACGCCGGGGCGGAAAACGCGATCCCGATCACGGTGGGCGACGTGTCCTTTGAGGGCAATTTCATCGCCGTCCACGCGGTCAGCGACAGCGGGGCGCAGCTTTCGACCGAGATCCGCAACGACGGGTCGGCGACGGTGCCCGAAAAGGGCGCGAGGATGTTCATGTCCTTTGATGCCGCCCGGGCCGCGATCCTGCCCGACGCCGACGTCCGGAGCGCGTGATGGGCGACCTGATCCGCCGCTATGGCCGGGGGCTGACGGGGCTGTTCGTGTTGCTTGTCGCCTTCTGGGTGCTGGTCCTGGTGATCCTGCCGAACGTCGCGATGTTCGAGCAAAGCTTCCGCCCCTATATCCCGGTGGTCGAGATCGGCGGTCCGAACGACTTCTATTCCTTCCGCAACTACGCCAAGATCTTCGACGGTGTGGTCGACACCTCGATTCTTGGCATCCCAGTTACTTTGCCGATCCATATCAAGGCCTTCCTTGACACGCTGATCTTCTCGGCCGTGGTCACGCTGCTGACGCTGATCCTCGCCTATCCGCTGGCCTACTTCCTGGCCAAGGTCGCCGCTCCGAAATCGCTGCCAACGCTGGTTCTCCTGCTGTTCATCCCGATGTGGGTGTCCGAGGCGCTGCGCGCCTTTGCCTGGTATGTGATCCTGACCTTCAACGGCCCTCTGAACGCGGTCCTGAAGGGGCTGGGCCTGATCGACCAGGGCGTGCGCTGGCAAAACGGCGTCTTCACCGCCTATGACGCGATCGTCGTGGTACTGGTCTACTGCTATGTCCTTTTCATGCTGTTCCCGATCTACACCTCGATCACCTCGCTGGACACCAACCAGATCGAGGCGGCCGAGGATCTGGGATCGACCTGGTGGCGCACGCACCTGCGCGTGGTGATCCCGCACGCCAAGCCCGGCATCGCTTCGGGCTGCGTCATGGTGTTCATGCTGTCGGCCGGGTCGCTGCTGGTGCCGACGGTGGTGGGGTCCACCCGCGCGAACTGGTTCCCGCAGACGATCTACAGCTGGTTCAACGATGCGCTGGACTGGAACACCGGGGCGGCCTACTCGATGATCTTCCTTCTGGTCTGCATCCTGTTCATCATCGCCATGATGCGGATCTTCCGGGTCAAACTGTCGGATATCGCCAAATGAGCCGGAATCGCGCCCTCTTGGGCCACGTCTACTTCTGGGCCTTCATGATCTACATGCTGCTGCCGCTGATCGTGATGATGGGGGCCGCGTTCAACGACAGCAAGTTGCCGACGGTGGTGCCGTGGCGGGGCTTCACCTGGCAGTGGTTCGTCGATCTGGCGGCTGATGACGACATGTGGCGGTCATTCCGCAACTCGATCCTCGTGGCGCTGGCCGTGGTCGCGCTGGCGGTGCCGATCGGGACGGCGGCGGCGATCGTCATCAACTCGGTCGGCGGTCGCTACCGGGCCGGGCTTTACGGGGTGATGGTGGCACCCGTGCTGGCGCCGGGGATCGTGATCGGCATCTCGACGGTTCTGTTCTGGAACGCGACCGGCAATGCCGTGGGCGCGGACGGGGTGGCCTTCTTCGGGCGGGGCCTGCATCTCGCGACGCTGGGGCAGGTCAGCTACATTGCGGCCTATGTGATGCTGCTGGTGCTGGCGCGACTGCAAAGCTTTGATCCGGGGCTGGAAGAGGCGGCGCTGGATCTGGGCGCGAACCACGGGCAGGTGCTGCGGCGCATTCTTCTGCCGCATCTCTACCCGGCCATCGGGGCCTCGGCGGCGATCGCCTTCTTCCAGTCGCTGGAGAACTTCAACGTGACCCTCTTCACCCGCGGGGGCGAGAACACGCTGACGGTTTACGTCTTCTCGAAGGTGCGCGCCGGGATCACGCCGACGATCAACGCGCTGGCGTTCCTGTTGATCATGGTGACGCTGGTGCTGGCGCTGGTCTACGAGGTAGACCGCCGCCGCCGCGCCCGGGTCGAAGCCGCGCGCGAGGCCGAGGCACGCCGCGCCGAAGCCGCGATGATCTGACCCGGGGGTCGCTCGGGGTCGTTTGGGGTCGTTTGGGGCCGCAGGGTCAGCGAACCAAGCCGTCAGGCTTGAAGGGCGGCGGTCACAGCCCGTGCAAAACGCAGTCGCACAGCGCCGATGCGGGGTCAGCCAGCGCGTCGATCACGTCGAA
Source organism: Rhodobacterales bacterium (assembly GCA_031409795.1). Classification (GTDB taxonomy): domain Bacteria; phylum Pseudomonadota; class Alphaproteobacteria; order Rhodobacterales; family Rhodobacteraceae; genus Tabrizicola. The sequence continues at coordinate 3,222 of JANNXX010000045.1, forward strand.
ATGGTGCTTTCCGGGGGCCACGGTCCAGGGACAGTCCCATTCCTCGGCCAGGGTGCGGGCCTGCCACAGGAAGGCCGGGCGTTCCTGGGCGCCGACCCAGACATGGGCTGACACGCCGGTCCGCAGCGGCCGGCGCGCGGGGCTTTCGGCTGCGGCTTCGGCCGTGTCGATCCGCAGCGTTTCGTTCATCTCGGTGGCGATCAGCGGGCCAAGCTCGGCCAGAGGCGAGATCGGCACCACCCGCGCGACCGGCACCGAAAGGTCGGCATTGCCCATCCGGGCGGCAAGTTGGCCTCCGGCGGAATGGCCGGTCACGACCATCGGACCGGGAACCCGCGTGCCGATGAACCAGCAGGCGCGGGCAATCTCGGCGGTGATTTCGGTCAGGCGGGCAGCGGGGGCCAGAGTGTAGCCGGGCATCGCCACGGCAAACCCCCGGGCCAGCGGGCCGGCGGCCAGGTGCGACCAGTGCGCTTTGCCGAAAAGATGCCAGTAGCCGCCGTGGACAAAGACCACGACGCCCCGTGGCGGGCTTTCGGGCAGAAAGAGGTCCAGCCGCTGCCGGTCTGCCGGGCCGTAAGGCAGGTCCAGTTCGGCCCGGTGTCCCAGGGTCTCGCGAAAGGCGGCGGCACTCTCGGCCCAGCGGGTGGCAAAGTCGGAAGCGCCCGGAATGAACGCTCCATTGGCGTGCTCGCGGTCCGGATCGGGCCAGTGGTAGGCTGGTCGGGTCATGCCGGCCGCTCGTCAAGCCTGACGGCTTTCCTCGCTGTGTGGCCCGTCAAGCGATGAGGGCGGTCACGCCCGAAGAGCGGCCGGTTGCGCGCCGCAGTCACATCACCGCTCCGATCTGCCAGGGCACGAATTCCGCGCCGCCGAAGCCCAGTTCTTCGGACAGGGTCTGCTGCCCGCTGGCCACCGCGATGATCTTCTCCAGGATCTCGGCGCCCTTGGCCTCGATGGTGACCCCGTCCAGGATGTCGCCGCAGTTGATGTCCATGTCCTCGCGCATCCGGCCATACATCTCGGAATTGGTGGCCAGCTTGATGCAGGGGCTGGGCTTGTAGCCCGAGACCGACCCGCGCCCGGTGGTGAAGACGATCAGGGTCGCGCCGCTGGCGATCTGGCCGGTGACAGAGCAGGGGTCATAGCCGGGGCTGTCCATGTAGACGAAGCCGGGCGTGGTGATGGCTTCCGCGAACTTGTAGACGCCAGAGAGGGGGGCGGTGCCGCCCTTGGCCACGGCCCCGAGCGACTTTTCCAGGATGGTCGTCAGCCCGCCGCGCTTGTTGCCGGGCGAGGGGTTGTTGTCCATCTCGCCGTCGTTTCTTGCGGTGTATTCCTCCCACCAGCGGATGCGGTCCAGAAGGGTCTCGCCAACCTCACGGCTAGTGGCGCGGCGGGTAAGGAGGTGCTCGGCCCCGTAGATCTCGGGCGTTTCCGACAGGATCGTGGTGCCGCCCATCCGCACCAGAAGGTCGGACGCATGGCCAAGGGCCGGGTTCGCGGTGATGCCGGAATAGCCGTCCGACCCGCCGCATTGCAGCCCGATCACCAGCTTGGACACCGGGGCGGGGGCGCGGGCCGTCCGGCCCGAAACCTCGGCCATCTCGCGCAGGACGGTCAGCGCGCGGTCGATGGTCGCGCGCGTGCCGCCCTCGCCCTGGATCGTCATGTAGCGGAAGTTGCCGTCGGGGCGCAGCCGTCCCTGACCCACCAGATCGGGAACCTGCATCACCTCGCAGCCCAGCCCCACGAGGAGGATGCCGCCGAAATTCGGGTTGCGCGCGTAGCCTTTCAGCGTGCGCATCAGGGTCTGGTAGCCCTCGTTCGTGCCCGACATGCCGCAGCCGGTCTGGTGGACGATGGGCACAATCCCGTCGATGCCGGGGATGGCGGACAGGACCGGGTCTTTCTCGGCCGCCTCGGCGATGAAGCGGGCGACCGAGCCCGAGCAGTTCACCGATGTCAGGATGCCCAGATAGTTGCGCGTGCCGACGCTGCCGTCCGGGCGGTGGTAGCCGAGGAAGCTTCGGGGCTCCAACGCGGGCAGGGGGCGGCTTTCGCTGCCAATCGCGAAATCGCTGGAATGCGGCCCCATGCCAAGGTTGTGGCTGTGGACATGCGCGCCGGCCGCGATGTCCACCGTCGCCTGGCCGATGATCTGACCATAGCGGATCACCTCCTGGCCTGCCGCGATCGCCTGTGTCGCGATCTTGTGGCCGCGCGGCACGGCGCCGGGCAGGGCCACCGGCAAAAGCCCGAGCCTGCTGCCCGCGCCCAGGTCCTGCAGCGCGATCACCACATTGTCGAGGCCATGCAGGCGGATCACCCCTTCGGCCATGGCAGTCCCTTCCTTGACAGCGCAGCGTGCTTGCCTAACATGTTAGCATGTTACAACCAGCCGCCCCTGCCAAACAAGACCTGACTGCGACCCTTCGCTTGCGTCCCTTGACCGGATTTTCGGGGTCGCTGGGCCAGCGCGTCTACCAGACCCTGCGTCAGGCGATCCTTGCGCTTGAGTATCGCCCCGGCGAGATCCTGCGCAAGCCGGAAATCTGCGAGGCGCTGGGCGTCAGCCGCAGCCCGGTGGCCGACGCGGTGGCCCGGTTGCAGACCGAGGGGCTGGTCGATGTCGTGCCGCAGGCCGGCACCTTCGTCGCGCGCTTCTCGATGCAGGAAATCCGCGAGGGCGCCTTCCTGCGCGAGGCGATCGAGCTTGCCGCGATCGAGCGCGTCGCCGGGATCGTCACCAATGACCAGATCCTGCAGCTGCGCCGCAACCTGACGGTGCAGGCTGCTCTGGTTGCCGATGGCGATATCCCGGGCTTTTACGCCATGGACGCCGCGATGCATGAACTTTTGCTGTCCTTTACCGGCTTTCCCCGGCTGGCGCAGGTCTCCGAGACGGCCTGGGCCCATGTCAACCGCGCCCGGCAGCTGATCCTGCCGGTCCCGGGCCGGGTCCAGGCAACGCTGGCCGAGCATCAGACCATCCTGTCCGCTGTCGAAGCCCGCAATCCTGCTGCCGCACGCGCGGCGGTGCGCAGCCACCTGCACCAGCTGATCACCTATCTGGAACCGCTGGAACGCGACCGGCCCGACCTTTTCAATCCCGGCTGACCCGACCATGACCCTGCCGAACCGCCCTCGCTATGCCGCCCGCCTGAACGCTTTCAAGGTCCGGGGCGGTTCGGTCGCCGAGATGATCCGGGGCGCGGGCGAAGTGGGCGGGCTAAGCTCGGCCGATCTGAACTATCCCGACCATTTTGCCGCACATGATGGCGGCAGGCTGTCGGACATGCTGGCCGATCAGGGTCTGGCGCTGAACGGCCTTGCGATGCGCTTTTACACCGAAGACGGCTTTCGGCTGGGGGCTTTCACCAACCCGGACCGGGGCCTGCGCCGCGCCGCCATCGACCTGACGAAGCGCGGGATCGACGCCTGTGCTGCGATGGGCGGCAGTCAGATGACCCTGTGGATGGGGCAGGACGGCTTCGACTACAGTTTCCAGGTCCAGTACCGCAAGCTTTGGGAAGACACCGTCGCCGCGATTGCCGAGGTTGCGGACCATAACCCCGCAATCGACATCGCGGTCGAATACAAGCCGAACGAACCCCGTGCGCACGCGCTTTTGCCCGACATGGCGACGACGCTGCTGGCGCTGGCCGAAGTGGCGCGACCCAACACCGGGGTCACGCTTGACTTCGCGCACATGCTTTATGCGGGCGAGATGCCCGCCAAGGCCGCGACGCTGGCCGCGCGAAAGTCGCGCATCCTGGGGCTGCACCTGAACGACGGTTATGGCAAGCGCGACGACGGGCTGATGGCGGGGTCGGTCCATCCGGTGCAGACGGTAGAGCTGCTGGTGGCGCTGCACCGCGCGGGCTATGGCGGGATCATCTACTTCGACACGTTCCCGGACCACTCCGGTCTGAACCCGGTGGACGAGGCGCGGGCCAACATCCGCCTGACCGACCGGATGGTCGATCTGGCGGCGCGGCTGGCCGAGGATCCCAGACTGGCCGAGGCGCAGGCCCGTCAGGATGCCGCAGCGGCGACCACGCTGGTCATGGCGGCGCTTCTTGGCGCCTGAGGCCCCCCCTCACGCGCGCTCCCCCGTGCCCCGCAGCGCGGTGATCCTGTGCGCGGGATCGCTGCACCACGACGTGATCGTCGAAGCGCCGGGCCTGCCGCGCCTTGACCAGACCCTGACCGGCACCGGCATGCGCACGGCTTTCGGCGGCAAGGGCGGCAATCAGGCCGTCGCCGCCGCCCGCGCCGGGGCCGAGGCGCATATGGCAGGCGCGGTCGGGTCGGACGACATGGCGGTCACCCTGCGGGCGGCGCTGGATGGGGCTGGTGTCAGGCGGACGTCGGTGCAGACGCATCCCGGTGCCTCGGGCATGTCGGTCGCCATCGCGCTGCCGGACGGTTCCTACGGCGCGGTCATCGTTTCGGGTGCAAACCTGCGGTTCCGCCCCGAGGCAGTGGTCTTCCCCGCGCATTGTGCGCTGCTTCTTCTGCAAAGCGAGATCCCGGCGGCGGCCAATCTGGCCCTGGCGCGCCGGGCCCGGTCGGACTGGCTGAGGGTGGTGCTGAACGCAGCCCCCGCCCGCGCGGTATCGGCGGACCTGCTGGCCTGCCTTGACCTTCTGGTGGTGAACCGGGGCGAGGCCGCCGACCTGGCTGGCCAGCCCGAGACCGCGCTGGACGCCCCGCGCGCCGCGATGGACCTGCGGGCGCTTGGCCCCAAGGCGGTGATCGTCACGCTTGGCGGCGACGGGTTGGTTCTTGCCGATGAAGCCGGGGTCCGGCATCAGCCGGCGCGCCGGGTTGCGGTCGTGTCCTCGCATGGCGCGGGGGATGCCTTCATCGGGGCGCTGGCGGCCGAATGGGCGCGCGGCGCATCTCTGGCCGAGGCCGCGGCCTTCGGCCAAAGCGCCGCCGCCTTGCATGTCAGCCTGCCCGTCGACCGGCGCGCCGAGATCGACGAGGCGGCAATCCGCGCCCGGCTTTAGGCCCTGGATCGGCCCGCCGGCACCAGCGCCCCGGGGATCAGCCCCTCTGCCGCCAGCGCCTGCCACAAGGCCAGCGGGATGACCGCCGCCGCCGCGCGGACATTGCTTGCCATTTCGCCGGGGCCCTGACCGCCGGGGATCACGCTGACGGTCGCCGGGTGCAGCAGCGGAAAGCGGAAGGCCGCGTCCACCAGCCGCGCGCCCTGGCCTTCGCAGACCGCCTGCAGCCGCCGGGCGCGGTCCAGCACCGACGCGGGGGCCGGGGCATAGTTGTAATGCGCGCCCGGTCGCGGGCCGCTGGCCAGGATGCCCGAGTTGTAGGGCCCGCCGATCACCACGCCGACGCCGCGCGCCGCCGCCTTGTCCATGAAGCCAAGCGCCCCCTGTTCCAGAAGCGTGAAGCGTCCGGCCAGCAGGAACACGTCGAAATCCCCGCGCTCCAGCAGCCAGTCGCAGGGTTCCCATTCGTTCACGCCCGCGCCGAAGCCCGCGATCACGCCTTCGTCGCGCAGGCGCAAAAGCGCGCGGTAGCCGCCGGACATGAACTCGTCCAGCCGGGCCTGGCGCGCGGCGACCGAGCCGTGGGTAAAGGCATCAAGATCATGGGCATAGACCAAGTCGATCCGGTCCAGCCCCAGCCTCTCCAGCGAGGCGTCAAGGCTGCGCAGCACGCCGTCATGGCTGTAATCGAACCGTTCCCGCCGCGAGGGCACATCGATCCATTTGTCCGGCGCGTCGCCCTGGCCCGGCGGCACGGCGGTCAACAGCCGCCCGACCTTGGTCGAAAGCACATAATCCGCTCGGGGCTTGCCGCGCAGGAAATGGTTGATACGCGTTTCGGAAAGCCCAAGGCCGTAAAGCGGCGCGGTGTCGAAGTAGCGCACCCCCGCCGCCCAGGCCGCGTCCAGCACCGCCTGCGCCTCGGTCTCCGAGATCGCACGGAAAAGGTTGCCCAGCGGCGCCGATCCGAAGCCAAGTTCGGTAAAGGCAAGGCCCCCGGTTCCCCGCCCGTTCCATCGCCGTTCTGCCAGCATGCGCATCCCCCCTGTCTTGCTGACATGCTAGTATGACAAAGGCTTCCCTGCCACCCGCTTTCCCGCTAGCCTTGGCCGGAAAGGGGGCCGCATGACCGGGTTTGAGCGGGTTTTCGGGCAGCACAAGCCCGTCATCGCCATGGTGCATCTGGCGGCGATGCCGGGCACACCGCTACATGACGCGGCGGGCGGCGTCGAAGCGATCCTGCGCGGGGCGGTCGCCGACCTTGCGGCGCTTCAGGCGGCCGGGGTCGACGCGGTGCTCTTCGGCAACGAGAACGACCGGCCCTACGAGCTGAAGGTCGATCCGGCCACGACCGCGACCATGGCGCAGGTCATCGGACGGCTGCGCGACCGGATCACCGTGCCTTTCGGGGTCAACGTGCTGTGGGATCCGATGGCCACCATGGCGCTTGCCGCCGCGACCGGGGCCGGTTTCGTCCGCGAGATCTTTACCGGGGCCTATGCCAGCGACATGGGGCTGTGGTCCCCCGACGCAGGGGCCGCGCGGCGCTATGCGGCCCGGCTGGGAATCGGGGGCGTGGCGACGCTTTACAATGTCTCGGCCGAGTTTGCCGGGTCGCTTGACCCGCGCCCCCTTGCCGACCGGGCGCGCAGCGCGGTCTTTTCCGCGATTCCCGATGCGGTCCTTGTCTCGGGTGCGATCACCGGCGAAGCGGCGCGGATGGAGGATCTGGAGGCGGTCAAGCGCGTGCTGCCGGCAACACCGGTCCTGGCAAACACCGGGGTCCGCCATGCCACGGTCGCCGATGTGCTGCGGGTTGCGGATGGCTGCGTCGTGGGCTCGGCGCTGAAGGTCGGGGGCGACACCTGGGCGGCGGTAGACCCCGACCGGGCCAAGGATTTCATGGACCGCGCCCGGGCGGCAAGGGGGCAGGCGTGATGGCAAAGCGCGCCAGACTCCTTCGAAGGACGATGCACGTCCTTTCGAAAGAACTTGCGCGCCGGAGGTGCCGATGATCCGCGAGACCCTGACCGAGCTGATGCTGATCCCGGGCCTGTCCGGTCATGAAGGCCGCGTGGCCAAGGCCATCGCCGCCCATCTTGACCGCCTTGGGGTCCCGCGCCGGTCGGACCGGCTTGGTAACCTGACCGCCACATTGCCGGGTGACCCGGCGCTGCCGTCGGTCATGGTGTTCGCCCATATGGACCAGCCTGGTTTCGTCGTCCGCAAGATCGAACCCTGCGGCCTGATCCGGCTGGAGCGCCTTGGCGGCGTCCCCGAGCGTGCGCTGCCGGCGCAGGCTGTGGTTCTGTGCACCGACGCCGGCGATCTGCCCGGCGTCATCGCCAACAAGTCACACCACGCCACGACGCCCGAAGAGAAGTACCGCGTCCTGCCCTATGCCGAGCTTTACGTCGACGCGGGTTTCGGAACCGCCGCCGAGGCGCAGGCCGCAGGCGTCCGCATCGGCACGCCGGTCACCTACCTGCCGCGCGTGCTGCCGCTGCACGGGACAAGGCTGGCCGGCACCGCGGTCGACGATCGGGCCGGCTGTGCAGTCCTTATTGCGCTGGCCCGGGCCCGAAGGCCCAAGTCCGGCCCGACGGTGCACCTCGTCTGGTCGGTGCAGGAAGAATTCAACCTGCGCGGCATCCTGCCCGCTGCAACCGCCCTGCAACCCGACATTGCACTGCAGATCGACCTCCTTCTGGCCTGCGACACGCCCGACATGGCCGCGCGGGGCGAGGTGACCCTTGGCGGCGGTCCGGGGATCAGCCTCTATTCGTTCCACGGGCGAGGGACGCTGAACGGCGTGATCCCGCATCCCGCACTGGTCCGGCTGGTAGAGGATGCCGCGACCGCGCAGGGCCTGCCGCTGCAGCGGTCGGCCCATACCGGGGCGCTGACCGACCTGTCCTATGTCCAGTTCATGGGACCGGACGGGGTCGCCTGCCTGGACGTCGGCTTTCCGATGCGCCATTCGCATTCCGCGCTGGAGGTTGTGGATACCGCCGATCTTGAGGGCCTGGCCACGCTGCTGGACGCCGCCCTTGACCGGATCACCCCCGACCTGCAGCTGACCCGCGCGCCATGACCCATACGCTTGGCGTCGACATCGGCACGTTCGAGACCAAGGGCGTTCTGGTTGCCGCAGACGGCAGCATCACCGCTTCGGCCTCGCGGCCCCACAAGATGATCGTCCCGCGTCCCGGCTGGGCCGAACACCGCGCGGACGAGGATTGGTGGGGTGATTTCGTCCATGTGACCAAGGCCTTGCTTGCGCAGTCCGGCCTTGACCCGCGCGCGATCAGGGCCGTCGCCACCAGCGCCATCGGCCCCTGCATGCTGCCGGTCGATGCGGCCGGCGCGCCCTTGATGAACGGGGTGCTCTATGGCGTCGATACCCGTGCGACCGATCAGATCGCCGCGCTGAACGCAGCGATCGGCGCGGATGTGATCCTGGCGCGTTGCGGAAATGCGCTGACTTCGCAATCGGTCGGCCCGAAGATCCTGTGGCTGAAGGAGACGCAGCCCGAGCTTTTCGCCCGGACCGCGAAGGTGCTGACCTCGACCAGCTACCTGACCTGGAAGCTGACGGGCGCGCATGTCATCGACCACTACACCGCCGCAAGTTTCTCGCCGCTTTACGACGTGAACGCCCTGGACTGGACCTCGGATCTGGCCGGTTTCCTGCCGCTGGACCGGCTGCCGCGCCTGATGTGGTCCACCGAGATCGCGGGCCGGGTCACTGCCGCCGCAGCCGCCGAGACCGGCCTCGCCGAGGGCACTCCGGTGACCTGCGGCACCATCGACGCGGCGGCCGAGGCGGTCAGCGTCGGGGTGCAGGCCCCGGGCGAGATGATGCTGATGTATGGGTCGACCATCTTCATCATTCAGGTCACCGAAAGCCCGGTGCGCGATGCGCGGCTGTGGTATGCGCCCTGGCTGTTTCCCGGCCGCCATGCCTCGATGGCGGGGCTGGCGACATCGGGCACCTTGACCCACTGGTTCCGCGACCAGCTGGCCCGCGACGCCGATTTCGCCACCCTTGCCGCCGAGGCCGAAGCCAGCCCGAAAGGCGCGCGCGGGTTGTTGTGCCTGCCGCATTTCTCGGGCGAGCGGACGCCGATCCATGACCCGAAGGCAAAGGGCGCGGTCTTCGGCCTGGACCTGACGCACACCCGGGGAGATCTTTTCCGCGCCACCCTGGAAGGCGTGGCCATGGGCACGGCGCAGGTGCTGGAAACCTTCCGCCTGGTCGGGGCGGTGCCGACCCGGGTGCTGGCGGTTGGTGGCGGCACGCAGAATGCGGTCTGGATGCAGGCGACCTCTGACCTGGGCGGGGTCCCGCAACTTGTCTGCGAGCGCACCATCGGCGCCAGCTACGGCGACGCTTTCCTTGCCGCTGTCGCGGTGGGCGCTGCCATGCCGGACGAGATCACCCTCTGGAACCCGGTTGTACGGACGGTGTGGCCGGAACCGGTCAAGGCCTATGCGCGGCAATATCCGCTTTGGCAGGCGCTGTATGCGCGGACGAAGGACATCGCCCATGCGCTGGGCGGGCCTTAAAGTTCGGGCAGGGCGACCACGCCTTTCTTCAGGATGAAGCAGCCATAGGGCCCGGAATCAGCGGTGCGGATGATGGCGAAGGACCGTTTCGCTGCCTCGTAGAAGGCGAAACGCTCCAGCGCCTGCATCGGCACCCGGCGCCCTTCGGCGGCATCGGCGACCGCCTGCAGCCGGGCAAAGACCGGCTGGAACCCGGTGGGGTCGCCCACCACCTCCATCCGGGTGATCGGGGCGTCGACGAAGCTGTCCAGCGGCATCAGGGTCAGGATCGCGCGGGCGGCTGTGGGGATGTCGCAGCCCGCCATGTCGATCAGCCGGCCATGGGTGGTGGCCTTGGCGATGGTCGCCGCCGGGTGGTTCACGTCGCAGATCACCAGATCGTCGCCGTGGCCCATCAGCATGAGGATATGCACCACCTCGGCCGACAGGCGCTGGTCTATCCCTTTCAGCATCGCATTCCCCTGTCCACTGTGGTCATTTTCAAGAAAGCAAATCAAAGCAACAGTTTAGGAATTCTGATTCACCAAATTTTAACCTGTCACTTCACCGCACCCGCCGCCATGCCCTTGATGATGAACCGTTCCAGCACCACGCCGATCACCACCAGCGGCAGGATCGCCGCGGTGGACAGGGCGGCCATCGACCACCAGCTGATCCCCTGGCTGCCGGTCTGGCTGGCGACCATCACCGGCAGGGTGTTCGCGTGGGTGGAGGTGAGAAGGGCGGCGAAGAAGTATTCGTTCCAGGTCAGCACGAGGCTGAGGATGAAGGCCGCGACCATGCCCGGCAGGGCAATCGGCAGGATGATGGTGAAGAAGGCCCCCCAGACGCCCAGGCCATCGACCATCGCGGCCTCTTCCAGTTCGGTCGGGATGCCGGCGAACTGGTCGCGCATGATCCAGATGACTATGGGCAGCACGGTCAGGGTATAGAGAAGGATCAGGCCAACGGTCGTGTCGAGCAGCCCGAGCGCCTTGTAAAGGACAAGGAACGGCAGGGCGAGGACGACGGGCGGCAGGATCAGCTGGGAAAGGAAGAAGAAAGAGATGTCGTCGTTCCGCATGGTGCCGAACTTGTAGCTGAACCGCGACAGCCCGTAGGCGGCAAGGCTGCCAAGGATCACCGCCAGCGTCGAGGATGCCAGCGCGGTGATGGTGGAATTCCAGAAACGTTTCAGGAACTCTTCGCGCACGGTCGATTCCGCGTTGAACGTGTCGGGCGACAGGCCCAGCGACCGGAAGCCAAGCCAGGTCGGGTCATAGTCGACGAACGGGATCATGTTCCCCTTCATCACGTTCGGAGCCATCTTGAAGCTGGTCGTGACGGTCCAGTAGATCGGAAACAGGCAGATGATCGCCCAGAGGATCAGGATGCCGTAGATCAGCACCCGGTTGGCGACCCACCCGGCCTTGTGCGCGCGGTCCGCCTCGGACTCCTTGAAGATCGCGGTATCCGTCATGTGTACCGTTTCATGTTCGAGGCCTTGCATAGCGGGCGGCCAGCTTCATCAACCCGGTCATGAAGATCACGATGACCACCAGGTAGACCATCGCCAGCATGGTGCCGTAGCCGACGTTCGACCGGTCGCGGTATTCGCGGAAGATGAAGCTGGTCACGGTGTCGGTCGCCCCCCCCGGCCCGCCCGAGGTGACGTTGATCACGATATCGGCCAGCTTCAGCTTGAAGATCACCCGGATCAGGATCGCGGTGATCGAGACCGGCAGCATCAGCGGGAAGGTCACCTCCCAGAACGACCGCCAGCCGGTGGCGCCGTCGACGCGGCTGGCCTCGGTCAACTCCTTCGGGATCGCCTGAAGGCCGGCCAGCAGCATGATCATCATGAAGGGGATGAAGGTCCAGGCGTCCATCAGCATGATGGTGGCCTTGGCCATCTCGGGCGTGCCGAAGAACGAAGGGTTGTCCCACCCAAGCCAGCGGGCGAGGCGGGCAAGGGGGCCGAAGCGGGCCTCAAGCATCGACTTGCCGATCATCCAGCTGACGGCGACAGGCGACAGCATGAGAGGCAGCAGAAACGCCACCCGGAAGAATTTCCGTGCGCGGATCTGGGTGTTGAGAAGAAGGGCGAGGCCGAAGGCGATGGTGTATTCGACCAGGATCGCCGCCACATACCACACCATGTTGCCCATGGCGTTCCAGTAGAACGGGTCGTTCCACATCTGCACCAGGTTCGCCACGCCATTGAACTGGCGGCCATCGGGGCTGGAGAGGTTCCAGCTGGAAAACGCAATGACGAGGCCGAAGAGCAGGGGGAAGACCGTCAGCGACACGACGAAGAGGGCGGCGGGCAGCACGAAGAGGGTGCGCTTGCCCGCTTCACCGCGCAGGATGACCTGGCCCCAGCACAGCGCGGTGGCCCAGAGGCAGTAGGCGTAAAGGGTCGGCCGCCAGGTCTGGAAACCAAGGTCGACGGCCCCGGCGGCATGCAGGGTCTGCGCGAAGGCCACCAGACCCGCCAGCGCGCCGGTGCCCCAGATCAGCAGTCGCCCGAACGCCTTGCGCCGGTCCGAGATGCTGTCGGAGGTCACGACGTGGAGGAGGTCACCTTGGTTCATGCTAGCATGTTAGCGGTGCGGCAGCGCGCTGGGAAGGACTTTGCGGGGCTGGCGCGCGGTATCGACAGGGCCGGGCGCGGGGTGCGGCGATTCGTCGCTTCGCGCCGTGTTTCGGCGGGGCGAGGCGCACACTTTTCTGGTAAATCTGCAGACAGATTTCATCCAGTCCCAGGGCGGGAAAGTACAGGCGAGTATTTATATCCAGCATTTACAGCATATTAAGCCATGAAACCCAGAAGAAAGAAGACGGCTGTAACTTCAGCTTTACAGTTGCGATTGTAAGTCAAAGGTGACAAATTGTCACAAGGGGCGACGGCGGTGCCAGGTGTTGGTCGCGATCGGTCCGGGCAGGCGGAATGTCGTCAACCTGCCCAAGCACGACAGCGACGACGCGGGCACGGAGGAGCAATTCATGTCCAACGATCCTGACAAGGTCTGGCCGACCGGCCTGAACCTTCGGGAAGCTGAAGAAGTGCACAGCTACCTGATCGACGGCACGCGGGTGTTCGGGGTGATCGCCCTGATCGCGCATCTGCTGGTCGCCGTTACCACCCCGTGGCTTGGTTGAGGGGGACAGCATGAACAACGCAAAGATGTGGCTTGTCGTCAAGCCGACCGTCGGAATTCCGCTGTTCCTGTCGGCCGTCGCCATCGGGTCCTTCGCCGTCCATGTCGCTGTTCTGAGCAACACGACCTGGGTGGCCGACTTCCTGTCGGGCAAGCCGATCGGGACCGGGATGGCTTCGGCCGTCCTGCCGGAGACGGATGCCGCGAAAGTGGCCTTCGTTCCCGGCGGGTCGAACGAAGTGCTGATCACGATGCCGGATGGCACCACAGCGCGGGCCGTGCTGCAGATGCCGCAGGACATGGCGTCGCTGAACTGAACGCATCCCGCGCGCGGGCCTTGCCGGGCCCGGGCGCGGGGATCCTTATGCTGGCAGCGCTTCGGCGCCGACCTTGCGCAAAGGCTTCACGGGCCGCCACCGCGTGGCCTGTCATGGCATGGGTGCCCGGTGATGTTGGACTACAAGCGTTTCGCTCTTGGCCGGATTTCGGCGATGGGGCCGCAGTGGCTGCCCTTTGCCGACGTGGCCAGTGACGCGGTGCCGCTGGGGCGGCTGTTGCGGCTGTCGCTCTTTCAGGTGACGGTCGGCATGGCGCTGGTGCTGATGGTCGGCACGCTGAACCGGGTGATGATCGTCGAGATGAAGGTCCCGGCCTCGCTGGTGGCCATCATGTTGGCGCTTCCTTTGGTGTTTGCGCCGTTCCGGGCGCTGATCGGGTTCAAGTCGGACACGTTCCGGTCGGCCCTGGGGTTGCGGCGGCTGCCCTATATCTTCAAGGGCACGATGTACCAGTTCGGCGGCTTTGCCATCATGCCCTTCGCGCTTCTGGTGCTGTCGGGCTTTGGCGAGGCGGTGGATGCGCCGCGCTGGATCGGCCTTTCGGCCGCCGCGCTGTCGTTTCTGCTGGTGGGGGCTGGGGTGCATGTCGTGCAGACCGTGGGTCTGGCCCTTGCGACGGACCTTGTGCCCGAGGCGGACCAGCCCAAGGTCGTCGGGCTGATGTATGTGATGCTGCTGGTGGGCATGATCGTCAGCGCCTTTGCCTATGGCTGGCTGCTGGAGACCTATTCGCCCGGTCGGCTGGTGCAGGTGATCCAGGGGACGGCGGTGGTGACGATCGTGCTGAACGGCATCGCGATGTGGAAGCAGGAGGCGCGCAATCGCGACCGGGCGCAGGCGCCGCAGGCGGTGGTCAGCTTCCGGCAGGCCTGGGCCAGGCTGTCGGCGCGGCCGGGGATGTTGCGGCTTCTGGTGGTGATCGCGCTGGGGACGGCGGGGTTCGGGATGGCGGATGTCCTGCTGGAGCCGTTCGGGGGCCAGGTGCTGCAGATGACGGTGGCCCAGACGACGCGGCTGACGGTGGTGCTGGCCTTCGGCAGCCTTCTGGGCTTCGGGCTGGCCTCGCGCTGGCTGGGACGGGGCGGCTGGCCGATGGGTGTGGCGGGAACCGGGGCGGCGATCGGGGTGCCGGCGTTCCTGTCGGTGCTTGCATCGGCGACGTTGCTGTCGGTGCCGCTGCTGATCGGGGCGACGCTGATGGCGGGGTTCGGGGCAGGGCTGTTCGGTCATGGCACGCTGACGGCCACGATGCGCAGCGCGCCGCGCGACCAGATCGGGCTGTCGCTTGGGGCCTGGGGGGCGGTGCAGACCACGTCGGCCGGGGTTGCCATTGCCATCGGCGGGGTGATCCGCGACGCGATGCTGCTGGTTCCGGGCAACCAGGCCGCCGGGGCCGCGCCTTACGTCCCGGTCTTCGCGCTGGAGGCGGGACTTCTGGCGCTGGCGCTGATCGCCGCCTGGCCGATGCTGCGCCGGGGGGGTGACCGCGCGCAGCGGGCCGCTATGTCGGAAGGGGTCGGGACGGTGCAGGACGAACTTGCAGGAACCAAGGCATGACACATCGGCAAAACGCCTGTCAGGCCATTCAACAGCAGGGTGAGACATGACGACGATCATCACGAGACTTTACAAGGATCTGGCGACCGCCCAGGCCGTCGCGTCCGAACTGACCGGGGCAGGGCATGCGATGGACACCATCGACGTCATCTCCCGGAACGGGGACGGCGCGGTCGAGGCGCGCATGGCAGAAGTCAGGGTTCCAGGACCTTCGGCCAAGGCCTATGCCACGGGCATTGCCAACGGGGCAGCGCTTCTTGTGGTCCGTGCGCCCTTTGCGCCCATGGGCACGGCACGCCACGCAATCCGGGTCGTCAACCGGACAGCGGCGATCAATGTCGGACTTGCAGACGAAGATCACTATGTCCGCGAAGAGCCGGTGCTGGCCCGGTCCAGGTCGGTCCTGCCCGGCACGGTGTTCTACATGTCGAATCCGCACCGGTCGCTGCCGCATGGCCATATCCTGGGCGCGAACCTGGTCCTGGCGCCGAAACCCCGCACATCGGCCATTTCGGGCGGTGGCTACATGTCGAGCAAGTTCTGGCCGGGCAAGCTGTTGTCCGGGCGGAAAGAGCGGACCTCGGCGATCCGGGGCGGGATGCTGATCTCGTCCCTTTTCGGGATCCCGACGCTGTCAGGTGACCTGCCTTCGCGCGCGTCGATCAAGACGAAGATCTGAGGCCGGAGGGCTGCAAGAAATGACACCGGCGCGCAGGGTGACCTGCGCGCCGGTTTCCGTTGGTGTGCGGCAGGATGGGCAATTCTGCCCACCCTGTGCGGGTCACATCCCGAGCGAGGCCTTGTAAAGCGCGATCTGGCTGTCGCGGCCGATCTCGTCGGTGATCTTTTCCCAGGCGGCGGCGATGGCATCGGCCGTTTCCTGCGCCCCGGCGTATTGGCCCGCATAGCCCTTGGCCAGCTCATCCTCGGCAATCGAATAGTACTGGAAGATGCCCGGGATGCGGGGTTCGATGGCCGCGTTCGGGTGGTTGTAGCTTTCCAGGTTCGACCCGAGGTAGTCCTCGACAAAGCCCCGGTCATAGCCTGCCGCTTCCCATTCGGAATAGTCGAACTGCGACTGCCGGTAGGGCTGGTAGCCCGAGGGATAGGCCGCCATCCAGAGCGAGATGTCCTTGCCGCCAAGATGCGCTGCGGCGGACCAGGCGGCCTTGCGGCGCACCTCGTCGGCCGAAACCTTGTTGGTGACATAGACGCCCCAGCCCAGATAGGCGAGGTTCGGGGCGAAGTTCTCGGTCTCTTCCCAGGCACCGGCGGCGTGGTTGTAGACCCGCTTGGCCCCGGGGTTGATCGAGAAGCCGACGACATCGCCGACAACCGAGGTGTCCGAGGTGCGGGCGTTCGACCCGACGTCGCCCCACCAGGTCAGCGCCGTGCCGGTTCCGGCCAGGAACTGGCTGAAGGCGGTGGTGCCGGGGTCGGCGTTGATCTGGTCCGCCGGGTAGGCCTCGGCCTTGATCAGGTCCATCACATCCTGGATCGCCTGCACCCAGCCGGGGTTGTTGACGCGGGGCTTCATCGTGTCGGGATCAAAGAGCCAGGCCGGATCGGACGGGTGCTTGACATAGGCCGAGGCGCGGTCTTCCAGGAAGTAGAACCCAAAGCCGCCCCAGCCTTTCAGCGGGTCAAGGAAGCCAAAGGCGGGCAGTCCGGTCAGCGGGTCGGTCTTGCCCTTCAGCGCGACCGACAGGGCGTTGATGTCCTCCCAATGGCTGGGCACGTCGGCCATGCCGCTGATCGCGCCGTCGCCGAAATAGTCCTTGCGGTAGGCCAGGGTATGGCAGTCGCCGTCGATGGTGATGCGGTAGGTCTTGCCATCCCAGGTGCCGACCGGCGGCTTGAGGTAGGCCACATAATCCTCCATGTCGATCTGGGTCTTCACCCAATCCGGCATTTCGTCCAGCAGTCCGCGCCCGGCGGTGTCGCCTTCCAGCGGTGCGCCCATGGCCAGGATGTCGAAGTCGACGGTGCCGGTCGCAACCGACTG
Organism: Rhodobacterales bacterium; assembly: GCA_031409795.1. Taxonomy (GTDB): domain Bacteria; phylum Pseudomonadota; class Alphaproteobacteria; order Rhodobacterales; family Rhodobacteraceae; genus Tabrizicola. The sequence goes on from JANNXX010000045.1 coordinate 19,849, forward strand.
CTGCAGGCGGGCGTTGTAGTCGGCCTGCGCCAGGTCGATCCAGTTGATCTTGGCGCCGGTATATTCCTCCCAGGACTTCAGGAAGCCACGGAAGAGGACGTTGTGCTGGTTCTGGTTGTTGAGGCCAAGGAAGGTCAGTTCGACCCCGGCAAACTCGCCCGCCGCGACATTGGCCTTGGTCGGTTCAAGACAAAGCGCGCCGACCTCTTGCCAGTGGACATCGGTGGGACTGCCCATGCCGACGCCCGGAATCTTCAGGATCTGCGCCCGAAGCCCGTCCTGGGCGCTGGCCATGCGGGCGGTCAGCGGCAGGGCGGCCAGCGCGGTCAGCGCCGTGGCCCCCTGCAGCATGCGGCGGCGGCTTAGCTGCGCGCCCATCATTGCGGTGTAATGTCCAACCTTCACGTTCAGTCCTCCCTGTGTGCGGACCCTATGGCTGCGCAAAGCGGCGCGCGCCTAGTCCTTCCAAGTTGCGAGTGTCGTCGTTCGGAAATCAGGCCCCCACCGCGCCAGGACAGGCGGCAGGCAGGATCTTGCGGGGCCTCCCCACCCCAGCGGCAGCCGTCCTTGCCGCACAGCTTGGCAAGGGGCGCGGGGCCTGTCAAGATTCTAACATGTTAGTATGATCAGCCAATGGACAGGCCCGCCCGGCGCGGCTAGCCTTCGGGGCTGAAACGGGCAAGGGGAAGGGCCGATGGCCGAGGTCACGATCCGCGATCTGAAGAAGTTCTACGGCGGGGTGCAAGTCATCCACGGGCTTGATCTGGACATTCCCGATGGGGCTTTCGTCGTGCTGGTCGGGCCGTCGGGCTGCGGCAAGTCCACGCTTCTGCGGATGATCGCCGGGCTGGAAGAAGTCACAAGCGGCGACGTCCGGATCGGCGCGCGGCGGGTGAACAACCTTCCCCCGTCGGAACGCGACATCGCGATGGTGTTCCAGAACTATGCGCTTTACCCGCACAAGACGGTGGGCGCCAACATGGGCTTCGCGCTGAAGATGCGCGGCGAGGACAAGGCGGTCATCGCGCAGAAGGTGACGCGCGCGGCCGAGATCCTTGGCCTGACGCCCTATCTTGACCGCTACCCGCGCGCCCTGTCGGGCGGCCAGCGCCAGCGGGTGGCGATGGGCCGCGCCATCGTGCGCGACCCGCAGGTGTTCCTGTTCGACGAGCCGCTGTCGAACCTGGACGCCAAGCTGCGCGTGCAGATGCGCACCGAGATCCGCGAGCTGCATCTGCGGCTGAAGACCACCACGGTCTATGTCACGCATGACCAGATCGAGGCGATGACGATGGCTGACAAGATCGTCGTCATGCAGGGCGGGCGGATCGAGCAGGTGGGCGCGCCGCTGGAGCTGTATGACCGACCGGCGAACACGTTCGTGGCCGGGTTCATCGGCAGCCCGGCGATGAACCTTGCGCCCGGGGTGATCGCGTCGGGCGCGGTCCGGCTGGAGGACGGCACCCGCCTGCCGCTGCCCGCAGGTCTGACGCTGGCCGAGGGGCGTGAAGTCACCTATGGCGTGCGGCCCGAACATCTGGCAGTCGGGACGGAGGGCATTTCCGGCACTGTCGCGGTGGTCGAGCCGACCGGATCGGAAACGCATGTGGTCCTGCGCACGACAGCGCGCGACGGCAGCCTGGATGCGGGCCGCGAGGCGGGGGGGCGTGACGTCGTGGCGATGTTCCGCGACCGGGTGGCGTTCCGTCCCGGCGACACGCTGACCTTTGCGCCGGACGCTGGAAAGGTGCATCTGTTCGACAAGGCGACCGGGGTTCGGCTTTCGTGACTTGCGGCGGAGCGGGGGCCGGCCCCGTCGCCAGTGGTTCTCGAACCAATGGCGCACCACTGGCGACCCCCCGGATATTTGTTGAAGAAGAATGAGGAGGAGCGGGAATGCTCAAGGGGATCGACAACCGGCTGAATGCCGAAGTGCTGGCCTGTCTGCGGGCGATGGGGCATGGCGATGTGCTGATCGTGGCGGACACGAACTTTCCGTCGGACAGCGTGGCGCGGGCGACAGTGACGGGGAAACTTCTGCGGATGGAGAACCTGACCAGCGCCGAGGCGGTGCGCGCGATCTTGTCGGTGCTGCCGCTGGACACCTTCGTCGACGATTTCGCCGGGCGGATGGAGGTGGTGGGCAAACCGAAGGAGGTGCCCCCGGTGCAGAAGGAAGTGCAGGCCGAGATCGACCTGGCGGAGGGTCGCCCCCGCAAGATGATCCGGATCGAGCGGTTCGCCTTCTACGACATGGCCCGCAAATCCTATGCCGTGATCCAGACCGGCGAGCGGCGGTTCTACGGGTGCTTCATGTTTCGCAAGGGCGTGATCCCGCCGGAGGGCTGAGAGAATGAAACCGATCGTGATCCTTGGGATCTTCGTGGCCGACACGGCCTACCGCGCCGAGCGCCAGCCTAGGATGGGCGAGACGATCCTTGGCAACTCCTTCGTGCTTGGGCCGGGGGGGAAGGGGTCGAACCAGTCGGTCGCCGCCGCGATGGCCAGCGGCGGGGCGAAGGTGCATTTCATCACCCGGCTGGGCAAGGATGCCTTCGCGGAAATCGCGCGGGCGACCTGGGGGCGGGCGGGGGTCGTGCCGGAAGTGACCGAGGACGCCGAAAGCTACACCGGGGCGGCCTATATCTTCATCGAAGAAGCGACGGGCAACAACGCGATCATCGTGGCCCCGGGTGCGGCGGGGCGGGTGTCGGTCACCGATGTCGAGGCGCGGGCGGATCTGATCCGGGGGGCCTCGGTCTTCGTCACCCAGCTGGAACAGCCGATCCCGGCGGCAAGGGCCGCGCTGGAGATCGCGCGGGCGGCCGGCGTGCGCACGATCCTGAACCCGGCCCCGGCGGCGGCGCTGGACGATGCGATGCTGGGCCTGTGCGACTTCGTGACGCCGAACGAATCCGAGGCCGAGGCGCTGACCGGCCTGCCGGTGACCTCGCTGGCCGAAGCCGAGGCCGCCGCCGACGCGCTGCTGGCGCGGGGCGTCGGCGCAGTGGTCATCACGCTGGGCGGCAATGGCGCGCTTTACCGGGACCGGGACCGGTCGGTGCATGTGCCGGTGATCAGCGCCGGGCCGGTGGTGGAGACGACCGGGGCGGGCGATGCGTTCAACGGCGGATTTGCCGTGGCGCTTTCGGAAGGGCGGGACGTCGTCGAGGCGGTGCGCTTCGGCTGCGCCACCGCCGGCATTTCGGTGACCCGGCCGGGGACGGCGCCGTCGATGCCAGCCCGGGCAGAAATCGAGGCCTTGCTCCTGTCGCCATAGGCGCGTCATTCCGCTGTTACAAATACGTCGCAAACTGTTGACCTTGCCGTCCTAAAGCGGCGAGGTAGGTCGGGTGTCGCGGCGGCGCTGGAGCGGGTTCATGGACGATGGACGGGTTGCGACACAGGATGCGGGCTTGGCCGCATCGAAGATATCGGCCTCTGGTGTTCAGGTGCATTACGGCACGAACCACGCGCTGAAGGATGTCTCGGTCGAGATTCTGGACAAGGCGGTCACCGCTTTCATCGGCCCGTCGGGCTGCGGCAAGTCGACCTTCCTG
>JANNXX010000046.1:0-6755 GCA_031409795.1 Rhodobacterales bacterium
CGGGACGTGGGGCGCGACCCTGGCCGCGCCCCGCCCTTTTTCAGAACTTCGCCGTTTCCGGACCGAAGTGCTTTTCGATCAGCGCGTTCAGGCTGCCATCGTCCTTCATCGACTGGATCGCGGCGTCAAGCTTGCCCTTCAACTCGGTGTCGCTTTCGCGCAGGCCAAGGCCGACGCCGCCGCCCAGCTGGACCTCTTCGCCGACGAACATCAGCTCGCCGTTCGATTCCGCGACGATCGGCGCCAGGAAGTCCTTGTCGGCGAACACGGCCGCGGCCTCGCCGTTGCGCACGGCGGCGACGGTTTCGTCCGGCGTGGCGAATTCCAGCAGAGTCGCGCCCGATTCGGCGACATGGCCCGCCTGGATGGTCGACACCTGCGCGGCAACCGTGCCTTTCAGGTCGGCGTCCGCCGCCAGCGCCACAAAGGCCGAGGCGGCCGGCGGGAAGTAGTTCTGGCTGAAGTCGATGACCTCTTCGCGCTCGTCGGTGATGCTCATCCCGGCGATGATCACGTCATAGTTGCCCGACTGCAGGTTCGGGATGATGCTGTCCCATTCGTTGGTCACCCATTCGCAGGTCAGGGCGGCGCGCTTGCACAGCTCGTCACCGACGTCGCGCTCGAAGCCAGCGACTTCGCCGGCGTCGTTGATGAAGTTGAAGGGCGGGTAGGCGCCCTCGGTGCCCAGCCGCACCACGTCCTGTGCGATGGCCGCACCGGATACCGCGATCAGTGCGGTGGCAAGAAGCAGTCTTTTCATCCTTGGTTCCCCTTTGGTCGGATGGTGGTCGCCGGTCCTAGTCGAACCAGCGGGTTTCTATGGCGCTCAACGTCCCGTCGGCGCGCATGTCGTTCAGGGCTGCGTTCAGGCTGTCCAGCAGACCCACGTTGCCCTTGCAGACCGCCATGCCGACGCCGTCGTCCGGGATCAGGTCCGCATACAGAAAGTCCAGCCCGTTCGCGGTCATGACCTGCGCCACGTCATCGCGCCTTTGGAACGGGCCAAGCGCCAGATCGGCCGTCCCGGCGGTCAGCGCGGCCAGCACCTCGGCTTCGGTGGCAAAGCTGAGATGGCGCAGGCCAAGGTCGCGCAGGTGGGCCTCGTGCACGGTGCCCGATTGCACCGCGATCAGCGATTGGGCAGGTTCCGGCGCGCCGGGGCGGCCGATGTACCATTCCTCGGGGTCGGTCGAGTGGTAGGGGTCGGTGAAATCGACCAGCCGGCGGCGCGCGTCGGTGACGGCGATCCCGCCGATCGCCACGTCGAACTCGCCCGCCATGACGCCGGGGAGCAGCCGGTCGAAATTCGCCAGCTTCCAGGTGCAGTCCAGGCCTGACCGGGCGCAGACCTGGTCCATCACGTCGCGTTCGAACCCGGTGATCGTGCCGGCACTGTCCAGAAAGGTATAGGCCGGAAACGGCGCGTCGGTGCCGATCACCACCGGCTGGACCGAGGCAAGGATCACGCCGGTCGCCAGCCCCGCGATGATGCCCGCGCAGACCATCAGGCCGAGGTCGCCGACAGGAACCCGCGCAGCCGGTCGCTTTGCGGGTTGCCGAACAGGGCCGCCGGGGCGCCCTCTTCCTCGATCCGGCCCTGGTGCAGGAAGATCACATGGTCAGAGCAATCCGCCGCCAGCCTCATGTCATGGGTGACCAGCAACATCGTGCGCCCCTCGTCGGCCAGGGCCTTGATGACGCGGACGACCTCCTGCTCCAGCTCGGGGTCAAGGGCGCTGGTCGGCTCGTCGAACAACAGCGCGCGGGGTTCCATGCACAGCGCGCGGGCGATGGCGGCGCGCTGTTGCTGGCCGCCGGACAGCTGCGCGGGCCAGGCATCGGCCTTCTCGGCGATCCCGACCTTGGCGAGGTAATGGCGGGCCTTTTCCTCGACCTCCTTCGGATCGCGCTTCAGCACCGTGACCGGCGCTTCCATCACGTTCTGCAGGACGGTCAGGTGTGACCAGAGGTTGAACTGCTGGAACACCATCGACAGGTTGGTGCGGATACGGGTGACCTGCGCGCGGTCGGCAGGGTGGCGGTTCAGCCCCTGGCCTTTCCAGTGCACCGCCTCGCCCTCGAACCGGATCTCGCCGGCCTGGCTGTCTTCCAGAAGGTTGCAGCAGCGCAGAAGCGTGGACTTGCCCGACCCGGACGACCCGATCAGCGACACGACATGGCCGCGCGGGGCGGTCAGGTCGACACCCTTCAGCACCTCAAGCGGACCATAGCACTTGTGCAGGTCGCGGATCTGGATGACCGGGGTGGGATCGGCTGTATTGTCGGGACGGGCTGGCATCAGACTTCGCGGCTGGGGCGTATGGCGGGGCAGTAGGACCGAGAATTCGGGGCATTGCAACGTTGAATCGCCGGAAAATCCGGCTGCCTTGCGGTGATATGCCTAAGGCCGCACGGCAATCTGTTCGGGCGCCGGAGGATTGGGCACCGCCATATAGGCGGCCAGCGGCAGCCGGACGAGGCCCCGAAGATGCAGCGTGGCCCGGTCGGCGGCGGGCAGCGCGGCAATCGCTTCGGCCACCGCGTCGAAGCTTGCCGCAGCGTCAGTGCCGCGCGCGGCGATCAGGGGCAGGCCCGGTGTCGGATCGGTCGTGGCGATCACGCGCAGGCGGGCCGCAAGCTCGGCCTCGCTGTCCTGCATCAGGGCATGGGTCACGGCATCCAACGCCGCAATATCCGCCCCGCCTTCGGCGACGGCCAGGGCCGACCGACGGTGGCCCCCGGTCATCCCGGCCGGTGGCAACCGGATGCCAAGCCGTGCGGCATGGGTCTGCGGGGCCGCCCAGCCCGATTGCGACAGGGCCTCGTTATAGGCGAAGGGCGCGCCGTCGAAATCGGCAAGGCTCTGGCGCGGATCGTCGGCGCGCACCAGGAGGCTTGACCGGTAATGGCCCGCCGGGCAGCCTTCGACGCCGTAATCGGGCGTGCCGATATAGGTGACCTTTCCATGCAGCACGGCCCGGAACGGGTAGCCACAGGTCTGCGACAGGACCAGATCCGGCGCCTCCCAGGCTGGCCAATAGGCCGCTTCGCCCCGGGTCAGCGCCTCTGGCGCGGCGATGCCCCTGGCCTGCAGGCCGGCGCGGATCAGCAGCCAGAGCCGGTCATTCGCGGCCATGGTCGCGCCGAAATCATACATCGCCAGGCTGGCGATCACGGCTGGTCCGCCTCACGCGCGGCCCGCTGCCTGGCCTGGGCCGATTCCACGTCCGTCAGGCCCAGAAGCGTTGCCACCATCCGCATCAGCCGGTCTTCAAGCGCATCGCGCTGGCCATCCGCAAGCGCGACCGACCACAGCGCGGTCATCAGGCCGGACCGGTCCTCAAGCGCGGTCGCAGCCTTGAGCGCCTGGGTGAAGCGGACGGTGTCGGGGGCATGGGCCTCAAGCGCCTCGGCCTCCGAGCGCAGGCGAGCCGCCTCGAACGGGTCAAGGTCGTGCCGCAGGGCAAGGACACGGTCGATCCGTTCCACTTCCTCGGCGGCGTAAAGCCCGTCGGTGCGGGCAACGCGCACCAGAAGGGCAGCCAGCGCCAGCCCGGCATCGGGGGCCGGCAGACGTTCGGGTTCGGGGGCAAGAAGCCGGCGGAGAATGTCGATCATGCCGCGGTTCTAGGCCTTTGGCGCGGGCTTGGAAAGCCTTGCCAAACGGCTGGAGAGGGCGGCGCATTCCCCGGCCAGGCCATAGGGCGGGTTCACCACGAAAAGGCCGGAGCCTTCCATCCGGTGCCCGTCGCGCACCGGGGGGAAGCGGACCTCGTGGCGCAGCGCCTCGGGATGGGCTGCGACCAGCGCCCGCAGCATCGGGCCTTGCGCGCCGCCGGCCAGCATCGGATACCACAGGATCAGGGTACCCACGTTCCACTTGCGGTGGATCGCGGCGACATGTCCGGGGATCGCGTCGTAATCGGCCTTCACCTCATAAGAGGGGTCGATCAACATCAGCCCCCGGCGCGGGGTTGGCGGGGTAAGGGCAAGGGCAAGGTCGAACCCGTCCTTCTGGTGGACATGCGCGCCCCAGTCCCTGGCGACGCCGCGCAGCTGCGCCACCTCTTGCGGGTGCAGTTCGGCCAGGTGGATCGTGTCCGTCTCACGCAGGCCAAGCGCGGCGATCAGCGGCGATCCGGGATAGGCGGTCGGGCCATGCGCGGCGCGCGTCTCGTCCAGGCGCTGGCGATAGGGGTGGTCCTTCGGGAACCAGCTTTCGGCACGCAGGATGCCGCTTGCCGCCTCGCCGGTCTTGAGCGCCGCCTCGGACCCAAGGTCGTAAAGCCCGCGCCCGGCATGGGTCTCGATGTAGCTGAGCGGTTTGTCCTTCTGCGTCAGATAGTCCAGGATCCAGGCCAGGATGCCATGCTTGTGGACATCGGCAAGGTTCCCGGCGTGATAGCTGTGCTGATAGGAAAGCATGGCGTTGCCTACCCGGCTTTGCCCGGCTTGAAAAGCGGCAACCGGCTTGCTCCTGTTGCGTTGTCCGCGTAGGAGCGACCAACAACGGACAGCGGAGCCAAGATGGAAATCTTCACCTATGAGGGGTTCTGGGCCCTGATGCAGGTCATCGGGATCGACCTTGTTCTGGCGGGCGACAATGCCATCGTCATCGGCCTTGCGGCAGCGGGACTGCCAAAGGACCTGCGCAAGAAGGCGATCCTTGTCGGGATCATCGCGGCGACGGTGATGCGGATCGGCTTTGCGCTGATGACGACGCAGCTGCTGGAAATCGCCGGATTGCTGCTGGCGGGGGGTATCCTGCTTTTGTGGGTCTGCTGGAAGATGTGGCGCGAGCTTTCGGTGCCGCACCAGGACCAGGACGCCGCGACCGAGGCCTTGGCCGACGCCGACCTGAACGCGGATGGGACCATCGCGGCTGGCGCGCCCACGAAAACCTTCCGCCAGGCCGCGACCCAGATCGTGGTTGCCGACGTCTCGATGAGCCTCGACAACGTTCTGGCTGTCGCCGGAGCGGCGAAGGATCATCCGACAGTCCTGATCATCGGGCTTGTCCTGTCGATCGCGCTGATGGGCCTTGCGGCCAGCTACATCGCCAACCTTCTGAACAGGCATCGCTGGATCGCCTATGTCGGCCTGCTGATCATCCTGTACGTCGCGCTGAAGATGATGTGGGAAGGCTGGCACGAAGTGCAGCCCCTGGTCATGGGCGCGCTGGGCTAGGACGCGGGATGCACGGTGCCGACCGACGGGCCGGCGACCAGCCGGGGCCGCAGAGTTCCCGGCCTGTCGCGCGGCAGGGCAGGGCAGGTCAGGGCAGGGTAGGGTCCTCCTGCCTTTGCACCGTCGCACGGTGGCGGCTATGCTTGCCCCCGATCGCCAATGCGAAGGGTGCCATGAGTCCGTTCCGCCATCCGCTTCTTGCGCTGTTGCTGGCCCAGGTCCTTGCCCTGCAGCCCCTGATCGCCGGTGCCTGCACGGCGGACCGCCCGCCCGGTCTGGACGCGGGCGCGGCGATTTCGGTCGGGCGGATGGCGGGGCTGACCTGGGTGGCGGTGACGGTGGCGGGCGTGACCCTGCCCGAGGGACTGGATATCGGGATCTCGGTCTCGTCCGACGGGGTGGTCAGCGGCCGGACCGGCTGCAACAGCCTTTCCGGCAAGGCCGACCTTGATGCCGGGCAGATGGTTCTCGGGCCGCTGACGGTGACCGAGATGGGCTGCGATCCCGCCCTGATGAAGATCGAGGCCGCCTATCTTGCCGCCCTGGCCGAGGTGGTGTCCTTCGCCGTCTCGTCCGACGGATTCTTCTACCTTGGCCGCGCGGACGGCACGACGGCGGTCTGCCTGCACCCCTGACCGCCGGTTCGGTCAGGCAAGATGCGGCTGCACCTCGGCGGATTTCGACCAGCCCGCATACCAGCCGTCGAAAAGCGCCAGCTGTGCCTCGATCCAGCCTTGCTGGCTGGGCGACAACCGGTCGCTTTCGATGAACTGAAGCGCAAACTCCGGGTTCCCGCGCAGCACCATCATGTGCTTGAAGTACAGCACCAGGTCCGGCCCGGCATCAACCTTGGCCAGCTCGTAAAGCGTGTCGTCCAGCTCTTTCGCCAGGCGGCGGGCGGTGGCGTCCCCGGCAGCGGCGGCCTTGCAAAGCCGGACCAGTGTCAGGATCTCACGCGGCAGGACGTTGCCGATGCCCGAGATGGCGCCCGTCGCGCCGCAGTTGACATAGCCGTGGTAGACGGCGGTATCGACGCCGATCATCAGCGTCACGGACGGATCGGCGCTGGTGATGTGTTCGGCGGCATAGGACAGATCGTCAAGCCCGCCGAATTCCTTGAAACCGACCAGGTTCGGATGCGCGGCCCGCAGCGCGAAGAAAAGCTCGGCGCGGGTGGCGAAGCCGTAATAGGGGCTGTTGTAGATCACCGCCGGAAGGCCGGGCGCGGCAGCAAGGATGGCCTTGAAATGCGCCGCCTGGGCGGCAATCACCGGGCCGCGGGACAGCACGCGCGGGATCACCATAAGCCCATGCGCGCCGACCCGTGCCGCATGCGCCGCAAGCGCCACGGCTGCGGCCGTGTTGATCGCCCCGGTCCCGACGATGACCTTGAGGCCCGCGCCGACCAGCCGCTCCACCCCCTCCATCCGCTGGGCGTCGGTCAGAAGCGGCCAGTCACCCATCGACCCGCAATAGACCACCGCCGACATCCCCGCCGCGACCAGTTCGCGCCCCTTGCGCACCAGCGCGTCAAAGTCGGGGCTGCGGTCGGGTTTGCAGGGGGTCAT
>JANNXX010000047.1:0-38817 GCA_031409795.1 Rhodobacterales bacterium
TCGCCAACCCCTCGCTGGACGAAGGCCGCGATGTCTTTGTGGTGCGTCGGGGGCTTGAGCGGATGGTGGTGCTGCAACTTGCCGGGCAACTGAGTCCCGCCCAGATCACCGAACTGCGACGTATGCTGGAGCAGGAAGAAATGGCCGGTGCGCGTGACGAACGTGAAGCCATTCGCCTGGCGGGAGAGTTTCACCTGCGCCTTGCCGAGATGACAGGAAACAAACTGCTGATCCGCTACCTCACCGAGACAGTCTCGCGCTGTTCGCTGGTGATGACGATCTACGGCCGCCCTCATTCGGTGGACTGCGGCATTGATGAACATCGTCAGATCATCGAAGCGTTGATTGCAGGGGACAAAGCTCGGGCCGCTGAGATGATGGAGCACCACATCGAACAGGTTGCTGGCCGGGCACTCCTTGAAACTCGGAAACCATTGAGCGTTCAAGATGTCCTTGCCTTGTATGCTACCGCAGTTGCACAGGACTGAGGCTTGGACCCGACTATAGTTCCACTCTCCCTTGTGGGTAGTTATCGGTCCAAACGGCAGTTCGGTTCTGTTAGGGGCGACACATCAACAGAGCCCCTCAATTCTGGGCGCGGATCAACGAGACGATCATCGGCAACGAACCAGCCGTTAATCACCCTCTGAAAGGCGGGGATCGCAGTCTGCGCAACGGAGCCAAGCCTCTCTCCGCTTAACGCAGGGGAGTACCGCCAGGTAGCGCGGCGCCTTTCATGAACGGCTGCTTTCGTGATCAAGCTGTGCTTATGATGCGCGCCGCCGTCAGTCGGCTTGCCGCCCTTAGCAGCCGAACCAACACAGCGCTGGCTTCGTCGTCGCGATTGAATTCAGGCGACCGCCAGTAGCCGGTAGTCACGCCAAAATCGGCATCATGGACAAGCTGCGTCATCAGCGGGCGTCTCCGAAGGACTGAATCTCCTCGACCAGCACCTCCAACTGCCGCGCTAACCGGGCGGCATGCTCGGCGGCGGCCCAAGTGACCGCATCAGGATCCTGTCCAAGATAATCCACAGCCGCCCGGTCGAGAACAAAGGCAGAGGCGGACAGCGACCGGCAGGCGGCGGAGAACGAAGCGACGGCGGCGATGGACATGGGAGCGAACCTTTCAGGACAGGGCAAATCGGTGTCCGGTGTTCGCTCTGTTGCCCACGGCGGGCAAGTCGCGTGTTGCTTGAAAAAGCAAGACGACAGAATCCTCGATTGCCGTGCGGGTTCGGGTGACGTTGCCGCAGAGGCTGATAGGTGCTTTCCGAACGGTCGCCCTAGACCCATTGACCGCTTCAGACGATCATCCATCCTTCAGGAAAATCGCGTTTCCCGAACAGTTTCTCGGCCAATTCGGGAAAAATGGGCATCGTGAACGACTTCAATAGAACCGTATCATACCAGTAGTTGTGCATAAAAAACTGCCCTGCGATGCGATCGCATAGCGGGCAGCCGGTGCTTAGGTAGGAATGCCCTGCCGTGCGTGAATACCGATGCTTCAAGATTGCAGCGACCGGATGATCCTTCAGTTCTGCGCGAAGTCTGGCTTCCAGCGCCGGAATTTCTCCAATCGCATCAAGACCAATACTGGCTCCTGTTGCCGGATACTGAGGATGCCCGAAAGAGAAGGAAACGAACGGCAGCACCGGATAGACGCCGTCGCAAGTCCGCTCCCAGCATCGGGCGTCCGCCATATGAACGTCGACCATGGCCTCTGGTAATTCCTGAAATCGGAAAACCAACCGATTGGTGAGAACGGCCCGGATAAACTCATCGACGGGCAAGGTTTGATTCCAGCCCCCGGACAACGCGGCACGATACCCATAGTCCTCGTCATGGGATACTGCCGCCTTCATGACCGCATCATCCACCGCAACCCTCCGGCTTCGATGAAGCCAGACAACTTCCATCCCAGCCTCGCGATAGGGGGCAGAACGGTCGATAAAGTTCGCGGGTGACTGACCAGACCACTGCACTTCGACGGCGACTATCCGGTCACCATTCGTCGCGACCACGTCCGCCCGCCACCGTTTGCCAGTAGGCGAGACACCGGAAACTTCCAGCGCCGCCGTCCACCCCTCGGCTATCGCTGTGGTTCGCACAAGTTCTTTCAGAGCGATGTGATGGTGGCTTTCGGCCATTGATTTTCTCTACTCTGCCTCCGAACAGACCTCGTCCGAAACTGTCCAAAAGTCGAGTCCGTGAAGGGACGATGTTCAAGTCCGTCTTGCTTGAAAAAGCAAGACGACGAGGGCGTCACCCCTCCCCGGTCAGCAGCCCAGCCCAAGCCTGCAGCGCCGCCCGTCGTTCGGTCTACATCAAGCGCGGGCCCGGTTTCAGGTAGCGGCTGGTCACCCCCAGCATCGATGCCGGTGAATGATCGAGCGTCGCCGCGATGACGGAAGGCGAGACCCCGAGAGCCTCCTGCGTATGCGTCGCGAAGGCCGCTCGCAAGTCGTGCGTCCGGTAGCCCGCCAGCGGCGACTTCCCCGTCCACTTCGACAGGTCGATCTGCGCCTCCGTGCGGCCATGGCGCGCCGGGAAGACGTAGACTGGGTGAACCTTCGGGACGCGGTCCAGCCAAGCCTTCGCGGCGGTCGAGAGCGGCTGGTCGAAGTCGCGGGCGCCCTTCATCCGGTCGGCGGACCAAGACAGATGGTCGTCGTGGACCTCATCCCAGCGCAGCGCCTGAACCATGTCCGCCCGGGCGGCCAGAAGCGCCAGAAGGGCAAGCTGGGCACCGGGGGCACCCTGACCCTCACACCACGCCAGCAGCGCCCGCACGACGGCCACGGGAGGCACCGGAAGGGGCCTGCCAGCAGGCCGCGCAACTCGACGGGGAACGAACCGCTTCGCGATGAGATCGCGGTCCATCAGGAACCCTTGCAGACCGGTTAACAGCCGCAGAGGGCGGGACTGACCCGGCCCAAGACCGGCGGCGGCCCACTTGACCTGCAGCGTGTCGATGACCAGCGGCGACAGGCTGTCGAGGGGGAGGGTGCCGACGTGGGGCTCAATGTGGTTCCGCCAGCATGACAGGTCGTGGTCGGGGTGCTTCAGGGTCAGCGCCTTCACCGCCCAGAATGCGTCCCAAGCGTCCGCGACGGTCGAGACGACGGGGGCGCGAGGATCCTCGCCCCGGTCGACCTTCAACAGCGCGGCGGCGGCCAGCGCCCGCGCCTCGGCGAGACCGATGGCGGGATACCGGCCAAGGGCATATCGATGCCGCTTGCCATGGAGCCGAAACCGCACAAACCACGTCTTCGCCCGGGTGCCGACGATCAGCGCCAGACCCGGCGCGGCATCATCGGGAACCTCGATCTGCGTCGAACCTGGCGGGCAGACCGCCGCCCTCACATAGCCATCCGAGAGTTTCACCAGCATCACCTTTCAGGTGCCCCGGCCCATTTCTATGGGCCGTTTATGGGCCAAATTGTCCGTCAAGTGCAGACTTGTCGGCTGTTAAGGCCAACCCCCGGAACTTGCAAGAGAAAGCCGGAAGGGCCCGAAAAGGCTCCCCATGGTCGTTTTGCTTTTTCAAGCAAGACGCACAACTGAAAGGATTTTCTGGCAGGTAAGGTCAGGGGAGAGTAATCTCGGACAACCCGAAGAATTAACCTGCGGTTGTGGGCTCCCGGCGCAGCAGGTAAATATCCATGATCCAGCCATGCCTGGCCCGCAGCCGGGCGCGGGTGGCAAGGATCCTTTCCGAAACGTCGGGCAAAGGGCCGTGGATCAGGGTTTCCTCGGGCATTCCCACATAGGCGCCCCACCAGATGTCGATGCCCTTTGCTTGAAGCGTCGTGAAGGCCCCGCCCTTGTCCAGCATGACGGCAAGGGTAACGGCGCCGTCGGGCCATCCGTGGTCGCGCAACCGGCGGCCGGTGGTCAGTGTCACCGGGTCGGCAAGCGTGTTGAGCGCAATCGCGTGGGCCGCCGTCAGGGCTTGCAGCGAGGTGATGCCAGGGACGACGCTGACAGTCAGGCCCGGCAGGCGCGCGGCGATGCGCAGGGTGCTGTCGTAAAGCGAGGGGTCGCCCCAGACCATCAGCGCGACCGTGCCGCCTTCGGGAAGCCGGGCGGCGATGGTCGAGGCCCAGACCCCGGCAATCGCATCGTGCCAGTCGTTCACCGCGCCAAGGTAGTCGTCCTGATCGGCGCGGGTCGGAACGTCGTATTCGGCAACCGGAACCGGCGCGGTCAGCACCCGGGCCAGGATCAGGCGGCGCAGGTCGGCAAGGTCGGACTTCGCCTTTCCCTTGCGAGGCAGAAGGATCAGGTCCGCGCCGTTCAGCGCCCGTACCGCCTGCGCCGTCAGGTGGTCCGGGTTGCCGGTGCCGATGCCGATGAGGACAAGAGTGGTCATGGCGGTCCTGAAAGGGCTGCGGCCCGGGCGACGGGCCGCGGCAAGCGTATCACTTTCCCAAGGCTTCGCGTGCCCAGAAATGGCCCGCGACCCAGCCCATCAGCGCCCAGACCGCAAGGCCGGTGCCAAGCACCCGGGCCGAGAAGGCGGCAGCGACCTCGGGCGGGGCGACGCCGCTGAAGCCCTGCAAGTCCGGCGCGCCGATGACGTGCGGCGCGGCCAGAACGACCACGGCAAGCAGCAAGGGTGCCAGCCCCCGGCCAAAGGCCAGAAGGCCAAGGCCGGCCGCCGTGGCAATGGCGGTGCCCCACCACCAGACCTGGCGGGCGCCCAGATCGGCCGCCATGGTTCCCGGCAGCTCTGGCGCCAGGCCCAGCGCCGGAACCAGCTGCAAGCTGGCAAAGCCGGCGATGCCCCACAACAGCCCTTCCCGCGCGGTGATCGCCTTGCCGAAAGCCTGCGCCAGGCCAAATCCCGCCACCAGGATCAGCGCATAGGCGACATAGACCAGCCCGAAGAACACTGTCGTCCAGAGATTGCGACTGAAGGTCGAGACTTCCTCGCCCGCGCCATGGTCATGCGCATGACCGGCCTCGCCTTCGGCATGCGCATGGTCCGCCTCGGCAGTCTCCTGGCTGTCATTCGCTTTGGCGGCATGGTCGGTTGCGGGGGCGATTCCGGCAAAATGCACGGCGGCCCCGGTTTCATACTCCTCGCCCAGAAGGATGTACTTCTGCACGAAAGCGAAGTGCAGCACGGCCGCAAGCAGCCATGCCGCACAACCAGCGACAAGCGCGCTGGTCAGCATGCGTTGGATCATCGGGTCAGGGCGTCAGTGGCAGGGAAAGCCGGTGGCGTGACGCACGTCGTGGGCGGCGTCATGCAGGGCTGCCGACTGGGCATGGCCCGCGATGAAGAGGATCGTCAGGCCCAGCAGCGCCACGCCAAGCACCGAAGCAAGGGCGGTGGTCTTGTCCGAAGCGCGGGTCGAAATCTTGGTCGTCGTGTTCATCATGTGCTCCTTGCCGTCACACCCGACGGCAGTTCCGTTTCCGTGCATGGCCGGTCTCCTGACTCGCGGGTCAAAGCCTGCTTTCCGCCTTCCCAGCCCCCGAGGGGGCCAGTGGCTGCTGGAAAGCCGCTCGCCGCATACAGTCGCGGGGGCGGTTGGGGTTCGGGCGCCGTGATCAGTCCGCCCTTGTCCATTCCCGTTTCAGTCCGAACGCTTTGCGCCATGCCGGACACCATGCCGGTCCAGTTGCCATCAGGCGGCGGCGGGGGTCAAGGCGCTTTTGCGCCCCTTGCGGGCGGATTGCGACGGATCAGCCGGGAATGCGGGCCAGCGCCTTCATCCGGAGGTCGCCAAGCACCCGGGCATCGGGCAGATTGCCGTCGGCCGAGGCGGCATAGTGGCGCGCGAAAGCCACGAGGTCGGGCAGATCCCCGAGACCAAGGTCGCCGAAAAGATAGGCGGTCTTGCCGGGACTGCGGAAGGCACAGGTCGAGGCGCGGGCGCAACCGGACAGGCAGTCGGTGGTGGCGACCTGCGCCTTCAGCCCGGCGGCATCCAGCGCCGCCCGCAGCGGCCCGGCAAAGCCCGACCGCCCCAGATCGCAGCTGGCGCAAAGCGTGACCCTCACGGCGCGCCGTCTGCCAGCGCGCCGTAGATGATCAGTCCCGGCGCCGGGCCAAAGCCCTGCGACAGCGCCTTGGCAAGGGCACCGACCGTGGTCCGCAGCAGGCGTTCGTCCGGGGTGCTGACCGCCTCGGCCAGCAGTGCGGGCGTGTCGGGCGGCAGGCCATGGGCGACCAGCGCAGCGGCGAGGGCGGGAAAGGTCCGCTTGCCCATGAAGACCACGGTGGTCGCCAGCGGATCAGCCAGTGCCAGCAGGTTCAGGCCGGGGGGCAGGTTGCCCGAGATATCGGCGGCAGTAATGAACTGGACCCGCTGGGCATGGGTGCGGCGGGTCAGCGGGATGCCCGCCGCCGCCGCCGCCGCCGAAGCCGAGGTCACGCCGGGGACGATCTCGCAAGGAATCCCGGCCGCGTGCAGCGCCGTCAACTCTTCTTCCAGCCGCCCGAAGATCCCCGAATCGCCGGACTTCAGCCGCACGACCCGCGCCCCGGTCATCGCATAGTCGACCAGAAGCCGGCTGACATGGTCCTGCTTGGGCGAGGCCCGGCCCGCGCGCTTGCCGACGCCGACCAGGTCGGCCCCCGGACGGGCCAACGCCAGGATCGGCCCCGAGGACAGGTCATCGTACAGCACGGCATCCGCCGCCTGCAGCGCCTTGACCGCCTTCACCGTCATGAGGTCAGGGTCGCCGGGACCGGAAGAGACAAAGGTGACGAAGCCAGGAGTCGTGCCAGATGCCATGCCAGATGCCGTTGCAGTCATGTCGCGCCTGCGATCAGGTGGAAATAGGTGCCGGTGGATAGTCCGCCGCCCGGTTGAAGTCGAGTACTTCCGGTTTCGGCGACCGGGGCGCCGGTGGCGTCGGTCACCTTGGCAAGCGGCGTATCTGGCTGGGCCAGAATGGTGGAATAGTGAAACTCGTGACCCTTCAGCAGGCTTCCCGCCGGGTGGCCGGGCAGCGGATGTGCAAGCCGGGCGGCCCGGTAGCCCAGGTGCATCTTGCGGTCGGCGTAACTGGTCACCAGCCCCAGAAGCCCCGTCATCCGGTGCCGGGTGCCGTCCTTGTCGACCAGCGCCTCGCCCATCGCCATGTAGCCTCCGCATTCGCCATGCACGGGCTTGATCCCGGCAAAACCCTGCAGACCGGCGCGGAAGCGGTCAGCGGCAGACAGGGCCACGGCATGCAGTTCCGGGTAGCCGCCCGGCAGCCAGCAGACATCGGCCGAAGGGTCCGGCGCCTGATCGGCAAGCGGCGAGAACGGCAGGATCTCGGCCCCGGCCGCGCGCCAGCGCTGCAGAAGATGCGGGTAGACGAAGCTGAACGCCGCGTCGCGGGCCAGGGCGATGCGCTGGCCGGGAGGGGTCACCCGGACGCCCGCCGCCAGGCTGGCGGCGGTGGCAGCGGCGGTGGCAGCGGCGGCAATCAGGGCGTCAAGATCGACCGCTTCGCGCATCAGGGCGGCCGCCTCGGCGATGAGGGACCGCAGCGCGGGCTGTTCTTCGGCCTGCACCAGGCCCAGGTGACGTTCTGGCATGGCAATCGCGGCCCGCTTCGGCAACGCACCCAGCACCACGATCCCGGCCTCGTCCATCCCCTTGCGGACCAGGGCTTCATGCCTTGGACTGGCGATGCGGTTCAGGATCACCCCGGCCAGCCGAACCCCCGGGCGGAACCGCGCCAGGCCCAGCGCCACGGCAGCGGCAGTCTGCGCCTGACCGCTGGCGTCGATCACCGCGACCACCGGCCAGCCCATCCGCACGGCAAGATCTGCCGTCGCGCCGTTGCCTGCGGCACCCGCCTGCGCGACGCCATCAAAAAGACCCATCGAGCCTTCGGCAAGGATCAGGTCCGCGCCCGTTGCCGCTGCAAGCAGCCCGTCCAGCATCGGTCCCGGCATGGCCCAGCTGTCAAGGTTGAAGGACTCCCGCCCGGACGCGGCCAGATGAAACGCAGGGTCGATGTAGTCCGGCCCGTTCTTGAACGGCTGCACCACCAGCCCCCGGTCGCGCAGCGCCGCCAGCAGACCCAGCATGACCGTGGTCTTGCCTGTGCCCGAAGCGGCGGCCGAGATGATCAGGCCGGGAACGGAACGGGGCGTCACGATCCGGTCCCGGGAAAGCGCGGATCGGTGCCGACGGGGCGGTAGCGCCGGTCATAATCGCCGGCATAAAGGCGGCTTTCCTCGAACCCTTCCTGCGCCAGAGCGGGACCGATCAGGACCAGTGCGGTGCGGTCGACCTCGGCCGGGACGGTGGCCTTCAGCGTGGCCAACGTGGCGCGGATGATGCGCTGGTCAGGCCAGCTGGCGCGCCAGACGACGGCGACCGGGCAGTCAGGGCCGTAATGCGGGATCAGCTCGGCCGTCAGCTTGTCGATGAGGTGGATCGACAGGTGCAGCGCCAGCGTCGCCCCGGTGGCGGCGAAGGCGGGCAGCGTCTCACGCGGGGGCATCGCGGTGGCGCGGCCTTCGGTCCGGGTCAGGACCACCGATTGCGAAAGGCCCGGCAGGGTCAGTTCGGCCCCAAGGCTGGCGGCGGCGGCAGCGAAGGACGGCACTCCGGGGGTCACGTCATAGGGGATGCCCAAGGCGCGCAGACGGCGCAGCTGTTCGCCCATCGCCGACCAGACCGACAGGTCGCCCGAATGCAGCCGCGCCACATCCTGACCGGCGGCATGGGCGGTGGCGATCTCGGCGATGATCTCGTCCAGCGACAGGGGGGCGCTGTTCACGATCCGGCAGCCGGGGGGACAGTGCTTGAGGATGCCCTCGGGGATCAGCGAGCCCGCGTATAGGCAGACCGGCGCGGCGGCGATCAGGTCGCGGCCCCGCAGGGTCAGAAGATCGGGCGCACCGGGACCGGCGCCGATGAAATGGACGGTCATGCGAATGGTCCTTTGCGGGCTGCGTCCGGCCCTTGGGCAGGGATCGTGCGACCGGGGGCTGGGCCGCACCCTTCTGCGGTTGTGCGGGAGGGAACGGCTGGCAAGCTCCCCGCCGGGCGGATGGCCCAGACCCGCCGGGGCGCGCCTGACCGGCAAGGGATCAAGCCATGTGGGGTCGGATTCATGCGCCCATCCCCACGGCAATGGCCGCCGTCGCCGTTCCGTCGCGGGACACCGCGCGCGGGCCGTTGAGCCGCGCGCCCTGGCCTGCGGCGGCCAGGGCCGCTGCTTCGGCCACCGATCCGGTGCCGTGCAGCGCGCCCACGCGGGCGGAACGGGTCAGCGTGGGCTGGTCGCGCAGCGCCTCTGGCCCAAGCGCGACGAGGGGCAGGTTCAGCGCCGCTGCCAGCGGGGCAAGGCCATGGGCCTTGGTGGCAAGCGTCGCCAGATGCGTGACGCCCGCAGCGCCGCCGACCTGGTCCAAGGCATCTTGCAGCGCGGCAAGGCTGGTGTCCGAACGGAAGCCGAAGCCCGCGACGATCATCGGATGACGCTCCATTGCAGGATCGGCAGGGCGGATTTCCAGCCATGGCGGGTTCCCAGGGCTGCGGGTTCGGAAAGTTCGATCTTCAGCAGCGCGCCGCCATGGCGGGCCGACCAGTTCAAGACCAGGGCCTCGGTCTCAAGGGTGACGGCATTGATGACCAGACGGGTGCCCGGCGGAATGATCTCCCACAGTCGGGTCAGAAGCCCGTCGCTGGCACCCCCGCCGACAAAGACGGCATCGGGCATCGGCAGGTCGGCAAGGCCTTCGGGCGCGCGGGCGGCATGCAGCCGGTGCCGGTGGGCCAATCCGAAGGCTTCGACGTTGAGGCGGGCACGGTCCAGGCGGGTTGCGTCGGCCTCGACGGCCTCGACCCGCGCGCCCCCGGCCAGCAGCCATTCGATGCCGATCGAGCCGGACCCGGCGCCGATATCCCAAAGCGCTTCACCGGCGCGGGGGGCAAGGGCGGACAGAGTCAACGCCCGCACCGGGCGCTTGGTGATCTGGCCGTCATGCGCGAAAAGCGCGTCGGGCAGGCCCGAGGCGCGGGGAAGGCCGGGGTCGGCGGCGCGGATCGCGACCGCAACCGGGGCGGCGATGTCGATGGGGATTGCGGCAAGCGGGGCCGGACGGACCTTTTCTTCCGGGCCGCCAAGGCGTTCCAGGATCGTCAGC
The DNA here is from genome assembly GCA_031409795.1 of Rhodobacterales bacterium. Taxonomy (GTDB): domain Bacteria; phylum Pseudomonadota; class Alphaproteobacteria; order Rhodobacterales; family Rhodobacteraceae; genus Tabrizicola. The sequence goes on from JANNXX010000047.1 coordinate 10,114, forward strand.
CCGGCATTGGGGTGGCCGTTGTCGGCCAGCCAATGCGCCAGCGCGCCGACCGCCGCCACGTCCCGGACGGTGCAGATCGCTTGCGTGCCCTTGCCAAGGAGGGGAAGAAGCCGGGCAAAGGGCGCGGCGTGCAGGCCAAGGCAGAGGCTTTCCTCCAGCCGCCAGCCCAGACGGTTCGCGGCCAGCTGGAAGATCGACGGGGCCGGGTGCGACACCCATTCGCCGGGCTGCAGACCGGCCATCAGGCTGCCGCCTGCGCCGAACCAGAACGGATCGCCCGAGGCGAGGACCACGGTGGGCGCGTTCCGGCAGGCCAGGACCGGGCCGGTGTCGAAGGGAACCGGCCAGGGCCTGCCCCGCGCGTCGGCGCCGGTCAGCGCCAGATGCCGGGGTCCGCCGAAGATCACCGTCGCACGGTCAAGTGCTGCGCGGCTTGCAGGCGACAGCCCCGCCGGTCCATCCTCGCCCAGACCGATGATCGTCAGCCAGGGATCAGCCATGCCGCGCGTCCTTCTTCTGGGCGGAACCACCGAAGCCGCGCAGATTGCGCGGGCCCTTGCCGATGCGGGGCGCGCGGCGGTCTATTCCTATGCGGGCCGGACGGGGGCGCCGCTCGCACAACCCCTGCCGGTTCGTGTCGGCGGCTTTGGCGGGGCCGACGGGCTGGCGGCCTACCTGCGGGCCGAGGGGATCAGCCATGTGATCGACGCCACGCACCCTTTCGCCGCGCAGATGAGCCGCAACGCCGTCGCGGCCTGCGCCAGTGCCGGCACACCCCTTGCCGCCTTCGAGCGTGCGCCCTGGGTGGCAGCCGACGGCGACCGCTGGACCCATGTGCCCGACCTTTCCGGGGCGGTGGCCGCTTTGGGCGACAGGCCGCAACGGGTGTTTCTGGCAATCGGCCGACAGACGCTTGCGGCCTTCGCCGGGGCGCCGCAGCACCATTACCTGCTGCGTCTCGTCGATCCGCCGGAAGCCGCCTTGCCCTTGCCCCGGGCCGAGGTGGTGATCGCGCGCGGGCCGTTCGACGCCGAGGGGGACCGAGCGCTTCTGGTCGCGCATCGCATCGGGGTGATCGTGGCGAAGAATGCCGGCGGAGCGGGTGCCGAGGCCAAGCTGACCGCCGCGCGCGCGTTGGGGGTGCCGGTGATCCTGATCGACCGGCCGGACGTGCCAGAGCGGCGGGTGGTGCGGACGGTGAGCGAGGTCATGGCCTGGCTGGACGGCTGAGCGGGCCGCGCCAGGGCTCTGCGCACAACTTTGCAAAGTCCTGCGAAGGATCCTGGTCCGCGCGCGCATCATCCCGCGCTCCGGGGGCTGTAGACCCAGCGGCCGACTCGGCGGGTGGCCGAGTTGCCGACGATCACCACGGTGCGCATGTCGGCCATGTCAGGCATGGCCTCGGCCAGGGTCACGGTGACCAGCCGCTCTTCCGGCGTGGTGACGGCGCGGGCGAAGCTGATCAGGCGATCGGGCCCGCACTCGCGGCGCAGAAGGTCCAGCGCACGGGCAAATCCCTCGGGTCGGCTGGCAGAGCGGGGGTTGTAGAAGGCCATGGCAAGGTCGGCCTTCGCGGCATAGGTCAGGCGGGTTTCGATGACCGGCCAGGGCTTGAGGTTGTCCGAAAGGTTGATGCAGCAGAAATCATGGCCCAGCGGCGCGCCCGCCGCCGCCGCCGCCGCCAGCATCGCGGTGATGCCGGGCAGCACGCGGATATCAAGCGCCTGCCAGTCGGGACGCCCCTCCAGCGCTTCGAACACCGCCGAGGCCATGGCGAAGACGCCGGGATCGCCGGACGAGACGACGACCACCTGCTTGCCACCGGCCGCCATGGCAAGGGCGGCGCGTGCGCGGTCAAGTTCGACACGGTTGTCGGACGGATGCAGCGTCAGCCCGTCCCGCGCGGCGATCCGGGCGACATAGGGGATGTAGCCGACCACATCGGTCGCATCCGCCAGGGCCGAGGATACCTCGGGCGTGACCTGGCGCGCGTCCCCCGGCCCCAGGCCCGCGATGACCAGGCTGCCGGTCATTCCGGCAACTCCGGGCGGCGGCCATGGCCGTGGACCAGCACGATGGCGAAATAGGGGACGTCGTTGGCGTCCACCTCGGCCAGGCGCGCGACGCGCTGGCCCGGCATGGTGCCGCGCTCGACGATCCAGGCGGATTGCAGGCGGCCGGCGCGTTCCAGCGCACGGCGCACCCTGGGCAGGTTGCGCCCGGTCTTCATCACCACCAGCGCATCGGCCTGGGTCATGTGGCGGACAAGATCGTCCTCGGGCAGCGTTCCCATCAGGACGGTCAGCACGTCATCGCCCCAGGTGATCGGCGTGTCGGTGGCGTTCCAGCAGCCGGTCATCCCGGTGATGCCGGGGATCACCTCGACCGGCACCCGGCCCTGCAGGCGGGAGTGCAGGTGCATGAACGAGCCGTAGAAGAACGGGTCGCCCTCGCACAGCACGACGACATCCTCGGTCGCGGCCAGCCGGGCCAGCCGGTCGGCCCAACCGTCGTAGAACCGCGCCAGCGCATCGGTATAGGCGGGGCTGTCGAAGGGAAGTTCGGTCGTGACCGGGTATTCCATCGGGTATTCGAGGGCCTGCGGCGCCAGCATCCCCTCGACGATCCGCCGCGCCTGGCCCGCGCGGCCTTCCTTGCGGAAATAGGCGATGTGGCGCGCCTCGCCGATGGCACGGGCAGAGCGCAGGCTCATCAGGTCGGGATCGCCGGGGCCCAAGCCCGCACAGATGACGCGTCCCATGCCTATTCCTTCCGGCTGGCAAGGGCGTTGACCGCCGCCACGGTTATTGCCGACCCGCCAAGCCGTCCCTCGACGACGACCGAGGGCACGGGTGGCGCGGCGATCAGCACCGCTTTCGATTCAGCGGCGCCGACGAAGCCCACCGGGCAGCCGATGATCGCGGCGGGACGGGGGCAGGCGGGGTCTTCCAGCATGTTGAGCAAGTGGAACAGCGCGGTCGGGGCGTTGCCGATGGCGACCACGGCTCCGGCGAGGTGCGGCCGCCAGAGTTCAAGGGCGGCGGCCGAGCGGGTGTTGGCCATCGCTTTCGCCAGTTCGGGGACCGATGGGTCATGCAGGGTGCAGATCACCGGGTTCCCTGCGGGCAGGCGGGTGCGGGTGATGCCTTCGCTGACCATCCGCGCGTCGCAAAGGATCGGCGCTCCGCCCTCCAGCGCGGCACGGGCGGCAATGGCCATGCCGGGGGTGAAGCGGATGTGTGGGGCAAGGTCGACCATCCCGGCGGCATGGATCATCCGGACGGCGACGATTTCCTCTTCCGGGGTGAAGCGGGCAAGGTCCGCCTCGGCGCGGATCATGGCGAAAGAGGCAAGGTAGATCGCCGCGCCGTCGGTTTCATAAAGATGGGGCATGAGGGGCCTTGAGATGAGCGAAGAGCGCCCCGGCCGAAAGGCCGTGCAACGCGGGGGGATCGGAGGCGCGGCCGTTCCGGACCAGATCGTACCCCCGGGCGGTGGCGACCAGCGTCAGTTCGGCCGGGCCGGGATGGGCGCAGCCTTTGGCGCAGCCGGAGAGGTGCAGCTGCCCCGCTGTGTCCGACCGGGAAGGCAAAAGGGGCGCAAGCGTCCGGGCAAGGGCGCGGGTTTCGCCCAACGCCTGCGGACATCCGGGCGCCCCGGTGCAGGCGGTGACGCGCAGCAGGGGGTCGTCGGGGTCGGTGATCAGTCCGGGCAGGTCCGGCAGGTGGGCGGCCCCGGCAAGGAAAAGCATCCGCCAGGGGGTGGGGCGGATCTCGTGGCCAAGGGCGGCAAGGGCGGCCAGCGTTTCGGCCTGCATCTGGCCGAAGGCGAGGGCGACAAGGGCGCCCTCGACATGGCGGCCCGGCGGGGGACGCGGCACGGGATCGGCGGGGGCGGTGGTGCAGCCTTCGGGCAGGATGCCGCTGGCGATCAGGGTGGCCATCCGGCCCCGCCCGTTCGCCACGCCGCCTCTGGAGACAAACCACTCGGCCATGGCAATGGCATCCCGGGCAAGGTCGGTCACCGGCTGGCCAAGGCCGCAGCCGTCCGGGCGCAGGATCAGCCGTCCATCCGCCGCCCGCTCAAGCCGCAGGTCGGCGGAGGCCGTGGTCAGCACGGGGCGCGGGCCGCTGTCCACCGCGAAACCGAACTTGGCCGGAAGCCGGGGCATCCGGGTCAAGGCGGCGGTCAGGGTGGCGGTCAGGCTTTCCGTCGTGTCAGAGGTCGGCAACGGCCCGGGGCGGGCGTTGCGAAACGGCGTGACGACAAGATTGCGCAGCGATTCCGCGTCGATGTCGGGGTCGATCAGGCCCTGGGTGCGGAGGTCTTCGATCAAGGGGCCGTGCGCAGCCATGGTGACACCGCGCAGTTGCAGGTTGGCGCGGGCCGAGAGGTCAAGGATGCCGTTGCCGTGTTCGCTTGAGGCCCGGGCGATGGCTTCGGCCTGGGCAGGGGTAAGCCTGCCGCCGGGGGGGCGGATGCGGACGATGAGACCATCGCCCGATTGCATGGGGCGCAGGGCACCGGGGCACCAGCCCTTGATCTCAGGTGCTAGCGACATGCGACACGCCCTGGGGTTTGGGCGGTTATTGAATGGAGCGCGTTCCGCGCAAGCCCTTTGTCTCGCCTTTTGCGCGTGAAGAACGCGCAACGGCTCGGGGAGCCTCCGGCGGGGATATTTGGGCAAATGTGAAATGCGAAGAGCAGTAAGGTCATGCCGCACCCTCCACCTGCGCAGCGATGGAATTTCGGCGCGTGATCCACAGGCCGGCATCGCGCAGGCGGCGGAAGAGGTCTTCCATCGCGTGCAGGGCGGCGGGGTTTTCGCGCTGGAGGAAGCTGCGGACCTCGTCTCGGCCAAGCGTGGCGTCGTGGTAAAGGTCGAAGAGGTGCGGCGGCACGACCCCTGCCAGATGGGCGAAGGCGGCCAGGTGGTCGAGCGTGGCGGCGATCTCGGCCCCGCCCCGGTAGCCGTGGTTCATCATGCCCTGCGCCCAGTCCGGGTTGGCGGCCCGGGCGCGGACGGTGCGGGCGATTTCTTCGGTGAGCGTCCGGGCGCGCGGGGTGGCGGGGCGCGTGGCGTCGAGATGGTAGAGGGCGGGCGTCTTGCCCCCCCGCCGGGCGACGGCGGCGGCGAAACCGGCCTCGTGCGCGGCATAGTCGGTGGCCCTCAGCACGTCGGTTTCCGGCAGGTCCTGGGCGTGGACGAAAGCATCGGCGGCGAGGACCCGGGCCTCAAGCCCGGCGCGGTTCTCGGTGGACTGACCGTCGGGACCGATGGCCCAGCTGGAGGCGGTCAGCCAGGCCTCACCGGCGGCTTTTCGCGCCGCGTCGGTGAAGGTGTCGGCGGCGGTGCCCATTCCAAGGCCGTAAAGTCCGGGCTTCGGGCCGAAGACCCGAGGCGCGCGCGCGGTGTAGGGGTTGTCCTGGGGCGTCTCGGCGCGCTGCGCCAGCGCCTCGGCCCCGGCTTCAAAGAGCTGGGCGAGGGTCGGGAAGACATCACGGAACAGGCCGGAGACGCGGAGGGTGAGGTCGATCCTTGGCCGTCCGAGAATGGCCAGCGGCAGGATCTCGAAGCCCGAGACGCGGGCGGAGCCGTCGTCCCACTTGGGCGCGAGGCCGGCGAGGTGCAGCGCCATGGCGAACTCCTCACCCGCCGTGCGCATCGTGGCGGACCCCCAGAGATCGACCACCAGCCCGCGCGGGTAATCGCCATGGTCCTGCAGGTGGCGGCGGATCAGTTCCTCGGCGAGTTTCACGCCCTGGGCATGCGCGTTGCGGGACGGAACGGCGCGGGGATCGACGCTGAAGAGGTTGCGGCCGGTGGGCAGCACGTCCGACCGGCCCCGGTTGGGGGACCCTGCGGGGCCGGGGGGAACCCTCTGGCCGTTCAGGGCGGTCAGCAGCCCCTCACGTTCGCCCTGCCCTTGCCCGAAGATGTGCAGGCCATGGCCGAACTGGCTTTCCTTCAGGTCGCAGACGAAGCGGTCGATCCGGGTGATCGCCTCGGCGGGGGTGGCGTCCTTCGGCAGGCCGAGGTCTTCGGCCACGCCCGACGCCTGCGCCTCGTCGCGGATGCTGGCGATCAGGCGGGTGCGGCGGGCGGGGTCAAGGCCGTCGGCGGTGGAATATTCGTCGAGAAGGCGTTCGAGGGTTCCAAGCGCGCTTGGCAGCTGCGAGGCGACCATCGGCGGCGGCAGGTGGCCAAGGGTGACCGCGCCGATCCGGCGCTTGGCCTGCGCGGCCTCACCCGGGTCGTTGACGATGAAGGGGTATATCACCGGCACGGGGCCGGTCAGCGCCTCGGGCCAGCAGGTGTCGGATAGGGCGACCGACTTGCCCGGCAGCCATTCCAGCGTGCCGTGGGCACCCATGTGGATCAGGGCATGGTGGCCTTGCGCCCGCAGCCAGAGGTAGAAGGCGACATAGCCGTGGCGCGGGGGGCGGGAAAGGTCGTGATACTCGGCGTCGCGGGCGGTGGTTTCGCCGCGTTCGGGTTGCAGGGCGACAAGGACATGGCCCCGGCGGGTGGCGGGGAAATGGAAGACACCGTCGCGGACCTGGGGGTCGGTGGCGGGGTCGCCCCAGGCCTGGGCCAGGCTCTGGCGGAGGGGGTCCGGCAGGGTTTGGAGGGCGGTCAAGTAGGCGCTGAGGGGCCATGTGAGGGTTTCGGTCAGGGCCTGCGGCAGGGGGGCGCTTTGCGTGGTCTGGTAGCCATTGGTCGCGAGATCGGTGAGGAGTGCCTCGGTCGAGGCAAGGGCATCAAGGCCGACCGCATGGGCCATCTGATGCGCGCGACCGGGGTAGGTGGAGAGGATGATCGCCAGCTGCCGGTCGGCGGCGGGGGTGGTGGCGAGGCGGTGCCAGCCCGCCACGCGGTCCACCACGGCGTCGATCCGCCCGGCATCGGCGCGGTGGGCGAAGCGCGAGAACTGCAGGTCGGGGTGGCGTTTGCCTGGCGACTTGTGGCTGACGATGCCTGCGAAAAGGCGGCCGTCCACCTCGGGCAGCACGACATGCATGGCAAGGTCGGCGGGCGACAGGCCCCGGTCGGAGGCGACCCAGTCGCGGCGGCGGGCGGTGGAGAGGGCGACCTGGAAGACCGGGCAGGCGGCACCATCGAAGGGGGTGGAGCCGTCGGAGGCCTGGGCCGAGAAGGCGGTGGCGTTGATGACGGCGACCGGGGGGTGGGCGGTGAGGTGGTCCTGCAGCCAGCGGGCCACGCCGGGGGCCTTGAGGCTGGGGGCGAAGGCACCATGGGCGGCGAAGCCCCTGGCGCGCAGGGCATGGATCAGCGCGTCGATCGGGGCGGTGTCACCGGCGGTGAGATAGCTGCGGTAGAAGGTGACGAGGACGGGGCCTGTGGTTGCTGGCGCCCCCCCCACCCCATCCCTCCCCCACTGGGGGGGGAGGGAGGCGCGGGTGGAGGCGTCGTGCAAGACTTGCGGCGCGGCGCTGTCGTTCGGGGTGTGGTGCCCCCCCTCCCCCTCTGTGGGGAGGGGATGGGGGTGGGGGGCTGCGTGGAATAGGGTCTGGGGCGCAGGAATGACGCCGCGCTCGGGGTCGTAGAACCCCATCTGCGGCACGGTCTTGTCGCCTACAACCGGGGCCGCATAGATCCCGGCGGCAAGCGCCAGTTGCGCCAGTGCGGCCTGCGCCGCCACCGCGCCGCCTTCGTCGCAAAGGGCCTGCAGGCGGCGGAGGGTGGAGACGGGAAGCGTGGAGATCGCGTCGAGCCTTGGGTCCTCGCGCCCATCCGCAGGCAGGACGGCCAGGGCGATGCCCTTACGGCGGGCAAGGTCCTGCAGGGTGGCAAGACCGTAGGGCCAGTAGGCCTCGCCCCCGATCAGGCGGACGAGGATGGCCTTGGCACCGGACAGGGTTTTTTCGACATAGGTATCCACCGAGACGGGGTGCTTCAGCGCGATGAGGTTCGCAAGGCGCAAGGTGGGATGGGCGGTATTGCCCATCCTACGGGCCCGTTCGTATCCCGCGACGAAGGCGCCAAGGTCACTGTCGGAAAAGGACAGGACCACCAGATCGGCGGGGTCTTGCCCCGGGTCGAACGGGGCTTCGGTTTCCTCCAGACCGTGGCTTTCGCGGAAGACGACATGCATGTCAGGCTCCCCGCCGGGGCGACAAGCCCCCCCACCCCGGCCCTCCCCCACAGAGGGGGGAGGGTGGCGCGGGGGGAAGACGTTGGACCAAGGCAACGGTTGTCGGTCTTGCGCAAAAGGCGAAGGCGAAGTGCCTCCCCTCCCCCGTGTGGGGAGGGGATGGGGGTGGGGGGCACCGGCCAGAGACCGCGCTTGAGGTCATCCCCTCACCCCCCCCCTCTCCCCCGAGGGGAGAGGGGGGGGCCAGTCTTGCAGAGAGGAGAAAGGGGGCCATGGCGTGCTCAGACCCCCAGCACCCGGCGAATGGCCGCTTCGTCGATGTCATGATGTTCGGCGATCATCACCAGCTGCGACCGGCGCGGGGCGGTGCCCCAGGGGCGGTCGAACTGCATCCGCACCCGCGCGCCGACCGCCTGCACCAGAAGCCGCATCGGCTTGCCTGTCACGGCGACATGGCCCTTGACCCGCAGGATGCGCTGCTCCTGCGCCAGGCGGGTGATGGCGGCGGACAGGGCCTCGGGGTCCGCAACCTCGGGCAGGTCAATCACCACCGAGTTGAAATCGTCGTGCTCGTGGTCGTCCTCGCCGTCGTGGTGCGAGGGGCGGGCGGCGATGTCATCCTCGGCAGCGGCGTTCAGGCCAAGGATCACGCGCGGGTCGATCACACCATCGGTCATGGCGAGCATCGGGACAGGGCGGGTCATTTCGGCGCTGATGACCTTGCGGGCCGCTGACAGCCCGGCTTCACCTGCCAGATCGGCCTTCGACAGAAGGATCAGGTCGGCGCAGAGGATCTGGTCTTCGAAGACCTCGCTCAGCGGGGTTTCGTGGTCAAGCGACGGGTCGGCGGCACGCTGCGCGTCAACGGCGGCCACGTCGGGGGCAAAGCGGCCTGCGGCCACGGCTTCGGCGTCGGCCAGGGCGATGACGCCATCGACGGTGATGCGGCTGCGGATCGCGGGCCAGTCGAAGGCCTTGAGCAAGGGCTTCGGCAGGGCAAGGCCGGAGGTCTCGATCAGGATATGGTCGGGGCGGACCGGCATGGCCATCAGCGCCTCGATCGTCGGGATGAAATCCTCGGCGACGGTGCAGCAGATGCAGCCGTTGGCCAGTTCGACGATGTTCTCCACCGGGCAATTGGCGTCGGCGCAGGACTTCAGGATGTCGCCGTCGACGCCGACGGTGCCAAACTCGTTCACCAGGATCGCCAGCCGCTTGCCTTGCGGATTCTGCATCAGGTGGCGGATCAGCGTGGTCTTGCCCGCACCCAGAAAGCCGGTGATCACGGTCACGGGGATTTTCGTCAGGCCCATTTCGGGAGTGGTCATTCGGCGGCCTCTTGTGGGGAAATCTGCGGGGGGATGCGGGCGATGCTTTGCTTGCGAAAGACGGTGGGACGGTCGCGCCAGGGAACAAGACCATCGGTTGTAGCCGCGTATCTGGCTGCGCCCTCCAGGATGGCCGGCACATCGTCCAGGGTCAGGCGGCCGTAGACATAGGACCAGGCTTCGGGCTGGGTCAGCGAGACGGCACAGCCCGTGTTGCAGGCCGACAGGCATTCGACCCCGACGATGCGGACGCCTTCGGGCGGTCCGGCGGCCAGAAGTGCGGCATGCAGCATCGCCCCGGGGCGCGCATCGCTTTCGGGCAGGGGCTCCCCGGCCTTGCAGGTGGTGCAGACATAGAGCGTGGCGACCATCGCAACCTATCCCGAAGGCGGAACGGGGATGGGCCAGAGAAGGCGGTTGCCCCGCCATCTGCCGGTCGCGGAACACCCCGTCCGCCGGTTTCTTCCGTCGCGCTGGCAGGTCTCCCGGCTTGCGGATACGGGGATTTCGCCCCACGGCCCCCGCCTTCCCGGCATTGCGCCAGTGGCCATGGGACCTCTCCGGTCACGGTCGCGGGGGCGGCTGCGATTGGGGGCCTGACGGACCCTGTCGCATTCCCTCTTCGCCTGTCATAAACAGGAACCAGCGCCGTTTCACCTGTGGCAGAAGCCCAAGCATTGTCAAGGACGCGACCGACCATGACCGGAACCATTGCGACACCCGCCCCCGAACCCGGCGTAGACGAGCTGGCCCGCCACGCCAGCAAGATGGCGAAGAAGAAAGCCGCGCGCGACAAGATCATGGCCGGCAAGGCGGGCGAGAAGGGGCTGATCATCGTCCACACCGGGGCGGGAAAGGGGAAATCCTCCAGCGGCTTCGGGATGATCCTGCGCTGCGTGGCGCATGGGATGCCCTGCGCGGTCGTGCAGTTCATCAAGGGCGCCTGGGATACGGGCGAGCGGCGGCTTCTGACCACGCATTTCAGCGACCTCTGCCAGTTCCATGCCATGGGCGAGGGTTTCACCTGGGAAACCCAGGACAAGACCCGTGACATCGCGGCAGCGCGGGCGGGCTGGGAGAAGGCGAAGGAACTGATCCGGGACCCGCGCGTTCGCTTAGTGCTGCTGGACGAGATCAACATCGCCCTGCGCTACGACTACCTTGACCTTGCCGAGGTGCTGGAGTTTCTCCGCGCAGAAAAGCCGCCCTTGACCCATGTGGTCTTGACGGGGCGCAACGCGAAGGACGAACTGATCGAGGCAGCAGACCTTGTCACCGAGATGACGCTGGTCAAGCACCCGTTCCGCGCCGGAATCAAGGCGCAGGCCGGCGTGGAATTCTGAGGCAAGAAGCGCCGGTCCGCTGGGGGCCGGCACCAGGCAAAGATTGGAACGGAAGCATGATCATGCGGAAAACGGCGTTCGGACTGCTGGTCTGCGTCGCTCTGGCCGCCCTCTCGGCCTGTGCCCCCCTGGTCGTCGGCGGGGCGGTCGCGGTCGTCGCCGACGAGGCGTTGGAGCAGGAAAAGGGCGGCGACGGGCTGTTCTGACCAGGCGCATTGCCGGAAGGACGTGCCGTCCTCGGGGGCATCGAGCCCCGCTCGGCCGGCGCTGCCGCGGGATCACCCTTGACCGTCGGTCGGGCGCTTGCCGTTGATCGGGGGGATGTTTGGGCAGAAAGGAATTTGCCGACGGGCGAACCCTGCCACCGGGCAAGCCGGTGACAAGGCAACTTCACATCTGCCGGTCATCGGCGTCCCGCCTGTACCGCCGGTCCGGTGTGATCGATCCGCATGAAGGATCCGCAGACGACAGCGACCTTCTTTCTGCACAAATATCCGCGGGGGGTGACGAGCGTAAGCTCTGAGGGGGGTGGAAGGCCCCCGCCCGCTACGGATGTCACCGGGAGCCGCGATCGACGTTGGTGGTCGCCCGCGCCAGTTCCAGAAGTCGGTCGCAATCGACATGTTCCGCCAGATGATCGGCCAGCGCGTCCAGCGTTGCTTCGACCGTCGCGTCATAGGTGGTATGGCCCGGTGTGGCCCCAAGTTCCGCAAGGAAGGCGCTGCGAAAGGCGTCACCGGTGAACATCCCGTGCAGATAGCTGCCCATCACCCGGCCATCTGCCCGGATCGCGCCTTCCGGCTGGGCGTCGACGGTGAACAACGGCCGCTCCCGGTCCGGGCCTGAAGTGCGGCCCAGGTGGATCTCGTAGCCGGTGACCGGAGCACCGGAGGCAATGTGCCGGGCCCGCGTCTCGGTCACGCGCTTGTCGGGCGTCATCACGGTCGTCACGTCCAGAAGGCCAAGGCCGGGGACCGACCCGGGGCGGCCCTCGATCCCCTCGGGATCGGCAATCTCGCGGCCCAGCATCTGGAAGCCACCGCACAGGCCCAGAACCCGGGCGCCCCGGCGCAGCGCGGCGGCAAGGTCGATATCCCAGCCCTGCTGACGGAAATAGGCCAGGTCAGCGATCGTGGCCTTGCTGCCCGGCAGGATGATCAGGTCGGCCTCGACCGGCAGGGGTCGACCCGGAGGAATGATCGTCAGCGTGACCCCGGGCTCTTGCGCAAGGGGGTCGAGGTCGTCGAAATTGGCGATCCTTGACAGATGGGGCACTGCGACAAGGAACCCGCCAGTCCCGCGCGTTCCGCCAAGGTCGGCGGCATCTTCAGCTGGAAGGCGGTGGGCCTGCGCGAACCAGGGGATGACGCCAAGGCCCGGCCAGCCGGTGCGCTGTTCGATCAGGCGGTAACCGTCGTCGAAAAGCCGGGGGTCGCCGCGGAACTTGTTGATCAGGAAGCCCCGGATCATCGCGGCATCGGCGGGGTCGAGCACCGCCTGCGTTCCGACCAGCTGGGCGATGACCCCGCCCCGGTCGATGTCGCCGGTCAGGATCACCGGCACATCGGCGGCGCGGGCAAAGCCCATGTTGGCAATGTCGCCTGCCCGCAGGTTCACCTCGGCCGGGCTGCCGGCCCCTTCGACGATGACAAGATCGGCCACGCCCCGCAGCCGGTGGAAGCTTTCCAGGACCGGTGCCATGAGCTGAGGCTTCAACGCGGCATAGTCCCCGGCCCGGACCGTGGCCAGCCGCTTGCCCTGCACGATGACCTGCGCGCCGGTTTCAGACTCGGGCTTCAGAAGCACGGGGTTCATGTCGACATGCGGGGCCACGCCGCAGGCGCGGGCCTGCAGGGCCTGGGCGCGGCCGATCTCGCCCCCCTGCGCGACGGCGGCATTGTTCGACATGTTCTGCGGCTTGAACGGGCGCACGGTCAGGCCAGCCCTGGTGAAATGGCGGCAAAGCCCCGCAACCAGCAGCGACTTGCCGACATTCGAGCCCGCGCCCTGGATCATGATCCTGGCGGTCATCCGGCGCGCGCCGTGACCAGACGCCAGGCGGCAGGAAAGGGAAAGCGATGGTCCATCCACCGGTCCTAGCCTGCCGAGCGCCGCCTGTCACGCCCGGAAGCCGACAGTTCGACCGCCTGCGCGCCCCGGGCTTACCCCTCGCGCAGCACCTTCAGGAAGGCCGCGCCGAAGCGGTCGATCTTCAGCTCGCCCATGCCCTGGATGGCCTGCAGCTCGGCCAGTGTCGAGGGTCGCCGTTCGGCGATCTGGCGCAGCGTGGAATGGGTGCAGCTCAGATGCTTGCCGGTTCCGTCCTCACCCCGCGACAGGTCAAGCTGCACTTCGGCCAGCCGGTCGAAGACCGCGCCTTCCGGCTTTCCGACCAGCCGCATCCGGGCGGGATGCAGCGCCTCTGCGGCGCCGGTGATCACCTCAAGGAAAACCGCGCCGTAGCTTTCCAGCTTCTTCGCGCCGACGCCGGTGATCCCGGCCATCTGGTCCAGCGTCGCAGGCTTCTTCTCGGCCATCTCGATCAGGGTGCGGTCGGCGAACACCACATAGGCTGGCACGTTCTGCGCCTCGGCCAGGGCGCGCCGTCTGGCCTTGAGAAGGGACAAAAGCCCCGCGTCTTCGTCCGAGACCTGGGACCGGGCCGGTTCGCGTTCCGCCGCGACCACGGTATCCTGGCGCAGCGTGACCGAGGCCTCGCCGCGCAGGATCGGGCGGGCGGCGTCAGTCATCCGCAAGGCACCATGGCGGTCGGGGTCGGGGCGGACGAGGTCGCGGCCCATCATCTGCCGGAAAACCGCGCCCCAGGCGGGCTTCGACAGGTCGCGGCCAACGGCAAAGGTCGGAAGCTGGTCATGCCCTCGCTCACGCACCTTTGGCGTGGAAGTGCCGGTCAGGATGTCGATCAGGTGGCCCGCGCCGAACCATTCGCCGGTGCGCAGGATCGCCGACAGGGCCTTGCGGACCTGCTCGGTCGCGTCGAACAGCAGGGCGGGGCGGTCGCAAAGGTCACAGGCGCCACAAGGGGCGGAGATTTCGCCGAAATAGCCCAGCAGAACCTGGCGGCGGCAGGCCAGCGCCTCGGCCAGCCCCAGAAGCGCGTTCAGACGAGCATGGTCGGCGGCCTTGCGGTCCGGGGGGGCGGCCCCTTCGTCGATCTGGCTGCGACGCAGGCGGATATCGTCGGGGCCGTAAAGCGTGAGCGTCTCGGCAGGCAGGCCGTCGCGCCCGGCGCGGCCGATTTCCTGATAGTAGCCCTCGACCGATTTCGGCAGGTCGGCATGGGCGACCCAGCGGATGTCGGGCTTGTCGATCCCCATGCCGAAGGCAACTGTGGCGACGACGATCAGCCCGTCGTCGCGCTGGAACCGGGTTTCGACGTGGCGGCGGTCCTCGGCGTCCATCCCGGCGTGGTAGGCGACCGCCGGGTGCCCTGCCTCGCGGAAGGCCTGGGCCAGGGTTTCGGTCTTGGCGCGCGTGCCGCAATAGACGATGCCGGACTGCCCCTTGCGCGCGGCGGCAAAGCGCAGGACCTGCTCGCGCGGGCCGTCCTTGACGGCGAAGGCCAGGTGGATGTTCGGCCGGTCAAAGCCGCGCAGGAAGGTGGCCGGGGGCTGGCCGTCGAAAAGCCTGGTGACGATCTCGGCGCGGGTCTCTTCATCGGCGGTCGCGGTGAAGGCGGCAAGCGGCACCGCCAGCGCGCGGCGCAAATCGCCGATCCGCAGGTAATCGGGGCGGAAGTCGTGGCCCCACTGGCTGACGCAATGCGCCTCGTCCACCGCGATCAGGCTGCACCCCGCGCGGCGCAAAAGACCAAGCGTCGCCCCGGAGGCAAGCCGCTCGGGCGCCATGTAAAGCAGTTTCAGACGCCCCTCGTCCAGCGCGCGGAACACCTCTTCGGTTTCCTCATCGGTGTTGCCCGAAGTCAGCGCCCCCGCCTCGACCCCTACCGCCTTCAGCGCGCGGACCTGATCGCGCATGAGCGCGATCAGGGGAGAGATCACCACCGTCACCCCGTCGCGGCAAAGGGCGGGCAGCTGGAAGCACAAGGACTTGCCGCCGCCCGTAGGCATGATGGCCAGGGTGTTCCGTCCTTCCAGCACCGCCTGCACGATTTCCGCCTGGCCGGGCCGGAAATCCGGGAAGCCGAAGACGGAATGCAAAAGCTCGGCGGCGCGGTCCAAGGCGGCTGTCAGAAGAAGACGGCGGCGTTGTTCACCAGGATGATCCGCAGCGCATAGACCGCGATCAGGACGACCAGGGGTGCCAGATCAAGGCCGCCGAGACTGGGCAGGAAGCGGCGGACGCGGGCATAGACCGGCTCCAGCAGGCCGTTCAGCCCTTGCCAGATCGAGGCGACCAGCGGCTGGCGCAGGTTCAGGACCTGGAAATTGATCAGCCAGCTCATGATGATATGCGCGATGATGATCCACTGGGCGATGTCGAGGATCAGCATCAGGATCTGGAAGATCGAGGTCATCAGGCGCTCCGCTTACGGTTTGGCCAGAGGTATCCGCCGGGCGCGCGAAGGGCAATGCCCAACGCAGCGTTTCGCTTGACGCGCGCGGCAGTCCGCGCCACGCCTGCGGCGAAAACCGGGAGTAAGCGATGTATCCGTTCGTTCGCATGGTCAAGGAACTGCTGCGCGCGCGGCAGATGGGGCCGATGGGCATCTTCGATACCCATGTCAGCCACCACATCTGCTGGCCCTGGGACCTCGACCTCTGGATGGAGCTGAACAACGGCCGCACACTGACGCTTTACGACCTGGGCCGCCTGCCTTTGGGTCGGCGCACCGGGGTGGAGCGGGTGCTGCGCGAGCGGCGCTGGGGGCTGACCGTGGCCGGGTCGACGATCCGCTACCGGCGGCGGGTGACGGTGTTCATGCAGCTGACGATGCACACGCGCTGTGTCGGCTGGGACAACCGGTTCCTCTACATGGAGCAGTCGCTGTGGCGGGGGGAGGAATGTGCGTCCCACGCGCTGATCCGGTCTGCCGTGGTGGGCAAGGCGGGGATCGTGCCCCCGTCCGAGATGGCGCTGGCGCTGGGGACCACCCCGGAAAGCCCGCCCCTGCCCGGCTGGGTGCAGGCCTGGATCGACGCCGAGGCAACGCGCCCCTGGCCGCCCACGCGCTGACGAACCGCTCGGCGCTTCCTTGCGGGCGCTTCCCGCTTTGGTCAGCGATAAGCGCCCGGCACGGAGCGAAGAGCGGCGGCTTGCGCCGAAAGGGTTTTCCGGGTTCACTCCGCGCAAAACCAAGGGGCAGGGAATGGAAAGCGCGCGCAAGCGGATCTGGGGCTGGTACTTCTTCGACTGGGCCAGCCAGCCATACAACACCTTGCTGCTTACCTTCATCTTCGGCCCCTATTTCGCCGAGATCGCCCGGGGCTACTACATGGGCGCGGGGCTGGACGAGGATGCGGCAAAGGCCGCCGCACAGGCCTATTGGGGCTGGGGGCTGGCCATCGCCTCGATCGTGGTGGCGGTGCTTGCGCCGATCCTTGGGGCCATCGCGGATGGCACCGGGCGTCGGCTGATCTGGGTCCGGGTCTTCTCGACCTTCTACATCGTCGGTGCGGCGGGCCTGTGGTGGGTGGCACCGGGCGGCGAGGCCTCGATGCTGGTCTGGGCGGTGGTCCTCTTTGGCATCGGCTTCATCGGGATGGAGTTCGCGACGATCTTCACCAACGCGCTGATGCCCTCGCTGACCCAGGCGGATGACATCGGGGCAATCTCGGGCTCGGGCTTCGCCTTCGGCTATCTGGGCGGGCTGCTGGCGCTGGTCATCATGCTTCTGTTCTTCGCGGAAGGGGCCGACAGCGGATTGACGCTCTTGGGCACGCCGCCGCTTTTCGGGCTGGACCCGGAGGCGCGCGAGGGGACGCGATTTGTCGGTCCCTTCACGGCGATCTGGTTCGTCGTCTTCATGATCCCCTTCTTCCTGTGGGTGCGGGAGCCGCAGACCGACGCCCGCCCGCTGCACATCGGCCGCGCTTTCGCCAGCCTGCGCGAGCTGATCCGCTCGCTGCGCTTTCGCCGCAGTCTTTCGGCCTACCTCGCCTCGTCGCTGTTCTACCGCGACGCGCTGAATGCGCTTTATGGTTTTGGCGGGATCTATGCGTCGGGGGTGCTGGGCTGGTCGATCATCCAGATCGGCGTCTTCGGGATCGTCGGCGCGGTGACGGCGATGGTCGCGGCCTGGATCGGCGGGCGGGCTGACCGGCGCTTTGGCCCGAAGCCCGTGATCACGCTGTCCATCGTGGTGCTGATCCTGGTGTGCTGCGTCATTGTCGGGATGACCCGCGAAAGCCTGTGGGGCATGGCGCTGGACCCGGCCTCGTCCCTGCCGGACCGGATCTTCTTCGCCTGCGGGGCGCTGATCGGCGCTGCCGGGGGCGCGCTGCAGGCCGCGTCGCGCACCATGATGGCGCGCCACACCACGCCCGACCGCGCGACCGAGGCCTTTGGCCTGTTCGCGCTGTCGGGGAAAGTGGCAAGCTTCATGTCCCCTGCCCTGATCGCCCTGGCCACCACGGCGACCGGATCGCAACGGCTGGGCATCGCTCCGCTGATTGTGTTGTTCCTGATCGGGTTGATCCTGCTATCCTTCGTCAAACCCAAAGGCGAGATGGCCCCCTGATGCTGACCCGTGTGCTTCTGCTGTCACTTTTCCTCGCCGCTCCGGCCCAGGCCGAGAAGCTGGCCAACAAGCTGTTCGGCGCGATGGATGCACCTTCGGCCCAGGATCCGATGCCGGTCGGGTCCTATGCCAAGGGCTGTGCTGCCGGCATGTGGGAACTGCCCGAGACCGGAGCGACCTGGCAGGCGATGCGCCTGTCGCGCAACCGCAACTTCGGCCAGCCCGAGATGATCGACTTCCTGATCGACCTGTCGGAAACGGCTGTGGCCATCGGCTTTGGCCAGGGGCTTTACATCGGCGACATCAGCCAGCCGCGCGGCGGGCCGATGACATCCGGGCACGCCAGCCACCAGATCGGGCTGGATGCCGACATCTGGATGCTGCCACCGCAGAGCCTGTCGCTTAGCGAGGCCGCGCGCGAGGAGATCAGCTCGATTCCCGTCCGTTCCGCCGACCAGCGCTCGGTGACCGGGAACTGGACCAAGGTGCATCACCGGCTCTTGAAAGAGGCGGCCAGCGACCCCCGCGTCGACCGGATCTTCGTCGCGGCGGCAGTGAAGATCGAGATGTGCAAGACTGCCAAGTCCTCGGACAAGAAATGGCTGCAGAAGATCCGCCCGGTGGCCGGGCATGACACGCATTTCCATGTCCGCCTGAAATGCCCCAAGGGTGCGCAGCTTTGCGAGACGCAGACGCCGACGGTGGCCGACCTGTCGAAGAATGGCGACGGCTGCGACGAGACGCTGACCTGGTGGGTGACGGATTATCTGGATCCGCCGAAAGCCACGGGCAAGAAGCCGAAGGATGACGACGCTCCACGCAAGCGCGGCCCGCGTGAGTTTACCATGGCCGACCTGCCGAAGCAGTGCCAAGGCGTGCTGGCGTCCGACTGAGGTTGACAGGGGGCGGGCGCGGGTATACCTCGCGTTCCGCCCGACAGGGCCAAGTCTCCGCAACCTTGCAAAAAACGGAATACATCATGCGCAGCCTTCTGCCCGGCGTCATCGCCATGGCGGTGATCGTCACCGCGTCGAACATTCTGGTCCAGTTTCCGTTTGGCGGCTATCTGACCTGGGGGGCGCTTACCTACCCCTTCGCCTTCCTTGTCACCGACCTGACCAACCGGCTGCAGGGCGCCGCCGCCGCCCGCCATGTGGTGCTTGCGGGCTTTGCCGTGGGGGTGGCCTGCTCGTTCATCGGCACGCAGATCAGCGGCGAATTCGGCCCGCTTGTGACCTTGCGCATCGCGGTCGGGTCGGGGCTTGCCTTCCTTGCGGCGCAGCTTCTGGACGTGGCGATCTTCAACCGGCTGCGCGCCGGCACCTGGTGGCGCGCGCCCCTGGTGTCCACGCTGATTTCCTCTTGCGTCGACACGGCGATTTTCTTCTCCATCGCGTTCTCGGCAGCGCTTTCAGTGCTGGAACCGGCCAACGATGTGTCCTGGGCCACCGCCCCGACCGCGCTTCTGGGCCTTGGCCCCGAGGCGCCGTTCTGGGTCTCGCTGGCGGTCGCCGACGGGCTGGTGAAGCTCTTGCTTGCAATGGTGGCACTTCTGCCTTTCCGTCTTGCGGTTGCCCGGGCAATGGCAAAGGTTGCGTGATTTGTTTTGACAAACACAAAATCTGTGTCACGATTCCCCTATCGGCAACCATTTTGAAAGGAGGTGATCCAGTGTCTAGAGTGATATTGGAGAGACGTGTCGGGACAGTCGGGAGGAGTGTTTTCTAAGGGCAGCCCCTTGGACGACAGACCACCGATTGGAATTGATGCCTAACTGGCTCATCTCCTTGGATCTCGGAAAGGGTTGCCTCCTGGGGCAACCCTTTCTCTTTCGGGCCACTATTCTTCTGCGAAGAATTGCCCTTCCGATCCTTCGCAGAAAGATCGTTTGCCACCAAGATCACCCCATGCTTCACATCACCGAAACCCTTGCCATCGCCGACTGGGAACTGACCGAAAGCTTCATGCGGGCTTCGGGGCCTGGCGGGCAGAACGTCAACAAGGTCTCGACCGCCGTTGAACTGCGGTTCGAGGCCGAGCGGTCGCCGCATCTTTCCGCCTCTGTCAAGACGCGGTTGAAGAAGCTGGCCGGGCGGCGCTGGACCACCGAAGGCGCGATCGTGCTCCAGGTGGAGGACACCCGCAGCCAGGCGCAGAACCGCGAGATCGCGCGCGAACGATTGGCCGATTTGATCCGTACGGCACTGGTCCCGCCAAAGCGCCGGATCGCCACCAAACCGACCCTGGGCAGCCAGCGCCGCCGCGTGGCCGCAAAGACTGCGCGCGGCGAGGTCAAGGCGCTGCGCGGCCGGATCGGGGATGAGGAATGACCCCAGCCGAAGACGCAGCACGGCACTGGGGCGGCCGCGTCCTGCGGTTGCTGCGTGACCGGGAAAACCAGGTGCTGGAAATGGCCGTGCCGGGTGGCCGGGCGGCGTTGCGGCTGCACCGCGCCGGATACCAGTCGCCGCAGGCGATCCGGTCCGAGCTTTGGTGGTGCGCCGAACTTGCCCGCGCCGGTCTGCCGGTGCCGGCGGCGCTGCCGGCGCGGGATGGCAGCCTGCTGGTCCGGTTGGCCGATGGTCGCCGCGCCTCGGCCATCGGCTGGATGGAAGGCGAGGCTTTGGGCGAGGCCGCCCTGCCTTTCGATCGCCCCTTGCCCGAGGTGCTGGCACTTCATCACGCGCTGGGCGCGCTGCTGGCCCGGCTGCACCGGGCAACCGATGCGTTGACCCTGCCCGACGGCTTTACCCGTCCGCGCTGGGACCGCGACGGGCTGGTCGGGGAAACCCCGTTCTGGGGCCGGTTCTGGGACCATCCCGCTGCCACGCCCGACCAGCGCGCGGTGCTGCTCCGGGCGCGCGAGGCGCTGCGCGAACGGCTGACGGATGACGTGGCACTGATCCACGCCGATGTCCTGCGCGAGAACGTGCTGGTCGACGGCGGGTCGGTCGCGCTGATCGACTTCGACGATTCAGGGTTCGGCTTCCGGCTTTACGACCTTGGCACCGCCCTGGTGCAGACCGTCCATCACCCCGAACACCCCGAGATCCGCGCCGCGCTGATGGCGGGATACGGCACGACCGATCAGGTCATGGTTGAAAGCTTTACCATGGCCCGCGCGCTTGCCTCGGTCGGCTGGACGATGCCGCGGCTTGCGCCGGACGATCCGATTCACAAAAGCCACCTGGCCCGGGCGGTCCTGTGCGCGAAGAAGGTGCTCTGCAGTTGATCGCTGTGCCCGGAATTTTCGCAGAAAATTCGTGTCCCCGGATCAGACGACGACTTCCAGCGCCGTCTGCGCGCCCACCCCGAATACCCGCTTGTAGCGTTCGATCTCATCCTTCGGACCCATCGCCTTGGCTGGGTTGTCCGACAGCTTGACCGTCGGGCGCCCGTTTGCCGATAGGGCCTTGCAGACCAGGCTGAACGGCGCCAGCGCGTCGCCGGTCGCAAGTCCCCGGAAATCATTGGTCAGCATGGTGCCCCAGCCGAAGGACACCTTCACCCGGCCCCGGAACCGGGCGTGCAGGGACTCGATCGCGTCCACGTCAAGGCCGTCCGAGAAGATGACCAGCTTCTGCGTCGGATCCTCGCCCCGGTCCTGCCACCAGCGGATCGCGGTTTCTGCCCCGGTCGCGGGATCGCCGCTGTCGATCCGGATGCCGGTCCAGCCCGCCAGCCAGTCCGGGGCGTTGCGCAGGAAACCCTCGGTGCCATAGGTATCCGGCAGGATGATCCGCAGGTTGCCGTCATGCTCTTCCTGCCAGTCCTCCAGCACCTGATAGGGGGCCTGGCGCAACGCGTCGTCGCTGTTTGCCAGCGCCGAATAGACCATCGGCAGCTCGTGCGCGTTGGTGCCGATCGCCTCGATGTCACGCTTCATGGCGATCCGGCAATTCGAGGTGCCTGTGAACTTTGCCCCCAGCCCCTCGTGCATCGCCTGCACGGCCCAGTCCTGCCACAGGAACGAGTGTCGGCGGCGGGTGCCGAAGTCGGCGATCTTCAGACCGTCGATCTTGCGCAGGCGTTCGATCTTTTCCCAAAGCCGGGTCGTGGCGCGGGCGTAAAGCACCTGCAGCTCGAACTTGCCCATGTCGTCCAGGGCCGCGCGGCTGCGCAGCTCCATCAGGACGGCAAGGGCCGGGATTTCCCATAGCATGACCTCGGGCCAGCGGCCTTCGAAAGTCAGCAGAAACTGGCCATCACGCTTTTCCAGATGGTAGGGCGGCAAGCGCAGGCCTTCGAACCACTCCATGAAATCGGGCCGGAACATTTGCCGTTTGCCGTAGAAGGTGTTGCCGCGCAGCCAGGTGCTTTCCCCACGCGTCAGCGAAAGCGAGCGGACGTGGTCCAGCTGCTCGCGCAGCTCGCCCTCGTCGATCAGCTCGGCAAGGCGCACTTTCGTCGACCGGTTGATCAGGCTGAAGACTACGGTCGTATCCGGCTTGTTGCGGAAAATCGACTGGCACATCAACAGCTTGTAGAAGTCGGTGTCGATAAGCGACCGCACGATCGGGTCGATCTTCCACTTGTGGTTCCAGACGCGGGTTGCGATGTCCACCATGGCTCAGTCCTCCAGCGTCACGCCGGCGGCGCGCATCCGGGCCATGGCCTCGGTCAGCGAGCCGTCAAGGTTGATCGCGCGGCAGGCCCCCATTAGCACCGTCGCCCGAAAGCCAAGACGGGCTGCGTCCTGCGCCGAATAGGCAACGCAATAGTCGGTGGCCAGCCCGACCAGCGTCACCGCGGTCACCCCCCGGCTGCGAAGATAGCCCTCAAGCCCGGTGGGGGTGGTCCGGTCGTTTTCGAAGAAGGCCGAATAGCTGTCGATGCCGGGGCGAAAGCCTTTGCGGACGATCAGTTGCGCAGGGTCCGTGCGCAAGGCCGCATGGAACCGGGCGCCGTTGCTGCCCTGCACGCAATGCGTGGGCCACAACACCTGCGGACCATAGGGCATGGCCACAAGGCTGAATGGTGCTGCCCCGGGATGGTTCGCGGCGAACGAGGCATGCGTTGCCGGATGCCAGTCCTGCGTCAGGACCACAGTGGCGAAATCGCCCATCAACCCGTTGATCTGGCTGATGATCTGGTCACCTTCGGCCACGGCCAGCGCGCCGCCGGGGCAGAAGTCGTTCTGCACGTCGATCACGATCAGGGCTTCGTTTGCGGGTGTCATGGCAGCCTCTCCCCGGGTCATCCCCCTGCGTAAGTCGCGCTGGCCGGTGGCGTCAAGCGAAGTGCTTGAATTTCGCAGGCCTTGGGCGCTATGGGGGGCCATGCTGATCGTCGCCGCGCTTTACCAGTTCACCCGGTTTCCCGACCCGGCAGCCTTGCGGCCCGGGCTCCTGGAGGTCTGCGCGGTCAACGGGGTCAGGGGCTCGCTTCTTCTGGCGCCGGAGGGCATCAACGGCGCCATTGCCGGGACACGGGCGGGGGTGGATGCGGTTCTGGCGGCCATCCGCGCCCTGCCGGGCTGTGCGGGGCTGGACTGGAAGGAAAGCCCGGCCGCATCAATGCCGTTCGGGCGCATCAAGGTCAGGCTCAAGCGCGAGATCGTGACGATGGGCCAGCCCGATGTCGACCCTTTGGCTCAGGTCGGCAACTATGTGCAGCCGTCCGACTGGAACACGCTGATCCATGATCCCGACACGGTGCTGATCGACACCCGGAACGGCTATGAAGTGGCGATCGGGACGTTCACCGGGGCGGTGGACCCCGGAACCCGCGCCTTCGGCGAGTTTCCCGACTGGTGGCAGGCCAATCGCGGTCGCTTCGCGGGCAAGCGGATCGCCATGTTCTGCACCGGCGGCATCCGCTGCGAGAAATCGACGAACTACCTTCTTGGACAGGGTGTGAACGAGGTCTATCACCTCAAGGGCGGCATCCTGAACTATCTGAAGGACGTGCCCGAGGCCGACAGCCTCTGGCAAGGAGAATGCTTCGTCTTTGACGACCGCGTGTCGGTGGGGCACGGGCTGGTTCCCGGCGGCCTCAAGGCCTGCGGGGCCTGCCGACGCCCGGTGACGCCCGACGGTGAAGCGCATCCGGCCCATGAGGACGGCGTGTGCTGCGCAGCCTGCGCGGACGAATATTCTGACGCCGACCGCGCCCGTTTTCGCGAGAGGCATCGCCAGATGTTGCTCGCCACCGCGCGCGGCGCACAACATCTGGGCCAACGTGCGCCGTAGCCTACGCTAAGCGGCCCAGTTCAGGCGGCCCGGATCAGGCGGCCCGGATCACGCGGCCCGGATCAGGCGGCCCGGATCAGGCGGCCTTGTCGGCCAGCATGTCGCGCACCATCGGAATGACCTTCTCGCCGTAAAGCCGGATGCAGGCCATCAGGTCGGCATGCGGCATCGGGCCGGTGGAATACTTCATGTCGAAGCGCTGGACGCCCAGCGTCCGCACGGTGCGGGCGATCTTGCGGGCCACCGTTTCCGGACTGCCGACGTAAAGCGCGCCATGCTGGACCTCGGCCATGAACCGCTCTTTCGTCACCGGGGGCCAGCCACGTTCACGACCGATGCGGCCGAACATGTCGGCGTAATGCGGGAAAAGCCGTTCCTGCGCGGCCTCGTCCGTCTCGGCGATGAAACCGGGAGAGTGGACACCGACCGGGCGCACCGGGCTGCCCAGCTGAGCGCAGGCACGGTGGTAGAGGTCGATGTAGGGGGCGAAGCGGGCGGAATCACCGCCGATGATCGCCAGCATCAGCCGAAGATCGTGCCGGACGACGCGGACCACGCTTTCCGGGCTGCCGCCAACACCGACCCAGACCGGCATCGGTGTTCCGAGCGTCGGGAAAACCTGCTGGTTTTTCAGAGGACTGCGCGTTTCGCCGGACCAGGTCACGACGGGATCGCGGACCAGCCGGGCAAAAAGGTCAAGGCGTTCCTCGAACAGTTGCTCATAGGCATCAAGGTCATGCCCGAAAAGCGGGTAACTTTCGGTGAAGGACCCGCGCCCCAGGATCGGCTCGGCACGGCCGTTCGACAGCGCGTGCAGCGTGGAAAACCGCTGGAACACGCGCACCGGATCGTCGGTCGACAGGACCGTGACGGCGGTGCCAAGCCTGATCCGCTGCGTCCGGCCCGCAATGGCGGCCAGCACGATTTCAGGTGCCGAGATGGCAAAATCGGCGCGGTGATGTTCGCCCAGGCCGATGAAATCAATGCCGATCTCGTCGGCAAGCGTCGCCTGGTCCAGAACCTGGCGCAGGGTCTGGTCCATGGACTGGGGCTGTCCGTCCGGGCCGTGAGAGACATCGCCGAACGTGTCGAGGCCGAGGGAAACTTGGGTCATGGCAGCTCCTTTGGCGTGCACGCTATGGGGCCGGTGCGCATTGGGGAATGCCGATTTCGAGAGATGCGCGGTTCAGGCACGCACAGATTCCTGCAAGCCTCTGCGGACGTTGATTTAATCCACCTGCGCGGGGCCTTTCTTGCAGCTTCCTTCCGTCTCTCCGCGCGGCCCGTTCGGCAGCGAATAAGCATGGCGGCGAATCAACCGGCCGGGGCAGGATGGCGGAAAAGGAGACCGATATGACCCTGCCCGAACGGCTGGCCATCGACATGGGCCTTGATATCCCGGACTTCGACCGCGACGGCTATTATGGCGCGGACTATGGCACCATGAAGCCCTTTCACCGGGTGGGGAGCCTGCTGTTCCTGTCAGGTCATGTGGCGCAGGTCGGGGCCGAAATCACCCACAAAGGGCGGCTAGGCGCGGACGTGACCACGGATCAGGGCTATCTTGCGGCATGGCGGACCGGGCTGAACGTGCTGGGCGGGATCCGGCAGGCGGTGGGGTCGCTGGACCGGGTGAAGGGGATCGTGCGCAGCCTGAACTTCGTCGTCTGCACGCCGGAGTACGCGGAAGTGCACAAGGTGTCCTCCGGTCTCAGCGACCTGTTCGTCGAGGTCTTCGGGCCAGAGCGCGGCCTTGGCGGGCGGGCGACGATCGGTGTGATGGCCTTGGCGGGGGGTGTGTGTTTCGAGACCTGGGTCACGGTCGAGGTTGATTGAAGGCTGTGCCACTGGCCGCACCCGGGGGACTTCGCCTCCCCCGGACCCGCCGGATATTGGGGCCAGCGTCAAAGTTTGAAGATGACCTTTCTAGGGGTGGTCGCAGGCTGGCGAGGGGGGCCGACGATGCGTGGTGGCGCTTTTCCCGGTTAGGGCTTGGAAAAACCAAGCGAGACGCGCGCGCCACTTCCCTTTTCGGGCGGCGCGGCGCGCGGCGCGGTGTTCGGTTCGGTGATAGGCGTGCGGGTTCCTTGGCCGGCCATTGGAATGGTGCGGAGTGGTCTGGAGGAGGTCAAGATTGACGCTGTGCATGGCTGACGTCCCATAGAAGAAACTCCCCTTTGAATTGCATGTATTCTTGCATAGTCCGAATCAGGAAAATCCATCGGACGAAAGGTGGGATTACGTGTCGCGCTGGAGAGATATGCCTTCCCTGTCATTGTTGCGGGCGTTTGACGCCACCGCGCGGTACGGCAGTTTCGCTGAGGCTGGACGGGCGCTGAACGTGACCCATGCGGCGGTGACGCAGGCCGTACGGTCGCTGGAGGCCGAGCTGGGGGTCACTCTGGTGCGCAGGGCGGGGCGGACCGTGGGGCTGACCGAGGCGGGCGAGGGGCTGGCGCGCAGTCTGGCCGAGGGCTTCGGCGCAATTGCGCGTGGCATCGATGGGTTGCGCGAACGTGAGATCCGTCGGGTCTTGCGGGTCGCCACCACAACATTCATCGCCGAGACCCATATCATGCCGCGCCTACCCGAGTTCTGGGCGCGCCATCCGGGCATCGAGGTGGCCATGTCGCCCAGTCCGGCAACGGTGGACCTGCTGCAGGACGGCTTTGACCTTGCGATCCGGGTGCTGGAGTGCGGCTGGACCGCGCGTCCGAACCTTGAAATCCGGCCCCTGGCCGAGACGCCGATCCTGGCCGCCTGCGCGCCAACGCTGGCTGGTGGTGATCCGCTAGAGCTGCCCTGGCTCGACGGGCCGGGCAGCGCCTGGGACATGGAGCAGTTGCGCAAGGCCGGGATCGACCCGGACCGGCTGAAGAAGGTTCAGCTTGGCAGCCCGCACCTGGAGATGTCGGCGGCGCGGCAGGGCCTGGGCGCCATGCTCGCGACCGAGATCATCTGTCGTGACGATCTGGCGGCCGGGCGGCTGGTCGTGCTGCCGATCGCAGGTCTACCAATGGTGACCTATGCGGCCGTCCTGCCGAAGGGCCCGCGCCGCCCGGCGGTTGATAGCTTCGCGGCGTGGCTCGCGACGATCTTCTGACCGGTCAGGCGATGTCGCGCACCATCAGCTGGTTGCCGTCCTTGCGGACCTCGAAGCGTTTGGTCAGACGCTTCACCAGGTCGGACAGGCGCGGACTGCCGTAGGTGCGGGCGTCGAAGTCGGGGTCGGCGCGGACCATGTACTGCCCGATCTGCCCCAGCGAGAACCATTCGCCGTCGGGGTCGATGGTCGTCATCGCCTTGCGGATCAGCGGAATCGCCTCGGTTTCCGGGCGCTTGGCGGGTTGGGCGGGGTCGTGTTGGGCCGGGTCTGGCCTTGCGGCCGGTGCCACAGCGGCGGTGCGGGAGGAGCCGGGTTTGACCTCGGTCTCGGTCTCGCCGACGATATTCTCGATCAGGATGAACCGGTTGCAGACCTTGCGCAGTGATTCCGGCGTCTTCGACTCACCGATGCCGACGACGTCCAGCCCTTCTTCGCGGATCCGGGAGGCGAGGCGGGTAAAGTCGCTGTCGGAACTGACGAGGACGAAACCGTCGAACTTGCCCTGGTGCAGGATGTCCATCGCGTCGATCACAAGGCCGATGTCGCTGGCGTTCTTGCCCTTGGTGTTGGCCGACTGCTGGTGCATCACAAGGCCCAGATCGCGGGCCTGGTTCTTCCAGCCGGCCAGTTGCTGGCTGGACCAGTCGCCATAGACCCGGCGCAGGGCGGGCTCACCTATGGTGCCGATTTCCTTCAGGATCGCCTCGGCATGCTTGGCCAGCACGTTATCGGCGTCGATCAGGACGGCGAGGAGCTTGGTGCCTTCGCGGGCCATCAGTGGGCCTGTAGGCGGGGATCGGGGGGCATGGGAGGCTCCATTGGAACAGGTCAAAATTCAACGGCGCGCGGCGCGGCGCTGGCCCGGTCAAAGTCGCTGAAGTCTGCAACGCCCGCCATCGGGATATACATCAGGTCTTCGCCAGACTTTACCCAAACGCCAGTGAACCTGCGCTGATCCTTGATTGCAGTGGCAATTCTTTCCCTTTGCACCGACAAATCATCGAAGAAGTTGTCATTCGTGTTAAGGTACACCAAGAGGTGTGTGCACGCGGAAGAACACTTTAAAGCTTTCTTTTCGACTGCCAGCTGGACCATCTGAGGATAGCTTTTGCTGCTGGTCCTCCTGCTACCGATTATTCGGGGCGTGCTCAAGCCGTTCTTTCTGTCGTCCTTTGCGTTGTTCGTCCACTCGATCTGCTCTTCCTGATCAACACCCTCTGTTAGTTCCAGGCCGATAGTTTCTGGACCCACGTCAATGGAGAAATCCGGGTTCTCACCCCGCCAAATCCGGACTGGATATTCCAAGTCGCCGCTATTGAGACGAGCCGTCAGCCATCGGTTCACGATCCAGCGTTCAAGCTCTGCTTGCTTCCCTCTCCTGGCGAGACGCCCTGGCGCCTTCTGGCCCCACTGCATCAGCAGTGTTTGCAGCTCTTCTGCATCCTTCGCTTGAAGATCAGGCAGCACGTTCAATACACCACCACCGCCCGGATGCTTTTGCCCGCGTGCATCAGGTCGAAGCCTTCGTTGATCCGCTCCAAGGGCAGCATATGGGTGATCATCGGGTCGATCTCGATCTTGCCGTCCATGTACCAGTCGACGATCTTCGGCACGTCGGTCCGGCCCCTCGCGCCGCCGAAGGCGGTGCCTTTCCAGACGCGGCCTGTTACCAGCTGGAAGGGGCGGGTTTCGATGGTGGCCCCGGCCGGTGCGACGCCGATGACGATGCTTTGTCCCCAGCCGCGGTGGGTGCATTCCAGTGCCGCGCGCATCACCTTGACGTTGCCGGTGCAGAGTGCCATTGTATTTTTCTATACAGCATTTTTACTATGCACAATCGATAGGCTGGGATTTACATCGGTGGTTGTCCAGCATCGCGAGGGGTCGCTGGCTAGGGAGCAGGCCCCAAATTACTACTAAACGGGTCTGAGAGTCCCGGTAAAACGCACGCGATAATA
>JANNXX010000048.1:0-20962 GCA_031409795.1 Rhodobacterales bacterium
ACCAGGAGCACCGCCCCCGGAGTATCAGGGGCGCATCGACGTGGACCGGCCGGCCAAATCGAGTGGCCCTGACTTCACGAATCGGGGAGCGGCGGCGCCAGGGAGGAGGAGAGGCGCCGCCGCAGGATCAGACGCCCAGGGAGGAGGGGAGGGCGTCCACAGGCTTTGGACC
Source organism: Rhodobacterales bacterium (assembly GCA_031409795.1). GTDB lineage: Bacteria > Pseudomonadota > Alphaproteobacteria > Rhodobacterales > Rhodobacteraceae > Tabrizicola. The sequence goes on from JANNXX010000048.1 coordinate 173, forward strand.
TGACGGCCCGAAAGGGGATGCGGCGGCACCTGGGAGGAGGAGTGGCGCCGCCGCAATGTCAGATGACCCGAGGGAGGAGGAGTGGGGCATCCGATGGTCTGGGGCCGATGGCCCGGGATAAAGAGGCGGCGATGCCAGGGAGGAGGACGGCATCGCCGCTGATCGCAAAGGCCCCCGGGAGGAGGTGGGAGCCTCACGAAATCCTATTTGCCGAAGGCGGCCTCATGCGCGATCTCGGCGATCGCCAGGCGCGAAATGCCCAGGTCGTTCAGCTCGCGGTCGCTGAGCGCGGTCAGCTCGGCCAGGGTCTGCGCGTAGACCCGGCGCTGCCGGACCCAGGCTGCGAAGGACGCCGAGACGGCGTTCAGCCGGTCGACTACTCCCTTGCGGGGGGCGGAAGTGGTGTTCGCATATGCCATGTCAATCGAGCCTCTTTGATCTGGTCAGCAACGTTCTGTCGCGCTGTTAGGGACAACATGGGGCAGTTGCTGCAGGCGCACAATCCTTCCACGCTGCAATGCAGCTATGCTTGCCCCGCATGGCTTCGTTCACGAAAATGTCACGATTTCTCAGCGGCTTCGCCGGATTTTTGAGCGTTTGGTCAACAACCCTTGCCCTTCTGCGCAAAGATCACGACTCTGGTACAATTCTTGTGCGACGGGGGAACCGACGATGGTCGAACGCGGGGCGGTTTTGCAGGTTCTGGCGGAGGTAACCCTGCCGGACGGCGGGGATCTGGTGGGCCGCGACCTGATTCGGGCCCTGACCGTCGAGGCGGGCGCTGTCCGCTTCGTGATCGAGGCGGCCAGCCCGGACGAGGCGCGGGCCCTTGCCCCGGCGCTGGCCGAGGCCGAAGCCCGGTTGCGCGCCTTGCCGGGAGTGACCGCCGTGCAGGCGGTGATGACCGCGCATGGCCCCGCCGCCAGGCCCCCGCCGCCAAGCCTGAAGATCGGCCAGCATCCGACACCGCAGCAGGGCGGGCCGCAGCGCATCTCGGGGATCGACCGGATCATCGCGGTCGCCAGCGGCAAGGGGGGTGTGGGCAAGTCCACGGTCGCATCGAACCTTGCGGTGGCACTTGCCCGGCAGGGGCGCAGGGTCGGCCTTCTGGACGCCGACATCTACGGGCCAAGCCAGCCGAAGATGATGGGCGTCTCGAAGCGTCCGGCCAGCCCGGACGGCAAGATCATCGAACCGCTGGTCGCGCATGGCGTGACGATGATGTCGATCGGCCTGATGCTGAAAGAGGACGAGGCGGTGGTCTGGCGCGGCCCGATGATCATGGGGGCGCTGCAGCAGCTTCTGGGGCAGGTGGCCTGGGGGCGGCTGGATATCCTGATCATCGACCTGCCGCCGGGGACGGGGGATATCCAGCTGACGCTGTGCCAGCGCACGCATCTGACCGGGGCGATCGTTGTCAGCACTCCGCAGGACGTGGCCCTGCTGGATGCAAGAAAGGCGCTGGACATGTTCGGCAAGCTGAAGACCCCGGTGCTGGGGCTGATCGAGAACATGTCCACCTACTTCTGTCCCAACTGCGGCCACGAAAGCCACATCTTCGGCCATGGCGGCGTTGCGGCCGAAGCGGCGCGGCTGGGGTTGCCGTTTCTGGGCGAGCTGCCCCTTGCGCTGGAAGTCCGGGTCGCCGGGGACAGCGGCACACCGATTGCCGCCGGGCAGGGCCCGAACGCCGAGGCCTATGCCCGGCTGGCCAGCCGGCTGGTGGAAGGCGGGATGGCCTGAAGACGTTCGATCCAGCGCGGGAAACGAATCGGCTTGATAATATACAGACTAGTTGGTATGTTTTACGCATCGACCAGAACCCCAGCAACAGGAGGCTCCGATGCTTGATGACAGCCCAATCCCAAGCAATCCCGACGACCGCGTGATGCAAGGCGTGATCCCGTATCTGGCAATGCACGGCAGCGCGGGCGCGGCGGCAGACTTCTACGCCCGTGCCTTTGGTGCAACGGACATTGGTCGCATGCCGATGCAGGACGCGCCGGACCGGTTCATGCATGTGCAGGTCGAAATCAACGGTGGCGCGCTGATGATGTCCGACTTTGACATGTCCAGCGCCGTTGAAGTGCCGCCGCTGACCAACGGCCACCTGCAACTGGTCCTTGCCGATGGCCAGACCTGGTGGGACCGCGCCATTGCTGCGGGCTGCACCATTGTCGCCCCCTATGAGCGCCAGTTCTGGGGTGACAACTGGGGCCTGCTGCAGGACCCGTTCGGCATCAAATGGTCGATCATGCAACCAAGCCCGCAGGGCTGACAGGAAAGGATCCGTCCCATGGCCCATTCCATCCGCACCGTGCTCTGGTTCCGTGACGGCCGTGGCCGCGAGGCCGCTGCGTTCTACTGCGCGCTGATCCCCGGCAGTGAGGTGGGGCGCACATTTACCGGGGATGCCGGCCAGGGCAGCTTTTCGGTGATCGACTTCACGCTGGGTGGCGTTCCGTACCAGATCCTTGATGCCGGGCCGCATTTCACCCTTTCCGAAGCCGTATCGATTGCCGTCGAAACGGCGGACCAGGCCGAGACCGACCGTCTTTGGCAGGCACTGACGGCAGATGGCGGGCAGGAAAGCGTGTGCGGCTGGCTCAAGGATCGCTACGGCCTGTCCTGGCAGATCTATCCCAAACGGCTGACGGAACTGACGCTGCATGCCGACAAGGCGGTGTCGGACCGGGCCATGGCCGCGATGATGACGATGAAGAAGATCGACATCGCCGCCATCGAAGCCGCCGCGATGGCGCCTGCATGAGCCGTGCTCCCCGGGGCGAGGCCCGGGCCCTGCTGCTGGCGGCGGCAACCGATCTGGTCCGCCGTCAGGGCTTTGCCGCCACCACCGTCGACGAGCTTTGTGCCGCCGCCGGGGTGACAAAGGGCGCGTTCTTCCACCACTTCGCCAGCAAGGAAGCGCTGGGCGTCGCGGTGGTGGAACACTGGACCGAAACCACCGGCGCGATGTTTGCCGCCCATGACTACAACGCCAGGACCGATCCGCTGGACCGGGTCTTTGCCTATCTTGATCTGCGCCGCAGTCTTCTGGCCCTGCCGATCCCCGAGTTTTCCTGCGTTGCGGGAACGTCGGTGCAGGAAACCTATCAGACCTATCCCGCGATCCGTGACGCCGCCGGGGCCAGCCTTCGGTCCGGCATGGCGCATGTCGAGGCGCATCTGGCCGAGGCGCTGACGTTGCATCCGGTGGCCGGGGTCACCGCCGACAGCCTGGCGCGCCTGTTCCAGGTTGCGGTGCAGGGTGGCATCGTGCTGGCCAAGGCGCTGGACAATCCCGCCCCGGCGCGCGAGGCCTTCGATCATCTGGAACGCTACCTGCGGCTTTTGTTCAACCGGCCGGCCGCAGACAGCCCGGTCGGCGCATGATTCGAATCAAGGCTGCTGGGAAATCCTGGGAAACGTTGTCAAAGCTGGTCGCAAGCCGGTCTGAAATCGCTTGAATCGTCCGGACGCCCGGCAGGATCCGGCCCCAATCTTCGTTTTCCTTCATCCGCACGGGAAATCACGGGAGTAACCGGGACCTCTTTGCGCACACAAGATGTAGCGGGCGAGGGGCGGCATTCGTCCAATTGTTGAAGCTGATCGGTCGAATGCGCACAAGATGCTGGGTTTTCCCGGCCTGTCCGACAAGATGTTGCCCAAGCGATCCCAACATTTCCCTTGATTTCCCATTCAATCCCGGTCAGTTTCTCCTTACGACGATGCGATGGGCAGTGAAAGTCAGGGGCGGACTAAAGACCCCGAACAAGGCGTAGGCAGCTTCATACAGGCAGCTCCATTTCATCGGACGGAAGAGATCCGGCGCGGGCGCGAGCAGACATCTCCCCCAGGTGGCGCGCGCAGCTGGACGCCCAGCGATGGGACAGCGGCGGATCGGGTAGTGGCAGCAACCCGGTCCGCCATTTTCATTTCATCGCCCGGGCATCGTGATGGTTTTGAGAAGGCCGCAAGGCGATGGCAGAGGCGTTCAGAGGCGAGTTCTACCAGAAGGTAGATGGGAAGGCCCGGGTCTCGATCCCGGCGGCCTTCCGTGCCGTTCTGAATGCGGATGATCCCCAGAAAGGCGAAAAGGGCGGCGCGCGGCTGGTCATGGTCTATGGCGGCAAGGCGCGGTCCTTCGTCGAGTGCTACTCCAAGCGCGGGGCTGACCAGTTGGCTGCCGATATCGAGGCGATGGACATGGGCTCGTCCGAGCGGGTGCGGGCGGAGCGTGACCTGATCAGCCGGTCGGTGATGGTCGAGGTCGATGCCGATGGCCGGATCGTGCTGCCGCCCAAGGTGCGCGAGAAGATGGGCTTTGCCGCAGATCTGCCTTCCGAACCCGAAGCGGCCTTTGCCGGCTTCACCAACCGGTTCCGGCTTTACCGCCGCGAAGTCTACGAAGCCGAACTGGCCGAGGACGAAGACGACGATACCGATCCGCTGACCCTTGTCGGGCGGCACAAGCGGTCGGGGTAGCGCCATGCAGGGTCCGCTGCCAGGCCGCCCGTCCGATGCCCCGCACATTCCCGTTCTGATCGACGCGATCCTGCGCGCATGCGCGCCGGTTTCGGGTGTCTGGCTGGATGGCACGCTGGGCGCAGGCGGCTACAGCCGCGCGCTTCTGGATGCGGGTGCCGCGCAGGTCATCGGCATCGACCGTGATCCCCTGGCGCTGCGGATGGCCGCAAGCTGGGCCGCGCCACTTGGCGAAAGGCTGCGGCTGGTCGAGGGGACGTTCTCGGACCTTGACGCTCTGGCAGGGGTGCCGCTGGACGGCGTGGTGCTGGACCTTGGGGTCAGCTCGATGCAGCTTGACCAGGCCGAGCGCGGGTTTTCCTTCATGCGGGACGGCCCGCTTGACATGCGGATGAGCCAGTCCGGCCAAAGTGCCGCCGATCTGGTGAACGGCGCGGACGAAGCCGTGCTGGCCGACATCCTGTATCACTATGGCGAGGAACGCGCCTCGCGCCGGATCGCCCATGCGATCGTGGCGGCGCGGGCGGCCGAACCGATCGTGACCACCTTGCGGCTGGCCGAAATCGTCGCCCGTTGCCTGCCGCGTCCGAAGCCGGGGCAAAGCCACCCCGCGACCCGCAGTTTCCAGGCGATCCGCATCGCGGTGAACGCCGAATTCCTGGAGCTGGCAGACGGGCTTTCCGCCGCCGAACGGGCGCTGAAGCCCGGCGGTCTGCTGGCTGTGGTCACCTTCCATTCGCTGGAAGACCGGATCGTGAAGCGGTTCCTGCAGCTTGCTTCGGGGCAGGAGGCCAACGCCAACCGCTATGCCCCCGCCAAATCCGACACCGAGGCCCGTTTCGACCTGGTGACCCGCGGCGCCGTGGCCCCCGATGATGCGGAAACCGCCCGCAACCCCCGCGCGCGGTCCGCCAAGCTGCGGGTGGCCCGGCGCACCGGGACGCCGGCACAAGCGATCCCTGCCGCCGACCTGGGCCTGCCCGAAATCCAGAAGAAGGGACGCCGCTGATGCGCGCCGTGCTGTATGTGCTGTCCTTCCTTGCGCTGATCGCCCTGGGCTTCTGGGCCTACCGCGAGAATTATGCCACCCAGGCCGCGCTGAAAGAGGTTCAGGCGCTGCAGCGCCAGATCGTCGGCCTGCGCGAGGGCCTGTCGGTGCAGCGTGCCGAATGGGCCTATCTGAACCGCCCCGACCGGCTGCGCGACCTTGCCACCGCGAATTTCGACCGGCTGGGCCTTCTGCCGATGGAGCCCTCGCAGTTCGGCGCGGCCGCAGAGGTTGCCTATCCGAAGGCCGACCTGCCCGAGATCGCGTTTCCGGTCGACATCCAGGGCACCGATGCCCCTGGTGACGCTGCCGAGGAGGGTCTGTGATGCGCACGCCCCTGCGTCCCCTTGCCCGGATCCTTCAGGCCCGGGAAGACGGGCTCAACCCCGACGGCATCGAACGCGAGAACCTGCGCCAGCGCCATGAAGTCGCACGGGAAAAGTCCCGCAGCCGCGCCGAGTTCCGCCTGCTGATCCTGTGCGCCAGCTTTGTCGTCGCCTTCACCGCGATCGGCGGGCGGATGGGCATGATGGCCGCGACCGACCCGGTCGAGCCCCGCGCCAGCGCGCCGGGAGCCGAGATCATCGCCCAGCGTGCCGACATCACCGACCGCAACGGCCGGGTGCTGGCGACCAACATGACCACCCATGCGCTTTACGCCCATCCCAAGGTGATGGTCGACCCCAGGGGCGTGGCGACAAAGCTGGCCGCGATCTTCCCCGAGATCGACGCCAAGGCGCTGGAGCGCCGTTTCACCGACGGGCGCAGCTTCGTCTGGATCCGCAAGGTTCTGTCCCCCGAACAGATGCAGCTGGTACACGAGATCGGCGATCCCGGCCTGTTGTTCGGCCCGCGCGAGATGCGGCTTTACCCCAACGGGATGCTGGCCGCGCATGTGCTGGGCGGGTCGTCCTTCGGGGCCGAAGGCGTGCATTCGGCCGAGGTGATCGGCACGGCCGGGATCGAAAAGGCGCTGGATGCGCGGTTGCGTGACCCCGCGCAGGCGGGCACGCCTTTGCAGCTGTCCATCGACCTGACCCTGCAGACCGCGGTCGAAGAGGTGCTGGACGCCGGCATGCAGATGCTCAGTGCCAAGGGCGCGGCGGCGATCCTGATGGACGCCCGCACCGGCGAGATCCTGGCCCTGGCCTCGCTGCCGACCTTCGATCCGAATGACCGCCCGAACGGGATTGTCGACAAGGACGCCGAACCCGGTGACAGCCCGCTGTTCAACCGCGCGGTGCAGGGGGTGTACGAGCTTGGCTCGACCTTCAAGATCTTTGCGGCGGCGCAGGCGATGGAACTGGGGCTGGTGAACCCGGACACGATGGTCGACGCGAATGCGCCGATGATCTGGGGCAAGCACAAGATCAAGGAATTCGAAGGCAAGAACTACGGCCCGCTTCTGTCGGTGACCGACATCATCGCCAAGTCATCGAACGTCGGCACCGCGCATATCGCGCTGATGATCGGCCCCTTGCGCCAGCAGGCCTTCCTGAAGTCGCTGGGCTTTTTCGAACCGACCCCGCTGGAGCTGGTCGAGGCCCCCGGCGCCCGCCCGCTGATCCCCAAGCGCTGGCCCGAGATCGTGACCATCACCACCTCCTACGGCCATGGCATGTCGGCCAGCCCGATGCATCTGGCGGCGGCCTATGCGGCCATTGCCAACGGCGGGGTGATGATCAAGCCGACGCTGCTGAAGCGCGAAGGGGCGACCACGGGCGTCCGGGTGATGAGCGAGAGGTCGGCACTTGAAGCGGTCAAGATGCTGCGCCGGGTGGTGACCGAAGGCACGGCCTCGCTGGGCGAAGTGCCGGGATACGAAGTCGCGGGCAAGACGGGCACCGCCGACAAGCCGAAGAAGTCGGGCGGCTATTACGACGACAAGGTGGTGAACACCTTCGCCTCGATGTTCCCGGCCTCGAACCCGCAATATGTGCTGATCGTGACGCTGGACGAACCCGTCGACACGACCCTGTCGGAAACCCGCCGCACCGCCGGCTGGACGGCGGTTCCGGTCGCGGCCGAGATCATCCGCCGCGTGGCACCGCTGATGGGGTTGCGGCCCAAGCTTGAACCTCCGGCAATGGATGCGGTAACAGCCGCCAGCAACTGACGGGGATCCAGGCATGACGGCGCGCGCGACACGGCTTTCGGATCTTGGGCTTACGGCCCGGGCCGGGCGCGACCCCGCGCTGTCCGGCCTGACCGCCGACAGCCGGGCGGTTCGCGCCGGGATGCTGTTCGCGGCCCTGCCCGGAACCCTGACCCACGGCGCGCACTTCATCCCTGCCGTCGTGGAACAGGGGGCCGTCGCGGTCCTGACCGATGCGGCCGGCGCGCGGCTTGCGGCCGACGCCCTTGCCGATACCGATGTGGCGCTGATCGTCGCCGAAGACCCGCGCGCGGCGCTGGCCTGCGCGGCAGCCCTGTGGTTCGGCGCGCAGCCCGGCGTCATGGTTGCAGTCACCGGCACCAACGGCAAGACCAGCGTGGCAACCTTCACCCGGCAGGTCTGGATCGCCCTGGGCCATGAGGCGATCAACATCGGCACCACCGGGATCGAGGGCGCCTGGGCCGCGCCATCCAGCCACACCACGCCCGACGCGGTCACCTTGCAGAAGCTGCTGGCGGCGGCCGCGCAAGGCGGGGTGACCCATGCGGCGATGGAGGCCTCTTCGCACGGGATCGACCAGCGCCGACTGGACGGGGTGCGGCTGACCGCGGCGGGCTTCACCAACCTGACGCAGGACCATCTTGATTACCACGGCACAATGGACGCCTATTTCGCGGCCAAGGCCCGGCTTTTCACCCGGCTGCTGCCCGAGGAAGGGGTGGCCGTGGTGAACCTGGACGGTGCGAAGGGAACCGAGGTTGCCGAACTGGCGCTGGCACGCGGTCTTCGCGTCCTGACCGTCGGCAAGGGGCAGGGGGCCGACCTGCAGATCGCCGCCACCCGCCCCGATGCCACCGGGCAAGAGGTGCGCTACCTCTGGCAGGGCACGGCGTTCCAGACCCGGCTGAACCTCATCGGCGCGTTCCAGGCCGAGAACGTTGCCGTTGCCGCCGGTCTGGCGATTGCAGCCGGCGACCCGCCCGAGGCGGTGCTGGCGGTCCTGCCGCGCCTGAGCGGCGTCAGGGGAAGGATGCAACTGGCCGCCACACGCAGGAACGGCGCGGCGGTCTATGTCGACTACGCCCATACCCCCGATGCGATCGCAACCGCGCTGAAAGCGCTGCGCCCGCATGTCATGGGCCGGATCATCATCGTTTTCGGGGCCGGCGGCGACCGCGACCGCCTGAAGCGCCCCTTGATGGGGGCGGCGGCGAAAGCCGATGCCGATGTCCTTTACGTCACCGACGACAACCCCCGGACCGAGGATGCCGCCACGATCCGCACCGCGATCCTTGCCGGTTGCCCCGACGCGACCGAGGTCGCCGACCGCGCCGAGGCGATCCTGCGCGCCGTCGACGCGCTGCTTCCCGGCGACGCGCTTCTCATCGCGGGCAAGGGCCACGAATCCGGCCAGATCATCGGCACCGATGTCTATCCTTTCGATGATGTCGAACAGGCCTCGGTCGCGGTCGCGGCGCTGGACGGGGTGATCTGATGCCGCGCCCGGCTTTCATCCTCCCGCCTTTCATCCTTGCGGAAACATCGGTGGGGGGAGCCGCAGGCGGGGGGCGGAAGGCCCCCCTCGCGATCATCCGGAGGCGCAGCCGATGACGCTCTGGACCTCGACCGATGCCGCAGCGGCGACCGGTGGCCGCAGCACGACCGGCTGGCAGGCGGATGGCATCTCGATCGACACCCGGACCCTGCGGCCCGGTGAGCTGTTCGTTGCCCTGAAGGATGTCCGCGACGGCCATGACTTCGTGGCCGAGGCGCTGGGGAAAGGGGCCGCCGCCGCCCTAGTCGCGCGCCTTCCCGACGGGGTGCCGCCCGATGCCCCGCTGCTGGTCGTGCCCGATGTCCTGCGGGCGCTGGAAGCTCTTGGCCGTGCCGCCCGCGCCCGCACGGCTGCCCGCGTGGTCGGCGTCACCGGATCGGTCGGCAAGACTTCCACCAAGGAGATGCTGCGCGCGATCCTGTCCGGCCAGGGCCGAACCCATGCGGCCGAGGCCTCTTACAACAACCATTGGGGCGTGCCCCTGACGCTGGCCCGGATGCCTGCCGACACCCAGTTCGCGGTGATCGAGATCGGCATGAACCACCCTGGCGAAATCGCGCCGCTGGCCCGGCTTGCCCGGCTGGACGTGGCGATGATCACCACCGTCGCCCCCGCGCATCTGGAGGCCTTCGACAGCATCGAGGGCATCGCGCACGAGAAGGCCGCGATCTTCGACGGGCTTGCCGCCGGTGGCGTGGCGATCTTCAACACCGACATCGACACCGCGCCGATCCTGCGTGACCGAGCGGCGGCGCTGGGCCGTCGCGCCCTCGGCTTCGGGGCCGCGACTGGTGCCGACTGGCGCCTGCTTGAGGCCAGGATCTGCGACGACACAACGGTCGTCCGCGCCACCCGCGACGGGGCGCCGCTTCTGTTCAAGGTCGGCTCGCCCGGCCGGCATTTCGCGCTGAATGCGCTGGGCGCGCTGGCCGTGGCCGATGCGCTGGGGGCCGATGCGATGATCGCCGCCCATGACCTTGGCCGCTGGACCCCGCCCCTCGGGCGCGGCCAGCGCGAGCGGGTGACGCTGGACCTGGTCGAGGAAACCTTCTTCGACCTGATCGACGACGCCTTCAACGCCAACCCCGCCTCGATGGCGGCGGCGCTGGAGGTGCTGATCGCCGCGGTCCCGACCGACGGCATCGGAAGGGTCGGCGGCGGACGGCGGATCGCGGTTCTTGGCGACATGCTGGAGCTGGGCCCGACCGAGGCCGACCTGCACCGCGCCATCGCCCGCCATCCGGGCCTTGAGGCGGTGGACCTGATCCATTGCGTCGGTCCCCGGATGCAGGCGCTGCACGCGGCCTTGCCGCGCCGCCAGCGCGGCGACTGGGTCGCCACCGCGCCCGAGCTTGCCACCCGCGTCCGCAGCCTTGTCGATGCCGGTGACATCCTCCTCGTCAAGGGCTCCAAGGGCTCGAAGGTCAGCCTGGTCGTTGACGCCCTGCGAAAAATGGGGCAGGCCGCTTCCCCGAACGAAGGGACGATGTGAATGTTCTTCTGGCTTGCCGAATTTTCCGACGGGGGGGACTTCTTCAACCTCTTCCGCTACATCACCTTCCGCGCCGGAGGGGCCTTTGCCACGGCGCTGATCTTCGGCTTTCTCTTCGGGCGGCCGCTGATCGACTTTCTGCGCCGCAAGCAGGGCAAGGGCCAGCCGATCCGCGATGACGGGCCGCAAAGCCACCTGGCCAAGGCCGGGACGCCGACGATGGGGGGCCTTCTGATCCTGTCGGCGCTGATCGTGTCGACGCTGCTTTGGGCGCGGCTGGACAATCCCTTTGTCTGGATCGTGCTTCTGGTGACCATTGCCTTCGGTCTGATCGGCTTTGCCGACGACTATGCCAAGGTTTCAAAGCAGAACACCAAGGGCGTGTCCTCGCGGGTCCGGATGGGCCTTGGCCTCTTGATCGCGGCGCTGGCGGCCTATGCGGCGTCGATGTTCCACCCGATGGAGCTGACGAACCAGCTGGCCTTTCCGTTCTTCAAGGATCTTCTGCTGAACCTTGGTCTCTTCTTCGTGCCCTTCGGCATGATCGTGATCGTGGGCGCGGCCAATGCGGTGAACCTGACCGACGGGCTGGACGGGCTGGCGATCATGCCGGTGATGATCGCGGCCGGGACGCTGGGGATCATCGCCTATGTCGTCGGGTCCTCGGCCATCGCCAATGACCTTGGCGTCCACGCGGTGCCCGGCACGGCCGAGCTTATGATCTTCGCCGCCGGCATCTTCGGCGCGGGTCTGGGGTTCCTGTGGTACAACGCCCCTCCCGCGGCGGTGTTCATGGGCGACACCGGGTCCCTTGCCTTGGGTGGCGCACTGGGGGCCATCGCCGTCTGCACCAAGCACGAGATCGTGCTGGCCATCGTCGGCGGGCTGTTCGTGGTCGAGGCGTTGTCGGTGATCATCCAGGTCCTTTACTACAAGCGCACGAAGAAGCGGATCTTCCTGATGGCCCCGATCCACCACCATTTCGAGAAGAAGGGCTGGGCCGAGCCGCAGATCGTGATCCGGTTCTGGATCATCAGCCTGATCCTGGCCGTGATCGGGCTTGCGACGCTGAAGGTGCGCTAGGCGCGTCAGCCGATCGGCTGCAGCGTCCCCGGCAATCCGTCGGGCAGGCTGCGGCCGGGTGGCAAGGCGATCAGGGCACTGCCACCGGCATCGGGCGCAAAGATCCGGTCCTGTCGGCCTTTCGGGTTGTCCCTGCGGAAAAACCGCGTGTGGTGGAGCGTCAACCCATAGCCCAACGGCCGCATCAGCGCGACCAGCGCCTTCAGCTTGTCGCGGTCATGCACCTCGACGTACAGGGCCGGGCGGCACGCCTGCAGGGTCTTTCGGCCCCCCGCAATGACCCGGTCTTCAAAGCCTTCGGTATCGACCTTGACCAGATCGCAGCGGGCCAGGCCAAGGCCGTCAAGCGTGATCATCGGCACGATGTCCACGCTTGGTGCGTCCTGGTCCGGGGGCAGGACCTGCGTGGCTCCCGCATTGTGCGCCGCCAGCGGGCCGATGTGCGGGATGCGGCAAAGGCCCGGCACGTCGCCCATCGCGGCGCGGATGGGCAGAACGGTGGTGAGCTGGTTCAGCGTCACGTTGGCGCAAAGAAGCTGGAAGCAATAGCGCTGCGGCTCGATGGCCGTGACCAGCCCCTCCGGCCCTGCCTTGCGGGCCAGCGCGAGGGTGTGAAAGCCGATATTGGCTCCGGCATCGACCACATGATCGCCCGGCCGGACCAGCGACAGGATGCTGTCGACCTCCTCCCCGGCAAACTCGCCATAGGCGTGCAGTGAACGGCCGACGACCGTATCGCCCCGCAGCGTGAACATCCGTCCGAACCGGGTTTCGGTCAGGGCGAAAGGCGGGGATGGCGCGGTGTCCTGCATCGGGCGCGGTCCTTGGTCCTGGGTCGTCCGGATGGGGTGATACACCCTGTCCGGCGGGCTGGATACGGTGGTGCCGAACGGCGCGCCCGGGGCGTTCCCCCTTTTCCTTCCCCCGATCCTCGCCTATCCCTTGGGGCGGAATGCAAAGGGGGCGGCGATGATCCCGGTCAAGGGCTACAAGGGCGAACGGGTGGCGGTCCTGGGGCTGGGACGGTCGGGCCTTGCCACGGCGGCGGCGCTTGCCGCGGGCGGAGCGGAGCCCCTTTTGTGGGACGACAGCCCCGAGGCGCGCGCCAGGGCCGAGGCCGAGGGGCACCGGCTGACCGACCTTACCCGCAATGCCGCGCTGGACGGGGTCGCCTGCCTGATCACCTCGCCCGGGATCCCGCATCTCTACCCCGTGCCGCATCCGGTGATCGCCAGGGCGCTGGAGCTTGGGGTGCCGGTCGACAACGACATCGGCCTCTTCTTCCAAAGTGCCGCAGGCGACGACTGGGCCGAGATGGAGTTCCCGCCCAAGGTCGTGGCGGTGACCGGCTCGAACGGCAAGTCGACCACGACGGCGCTGATCCACCACATCCTGACCGAGGCCGGGCGCCCCAGCCAGATGGCCGGCAACATCGGCAAGGGCGTGCTGTCCATCGACCCGCCCACCGATCGCGAGGTGGTGGTGCTGGAGCTGTCCAGCTACCAGACCGAGCTTGCCCGCGCCCTGACCCCCGATGTCGCGGTCTTCACCAACCTTTCGCCCGACCATCTGGACCGGCACGGCGGGATCGGCGGCTACTTCGCCGCAAAGGCGCGGCTGTTCACCCAGGGCGGTCCGGACCGCGCGGTGATCGGGGTGGATGAGGTCGAAGGGCAGTTCCTTGCCGGGCAGCTGGCCCAGGGGTCGGCGGATGACCGGGTGATCCGGGTGTCTTCGGGGCAGAAGCTGGAGGGCTTCGGCTGGTCGGTCTTTGCCCGCAAGGGGTTCCTGTCGGAATGGCGCAAGGGCCGGCAGGTGGCCAGCATCGACCTGCGCGAGGTCAAGGGCCTGCCCGGCGCGCACAACCACCAGAACGCCTGCGCCGCCTATGCCGCCTGCCGCAGCCTCGGGCTGGCGCCACGGCTGATCGAGGGCGCACTGCACAGCTTCGCCGGACTGCCGCACCGCAGCCAGCTGGTGGGCGAGCGGGCGGGCGTGCGCTTTGTCAACGACAGCAAGGCCACCAACGTGGATTCTGCGGCCAAGGCGCTGCAGGCCTTCCCGCGCATCCGCTGGATCGCCGGGGGCATGGGCAAGGACGGTGGGATTTCGGCCCTGCAGACGCATCTTGGGTCGGTGGTGAAGGCCTATCTGATCGGCCATTCCGCCCGCGACTTCGCCCTGCAGCTGGGCGACACTCCGCATGAGGTCTGCGAGACCATGGAGCGCGCGGTTGTGCTGGCGGCAGCCGAGGCCGGTCCGGGCGAGGTGGTCCTGCTGGCCCCGGCGGCGGCAAGTTTCGACCAGTATCCGAACTTTGAGAAACGCGGCGAGGATTTTACCGCACAGGTGAAGGCGCTGCTGGGCTGAGCGGGTCAACTGGAGCGCTGACGCGCGAAGACCTTTTGTCTCGCCTCTGCGCGAAGACGCGCAACCGGCTTGGTCAATGGGGGCATCCAGCCCCCAAAACCCCCGGGGAGTATTTGGCAAGAAGCAAATCAGGTCTCTGATCCGGAAGGCCCCCAACCGGCGTTCGGACGAGGAGGCGCGGGCGTCAGACCTTGAGGAGCCTGCCAGCGTCGTTTGCCGATGCCTCGGCCCGGTCCAGAAGCCTTTGCAGGGCGGCGCCGCGCGCGAAGTCGGGCTCTGGCAGGCCGTCGCCGCGGATGGCGGAGATGAAGCGCTGGTAGACGGTGGGGACCGGCGGGCAGTCGATCTCGTGCCAGTTCGCCCTCTGGACGTCTTCGCCAAGGCAGGCGCGCAGGCGGCTTGTCGCGTTCTCGAAGCTGATCTCGATGCCGCCGGTCTGGCCGTACAGCCGCAGCCGCAGGTCGTTCAGGTGGCCAGTGGCAAAGCGGGTTGCGGCCACGGTGCCAAGCGCGCCATTGGCCAGCCGGACCTGCAAGGTGGCACTGTCGTTGGCATCCAGCACATAGTCGCCGATGCGCCCGCCCGGGGCCTTGTCGAAGGTCTGCAGCAGGCAGGACACATCGGTCGCCTCCATCCCCGCCGCGAAGGTGGCGAAGTCGAGGATGTGGATGCCGACATCGCCCAGCACGCCCTTCGACCCATGCGCCGTCGACAGCCGCCACAGCCATTGCGGTTCCCGGTCCCAATGGCCCCAGGCGGGCTGGGTCAGCCAGCTTTGCAGGTAGGACGCCTCGAAATGCCGGATCGTGCCGATGGCACCGTCACGGACCATGCGCGCCGCCGTCTGCAGGGCGGGGACGTTGCGGTAGGTGAGGTTCACCATGGCCACCACGCCCGCCCGCGCGGCTGCTGCGGCCATCGCCTCGGCATGGGCAGCACTGGTGGCAAGCGGCTTTTCGCACAGCACATGCTTGCCCGCCGCCAGGATCGGCAGGGTCGTCGCGTGGTGGGCTGCATCCGGGGTGACGTTGGTCACGGCGTCGAAGTTGCCCCAGGCGAGGGCCTCGTCCAGCGCGGCGAAGCCCCGGGCGATGCCATGCGTTGCCTGAAAGGCCGCAAGCTGTTCCGGGCGGGTGTCGATCCCGGCAACCAGGCTGACGCCGGGAATGGCGGCGAAGGCCTCGGCGTGGGTCTTCGCCATGCCGCCGGTGCCAAGGATCGCAAGGCGGACGGGGTGCATCAGCGCAAGCCCGCTTCGCCGTCATGGTGCAGGCGCGGGCCGCGTTCGGTGATCGGCTCCAGCGCACTGGCGACGGGGGTATTCGGGGCGGCGGTGACGTTCAAGATCCGCGCCTCGGGGTTCGCCGCCCAGCGGACCGCGTTGGCGATCACCTTCTGCACCAGGGGCTGGTGGTAAGTGGGATAGGTTTCATGCCCCGGACGGAAGTAGAAGATGTTGCCCGCCCCGCGCCGCCAGGTCAGGCCGGAGCGGAACACCTCGCCCCCGGCAAACCAGCTGACGAACACCGTTTCCAGCGGTTCGGGCACACCGAAGGGTTCGCCATACATCTCTTCGTGCTCGATCTCGAAATGGTCGGGAATGCCGCGCGCGATCGGGTGCTGGCGGGAGGTGACCCAGAGGCGTTCGCGCTCTCCGGCTTCGCGCCAGGTGAGGTTGCAGGGCGCGCCCATCAGCCGCTTGAAGGGTTTGGAGAAATGGGCCGAGTGCAGGAAGATCACCCCCATGCCGGACCAGACCGCTTCGGCCACCCGCTCGACGACCGCATCGGCAACATCGCCGTGGGCGGCGTGGCCCCACCAGATGAGGACATCGGTTTCGGCCAGTTTCTGCGGGGTCATCCCGTGGTCGGAGTCCTGCAGGGTGACGGTCGTGGCGGTGATGCCGTCCGACTGGTTCAGGGCAGCGGCAATCGTGCCGTGCATGGTCTTCGGGTAGACCTCGGCCACGACCTTGTTCTTGTGTTCATGGACATTCTCGCCCCAGACGGTGACGCGGATCGGCATGGCGGAACTCCTGCGGGCTGGGGGATGGATGCCGGAATCTTAGGGTCCAAACCGCTTTGGGTCAAGGGATGGCCAGCGGAACGTCTTGCCTTGGGCCGCTGGGGAGGCAATCGTCGCCGAATGATCCTGCCCGCCGCCACGCTGCGCCTGCGTCTTCTCTTCGGGGATCAGCTGGTGCTTGGGCCGGGCAAGGCCGAGCTTCTGGCCGGGATCGCCGAAACCGGCTCCATCGCTGCGGCGGGGCGGAAGATGGGGATGAGCTACAAGCGCGCCTGGTCGCTGGTGGAAGAGATGAACGCGGCGTTCCGTGAGCCGCTGGTCACCAGCGCGCGGGGGGGCGCGGGCGGCGGAGGGGCGGTGCTGACCGAAGCGGGGCTGGCGGTCCAGGCGGCCTATGAGGCGATGGTCGCGCGGGCAAGGCGGGACAGCGACCGCGAAATCCGGACGATTGCCGCGCTGTTGCGGAATGTGTCCGACGGGAAATAACGCTTGCGGCAGGGGCCGGGCCTTGCGATATGTTCAGCCGGACATATGGGTGCCCGCCATGCTGCTTCGCTGTCTTGCTGTTTCGCTTGTGCTTGGCCTGCCCGCCGCGGCCGCCGAGATCACGGTTTTCGCCGCAGCCAGCCTGAAACTTGCGCTGGACGAAGTGGCGGCCGGTTGGGCGGGGGCCACGGGCAACAAGGTCATCCTGTCTTATGGCGGCAGCTCGGCGCTGGCCCGGCAGATCGAAGAAGGCGCGCCCGCCGACATCTTCATCTCGGCCTCGACGCAGTGGATGGACCGGCTGGCCGAGCGCGCGCTGATCCAGCCGGACAGCCGCCGCGACCTGCTGGGCAACCGGCTGATCCTGGTTTCGCACGTCGCCTTGCCGCCGGTGACCATCGACGAGACCCTGGATCTGCCGGCGCTTCTGGGCGAAGGCAAGCTGTCCATGGCGCTGGTCGAGGCTGTTCCCGCCGGGCAATACGGCAAGGAGGCGCTGGAGACGCTTGGCCTTTGGGAGAGGGTCAAGGACAGTGTCGCGCAGTCGGAAAACGTCAGCATCGCGCTGAAGCTGGTGGTGCTGGGCGAGGCGCCCCTGGGCATCGTCTATGCCTCGGACGCAGTGGACGAGGCCGGGGTCACGCTGGTCGGCACTTTCCCCGAGACAAGCCATGCGCCGATCGTCTACCCGGCGGCGCTGACCGAAGCCGGGACCGCGCCCGAGGCCGCGGATTTCCTGGATCACCTCGTCACGCCTGAGGCGCAGGCGGTTTTCGCGGCGCATGGCTTCACCCCGCCGCCATGACCGACTGGCTGACGCCCGAAGAGTGGACGGCGCTGGGGCTGTCGCTGAAGGTCTCGGTGGTGGCCACGCTTGCCAGCCTTCCCTTCGGAATCCTGATCGCCCATGTCCTTGCGCGGGGGCGGTTTCCGGGCCACGCGCTGCTGAACGGGCTGGTGCATCTGCCGCTGATCCTGCCGCCCGTGGTGACCGGCTATCTTCTGCTGCTTGGTTTCGGGAAGAACGGGCCGATTGGCGCGGTGCTGCACGACTGGTTCGGCATCACCCTGGCTTTCCGCTGGACCGGTGCTGCGCTGGCGGCGGCGGTCATGGCCTTTCCGCTGCTGGTCCGCGCGATCCGGCTGGCGATCGAGGCGGTGGATCCACGGCTTGAAGACGCCGCCGCGACGCTGGGTGCGTCACGGGTCGTGGTGTTCCTGACCGTGACCCTGCCGCTGATCCTGCCCGGAATCATCGCGGGGGCCGTCATCGCCTTTGCCAAGGCAATGGGCGAGTTCGGGGCCACGATCACCTTCGTGTCGAACATTCCGGGCCAGACGCAGACCCTGCCGACGGCGATCTACAGCTTCCTGCAGGTGCCGGGGGGCGACGGGGCGGCCTTCCGCCTTGTGCTGATCGCGCTGGCGGTCGCCATGGCGGGGCTGGTGCTGTCGGAATGGCTGTCGCGCCGGGTGGCGCAAAGGATCGCCGGGCGATGACGCTGGAGGTCCGGCTTTTCCATTGCTTTGCCGATTTCACGCTGGACCTTGCATTCAGCGCGCCGCCGGGACTGACCTGTCTTTTCGGGCGATCGGGGTCGGGCAAGACCACGATCATCAACGCCGTTGCGGGGCTGTTGCGCCCGGACCGGGCCGAGATCACGCTGGACGGCGTGGCGCTGCACGATCTGCCGCCGCATCGGCGCCGGGTCGGCTATGTGTTTCAGGACGGCCGGCTGTTCCCGCACCTGACCGTCGCGCAGAACCTGGCCTATGGCGCGCGGGTCCGCCGGTTGCCGCTGACCGATCTGGACCGCATCGTCGATCTGCTGGGGCTTGGCGCGCTTTTGGCGCGGCGCCCGGCCAGCCTGTCGGGGGGCGAGAAAAGCCGGGTGGCGATCGGTCGGGCGCTGTTGTCGGGGCCACGGCTTCTTCTGATGGACGAACCCTTCGCCGCGCTGGACGAGACGCGCAAGGCCGAGATCCTGCCCCATGTCGAGGCGCTGCGCGACGGCTTGGGCCTGCCGATCCTTTATGTCAGCCATTCCCTGCCCGAGGTAGCGCGGCTGGCCACCACGATCGCCGTGGTCGAGGCCGGACGGCTTGCGGCCTTTGGTCCGGCGGCCGAGATCCTGTCGGACCCCGGGACCGCGCCGCTTCTGGGCCTGCGCGATGCCGGGGCGATCCTGACCGCGCGGATCGCGGCGCAAGAGGAAGACGGGCTGACCCGCCTGCAGACCGGGGCGGGGCCGCTTTGGCTGCCGCGGGTGGCGGGTGCGGCCGGGCAGGTGGTCCGCATCCGCATCGCCGCGCAGGACGTGATCCTGTCGCTGACCCGACCCGAAGGGCTTTCCGCGCTGAACCTGCTGCCCGCCACCGTTCTTGCCCTGCACGAAGGCGAGGGTCCCGGCACGATGGTGCAGCTTGACCTGGCCGGGCAGAAGCTACTGGCCCGGGTGACACGGCGGTCGGCCCAGGCCCTGGGCCTGACCCCCGGCCAGCCGGTCTTTGCGGTGGTGAAGTCGGTCTCTGTGGCGCAAAGGGATGTGGGGGAGGGCGGTCATTCCCGCACAGGTTGAGCCGCGCAGATCGCGGCGCTGATTCTCTGACTTTGCCGATGCGGGACCGGGAATCGGCCGATTCCGGCGCGACGGAGGGGTCCGCGCGGTGCGCGGCCTGAACAGCGTGCATTTTTATTGATCGGTGCATCAATAACCCGACCCCGATCCCGGCCTTCCCGAAACTCCGCGTTGACAGGGCGACCGAATAGCAGAGTAATCGTTTGGCCGAGGGGACGGCACGGCCAGGTGACAAGGTTCTGTTACACGGCCGCTGCTAGACAGGGTCGATGCCGCCACCCGTGCTGCATGACAAACGGGGACAGCCCGCTGCCTCTGCCTTTTGAAACCAGGGAGACTACCGTGAAAAACTCAACCTCTGCCTTCAGCCGCCGCCGGTTCCTGCAGGGCTCTGCCGCAGGCGCCGGCATCCTTGCCGCCCCGGCGATCATCTCGTCCAAGGCGCTTGCCTCGTCGGGCGAGCTGAACTTCGTCGGCTGGGCCGGCTATCCTGTGCTGGCCGAAAAAGTGTTCCCGGCCTTCACCGCCGCCACCGGCATCACCGTGAACTTCAAGGAAGCCCCCGACAACGAGACGATCTTCGCGGAAGCCAAGGTTGCCGTCGAAACCGGCGGCGTGGACGTGATCGAGCCGACGATCGACCGCGTTGGGGCCTATCACTCGAACGGGCTGGTCGGCGCGTTCGACGAAGCCAAGCTGGCGATGGACAACTACCTGCCGGGTCTGGCCGACGGTGCCGCCGCCGAGCGCAGCCGCAAGGACGGCATGCTGCTTTACGTTCCGTCGAACTGGGGCACCGAGGCGCTGGTCGCCAATGGTAGCAGCGCCAAGCTGAGCGACGTGCCGTCGCTGGGCGATCTGTTCAACCCGGAAAACATGGTCGTGCTGCGCCCGCATTCGGCGCTGGCCGCGATGGGCCGCTGGCTGGATGCGCAGGGCAAGCTGCCGCGTCCGTGGATGGACGGCTACACCGACATGGCCGCGATGGTCGAGGTCTGGGACATTGCCCTGGCCGAGGCGACCAAGGCCAAGGGCAACATCGTCCAGTGGTGGTCGGGCGAGAACGAGGCGAACGCCGGCTTCACCGCCAACGGCGCAACGCTGGGCCTGAACTGGGATTCGACCGGCTACAACCTGCGCAACGACGGCTTCAAGTACATCGCTCCGGCCGAGGGTGCCTTCGCCTGGCACCAGGGCTTCATGATGATGAAGAACGCCGTCAACGTTGACCAGGCGCATGAGTTCGTGAAGTTCGTGTCCGGCCCCGAAGGCTCGGCGATGTGGGCGACCGCCTTCTCGTCGAACCCGGTCGGCAAGGGCTCGGGCGAATTCATGTCGCCGGACGTGGCCACGTTCTACGCCGGCACCTTCGACGATGCGGCCCTGTCCAAGCTGTGGTGGTGGCCCGACCAGTCGGCCGAATTCCTCGCCAAGCGCGCCGAATACGCCGACAAGTTCAAGGCGTCCTGAGGGTCGTCGATCTGAACCGCGCGCCCGGGCCCCCACGGCCCCGCCGGCCATTTTGAGGGGGGGGGGCGGGGGGCGGGGGAC
>JANNXX010000049.1:0-64515 GCA_031409795.1 Rhodobacterales bacterium
TGGGGAGGGGCCGGGGGTGGGGGGCCACCCGCAAGACGCCCCCACCACCCAGCACCGACAGCACCCGAACCGATGACACCCGACTCCCTCCCCGACCGCGACCCCGCGCGCCGCGATGTCACCCTCGTCTCCTGCATGCGCAACGAGGGGCTCTTCATCGTCGAATGGGTCGCCTATCACTCGCTGATGGGCTTTGCCGACATCCTGGTCTTCACCAACACTTGCACCGACGGCTCCGACCTTCTCCTCGACCGGCTGCAAGAGTTGGGCCATCTGACCCATGTCCGCCACGACCCCCCGCCCGGCGCCTCGCCGCAGATCACCGCGATGAAACTGGCCTTCCAGCACCCGAAAGTGCTGGCCCACGAATGGCTTCTCCACATCGACAGCGACGAATTCCTGCACGTCGATGCCGGCGACGGCACCGTCGGCGCGCTGATCGACGCCACCGCCCCGGCCGATGTGGTCGCCATCGGCTGGAAATGCTTCGGCAATGCCGGCAAGACCCGCTGGGACGGCGGCAACGTGCTGGAGGAATTCACCCGGTCGCAAGGCAAGCCGATGCGGCGGATCGGCTTTCACAAGTCGCTCTACCGCCACCGGCTTTTTGCCTACGGCACCGACCACATGCCGAAGATGCCGAAGCGGGATGATGTGCGGGTCGTGACCACCGCTGGCACCGTCTTTGCGCCCAGGACCATCCACCACCGCAGAAAGTCGCGCTACAAGCTGGATTTCCGCCAGATGACCTTCAGGAACGCGGCGGTTTACCACTATGTCATCAAGTCCGACGATCTTTACGTGATGAAGAACGACCGGGGCGATGGGCACGGGATGACCCATACGAAGTATTACATCAACTCCGAGGCCCACGCCCGCCACAACCGCAATGAGGTTGAGGATCGCACGATCCTGGCCCGCTGGCCGGCCATCGCCGCTCGGATCGACGCGCTGCGGTCGGACCCGGAAGTCGCCCGGCTGGAAGCGGCCTGCGTCGACGCTTTCAAGGCCCGCCGCGATCTGGTGCTGACGCCTGCACAGCTTGCCGCCTGGACCTTCCCGCCGCGCGGCGCCGCCAGGGACGCGTCCGATGCCAGCGAAGACGGGGACGACTGATGCCCTGGTGCCGCTCCTTCCTTCGCCCGTTTCCCCGCCCGTCTCCCCGCCCGTCCATTCGCCCGTCCATCCGCCCGTCCCTCCCTGCGGTCCTGCGCAAGACCGGCCCGCGCATCGGGGCCATGCTCCTTAGCGGCTGGCGGGCGCTCTGGCTTGCCGGTCTTGCCACCACCGCCAGCGCGCAGATCATCCCGACAGGCGCGCCCGCGGCCGATATCCTGCTGACCCGGGCCATCGGCGAACAGCGGCTGTTCCTGACCTGCTCGGCGCTTGACCCGCGCGACCACCGGTCCATCCTGGACAGCTGGCAGCGCGACGTCGACAGCGCCGCCGCACTGCTGCGCGCCAGGGGCGTCCCGGCCGAGGCGGTAGCCGCCTTCCAGGCCGCCGCCGAGGCCTCGGCCCTGCTGCCCGCCGCCGATACCCCCTGGGCCGAGATCCGCGAACTTTGCGAGGCTGACCCGGACTGGCAGGACCGCTGGACCAACGGCGCTTACACCCTGCTTGCCCGAGACCTGCCGAAAGTCTTCCCGTGACCGGCCGCCCCGACCCGGTCTTTGCCCTCGCCACCCGGGCAGCCCGGATCCCGGGCTGGGGGTGGCTGGCGATCGGCCCCGTGTCCGGCACCGGCTTGGGGATCAGCGGCGGGCCCGGGGCCGGGTTCGGGCTGATGCGCGACTTTCTGCGGCAAGGGCTGGTCTGTCTCGGCGTCAGCCTTGCCCGTGATCGGGACCGCCGGATCGCCGCCCTGCTGTTTGCGGCCTGGTATCTCCGGGGCGTTCTGGACGCGGTCTCGGGCCACGCGGATCCGATCGTGGCGACTTCGGTCTTTCTTTTCGGCATCCTGACCTTCGTCGGCGTCGCCGGCGTGGCCAGGGGCTTCAGCACAAGGCGCTCTGCATGACCCCCGAACTGACCGTCCTCGCCCTTGCCGGCCTGCTGCAGGCCCTGCAATTCGCCGTCTTCGCGGTTCCGGCGAACCAGGAACTCGGCCCCGGTTATACCTCATCCGCCCGCGACCGCCCCCCCTCCCGGCAGATGTCGGTCGTGACCAGCCGCCTGCAACGCGCGCTGAACAACCATTTCGAGGGGCTGATCCTCTTCACCCTCGCCGTTGTCGTCGTCACCCTGGGCAACCAGTCCACCCCGGTTACCCAAACCGCCGCCTGGACCTACCTCGCCGCCCGCGTGCTCTACATTCCCGCCTATGCCCTCGGCTGGCGCCCTTGGCGTTCGGCGATCTGGGCGATAGGCTTCTTCGCAACCCTGACGATGATCCTGGCTGCCCTGCTCTGACACATTCACACTCGCACAAATATCCCACGGGGGTGCGGGGGTGTGAAACCCCCGCCCTCCGCCCGACCAGAGGAACACCACATGGCTGACTTCGACACCCTCATCATCGGCGCCGGCCCCGGCGGCTATGTCTGCGCGATCCGTGCCGCGCAACTGGGCCTCAAGGTCGCCGTCGTCGAAGGCCGCGAAACCTTGGGAGGCACCTGCCTCAACGTCGGCTGCATCCCGTCGAAGGCGATGCTGCACGCCACCCATATGCTGCACGAGACCCAGGAGAACTTCGGGAAGATGGGCCTGATCGGGGCCGTGCCATCGGTCGACTGGGCGAAGATGCAGGCCTACAAGACCGATGTCGTCGCCCAGAACACCAAGGGGATCGAATTCCTGTTCAAGAAGAACAAGATCACCTGGTTGAAAGGCTGGGCCTCGATCCCCGCGCCCGGTCAGGTCAAGGTCGGCGACGAGACCCACAGCGCCAGGCACATCGTCATCGCCACCGGGTCCGAGGCCTCCAGCCTTCCCGGTGTCACCGTGGATGAGGACACCGTCGTCACCTCCACCGGCGCGCTGACCCTGGGCCGGATTCCGAAAACCATGGCCGTCATCGGCGCCGGTGTCATCGGGCTGGAGATGGGGTCGGTCTACGCCCGCCTGGGCACCGAGGTGACCGTGATCGAATACCTCGACGCCATCACCCCGGGGCTTGACGCCGAGGTCGCAAAAAGCTTCCAGCGCATCCTGGCGAAACAGGGGCTGAAGTTCATCCTCGGGGCCGCCGTCCAGTCGGTCACGAAGACCAAGACCGGCGCCACGGTCAGCTACAAGCTGAAGAAGGACAACAGCGAGGCGGCCCTGACCGCCGACACCGTCCTTGTCGCCACGGGCCGCAAGCCCTTCACCGCCGGCCTGGGGCTGGATGCTCTGGGCATCGAGATGGGCCCCCGCGGCACCGTGAAGACCGACGACCGTTTCCAGACCAGCCTCCCCGGCCTCTATGCCATCGGTGACGCCATCGCCGGCCCCATGCTGGCCCACAAGGCCGAGGATGAAGGCATGGCCCTGGCCGAGATCATGGCCGGCAGGCATGGCCATGTGAACTACGGCGTCATCCCCGGCGTGATTTACACCACGCCCGAAGTGGCGAATGTCGGCCAGACCGAAGAGCAACTGAAAGCCGAAGGCCGCGCCTACAAGGCGGGCAAGTTTCCCTTCATGGGCAACGCGCGGGCCAAGGCGGTGTTCCAGGCCGAAGGCTTCGTGAAGATCCTTGCCGATGCCGGAACCGACCGCATCCTTGGTGCACATATCATCGGCCCGGCCGCAGGCGACCTGATCCATGAGGTCTGCGTCGCGATGGAATTCGGCGCAAGCGCCCAGGATCTCGCCCTGACCTGCCACGCCCATCCGACCTACAGCGAAGCGGTGCGCGAAGCGGCCCTTGCCTGCGGCGGCGGCGCGATCCACGCCTGACCAGGCGCCCGGCGCGCAAGGCCCTCAGGTCGAATGGCGGCGCAGGGTCAGGGCCAGTGACGCATCAATGCTGGCTGGCCGGAAAAGCCCGAACCCCCCGGCGGCGCAGGCCTGCGCATCGGTGAACTCGAAGGACGCAGCGAAACGTTCGGCCCCGTAGCTTGCCAGGTCCACCGCATCGAAGGCCGCGCGGATCGCCTCGTGCTGGTCGAACAGCACCCGGTTGCCGGGCGACAGGTTCGACACGCAGACCAGCGCCGTGGGGGCGCAGTCAAGGATGGTCAACCGCAGGTCCGGCCGCCAGGTCTGCAGGATCGGGATCAGCTTCCAGACATCGCCGGTCCAGGCCCAGCGGGGCAGGTTGTCCAGATCGCGCGTCGTCATGCCCATGCCGTAGGGCACGCAGTCATGCAGCATGATCACGCCGTCCGGGCTGCTGGCCGCCTCGGCATTCATGAAGTCGCGCAACAGAAATTCGTACAGGTGCATCCCGTCCAGAAAGCTCAGCCCCAGCCCGATTTCGTTGCGCGCAAGAAAGCCGGTGGCAAAGAAATCGTCGCTGGTCATCTGGAAGACATGCAGCGCCGGCTTGGTGCCGATGATGTCCAGCGTGGCACGGAAGAACGGATCGACGGCAATCGTCCTGCCCCGGACCGGAGCGAAGGATTTCCCCAACCGGCAACCGATCTCCATATACCAGTCGAACAGCAGGGCTTCGTGCAACTGCCGCAGGAACCTATGGTATTTCAGCCCGGTCGCCCGTTTGAACATCGCTCTTGCCTTCCCTCGCCTGCAGGTGACGGCGCCTGTCGCCACCCGGCGCAAAGCTTGCGCGACGGGTGGGCGATTGGCAAGGCGGGGCGCGGGTGGTGCCCCCTTCGTCAGTGCGCCGGGCGGATGAAGCTGCCGTTGCGCAGCTCCTTGAAGGCCTGCTGCAGCTCGGCTTCCGAATTCATCACGATCGGCCCGGCCCAGGCCACCGGCTCTTCGATCGGCGCGCCACTGATCAAGAGGAACCGCACGCCGTCCGGCCCCGCCGTCACCACCACCTCGTCGCCCGCGCCAAAGCGCACCAGCGTGCGGTTGCCGGAAAGGTCGCGGATGTTGACCTCGCGGCCCGCCACTTCCTTTTCCAGCAGCACGCCCTCGGGCCGTGCGGCATCGCGGAAGTTCGCAGCACCGTCGAAAACATAGGCAAAGGCCCGGCGGCGGGTATCCACCTTGAAGACCTTGCGCTTGCCCGCAGGCACGAAGATATCAAGGTATTGCGGGTCCGCCGCGATGCCATCCACCGGGCTTTTCACCCCGCGATAGTCACCGATGACCACACGAATGCTGGTGCCATCATCCTCATGCCGCTCGGGCAGCGCGTCGCCGGGCATGTCCTGATAGCGGGGTGCCGTCATTTTCAGCGCGCGCGGCAGGTTGCCCCATAGCTGGAAGCCGTGCATCCGCCCCATCGCATCGCCCTTCGGCATCTCCTGATGCAGGATGCCCCGCCCCGCCGTCATCAGCTGCAACGACCCCGGCCCCAGGATACCCCGGTTGCCAAGGCTGTCCCCGTGTTCGACAGTGCCCGCAAGCACATAGGTGATCGTCTCGATTCCCCGGTGCGGGTGCCACGGGAACCCGGCCTGATAGTCGCGCGGGCGGTCACCCCGGAAATCGTCGAAGAGGAGGAACGGGTCCGCCTCGGTCGGGTCCTGAAACCCGAAAGCGCGGTGGAGGTGAACGCCCGCGCCCTCGATATGCGGCTGGGCGCGGCGGGTCTCGATGACGGGGCGGATCGACATGGGATGGCTCCTGAAACTTGCGTTGGGCAGAAGATGGGGCCAAGGGGGCCGCGCGCCAAGGCGCAAATGCGGGGGGTGACTGTGCAGGGATGCACCACAAGCGCGGAACATAGGGCAACGCCAGTCCGCCGGGTGGGCGCAGCAACCGCAGTTCTAGGCGGTTTATGGTTCAACCCCTCCCACGGAAGTTCTACAGGCTGACGTCGCAGAAGCGCCCGCCCGAGGGGGCGGACGGGCGCTGCCCGGCGGCGCGAAGTGCGCCTTGAGTCCGGGCAAAGGAAAAATCTCAACGGTAATGGATCATTTCCTTCAGCTTGCCTTCCTGCGCCCTGAAGGCTGAACAATCTGGCCGTGTGACTGTTGCCCAATTCGCGACGTCCACCTTACCTAACGCCCTTGCGAAAAGACTGCCCCGGCCCCGAGTGCGTCATCCGGCAACATGATGACCAGTGTCTGATCATTGGACCTGAAGAAAAGGCCGGGCTTCGGCTCGAACAGCCAGACGTCGGCATCCTCTCTCAGTGAACGGAAGCAATCCCGCCCGTCCAACACTGTCGCCGCAATCCCCACCTCAAAGTCATGTTTTTCAGCAAACTTCTGCAATGAATCCTCACGAGTCCATGCACCCCTTTCCAGCTGAAGCGCCGCCAGGTCTGGCACGGAAACATTCTGCGGGAAGGTGACCTCGAAGACTGCAGCGCCTCCACCCGCGCCAAACGCACTGCTGCAACTGTCTTTCACCTCAATGACAGAACCCTCAGGGAAGATATCCACCAGATACTCCGAGACTGCACCTTCAAACGTGCAACCCGACAAGATGCATATGATTGCCGAAAACTTTAAGAAACCCCTAACGCCCACGACCAACCCATTGATTTCACAATCCCATCCGACTTTGTCCACCGTGGACACTTACCCCGCCAGATGCCGCAGCCCTTGCGTCACGTCGGTCCTGACCGCCAGCCGCAGGCCCGGCTCGTCCCCCGCCTTCAGGGCGGCCAGGATCATCCGGTGATGCTGCGGCGGCTCCCGTCGCTTCACCCGCGCATAGACCACCCGCATCGTCGGCCCCAGCTGCAGCCACACCGTCTCGCACATCGCCAGCATCGCCGGGGTCTGGGCGCGCAGGTACAGCGTCCGGTGGAACTCCAGGTTGGTGCGGACATAGGCCACCGCATCCCCCTTCACCGCCGCCTCGCCATTGGCCATGTTGATCGCCGCCAGCCGCTCGATCAGCGCGAAATGGGCCCTCGGGAGGGCGCGGGCAGCCATCTCCGGCTCCAGCAGCGCCCGGATCGCCGCCAGCTCCTCGATCCGCTCCGGCGTCAGTTCCGGGGTGGAAATCCGCCCCGACGACGACAGCGTCAGCGCCCCCTCGGCCACCAGCCGCCGCACCGCTTCGCGCGCCGGGGTCATCGACACCCCGAAGGCTTTCCCCAACCCCCGCAAGGTCAGCGAATGCCCTGGATCCAGCTCACCATGCATGACCTGCTGGCGCAGCGACCGGTAAACCCGCTCATGCGCGGCGGCGTTCGGGTCGGTGGGGCGCTGGGTTGGCATGGCTGGCAGGGAAACACCCCGGTCCCGCCCCGGTCAATCCTGAAAGCGCAGCCGGTGCAGCGACTGTCCCTGCCCATGCAGCCAGGCCCGCTGCCCCTGCCAGCCCGGATAGATGCGCCCAACAACAGCCCAGTAGGCCGACGAGTGGTTCAGCTCCACCAGGTGCGCCACCTCATGTGCCGCCACATAGTCCAGCACCGCCGGCGGCGCCATGATGAGCCGCCACGAATACATCAGCCGCCCGTCCGGCGAACAGGACCCCCAGCGCGACCGGGTGTCGCGCAGCGCAAGGCTGGAGTAGCTGCGCCCGACCAGTCCCGCATAGCGGGTCGATGCAGCGGCCAGCCGGTCCCGCGCCAGCACCTTCAGCCAGGCGGCGACCCGGGGGCCAACCGTCGCCGGGTTGCCGGGCACCAGCAGACGGTCGCCGTCGACCCGGATGCCGCGCCCGGTGCCGGGGGCCAGGGTCAACGCCCGCCCTTCAACCGCGATCACCGATCCCAGGCCCACGGGCCGAACCGCACTTTCCGGCATCGCCTGCAAAGTGTCGCGCAGCCAGCCCTCATGGCCCTTCAGGAAGGCCAGCGCCTCGCCCTCCCGGGCGCGCAACGGCACCGAAAGCGTGACCTTGCCGTCCAGCCGCGACACCCGAAGCGAGAATCGCCGCGCGCGCGCCGACCGCTTCAGATGCACCTCGACAGGTGGAGACCCGGGCAGAACCGGCATGCGGAACCTCTTGCAACCTGCCGCGACCATAGCCGCTTGCCCCGCCGGACGAAAGGCTTTGACACTCGGCTGCGCCTGTGGCAAGCGGCTGTTTTCCCGTGACCGACCACTTGAAGGGATCACCATGCCCAAAGCAGAATGGGGCACGAAGCGTATCTGCCCGACGACCGGCAAACGCTTCTACGACCTGAACAAAACCCCGATCGTCAGCCCCTACACGGGTGAGGTTGTGGATATCGAATCCGCCCGTCGCAAGATGGCCGCCGCCGTCATCTCGCGCGCGGTGCCCGAAAAGGACGACGATCCCCTGGTCGAGGACATCGAGGCCGATGACGACCTCCTGCCCGCCGGCGCGACCGAGGACGCCGAGCTGGACGACGATCTTCTGGAAGACGACGCCGACGACAACGTCAGCCTCGACGACCTGGCCGACGTGGCCGGCGACGAGGAAGAGGTCTGATCCGGCGGGGATGCGGGTGGGAATTTTCCCCCTTGCACCCCCGCGCGGCCTGACCTAAACACCCGCCATCGCGCCGCCCATGGCGCGATGTCTCTCTCCGGTGGGGTCATAGCTCAGATGGGAGAGCGCTTGAATGGCATTCAAGAGGTCGGGAGTTCGATCCTCCCTGGCTCCACCAACAGAGACTGAAGAAGGGGCGGTTTTCACCGCCCTTTTTCTTTTGCGCCTGTCGGTCAGAAGATGTCCAGCGCCTGCGCCAGCGTCGCAAGGGGGGCAAACAGGTACAGCGGGTTTGCGGGATCCGGGCGAAAGCCGTGGTGAAGGTAGAAGGCGGCAGCGCGTCCGTCCTTGGCTTCGACAAGCATCATGTTGACGGCAATCTCTGATCGCACCGCGCGCGACACGGCATTGGCCAGAAGTGCCGCCCCAAGTTTGCGGCCCTGATACCCGACAGCGATGGCAAGGCGCCCAAGCCGGACGGTCGGCACGACGGGATAGCGAGGAAGCTTCCGTTGCCATTCAGGCGCAAGCCCCGAAAGCTGAACATGGCAGGCCGACAGGGTGTAGAATCCGGCAATGTCTCCGCTCGCCCGATCAACCGCCAGAAAACACGCGGCAACCCGGCGCTTCATGTCCTGCCCGGCCTGCGTAGACAAGTAGGTGTTCAGCTCGACACTGCCGCAGTCAAAGCGGCTGCGATCCTGCCGGTCCAGAGCGACTACGGCAAAGGGCGGGACCTCAGCCACGCCTTACAATGAACCGACAAGCCGCCTGTGATGCGCCGCAGCACGGATCATGGCTGGGGACGGCGGCAACGGGTCGGCCAGCAATGCAGCAAATGCCTGACTGCTTTCCCGGCTCAACTGCAGCACTTCGGTCTGTGAGATGGTCTGCCGTGCCGCAGCCGAGGCAGCAGCCACCACGAAATCAGTCAGGCTGCGCCCCTCGATCTCGGCCGCGCGCTTGAGGATTTCATGCACATCGGGCGAGATGCGCGCTTCAAGTCGGGATTGGCGTTGGGCGTCAGGCATGACAGACATCTCCTTGCGTCTCCCATACGGCAAATTGCCGTACAATGCAAGCGCCCCCCTCTCACTCCGCCGCCCGCATCCCCGCCATCTTCCACGCCCGCCGCTTCTCCCTTTGCCAGAACCACGGCTTCGGGCGGTCCGACCGGGTGACCAGCATCAGCAGCGACGGGATCACCACCAGCGTCAGGCAGGTCGCAAAAGCCAGCCCGTAGACGATGGCCGATGACAGCGCGATCCACCATTGGGTGGAGGGCGCGCCGATGGTGACCTCGTGGTTCAGCAGCTCCATGTTCAGGCCAAAGGCGATGGGCAGGACCCCCAGGATCGCGGTCAGCGCGGTCAGGACCACGGGGCGCGCACGTTCGCGGCAGGTCTGCAGGATCGCCTCGATCTTCGGTTTGCCCTCGCGCCGGAGGGTGTCGAAGGTGTCGATCAGCACGATGTTGTTGTTCACCACGACCCCGGCCAGCGCGATGACCCCGATGCCGGTCATCACCACAGAAAAGGGCTGGCCCATGATCATCAGGCCCAGGAAGACGCCGATGGTGGACATGATCACCGCCGACAGTACCAGCCCGACCGATACGAAGCTGTTGAACTGCGCCAAGAGCACCACGAAGATCAGGAAGATCGCCGCGCCGAAGGCATTGGCCAGGAAAGCCATCGCCTCGGCCTGCTCCTCGTCCTCACCCGCCAGTTTCCAGCGGATGCCGAACTGGTCCAGCTTCGCTGCCTCCAGCGCCACGACGACTGCCCCCCGCACGACGTCGGCCTGCACACCCTCGCGCACCCCGGCCTGCACGGTCACCGTGCGCGCGCTGTCGATGCGGGTCAGGGTGCCGGTCGTCGGCACCGCCTTGCGCGTCACGAAGTTCGAGATCGGGATCGACCCCTCGGCCGTCTGGATGCGCAACTGGTCAAGAGCGGCGATGGTGCGCTGGTCGGGCGGCAGGCGCAGCACGATGTCCACGGCATCATCCGACCCGGCCGGGCGGAAATCGGACAATTTCAGCCCTCCGGTCACCAGCTGCACCATCGCCCCCACGGTCGAGGGCGCGATGCCGTAGCGGGCCGCGGCCGCCCGGTCGAAATGCAGCTCCCAGTCGACACCGGGCGGCGGCAGACCGTTCGAGATGTCGATCACGTCCGGCACGGCGGTCAACTGGTCGGCGACCTTGCGGGCGACCTCGTTGAGGTAGGTCGGATCGTCGGCCGACAGCTGGATCTGGATAGCCTTGCCGGTCGGCGGGCCGGCCTGCGGTACCGACACCTCGATCTCTACCCCGGGAATGCCGATCATCGCTTCGCGCAAGTCGGCAAGGATCGCGTTGGCGTTCTTCCGCTCCCTCCAGTCGACGAATTCGTACTGGATGGTGCCGATCACATCGGCGGCCACGTCATTGCCCATGCTGCCCCCGCCGCCGGTGCGGGTGTAGACCGTGGCGATGCCGGGCCAGCCAAGAATGCGTTTCTCGGCCTTGGCGACCAGCGCATCCTTCTCGGCGATCGACAGGTTGCCGCGCGCCTTGACGTAGAGAAGGCCGAACTCCGGTTCCACATCGGGGAAGAATTCGGTCCCCTTTCCGTAGGTGCCATAGGCGAAGGGCACCGACACCAGCAGCCCAAGGGCCAGGAAAAGCACGATCACCGGATGGCGCACGGCCTTGCCAACGACCCACATATAGGCGCCGTCCTTGTGCTTAGGCGGGTGCTTGAAGGGCTTGGCGATCAGCGAACCCAGCGTCGGCACGAAGATCAACGCATAGACCAGCGAGGCCGACAGCGTGACGATCAGGGTGATCGGCAGGTATTTCATGAACTCGCCGACCATGCCGGGCCAGAACAGCAAGGGCGAGAAGGCGGCCACCCGCGTCATCGTCGCCGCCGTCACCGGTCCCGCCATCTTGTGCGAGGCAAGCGTGAAGGCCGCGCGCTTCTCCATGCCTTCCGACATCCGGCGTTCGGCGAATTCGGTGACGATGATCGCGTCGTCGACCAGCATCCCCACCGCCAGGATCAGCGAGAACAGGACAACGATGTTGACGGTGAACCCCATCATCGACAGTGCCAGCATCCCCATCAGGAACGAGGCCGGGATGGCAAGGCCGATCAGGATCGAGGCGCGGGCGGACAAGGCGTAGAGGATCACGATGAACACCAGGATCACCGCCGTCAGGACCGAATTCTGCAGGTCAAACAGCAGCTGGCGGATGTCCTTGGACTTGTCCTGGCTGAAGCTGATCTCCACCCCTTCCGGCAAGAGGGCCCGGAACTCCTCCGCTACCGCCTTCACCTGATCCACCGTCTCGATCAGGTTGGCCCCCGTGCGCTTGGACACTTCGATCGCCATGGCGGGGCGGCCGTCCAGGCGGGTGATGGTTTCGGGTTCCTTCAACGTCGGCAGGATGTCGGCGATGTCGCGCACCCGCACCGTCGCCGTCCCGGTGGAAATCACCGGCAGGTTGGCCACATCCTCGGCGGTTTCCAGAAGCGAGGGCACCTTGATCGCATAGCGCCCCATGGCACCTTCAAGCGCACCGGCGGCGACCAGCTGGTTGCCGGCGGCAAAGCCCGCCAGCAGAAGGTCCGGGCGCAGGCCATAGGTCGCAAGCTTCGCCGGGTCGATCACCACCTCGACCAGATCGTCGCGCACGCCTTGCAGGTTCGCCTCCAGCACCGGGGGCAGGTCTTCGATCCGGTCGCGCAGCTCGCGACCGGCGCGGGCCAGCACCCGTTCGGGGACTTCGCCCGACAGGGTGATCACCAGGATCGGGAATTCGGACAGGTTGACCTCGTTCACAGTCGGCTCGTCCGCGCCGTCCGGCAACTCGGGCCTCGCCTGGGCCACGTTGTTGCGCACATCGTCCAACGCCCTGGCAAGGTCTGCCCCGGCCTGAAACTCGATCAGCACGTTGCCGCCGCCCTGATAGGCGGTCGAGGTCATCTTCTTGATCCCGGTGATCGATTTCAGCGCGCTTTCCATCGGGCGCAGCAGCAGCCGTTCGCTGTCCTCGGGCGAGATGCCGTCATAGCTGAGGCTGACATACAGGATCGGAATCTGGATGTCGGGCTCGGCTTCCTTGGGGATGTTGACGTAGGCCACCGTGCCCGCCAGCATGAGGAAGATCAGGACCGAAATGGTCAGCCTTGCATTCGCGATGGCGGTTTCGACGATTTTCACTGGCTGATGCCTTCGGCTGCGACGACCTCGACCGCATCGCCGTCGCGCACCAGGTCCTGGCCGGCGGTGATG
This sequence comes from Rhodobacterales bacterium, assembly GCA_031409795.1. Lineage (GTDB taxonomy): Bacteria > Pseudomonadota > Alphaproteobacteria > Rhodobacterales > Rhodobacteraceae > Tabrizicola. The sequence continues at coordinate 12,706 of JANNXX010000049.1, forward strand.
ATGCGCATGTCCTTGGGAACGCCGGTCACCACCAGGCCGTCGGGGGTGTCGTCGATGATGGTGACCGGTGCGAAGGCGGCGATGTTGTCGGCCCCCACCACGCGCAGGCCAAGCTGCCCGGTGTCCGACAGGGTGACGACCGACCGGGGCACTTCAACCGCGCGGACGGTGGCTGCGGACAACAGGACCTCGGCAGTCATGCCGGCCGAAAGTGCAAGATCTGGATTCGGCAGGATGATTTCAACCGGAAAGGTCCGGGTCTGGGTCGATGCTTCGCGGGCGACAAGGCGGACCGTGCCCTCAAGCTTTGTGCCGGTGGACAGCCGCAGCTGGGCCCTGGCACCCACCGACACGCTGGCAAGGTCCAGCTCGCTGACTTCGGCCATCACCACGATCGGGTCAAGCGCCAGGATGGTCGCAATCGGCGCGCCGGTCTGCACCCATTCGCCAAGCTCGACATCCAGACTGTCGACGATGCCGTCGAAAGGGGCTTTCAGCCGCAGCCGGTCGACAGCGGCACGGGCCCGGGCCAGTTCAGCGGCGGCGGCCTCGCGGGCGGACATGGCGTTCGTCACCTCGATCTCGGGCGTATTGCCACCGGCGAACAGGCGCTGGGCGCGCTCCAGGTCCCGTTCGCGCTGCGCAAGCGTGATTTCGGCGATCTTCGCCTGGGCCTCGGTTTCGGGGCCTTCCAGGGACATGACGACCTCGCCACCGATGACCTTGCCGCCCTTCACCAGCGTCAGGCTTTCGATCACGCCATCGACCCGGGCCGCAAGGGCCGCGCGCTTGTCGGCCGCGGTGATGCCCGACAGGCGGATCGTGCGGGCATAGTCGACGAACCGGGGCTCGATGGCCTCGACGGTGCGGACCAGCGGGCCCGTCCCGGACTGCGCTGCTTCCGCGGCGGGGGCCGTGGCGCCCGCCGCCTCCTCGGCGCTGCCGACCGACGAGAATTCACCGGTGACAATCCAGGCCGCAGCAGCGGCCAGAACGCAGAACGCAGCTATACGATGGAATTTCGGCATTTTGGCGAGACTCGATTTGGGACTGAAATGCAATGTGCTGCGAAGATCGGAACCCGGGGCCGGCAAGGACCGGCCAGGGGTTCCGGCAAGCTGATGTCGCGCTGGCAGTCATACGCCGCGAAAGCCGCAAGGTCCAGATGGGCATAGCCTGGCGACCCCGCTTCCTGCCGGTCAGGATCGCCTTGCTTGACTTCCGGCCGGAAAGACCCCATGTCCACCCTGTCCGATGGCCGTGCCGCGTGAGCACCGAAAGCCCCGGACATGAAGGTTCCCATATTCACGCAGGGGCGCCGCTTGCGGCACGGTCACGGGCAATGGTCCGGGGCGAGGGTCGCAGGCCCTTTGTCGTACGGGACCTACCCATGACCACTTTTGCCGAATTGGGCCTTTCGCCCGCAATCCTCAAGGCGCTGGAAAAGACCACGCTCAAGACGCCCACGCCAATCCAGGCGCAGGCCATTCCCCATATCATGCAAGGGCGCGACCTGATGGGCCTGGCCCAGACCGGCACCGGCAAGACCGCCGCGTTCGGGCTGCCGCTGCTGCACCGCCTTCTGGACCTTGGCCACCCACCAGGGCCGAAGAACGTCCGCGCGCTGATCCTTGCGCCCACGCGGGAACTCATCGCCCAGATCAAGGACAACTTCGAGGTCTTCACCAAGGGCACCGCCGTCAAGGTCACCATGGTGGTGGGCGGCGCGTCGCTCTTCAAGCAGGCGCAGGCCCTGTCCAAGGGCACCGACGTGCTGGTGGCGACGCCGGGCCGGCTGATCGACCTTCTGGAACGCGGCGACGTCAGCCTTGAGAAATGCGCCTATCTGGTGCTGGACGAGGCCGACCACATGCTCGACATGGGCTTTATCCATTCCCTGCGGAAGATCGCCAAGCACATCCCCTTGAAGCGCCAGACGCTTCTCTTCAGCGCGACCATGCCGAAGGACATCTCGGAAATCGCCGACACCTACCTGCGCGATCCGATCAAGGTGCAGGTTGCCCCCCCCGGCAAGCCGATCGAGCGGATCGTCCAGGGCGTCCACTACATCCCGAACGGCGACAAGGCGCGCCTCTTGGAGGAATACCTCAAGAAGCACCCGGGCGAGCAGGCGCTGGTCTTCGGCCGCACCAAGCACGGGTCGGAAAAGCTGTGCAAGCTTCTGGCGACCTGGGGCTTCAAAGTCGGCTCGATCCACGGCAACAAAAGCCAGAACCAGCGTGACCGCACCCTGACCGAATTCCGGGGCGGTGAGCTTGACGTGCTGGTGGCCACGGATGTGGCGGCACGCGGCATCGACATTCCCACCGTGCGCCACGTCTACAACTTCGACATGCCGAACGTGCCGGAAAACTACGTCCACCGCATCGGCCGCACCGCGCGGGCCGGGGCGGAAGGTACCGCCGTCGCCTTCTGCGCCCCCGCCGAGATGGGGGAACTGCAGGCGGTCGAAAAACTGCTGAAGAAGCCGATCCCGGTTCTGGGCGGCGCGCCCTGGTCTGCGGACATGGTGGCGGCAGCGCCGAAGCCCGGCCAGAACCGCGGCCAGCGGCCGCAGCGCCAGGGCGGGCAGAAGCCGGGGGCCAAGCCGCCGGTGCCGGGCCAGCGCCCTGCAGGCCAGAAACCCCGCCCTGCCAAACCGCAAGGCGGCACCTTCGCGCCGCGCCGCGCGGATGGCGGGCAAAAGCGCCGTCCGGGCTGATCCGCGTTAATCCGGACGCAAGGCTTTCCTGCGACAAGGGCTAACCGGCCAAGGCCGGAGTGGTGACGAGTGTTCCGGGTCCGCCTGCATGACAATCCAGGCAGCGGACCCGGTCTTTTGCGTATCGGGCCGCCACCCCTGCCCAAGCCCTGCATGCACTCGTCGGACCGATCAAGCCAGGCGTGCACGAAGTGCTCGACGAGCGGTTCCATAATGCCAGATCGCGTTGTAGACCGTCGACCTATGGCCAAGCTCTACTTCCACTACTCCACCATGAACGCAGGCAAGTCGACCTCGCTGCTGCAAGCCTCGCACAACTACCGCGAAGGCGGGATGGCGACCTACCTTGTCACCGCGCAGTTCGACAACCGCGCCGGTGACGGCCGCATCGCCAGCCGCATCGGCATTGGCGAGGCCGCCGATACCTTCGCCCCCGGCGAAGATCTTTTCGCCAAGCTGCAGGCGCGATTTGCCGAAGGACCGGTGGCTTGCGTCTTCATCGACGAAGCGCAGTTCCTGACCAAGCCGCAGGTCTGGCAACTGGCCCGCGCCGTGGATGACCTTGGCGTGCCTGTCATGTGCTACGGGCTGCGCGTCGATTTCCAGGGCAACCTTTTCCCCGGGTCAGCCGCCCTTCTGGCCTGGGCCGACGAAATGCGCGAGGTCCGCACGATCTGCCACTGCGGCAAGAAGGCCACGATGGTCGTGCGCAAGGGCCCCGACGGCCGCGCGCTAAAGGACGGCCAGCAGGTGGTGATCGGCGGGAACGAGACCTACGTCAGCCTTTGCCGCCGTCACTGGCGCGCGGCGGTGGCCGATGGCTCGGCCGAAGGCTGACGCGCGATCAGCACCCCCGCCAGCGCGATCAGCACCATGCCGGCGACCGCGATCCAGGAAAGCCGCTCGCCCCACAGCAGAAATCCCCAGGCAGCCGATGCCGGCAGGATGACATATTCAAAGACCGACACCTTGGACGCTTCGGCGATCTGGTAGGCCTTCACCACCATCCCCACCGCCAGAAGCGACCCGGCGGCCTGCACGAAGGTCCACCACAGGAAGGCCCCGGATGGCCAGACCGCCCCGCGCTGGATGAACCCGGCCGACCCGTCCGGCACCGGAACCGGAAAGGCCCAGAGCACAGCCATTCCCAAAAGCCCCATCACCCCCAGCATGCCGAAGAACCCCGCCACCACCGTCTCGGCGGTTTCGCCCTCGCACCAGGCCCGGGTGGCAATGTTGCCCATCGCGTAAAGCGCCCCGGCGATGACCGGCAAGAGGGCGGCCAGTGTCGCGCCGGTCATCGCCGCAGGACCAAGGACCAGGACCACCCCGGCAAAGCCGATGGCGACGGCAAGCACCTGCAGGCCCCGGATCGGCTGGTCATAGGCGACGCGCTGGATCAGAAGAACAAAGATCGGCGCGGTGAACAGGCCCGCCGCGACCTGCGCCACCGGCAGGAAAGCCAGCGCGCCGAAGTAGATCAGCATCGCCGCCCCGTGGATCGCGGACCGCGCCAGCACTGGACCCGGCCGCCTTGGCCACAACCGCAAGCGCAACGGCACAGCCACCAGCGCCAGGATGACAAAGGCCATCGCGGTGCGCGTGGCGTGAAACTGCCAAAGCCCGGCATCCGCCGCGATCACCCGCACATAGTTGTCGGTGAAGGCAATGATACAGGCGAAGACCAGCACGGCGCCAAGCGCCGCGAAGGTCCGGTTCGGGGAAACACTCATGCGGTCGGTCCGCCTTTCCTCTGCCCGTCATGCCCGTCCCGCTTGCCCTTTGCCCGTCTGAACGCGACGCCCCAAAGCTTCTCCCCGTCGGTGATTGTGGCCGCCGCGCTCTGGCGCTAAGGTTGCGCAAAACAGGCAGAAACCCACGGGCCCGATGACGGCACTGAAGAAGTATCAGCGGCTGGAATGCTCGGGACTCTGGCGCGAGTCGCCGCAGGACCAGCGCCGCGACGTGCTGGTGCGCTTCGGGGATGCGACGCTGATCCTCAGCGATCCGAAAAGCGGCGAGGCGGTCAGCCACTGGTCGCTTCCGGCGGTCGAGCGGATCAACAAGGGCTTCGCGCCGCCGGTCTTTGCCCCCGGGGCCGAAGCCGCCGAAAGCCTTGAACTGGACGACCCCGACATGATCGCCGCCCTTGATGCCGTGCGCTCGGCGGTCAAGGCGGCGACGGCGCGTCCTGGACGGCTGCGCGGCCTGATCCTGGGCGGAACCGCTTTGGCGGTGGTGGTGCTGGCGGTCCTCTGGGTGCCGGGCGCGCTGGTGACGCATACCGCCCTTGTCGTGCCGGCCGCCCAGCGGGCCGAGATCGGGCAGCGTGTGCTGGACGATCTGGCGCGGGTCACCGGCGCGCCTTGCGACAACCAGCTGGGGCTGCAGGCGCTTGCCGGTCTGGCCGAGCGGGTCTTCGGCCCGGTCGACACGCCGATCCTGTATGTCATGCCTGAAGGTGTGGACCATCCGCTGCACCTGCCCGGCGACGTGATCATCCTGCCGCGCCGCCTGGTCGAGCAGGCGAACGGCCCCGAGGCGCTGGCCGGTGCCGCGCTGGTCGAGCGTCTGCGATCCCGCGCCACAGATCCGATCGTGGCGCTGCTGGACCATGCCGGTCTCAGCGCCACCTTCAAGCTGCTGACCACCGCCGGGCTTGGCGATGCCGCGATCACCGGCTATGGCGAGGCCGCGCTGCGCGCCCGCCCTTCGCCGCTGCCGGATGCAACCCTGATCGCGGCTTTCACCACGGCGCAGATCCCCGCAACGCCCTATGCCGTCGCGGTCGATCCCGACGGGCTGGTCACCGGCGGGCTGGTATCCGGCGACCCCTACAAAGGCCTGGCGCCCTCGCCGCTGATCCCGGACGAATCCTGGGTGGCCTTGCAGGGCATCTGCTCGGGATAGATTGGCGGGGGCTCAAGTGCAGGCTGGGGGCGCAAGCTGGGGGCGCAGGCGGGGGCCCTACGGGCTTGCAGCGGGCGCTTCCGGCAAAAAGTCCGCCGGTGCCCCCTCTTCCACCACCCGAACACGCTGGCCTGAAGGCGGATTGCCGCAAAGCGGCGCGCCAATCCGGGTGACGCGCGGGATCCAGGTTTCCGTCCCAGGCCGGCCCGCCCGCATGAAAAGACAGCCCTTGCTGTCGACATACTGCTGTCCGGCATAGTCCGGCGGCGGCAATTCCGCCGGCCGCGTCAGGTCCGCAAGCGCCGGACTGGACACCAGAAAGCCGATCGCCGCCGATCGCGTCAGGGCGCGCAGCGTGGCGGTCAGGCTCGGCACTCTACTTGGTGCCGAACATCCGGTCCCCGGCATCGCCAAGGCCCGGCACGATATAGCCGTGATCGTTCAGGTGGCTGTCGACCGCTGCCGTCACGATCGGCACGTCGGGATGCGCCTCCTTCATCCGGGCGATTCCCTCTGGCGCCGCCAGCAGGCACAGGAACCGGATCTGCCGTGCCCCCGCCTGCTTCAACAGCGACACCGCAGCCGCGCTGGAATTGCCCGTGGCCAGCATCGGATCGACGACGATGGCGATGCGGTCCTCCATGTGATCGGGCAGCTTGCAGTAGTATTGCACCGGCTGCAACGTCTCGGGGTCGCGGTAAAGGCCGACGAAACCGACCCGCGCGGCCGGGACCAGTTCCAGAATCCCGTCCAGAAGGCCATTCCCCGCCCGCAGGATCGAGACCAGCGCCAGCTTCTTGCCCTCGATCACTGGCGCGTCCATCGCTTCCAGCGGCGTCTCGATCCGGGTCGTCGTCATCGGAAGCTCCCGCGTGACCTCATAGGCCAGCAGCAGGCTGATCTCGCGCAGAAGCTTGCGGAAACTGGCGGTCGAGGTGTCCTTTTCCCGCATCAGCGTCAGCTTGTGCTGGACCAGCGGGTGCGTGACGACAGTCAGGTGATCCAGCATTAGGCCTCCAGCAATTTCGCGATCTTCGCCTTGGTATCGGCGTCGCAAAAGGCCGCGTCAAGCGACTGGCGGGCGATGCGCCGGAATTGCGCTTCGTCCCAGTCGAAGGCGCGGTTCAACGCGTCATATTCGCGGGCCATCGTGGTGTGGAAGAACGGCGGATCGTCGGTCGAGATGGTGACCTTCACGCCGCGCCGGTCCAGTGCGGCGATCGGGTGGTCGCGGAAGGTCGGATAGATCCCCAATGCCACGTTCGACCCGGGACAGACCTCCAGCACGACGCCCTTTTCGGCAAGCTCGTCCACCAGGGCAAGGTCCTCGATCGCCCGCACGCCGTGGCCGATCCGCTCCACCTCCAGCTCGCTCAGCGCCGCGCGCACCGATTCCGGCCCGGACCATTCCCCGGCATGCGCGGTCAGGCGCAGTCCCGCCTCGCGGGCAAGGTCGAAGGACCAGCGGAAGTCTCCGGGTCGGCCGATCAGCTCGTCCCCGGCGATGCCGAAACCGCAAAGCCAGTCGCCCGCGGTTTCCGCCGCGCACCGGGCCACCGCTTTCGCCGCGTCGGGCCCGAAATGCCGGATGCAGGTGACAATCCCGCGCGAAGTGATCCCCAGATCGCGTTCCGCCTGCCCGGCAGCCTCGTGGATCGCCTGCAGATACTCGCGCCAGGCCCCCAGATCGCGCCCGCCGCAGAAGTCCGGCGAGACCGACAGTTCCGAATAGACCACCCCGCTTTCCGCCTGGGCCTCCAGCACTGTCAGGACCAGCCGGCGATAGTCCTCCGGATTTTGCAGGGCGGTGCAGGCGGTGTGGTAGACATCCATGAAATGCCAGAAATCACGGTAGCTGTAGTCGCCGTTGGCGTCGAATATCCCGCTGATGTCCAGGTGCTTTTCCTTGGCGAGACCGGCAATGAACCGCGGCGGAGCGGCGCCTTCCAGATGCAGGTGCAGCTCGACTTTCGGCAATTCAATCACGAGATGTTCCTACCTTCCACGGTTCCCGGCCATTTTGGGGGATATGGCATCGGCCAGGTCCTGTATTCAAGAAACCAGTGGCAAAAATCAGGCAAAGTGCCCCAACGGAAGTCTACAGGAAACTTTGCCCCGGACCCAGCGACCGCACCCCAAGCGCGGCCGCGATGCTGGCACCCACATCGGCGAATCCGCAGTGGCCAATCGGGTGCAGCCCCCGGCCCCAGCCCACCACCGGCACCCGCTCCCTTGTGTGGTCGGTGCCCCGCCAGGTCGGGTCATTGCCGTGGTCGGCGGTGAAGATCGCAAGGTCGCCGTCGCGCAGCTTGGCCAGGAACCCCGGCAGGCGCGCGTCGAACCCCTCAAGCGCGCGGGCATAGCCCGAAACGTCGCGCGGATGGCCGTAAAGGCTGTCGAATTCGACAAAGTTCGCAAACGTCAAGGAACCGGGTTCGGCTTCGGCCCCTAGCCGGGTCAGATGATCGAAAAGGTCAGCATCGGACTTGCCCTTGTGCAGCGTCCCGATCCCCCGCATCGAGAAGATGTCGCCGATCTTGCCGATCGCATGAGTCGCCCGCCCCGCATCCTGCACCCAGTTCAAAAGCGTGGGCGCGGGGGGGGCGATGGCATAGTCCCGGCGGTTCGACGTGCGCCTGAAGTCGCCGCAGGTTCCGGTGAAGGGCCGCGCGATCACCCGGCCGACCTTCCTTGCATGCAGGCTCGGCGCAAGGTCGGCGCACAGCTTCAGCAGGCGGTCCAGCCCGAACGCCTCTTCATGCGCCGCGATCTGGAACACGCTGTCGGCAGAGGTGTAGCAGATCGGCCAGCCGGTCCGCAGATGCGCCTCGCAGTGCTCTGCAATGATCGGCACACCCGACGCGTGGCAGTTGCCAAGAATGCCATCGGTACCGGCCAGACGGCAGACCTCGGTGACAAGATCATCCGGGAAGGCCGGAACCGTTTCGGGAAAGTACGTCCAGTCCCAGGGCACCGGCACCCCCGCCAACTCCCAGTGCCCCGAAGGCGTGTCCTTGCCGTTCGACACCTCCGTCGCTGCCCCCCACAGGCCTTCGGGCTTCGCCTCCAGCCCCGGCAGCTCGGCGCCCGAGGCCAACCGGATCGCCGCCCCCAGGCCCAGCCGGTCCAGGTTCGGCATCCGCAGCGGGCCGGATCGCCCGACCTCGGCCCGCCCCGCCGCACAGGCCTGGGCGATATGGCCCAGCGTGTTGGCACCTTCGTCGGCAAAGGCGGCCGCATCCGGCGCACCGCCGCAGCCGACGGAATCCATCACGATCAGGAAGGCACGCGGCATCAGGCGATCCTTTTCTGGATCAGGGCGGGTTCGTCCGGCATTTTCGCCCCGATGACATAGGCCGCCTGCACCGCCCGGACCGCCGCTTCGGCTGCGGATTCGGTGGCGGCATGCACCATCGCGATGGGCACGCCCGCCCCGGTCCCCTCACCGATCCCGGCCAGGTCCGCCAGGCCGACCGAGAGGTTCACCCGGTCCCCTTCGCGCAAGCGGCCCCCGCCCAGATGCACCACGGCATGGCCAAGCGCCTCGCCGTCGATGGCGGTGACATAGCCGTCGGCCAGGGCAGGCACCTCGATCATCACCGGGGCTGACGGCAGCCGGTCCGGCCAGCGTTCGACAAAATCCGTGGGGCCCCCCTGGGCCGCGACCATGCGCCCGAAGATCTCGGCCGCCTGACCTGACCGCAGTGCCTCACTGATTCGCCCCGCCCCATCCTCCGCATCGGCGGCCAGCCCGGCCAGCGCCAGTGCCTCGCCACCCAGGGCCGCCGTCAGATCCCACAATGCCGTGTTGACCGACGTACCGGTCAGCGTCTCCATCACCTCGATCACCTCCAGCGCGTTGCCCGCCGCCGTGGCCAAAGGCTGCGACATGTCGGTGATCAGCGCGGACGTCATGCACCCCGCCCCCTGCGCCGTGGCCACCAGCGCCCGCGCCAAGGCCTCCGCCCGCTCTGGCGTCTTCATAAATGCGCCTGAACCGCATTTCACGTCCAGCACCAGCGCCTCCAGACCCGCCGCAAGCTTCTTCGACAGGATCGACGCGGTGATCAGGTCGATGCTTTCCACCGTCCCCGACACATCGCGGATCGCGTAGAGTCGGCGGTCGGCCGGGGCCAGGTCGGCACTCGCCGCCACGATCGCGCATTTCACCGCGCCCATCTGCTTGCGCAAGCTGTCTTCCGTCAGCCCGGTGCGAAAGCCGGGGATCGCCTCCAGCTTGTCCAGCGTGCCCCCGGTATGGCCCAGCCCCCGGCCCGAGATCATCGGGACATAGGCCCCGCAGGCTGCCAGCGCGGGGGCCAGCAGCAGCGACACGCAATCCCCGATCCCGCCGGTGGAATGCTTGTCCACCACCGGGCCGGGCAGGTCCCAGGCCAGCACGCGGCCGCTGTCGCGCATTCCCCGCGTCAGCGCGACCCGGCCTTCTTCCGACAGGCCCTTCAGCAGCACCGCCATCGCAAAGGCCCCGGCCTGCGCATCGGTCACCACCCCCGAGGCCAGCCCCCCGGCAAACCAGCGCAGATCGTCCGCCGTGGGTTGCCCCCCATCGCGGATCGTCGCGATGATGCCGCGCGCGTCGGTCACGCCCGGTCCATATGGGCCGCCGTAAAGACCCCAGGCAGAAGCTCGGCCACGGTCATCACCTTGATCTTCCCGTCCGTGGTGCACAGGGTCACCGTCACCTCCTGCCCGGCAAACTCGGCGATCTTCTGGCGGCAGCCCCCGCAGGGCGGCACCGGGTCCGGGCTGTCGGCGATCACCAGGATCTCGGCAATCGCCGTGTCCCCGGCGGCAATCATCGCCGCAATCGCCCCGGCCTCGGCGCAGGTGCCTTCCGGGTAAGCCACGTTCTCGACATTGCAGCCAACATGCACCGCACCGCTGGTCGACCGCAGCGCCGCCCCGACCTTGAACCGCGAATAGGGCGCATAGGCCCGCTCCCGCACCGCCGTCGCCGCCTGCAAAAGCGTCATGTCGCTCTCCCTGACCATTTGGTCAGAGTGTGGTCCGCTCCCGCGCGTTTCGCAAGCCGGTCGGCTACGCTCGTCGAGCACTTCGTGCACTCCTCGCCGCCCCCCCCCCGACGAGTGCACGAAGTGCTCGAGGAGGCGCTACCCAGGTATCACTCGCGTCGGCGGATTGCCGGGCAGCGTCACCTCCAGTAGCTCAAGGTCCGCCGTCACCTCGCCGTAGCGGGTCGCCATGCCCGGCGGGATCACGAAGGCATCGCCGGGCGACAGACGAAACGGGTCCTTCCCCTCGCCCTCCAGCGTCATCGCCCCTGTCATCACGAAGCTGAACAGGATGTCCCCGTCATGCGCCGTCCAGGGTGCGGGCTGGCCGGTCGGCCGCGCCACCATGACCGAAGCCACGCCCTTGGTGTTGGCGTGGACCATCGTATCCCGCGCCTCGAACCCCGGGATGCGGAACGCGGTGAACGTGCCCTCTGCCCCGATGTCATGCACAAAGCGCTGGCCGTCCCAGTCCCGCTCGGGCCGGTACTGCGGCGTCGGCAGCCTCATCTGATGGTCGATCTCGGTCACATGATCCGCCGGCACCCCGATCTCCACCACCTGCACGCCTTCGGATTGCAGCACCTTGTGGCGGATGCCCGGCGGCTGGATGAAGCAGTCCCCGGCATGAATGCGGCGGATACCGCCTTGATCTTCGTACAGAACATCCACCCAGCCCGCGACGCAGAAGATCAGCTGGAAGCCGACCTTGTGGAAATGCACCATGTCCGGCACCGGCCCATCCGGCACGCGGATGTGGCTGGCGATCATCGCCCCGCCCAGCCGGCTGGGGATCAGATCGCGATACTCCATCCCCGCCCGCCCGATCACCCAGGGGGCCTGATCGGCCAGACGACGGACGACAAAGGCGTGCTCCGTCGCGGGCGTGACAACCGGAGGGTTCAGCGCGTCGATCTCGACCCGCGTGCCGTTGGGTGCGGTCAGCTCCTTCGACCCACCCGCAAAGCCGGGATCATCGGTCAGGATGCGCAAGGTGCCGGGGGCCTCCGGGGCGCCCTTCTCGATCCGCAGCCGAAGCCCATGGCCGGACAGCACCGCCACCTCCGGGTTGTCGGCCGGATAGATCATGTCCAGCCGCATCCCCAGCACCTTGGTGTAGAACGGCAGGTCGTCCCGCAGCTCTTGCGTCGGCAACCGTATCTCCGCGCGTGTTTCCGTCATGGCATTCCCCGTGCTATGGCGGCATGGTGTGCGGCACCGGGCCGATTTGCAAGCCGGGCCGCAAGCGACCGCCGAAAAGGCGGCATGGACAGGGTGTGGAAAGTGGTTCAACGTTAAACCATTTCTGCGGGAGGGGTGGATGGACGAGGTACGGCACGACAACGCACGCCAGGCGGCGCTGGATTATCACGAATTCCCCAAGCCCGGAAAGCTGGAGATTCGCGCGACCAAACCCCTTGCGAATGGCCGCGACCTTGCCCGCGCCTACAGCCCCGGCGTGGCCGAAGCCTGCCTTGAGATAAAGGCCGACCCCGCCAATGCCAGCCGCTACACCAGCCGGGGCAACCTGGTCGCCGTCATCTCGAACGGCACCGCCGTCCTGGGCCTGGGCAACATCGGCGCGTTGGCCAGTAAGCCGGTGATGGAAGGCAAGGCCGTCCTCTTCAAGAAATTCGCCAACATCGACTGCTTCGACATCGAGGTGAACGAACCCGACCCCGAAAAGCTTGCCGCCATCGTCTGCGCGCTGGAACCCACCTTTGGCGCGATCAACCTTGAGGACATCAAGGCCCCCGACTGCTTCATCGTCGAAAGCCTCTGCCGTGAGCGGATGAAGATCCCGGTCTTTCACGATGACCAGCACGGCACCGCGATCGTCGTCGGTGCCGCCGCCACCAACGCGATGATCGTCGCCGGGAAACGGTTCACCGATATCAAGGTCGTCTCCACCGGCGGGGGTGCCGCTGGCATCGCCTGCCTTGAGATGCTGGTCAAGCTGGGCGTCCGGCGCGAAAACGTCTGGCTGTGCGACCTGGAGGGGCTGGTGTACAAAGGCCGCGCCGCCCAGATGACCCCGCAGAAGGAAAACTTCGCCCAAGGCACCACTCCCGCCACCCTTGCCGATGTCATCAAGGATGCCGACCTCTTCCTCGGCCTCTCCGGCCCTGGTGTGCTGACCCCCGCGATGGTGCAGGCGATGGCCCCCAGCCCGATCGTCTTCGCGCTGGCGAACCCCTCTCCGGAAATCCTGCCGGACGAGGTGCGCAAGGTTGCCCCCACCGCGATCATCGCCACGGGTCGCAGCGATTTTCCCAATCAGGTCAACAACGTCCTTTGCTTTCCTTTCATCTTCCGGGGGGCGCTCGACGTCGGTGCCACCACCATCAACGACGCCATGGAACTGGCCTGCATCGAGGGCATCGCCGCCCTCGCCCGGGCCACCACCAGCGCTGAAGCCGCCGCCGCCTACCGCAGCGAAACCCTGTCTTTCGGCCCCGACTACCTGATCCCCAAGCCCTTCGATCCCCGGCTTATCGGCGTCGTCGCCTCTGCCGTCGCCCGCGCCGCGATGGAAACCGGCGTCGCCACCCGGCCCCTCGACGACCTTGACGCCTACAAGCGCAAGCTGGACGGGTCGGTCTTCAAGTCCGCCCTGATCATGCGCCCGGTGTTCGAGGCATCGAAGCTTGCCAGCCGCCGCATCGTCTTTGCCGAAGGCGAGGATGAACGGACCTTGCGCGCCGCCAACGCGATGCTGGAGGAAACCACCGACCTGCCGATCCTGATCGGTCGCCCCGAAGTGGTCGAGGCGCGCTGCGAACGCGCGGGCCTGCCGATCCGGCCGGGCCGCGATTTCCATCTGGTGAACCCGGAGAACGACCACCGCTATCGCGACTACTGGGGCACCTACCACGACCTCATGGCCCGGCGCGGCGTTACCCCCGACATCGCCCGCGCGGTGATGCGCACCAACACCACCGCCATCGCCGCGATCATGGTCCACCGAGATGAGGCCGACAGCATGATCTGCGGCACCTTCGGCCAGTTCAACTGGCACCTCGGCTATATCCGCCAGATCCTTGCACGCGACGGGCTGCACCCGGTGGCGGCGCTTTCCCTGATGATCCTTGAGGATGGCCCCCTCTTCATCGCCGACACCCATGTCCATTCCGAACCCAGCCCCGAGCAGATCATGCACACGGTGATCGGCGCGGCCCGTCATGTCCGCCGCTTCGGCCTGACGCCAAAGATCGCGCTCTGCACGCAAAGCCAGTTCGGCAACATGGAGAACGCCTCAGCCCGCCGGATGCGCGACGCGCTGGAGCTTCTGGACGCCCGCGAACCCGACTTCGCCTATGAAGGCGAGATGAACATCGACGCCGCCCTCGACCAGGCGATCCGTGACCGCCTTCTGCCCGGTTCGCGCTACGAAGGGGCGGCGAATGTGTTGGTCTTCGCCTCCTCCGAGGTCGCCTCGGGTGTCCGCAACATCCTCAAGGTCAAGGCGGGGGGGCTGGAGGTCGGCCCGATCCTGATGGGCATGGGCAACAAGGCGCATGTGGTGACATCCGCCATCACCGCGCGGGGGCTTTTGAACATGTCCGCCATCGCGGGGACGCCCGTGGCGCATTACGGGTGACGCATAACCGATTTCTTCAAAGAAATCGGTCCGGAGCCTTCAAAGGCTCCGGCGCGGAGTTTTCGAAAACTCCGCCCGTACTGTCGGCCGCTTTGCCAAGGCGACTGCCGATACCCGCGTTGCGCAATCGGCATCGCTTCGTTTACCACCGGCAGGAACGGCGGCATCAACCGGGGAATTCGCAATGAGCTATGCGCAGGTCTACCGCCAATGGCAGCAGGACCCAGAGTCGTTTTGGCTTGACGCCTCCCGTGCCATCGACTGGGTCACCGCCCCGACCCATGCCCTGAACGCTTCCCGCGCACCGCTTTACGAATGGTTCACCGACGCAACCGTCAACACCTGCTGGAACGCCGTCGACCGCCATGTCGCGGCGGGCCGGGGCGACCAGCCCGCGATCATCCATGACAGCCCGCTGACCGGCACCAGCCAGGTAATCACCTACGCCGAGCTGCAGACCCGCGTCGCCCGCCTTGCCGGGGCGCTTCGGGCAAAAGGCATCGCCAAAGGCGACCGCGTCATCCTTTACATGCCCATGGTCCCCGAAGCCTTGGAGGCGATGCTGGCCTGCGCCCGGATCGGGGCGATCCACTCCGTCGTGTTCGGCGGCTTTGCGGCGCATGAGCTGGCGGTCCGCATCGACGACTGCACGCCAAAGGCCATAGTCGCGGCAAGCTGCGGGATCGAACCAACCCGGGTCGTCCCCTACAAGCCCCTCGTCGATGCCGCCATCGACATGGCCAGCCACAAGCCCGACTTCTGCGTGATCCTCCAGCGCCCGCAGGCACCGGCGACGCTGACCCCGGGGCGCGACCTTGACTGGCACCAGTTCCAGACCGGCGTGACCCCCGCCGACTGCCTGCCCGTCGCGGGCAACCATCCGGCCTATATCCTGTATACCTCCGGCACTACCGGTGCGCCGAAGGGCGTCGTGCGCCCCACCGCCGGGCACCTTGTCGCGCTCAACTGGACCATGCGGGCGATCTACACCTGCGGGCATGGCGACGTGTTCTGGGCCGCATCCGACGTGGGCTGGGTCGTCGGCCACAGCTACATCTGCTATGCGCCCCTGATCGCCGGTTGCACCACCATCGTCTACGAAGGCAAACCCGTCGGCACCCCCGACGCCGCCGCCTTCTGGCGCGTGATCGCCGAACACAAGGTGAAATCCTTCTTCACCGCCCCCACTGCCCTGCGCGCGATCAAGCGCGACGACCCCGAGGGCAAGCTCGTTCCCCATCTCCCCTCGCTTCAGGCGCTGTACCTCGCCGGAGAACGCGCCGACCCCGACACCATCCACTGGGCGCAGCGCCACCTGAAGGTCCCGGTGATCGACCACTGGTGGCAGACCGAAACCGGCTATGCCATTGCCGCCAACCCCCTGGGGATCGAACATCTGCCGGTCAAGATCGGCAGCCCCTCGGTCGCCATGCCCGGCTATGACGTGCAGGTGCTGGACGAAGGCGGCCATCCGGTCAGCCCCGGCACCCTTGGCGCGATAGCGATCAAGCTGCCCCTGCCCCCCGGCACCCTGCCCACGCTCTGGAACGCCGAGGAGCGGTTCCACAAATCCTACCTCTCCCACTTCCCCGGCTACTACGAGACGGGGGATGCGGGCTACGTCGATGCCGACGGCTACCTTTACATCATGGCCCGCACTGATGACGTGATCAACGTCGCCGGGCACCGGCTGTCCACTGGTGCTATGGAAGAGGTACTGGCCGCGCACAGGGACGTGGCGGAATGCGCGGTGATCGGGGTGGCCGATGCGGTCAAGGGCCAGTCGCCGCTGGGGTTCCTGTGCCTCAACAAGGGCGTGACGCGCCCGCATGACGCGGTGGTGACGGAATGCATCGCCCTGATGCGCGAAAGACTCGGCCCGGTGGCCGATTTCAAGCGCGCCGTGGTGGTGGACCGGCTGCCAAAGACCCGGTCCGGCAAGATCCTGCGGTCCACGATGGTCAAGATCGCCGACAGCCTGCCCTGGAAGATGCCCGCCACAATCGACGATCCGGCGATCCTGGACGAAATCGCCGCCGCGCTGAAGTCGCTTGGCCTTGCCAAGGGCTAGACCAAGCGGCTGGACAGCTGTGCGCCGTTGAGGCAAACTTTGCATTATGCAAAGCCCAGCCGTTCCGCACCAGTTCGATCCCGACCGCCTGCCCCGACTTCTGGACATTGTCGGCCCGGCCGAGGCCGGCCCCTTTCTGGCCCAGCTGGAGCATGACCTTTCCGATTGCGCCAGGGCCATCGCGGCTGCCGTTGACCGGTCGGACTGGCCGGTCCTGCGCGAAGCCAGCCATGTCCTGATCTCGCTGTCCGGGTCCGCCGGGGCGCTTGGCTTGCAAACGCTTGCCGAGGCGCTGAATGCGGCCGCGCATGAACGCAACACCCTGGCCCTTGCCGATCTTTTCCGCCAGCTTGCGCCGGACCTCGACCGGTTGATCGCACTGGTCCGCGTCACGCCCCCCCCACCTGCGAGCGCCGGATGAGGTCCCCTGCATCGTCACGACCGCCGATCCTTCTGATCGAGGACACCCTGTCGCTTCAGATGGTCTATCGCGCGATCCTGGCCGGCGCGGGCTACCGGGTCGCCGTTGCCGGCACCGCCGCCGAGGGTCTGGCCCAGTTTGCCGCCCTGCAACCGGCCATCGTGCTGGTTGACCTCGTGCTGCCTGACAGCGACGGGTTGCAGCTGATGCAGACGATGCTGGCCGAGCAGCCGAACACCAGCGTCATCGCGATTACGGCGAACGGGTCGGTGAACCGCGCGGTCGATGCGATGCGTGCCGGGGCGCATGACTTCCTGGTGAAGCCCTTCGACGAGGGACGCCTCCTTAGCGCGGTGCAGAATGCCCTGGCCGAGCGGCGCAGCCAGTCCAATGCCCTTGCCGTCCCGCAGGCACCGGACCGGACCCTCCCGGTTGACAGCACCGGGTTCATCGGGTCGTCCGAACCGATGGGGCGCATCCATGCCACGATCGCCTCGGTCGCCCGGTCGATGGCGACGGTGTTCATCACCGGGGAAAGCGGCACCGGAAAAGAGCTTTGCGCGCTGGCGGTCCACGCCGGTTCGGCCCGCGCCTCGGGGCCGTTCATCGCGCTGAACTGCGGGGCAATCCCGCAGGATCTGCTGGAATCCGAAGTGTTCGGCCATATGAAGGGCAGCTTCACCGGTGCAATCTCGGACAAGCCGGGGGCGGCGGCGGCGGCAGATGGCGGGACGCTCTTCCTGGACGAAATCTGCGAGATGGCCCCGGCGCTGCAGACCAAGCTTCTACGGTTCCTGCAGACATCGACCGTCCAGCCGGTCGGCGCCACGCGCCCGAAGAAGGTGAATGTCCGCATCGTCTGCGCCACGAACCGCGACCCGGCCGATGCCGTCCGCCGTGGCCAGTTCCGCGAAGACCTGTACTATCGGCTGTTCGTGGTGCCGATCCACATGCCGCCGCTGCGCGACCGGGGCCAGGACGTGATCGAGATCGCCGAGGCCGCTCTTGATCGCTTCGCCCGCGAAGAAGGGCGTGAGTTTCACGGTCTTGATCCCGCGGTCCGCCGGCTTTTGCCGCGGCTGCCGTGGCCCGGAAACGTGCGACAGCTTCTGAACGTCATCCGCAATGTTGTGGTGCTGAACCCCGGCGGCTGGGTGACACTGGACATGCTGCCACCCGGGCTGGTCGATACCCCTGTGCCGCCCGCCGATGCGCCGCGCAACCTGCTGGCCCTGCCCGAGCTGCCTTCGACCGACAGCCTTGTCGGCCTGACCCTCGCCGAAGCCGAGCGCCGCCTGATCGAAGCGACGATGGCCCGCCATGGCGGGTCGATTCCGCGGACCGCACGGGTGCTCGACGTCTCACCCTCGACCCTGTATCGCAAGATCGAAGGGTGGAAGGCCCAAACGGGCCAAGCTGCGGCCCCGTCGGACAGCGGCCGCTGAAAATCCGCCTGAAGGCGGCTTTTCAAGCCCCGGCGCGTCTCAGGTGAACTGCTCGCCGATCAGCCGTTCCTCCAGCCCGTGTCCCGGATCGAACAGCAGCCGGTGCGTGACCGACGGTTCCGACCGCACCTCCACGCTGACGACATCGCGGACCGATGACCGGCTGTCGGCGTCCGCCATGACCGGGCGCTTTTCGCCTTCGATCACCTCCAGCCGGACCACGGCGGTCGAAGGCACAAGCGCGCCGCGCCAGCGCCGGGGCCGGAAGGCCGACATCGCCGTCAAGGCCAGCACATCCGACCCGATCGGCAGGATCGGCCCGTGGGCGGAATAGTTGTAGGCGGTGGACCCCGCCGGCGTCGCCACCAGCGCCCCGTCGCACACCAGTTCCGGCAAACGCTCGCGCCCGTCGATCAGCACCCGCAGCTTGGCCGCCTGCGGTCCCTGCCGCAGCAGCGACACCTCGTTGATCGCCAGCGCCTCGGTCACCTTGCCCTTGGCGTTCAAGGCCTGCATCGCCAGCGGGTGAATGGCGGTTTCCTCGGCAGCCTGCAGGCGTTCGGGCAGGTCCGGCGCGACGAAGCCGTTCATCAGAAATCCGATCGTGCCGCAATTCATGCCATAGACCGGCAGGCCGCTGTCCTTGGTCGCATGCAGGGTCTGCAGCATGAAGCCATCCCCCCCCAGCGCCACGACCACCTCGGCCCGCCGGGCGTCCGCCTGACCATAGCGCGCTGTCAGGGTGGCAAATGCCGCAAGCGCCGCCGGTGCCCTGCTTGCCGTGAACCTGATCCGCACGCCTGATGCCCCCCGGGCTCCACGGCCCAAGCGCCAGTCTTGGCCGGGACGCCCCCCAAACTCAAGCCCCGCCACCGGGCCCACGCCCTGCCCTCCCGCAAGATTATTTCGCGGCGGGGGGCGGACTCGTCGTTTTCCTGCCTTTTCGACAGGCATCGCGTGATCTAGATACAAACCAGCCCCGACCCTGCGAGAGGACCATCCCATGAACGCCCCGCACCGCGACACCGGTTTCTTCACCGAACCCCTCGCCTCTCGCGACCCCGAGCTTTTCGGCTCGATCACCGCCGAGCTTGGCCGCCAGCGCCACGAGATCGAGCTGATCGCGTCCGAGAACATCGTCTCCCGCGCCGTGATGGAGGCGCAGGGGTCGGTGATGACCAACAAGTATGCGGAAGGCTATCCGGGCAAGCGTTACTACGGCGGTTGCCAGTATGTCGACGTGGCCGAAAACCTGGCCATCGACCGCGCCTGCAAGCTGTTCGGTTGCAGCTTCGCCAACGTTCAGCCGAACTCCGGCTCCCAGGCCAATCAGGGCGTGTTCCAGGCGCTCTTGAAACCCGGCGACACCATCCTTGGCATGAGCCTCGATGCCGGTGGCCACCTGACCCACGGTGCCGCCCCCAACCAGTCCGGCAAATGGTTCCACGCCGTCCAGTACGGTGTGCGCAAGCAGGACCTGACCCTCGACTACGATCAGGTCCAGGCGCTGGCCACCGAACACCAGCCGAAGATGATCATCGCCGGCGGATCCGCCATCCCCCGGATCATCGACTTCGCCCGCATGCGCGAAATCGCCGATTCGGTCGGCGCCTACCTTCTGGTCGACATGGCCCACTTTGCAGGCCTCGTGGCGGCGGGCCTTTACCCGTCGCCCTTCCCGCATGCCCATGCGGCGACGACCACCACCCACAAACCCCTGCGCGGCCCGCGCGGCGGGATGATCCTGACGAATGATGAGGCGCTGGCCAAGAAGTTCAACTCGGCCATCTTCCCGGGCATCCAGGGCGGCCCCCTGATGCACGTCATCGCCGCCAAGGCCGTGGCCTTCGGCGAGGCGCTGCGCCCCGAGTTCAAGTCCTATCAGTCTCAGGTCATCAGGAACGCCCAGGCCCTGGCGGATGAGCTGATGAAGGGTGGCCTCGACATCGTCACCGGCGGCACCGACACGCACCTGATGCTGGTCGACCTCCGCCCCAAGGGCGTAAAGGGGAACGCTACCGAAAAGGCCCTTGGCCGCGCGCACATCACCTGCAACAAGAACGGCATCCCGTTTGATACCGAAAAGCCCACCATCACCAGCGGCGTCCGCCTCGGCACCCCCGCCGGCACGACGCGCGGCTTCGTTGAGCCAGAGTTCCGCCAGATCGGTCGCTGGATCATCGAGGTTGTGGAAGGGCTGGCCGCGCATGGCGAAGACGGCAACGCCGCAGTCGAGGCCAAGGTGAAAGCCGAGGTCGAGGCGCTGTGCCAGCGCTTCCCGATCTATCCGGATCTGTAAGGGCGGACGGAACATCATCGCAGGGTGCGCTACAGCGCACCTTGCCACGCACACCGAAAGGGCCGCGCCCTCGGGCGGGCTTGGCCCGGCCACACAGTCAGGCCCTTGGTCCGGACCAGGATGCGCCTTGGGTTGAATGTCCGCTTTGAACCCACCGGTCGCACTCCCGCCATCGCGTGTCCTGCTCGCGCAGGGTCAATCCGGACGGACCACCCCGGTCTCCGTATTGTTTTGACCCATGATCCTTAACCCGACAGACTTGCCTTTCCCGTGAAGGGTCTGACCAGATGAAAGACGAATTCTTTGGAAGCGACGATCAACGCGCGCTGCTGCGGCGGGGCCGGGGGTTGGCTGCCGTGCTGGGTCAGGACCGGCGCTACAGCTACTACGGGCGCTCGGTCGGCTTGCCTGGACCAGAGGACGGCGACATTGACCACCTTGCCGCCCTCGTCACCATCCAAGGCTACGCGGTCTATGGCGCCGTCCCGTTAGATCACGTCGAAGCCATCAAGGCTTCGTTGCTGGCGCGCGGTCTGGTGCCCATGGCCTATGACAAGTGGCAGGGTTCTGGCTCCGCCATCACGGCGGCCCGACAGGTTGTCGCCACCCATTCCCTGCCCGAGGACCTGACGATGCTTCGCCTGGATGCGTCGACCACGGATAGTCATTTGGCGTCACTGGCCGAGATGGCCTTGGGCTGCGGTGTCCTGCCGCCGTGCGGCGAGGTGTTGCGCGGCCTCTTGCGGCCCGCTGTCTGTCTGGTGGCAATAGACCGCACCGCGAAAGTGGTTTCCTGTGCAGCCTCCTCGGCCTACGCGCACGCAGATCACCCCAAACATGGCGGGCAGGCCTGGTGGGGCATGCTTGCCACCGACCCCGCGCGGCGCGGCCAACGGTTGTCGCTTGTTCTTGGGGCCCATGTCCTGCTCGAGATGGAAACGCGGTTCGGATTTGGCGATTTCATGACCGGCGTCGAGCCCGGGAATGCACCGTCAGAAGCCATCTGCACCCAAATGGGCCTTTCGCGGGGGCATTTCGCCATCATCGGATGCGCCGATCCGCATGCCTTGGCCAGCGGACGCATGACGAAGTAAGGTCTCGGCTGGCCAAACACGCCGCTGATGTGCCCTGCAGCGATTGTGGTCCGTAGGGTGGGCAATCTGCCCACCACCCTTCACGTCATGCCCCGCCCTTTGTTGCCTTGCGCAGTCGGTAGCGCGCGGAGCGGGTGTCACCTGTCCCCCGGTATTGCAGATCGAACATCCGGGACTGGTGCACAACCTGCCGCCAGGATTTGCATCCGTAGCGTGCCGGTGTCTGGTGGGGATATTGCTCGGCGATCCACCTGCCAGCCTCCGAAACATCCGCCCATCCCTCGACGGCAAGCCGTTCCGCCGCTTCTACCAAGGCGCGCACGACGCCTGACGATGGCCAGGCCACTGAACCGTCAGAAGTAATTCCGTCCACGACCAGATCGCGGAATGCAGCCGATTGAGCAAGATCTTGCAACTGCTGCCGGGCTTGCTCCATATCTTTCGCCCATTCCCGAAGCCACGCGTAGGATTGATCGATGCGGTCGTAATCCGCCGCCAGCGCCTCCTGTGCGCGGCGGCAGCCCTCGGCGGTCCATGGGTCGTGAACCTCGATGAAGTGGTGAACCAGGTTGTTCCGCGGTTGCACCAGGTCTTTCAGGTCAGCTTCAGCATTGGCGAAATCTTCTTCCCGCAAACGCAATCCGATCCTCATGCTCACGGATGGGGGGTCGTCGAGACCTTCGCCTTCGGGCTCGGGCCTATCCCGGCCTTCGCCAGAGACCAGGACGACCCGAGAAACTCTCCGATCAAGGTTCCAAGCGTCTTGCGCGCTGCGCTCTCAACCCGCCCCGCCCGGCTCGCTTCCAGGTCGCGAACCGGCCCCGAAATCTCGCCATGTGCCACGATGGTCTTGAGCAGCCGCTCGTACAGCTGGAGCCGCAACATTCACCGCCCGAGCAGTCTTTGCACGTCGCGCTGAAGCGCCATTACCTCGTCGTCCGAGGATTCTGTCATGCGAAAACCCGCTCTCGATCCCACTCACCTCAACATGCTCCAGTCCAAAAAGCCAAGGCCCCTGAACCGTAGGCTGGGTGCCAACCCACCATCGCCCCAGCTCGCCCGTCTCGACCACCGCCACACAATCAAGGCGCGCATAGCCAGCGGTAGGCTGGGTGCCAACCCACCACCCCCCGATTCGCCCCGATGGTTAACGCCCCACCTCCCTCCCGCGCGTAGAGACGGAAGGAAGACGCAAGCGAGACGGGAAAAAGACCACCCCTTCCCCCAAACTTTCCCCGCTTAACACAGCGTTCCCATAGGGTTGCAGGTCGTTGCAGCCCCCGTCGCGGCCCCCCTCGAAAAAGGTGGCGTCACCCTTCCTTAACCGCGCCCGCGCCGCCCCCGCCGCGATCCCCCGCCGTGGCGCGCCCCCCGGCCCCCCGTCCCATCCGCCGACCCCGAACGGCAGGACCCGAATGACCACGCCCGACACTCGCTCTCTCGAACGTCGCCTGGGCGACTGGGCCCGTGCCCGCCTCCCCTTCGCCCTTGCCGAGTTCGTGATGTTCGTCCTGAAACAGGGCTGGGCCTGCCTGTTCGGCGGCCTCCTTCTTGCTGCGATCATCGCCACCAAACTTGTCTGGCAGCCAGACTGGCCCCTGCAACGCTATGATTTCCTGTTCCTTTTTGCCATCTCTACGCAGGCCGTCTTCCTTGTGACGAAACTGGAAACCTGGGAGGAAGCCCGCGTCATCCTGCTTTTCCACCTCACCGGCACGGCGATGGAGTGGTTCAAGGTCCATGCCGGGTCCTGGGCCTACCCTGAACCCGGTATCTTCAAGCTGATGGGTGTGCCCCTGTTCTCGGGCTTCATGTATGCCGCAGTCGGCAGCTACATCGCCCGGGTGATCCGGGTCTTCGACATGGTGTTTGCCCCATATCCGTCGTTTCCGCTGACCCTGTTGCTGGCGCTCGGGATCTACGTCAACTTCTTTGCTCACCACTTCCTGCCCGACATCCGCATCGCACTTTTCGCTGCAACCGTACTGCTTTATGCGCGGACGCGGGTCTGGTTCCGCATCCATGACCGGCATTGGTGGATGCCGATGCCGTTCGCGGCCTTGCTGGCGGCCTGCGCGCTTTGGGTGGCCGAAAACATCGGCACCGCGACCGGCACATGGCTTTACTCCGGCCAGTTGCCGGGCCAGATCGTCGGCTTCGCCAAGCTCGGGTCCTGGTATCTGCTGCTTTACGTCGCCTTCGTCTCGGTGACGCTGGTCACCCGGCGGGCGCTGTCGGCCCGACCCTTTGACGCCAATGCCCGTCCGCCGCGAACCGAAGCGTCAGTTCGGGTGTAGGCGTGTCGGGGTCGCCCGTCGTTCGACAAGACCAAAGCCCGCTATCGCCTGGCAGGCATCAAAGAAAACCGCGCCAGACCAGAACCGCCGTGATCCCCATGGCAAGCAGCAACAGACCACCCCCGACGAACCGGATCATTCCCGAAAACGCGTCGCGCCGCCGCCCGGTCGGGTCGATCGTCGTCAGGTGCCGCACGCAGGTGTCATAGGCCTGTGTGACCGCGCCCATGTCGATCTGTGCCAGCAACTTGGGATTCTTCGACTTCTCGGCCGAGACGGCCAGCACCTCGGCCGCCTCGCGGACCCGCTTCGGCAGGCCGCGCGCCCCCTTGCGCAGGGCTGATCCCAGGTCGCGCCCCTTGATGCCCAACCGTTCTTCCATCAGCTGTGCCACCCGATCCGCCATCTGCTGGATCGCTACCGAACTCATGCGCTTTCTCCCTTGTTGCGGTGAACCTAAGGGCGAACCGACCGGGGTTCAACCGCTCTGGTTTTGGACGCTTGCGCCTTGTAGACAGGTCCGATGCTTGCCACGCTACTCCATCCGGCGGCCAACCCGTCTACGCCGACCCTGGTGATCGCCCATGGGCTTTACGGGTCAGGCCGGAACTGGGGCGTCATTGCCCGACGCCTGTCCGATCGTCGGGCGGTTGTGGCCGTGGACATGCGCAACCATGGTGACAGTCCGCGTGCAGCCACGCAGTCCTATCCCGACATGGCCGCCGATCTGGCCGAGGTGATCCGGACCCTGGGCGCGCCGGTGGACCTTCTGGGCCATTCCATGGGCGGCAAGGCCGCGATGCAACTCGGCCTGACCGAACCCGAGCTTCTGCGCCGCCTTGTCGTCGCCGACATCGCCCCGGTGGCCTATAGCCACGACCAGGTTCAGCATGTCGATGCGATGGCCGGATTGGACCTGCCGGCCCTCAGCACGCGGGCCGAGGCGGATGCGGCCCTTGCCGGAACCATTGCCGACCCGGCGTTGCGTGCCTTTTTCCTGCAGTCGCTTGACCTGCGGGAGCGCCCGGCGCGCTGGAAGCTGAACCTTCCGGTGCTGCGCTCCGAGATGCCGAAGATCGTCGGCTGGCCCGGCACGCAGGGCCGTTTCGAGCGGCCGACCCTGTTTCTGACCGGGGCAGAAAGCCGCTATGTCCTGCCCGAGCACC
This sequence comes from Rhodobacterales bacterium, assembly GCA_031409795.1. Lineage (GTDB taxonomy): Bacteria > Pseudomonadota > Alphaproteobacteria > Rhodobacterales > Rhodobacteraceae > Tabrizicola. Next base: position 37,765 of record JANNXX010000049.1, read on the forward strand.
GCGACCAGATCCGCGCGCTGTTTCCCAAGGCCCGCTTTGCAAGGATTCCGGGTGCAGGGCATTGGCTGCATGCGGAAAAGCCGCGCGAGTTCGAGGAAACAGTCCGGGCGTTTCTGCAGGCATGAGCGGTCCCGCCACCTAGGGTCGGCAATACTGCCCACGTTGCCTCAAGCCCTCTCCAGCACCGCGCGCAGTGCGGCCCGGGTCAGCACCACAGGGTTGCCCTGCGTCGATGAGGCGGTCTGCGCGGCTTGTGCGATCCCGGCATGCATCGCGGCCGTCACGCCCAGCGCGCCAAGCTTTGGCAGCCCTGCCGCGCGTGCCCAAGCCTGCAAGACGGACGGCGCCTCGGCAGCAAGGCAGCCCAGCACCCCGGCCAGATCGGCCAAGACCGCGTCCAGCCGGGTCCGCGCCTCGCCCGTGGCGGCGTCACGGTTGGCCGCAAGCACCGGACCCAGAAGCGCTCCGCAGATCGCGCCATGGGCGGCCCCGGTCATCCCGCCGATCACTCCGGCCAGGCCATGCACCACGCCAAGCCCCGCGTTGGCCAGCGCAAGACCGCCGCAGAGACTGACCCAGGCCAGACGGTCGCGCGCCGCAGGGTCCTCGCCCGCCATCAATGCCTGCAATGCCCTGAGCCCGATCCCGATCGCAGGCCGCGCCAGGGCGTCGGTGTACGGCGTGGCCTTGACCGAGACATAGGGCTCGATCACCTGCGTCACCGCGTCCAGCCCCGAGGCCAGCGTCACCGCGCGCGGGCAATGATCGGTCAGCGCCGGATCGACGATCGCCAGCCGCGCGACCATCCGGTCATCGCGCAGGCTGACTTTCCGGCCCTGGTCGGGCAGCCCGATCACCGCGTTTCGGGTAACCTCCGTCCCGGTTCCGGCGGTGGTCGGCAAAGCGATGAAGGGCAAGGGGTCGGCCGTCAGGGGGCGCGCACCTCCGGCAAGCTCCAGATGCTCGATCGGGTCATCTGGTGCCGGGATCAGCGCGGCAAGCGCCTTGCCAAGATCCAGCGCCGCCCCGCCGCCCAGCGCCGCAACCCAAGCCGGCCGATGGTCGCGGGCAAGGTCCAGCGCAGCGATCAGATCTGCAAGCGTCGGCTCTCTGCGGCAGGCAATTGTCAGCGTATCCGGCCCAAGCGCGTCGATCAGCCAGGCGGCGCGGCTTAGGTCTGCTCCATGCACGATCAGGCCGCGCGGACCGAAAGCGCGGATCAGCGCCGGAGCCTTCGCCGCCTCGCCCCGGCCAAACAGGATGCGGGGCGGAGCGGTGATGCCAAAGGGGGTCACAGGCTCATCGTTGCGGCGACCGCCCTTGCCCAGCGGGCGTATTTCGCATCCCGGATCGTGGCGTCCATCGTCGGCGCAAAGCGGCGGTCAAGCGCCCAGCCACGGGCGAACTCTTCCGGTCCGCCAACGACACCCGCCTGCATGGCAGCCAGATAGGCGGCCCCCAGCGCGGTCGTTTCGGTCACTTTCGGGCGGTCCACCGGCGCGCCCAGGATGTCGGACAGGAACTGCATGGTCCAGTCGCTGGCGGTCATCCCGCCATCAACCCGGAGGACACCATCCGCCGCGGCGCCCCAGTCAGCGCGCATCGCCTCCAGAAGGTCGCGGGTCTGGTAACCGACACTTTCCAGCGCGGCGCGGGCGAACTCTGCCGGGCCCGAGTTGCGGGTCAGCCCGTAGACCGCGCCACGGCAGTCAGGCCGCCAGTAGGGCGCGCCAAGGCCGGTGAAGGCGGGAACAAGGATGACGCCTTGCGCTTCCTCGGCCCGTTCGGCGAGGGGCTGGGTCTCGCCCGCTTCGCGGATGATCTTCAACCCGTCGCGCAGCCATTGCACGACCGCACCGGCAATGAAGATCGACCCTTCAAGCGCGTAGGTCGGCTTGCCCCCAAGCTGGTAGGCGATGGTAGTCAACAGGCGGTTCTTCGATGGCACCCTGTCCGCCCCGGTGTTCAGCAGCGCAAAGCAGCCGGTGCCGTAGGTGGCCTTCATCATGCCGGGCTGGAAACAGGCCTGCCCGACGGTTGCGGCCTGCTGGTCACCGGCGACGCCAAGGATCGGGATCTCGCGGCCGAAAAGGTCGGGGCGGGTCATGCCGAAAGGGGCGGCGCAGTCCTGCACCTGCGGCAGAAGCGACATGGGAATGTCAAGCAGCCGGCAGATGTCGGCGTCCCAGGCCCCCTTGCCGATGTCGTAGATCAGCGTGCGCGAGGCGTTGGTGGCGTCGGTGGCATGCACCTTGCCGCCGGTGAGGTTCCAGATCAGCCAGGTATCGACCGTGCCGAAGGCGAGCTCTCCCCGCACGGCGCGGGCGCGGGCGCCGTCGACGTGGTCGAGAAGCCACTTGATCTTGGTGCCCGAGAAGTAGGGGTCAAGCAGCAGGCCCGTGCGGGCGGTGATCATCGGCTCGTGTCCGGCGGCCTTGAGGGCGGTGCAGGTGTCGGCGGTGCGGCGGTCCTGCCAGACGATGGCGGGGTGGATCGGCTGGCCGGTCGTACGGTCCCAGATCAGCACCGTCTCGCGCTGGTTGGTGATGCCGATGGCAGCGATGGAGGTGGCGTGGATCCCGGCCTTCTCGATTGCCGCCCGGGCGGTGGCGGCGACAGAGGACCACAGATCGGAGGGATCATGCTCGACCCAGCCGGGGCGGGGATAGTGCTGCGGGAATTCCTTCTGGGACGCGGCGACCGGACGGAGACCGGCGTCAAAGAGGATCGCGCGGGTCGAGGTGGTGCCCTGGTCGATGGCAAGGATATGGGTCATGGGGTCGGGCCTGGGATGCGGGTGTCCACGGTGGACAGAGAGTCTTAGTGAATGATTTCAAGGGGTTAGACTGTAGACGTTCAGGAAGTCTTAACTGTTGATCGGGACCGGACGCCAGCGGCTGAAGACAAGACCTTTCAGAAAAACTCTTGCCGAATTTCTTGCTCAAGAAACTTGGGCGCGGGCGGCACCGTTCGGCACCGCCCGCAATCGTCGCTTACTGCTGCCAGGACTTGATCAGCTCGTCGTAGCCGATGGTCATCGGGGTCTCGTCCTCATTCTCCAGCTTCGCCACCGGCGCGCCGGGGGCATCAAGCCAGACCTGCGGATCCTGCGGCTCGTTCATCTTCGGGCCGATGTCGCCCTGAACGCCGGACTTCTCGATCCGCTCCAGCACTTTTTCCTGCTCTTCGCACAGGGCATCAAGCGCTTCCTGCGGGGTCTTCGCACCCGACATGGCATCGCCGATGTTCTGCCACCACAGCTGCGCCATCTTCGGATAGTCCGGGATGTTGGTGCCGGTGGGCGACCACGCAACCCGCGCTGGCGAGCGGTAGAATTCGATCAGGCCACCAAGCTTGGGGGCGCGATCGGTGAAGTGCTGGCTGTCGATGGAGGACTTGCGCACGAAAGTCAGACCGACGTCCGACTTCTTGAGGTCCACCGTCTTCGAGGTGACGAACATGGCATAGAGCCAGGCCGCCTGGGCACGGTCAACGGGGGTGGATTCCATCAGGGTCCACGATCCCACGTCCTGATAGCCGACCTTCTGGCCATCCTGCCAGTAAACACCGTGCGGCGAGGGGGCCATGCGCCACTTCGGCGTGCCGTCCTCGTTCATCACGGGCGTTCCCGGCACGACCGAGGCTGCGGTGAAGGCGGTGTACCAGAACATCTGCTGGGCGATGCCGCCCTGGGCAGGAACCGGACCGGCTTCACCGAAGGTCATGCCCTGTGCTTCCGGCGGCGAGTACTTCTGCAGCCACTCGATCGCCTTGGTCACGGCATAGACCGCCGCAGCGTCGTTGGTCGAGCCACCGCGCGTCACGCAGGAACCGACCGGACGCGAGTTTTCATCAACCCGGACGCCCCATTCGTCGACCGGCAGGCCGTTCGGCTCACCCACGTCGCCCATCCCGGCCATCGACATCCACGCGTCGGTGTAGCGCCAGCCAAGCGACGGGTCCTTCTTGCCGTAGTCCATGTTGCCATAGACCCCGGTTGCCGGCCCGCCCATGTAGGACATGTCGCGCCCGGTGAAGAACTCGGCGATGTCCTCGTAGGCCGTCCAGTTGACCGGAACGCCAAGGTCATAGCCATAGGCAGCCTTGAAATCGTCCTTGGTCTTCTGGTCGCTGAACCAGTCGTAGCGGAACCAGTAGAGGTTCGCGAACTGCTGGTCGGGCAGCTGGTAAAGGTTGCCGTTCGGCGCGGTGGTGAACTTCAGCCCGATGAAGTCTTCGAGGTCCAGCGTCGGCGAGGTGACCGCCGCCCCTTCGCCCGCCATCCATTCGGTCAGGTTGCGCGCCTGCTGATAGCGCCAATGGGTGCCGATCAGGTCAGAGTCGTTGACGTAGGCGTCATAGATGTTTTCGCCGGTCTGCATCTGCGTCTGCAGCTTTTCGACGACGTCACCCTCGCCGATCAGGTCATGGGTGATCTTGATGCCGGTGATCGCGGTAAAGGCCGGGGCCAGGACCTGCGATTCGAAGACATGCGTGTCGATGGTTTCCGACGCCACCTTGATCTCCATGCCCGCGAAGGGCTTGGCGGCATCGACCAGCCATTGCATCTCGGCTTCCTGCTCGGCGCGGGTCAGCACCGAGACATCGCCGATCTGGGCATCGAGGAAGGCTTTCGCCGCCTCCATGTCCGCCCAGGCCGGGGCGCCCGTGGCCATCAGCGCAAGCGCCATGGCGGTTGTGGTTTGCCTAAGTCTCATGTGATTCCTCCCAGAATGTGAGACGTTTTCTTGAGGTCTTCCCCGGGCCGGGCAGTTGCACCCGCCCCAGGGCCGTCAGTGCCCGCGTCAGACCCAGCGAAAGACCGCTGCGGCGTAGACGAGGGAGAGCAACAGCGCGCCCAGAATGAGGGGCGTGCCGAAGAAGAAGATCCAGGCCAGATGCAGGAAGGCCGAACCCAGAAGCGAGATGAACAGCCGGTCGCCGCGCGTGGTCTCGATGCGCAGAAGACCGATTCGCGGCGTCTCAGGGTAGCGGATCGCCAGCAGCGTCATCACCATCAGCAGCCCGGCGATGCACCAGAAGAACAGCGCGACCGGGAAGGTCCAGGCCATCCAGAAGCCGGGGATCAGTTGTCCGGTCCATTCGCGGATGCCGTCGTCGTCGACCGGGACGACCCAGAAGAGCAGCGCCAGGATCACGCCCATGATCAGGGCAAGAGTGAGGTAGATCGGGGTCCAGCGGGTGGTCGTCATCACACCCGTCCCAGGGCGAAGCCCTTGGCGATGTAGTTGCGCACGAAGTAGATCACCAGGGCCCCCGGCACGATGGTCAGCACCCCGGCCGCCGCAAGGACGCCCCAGTCCATGCCGGAGGCCGAAACGGTGCGGGTCATCACGGCGGCGATGGGCTTGGCGTCGGTGGTCGTGAGGGTGCGGGAGAGCAGAAGCTCTACCCAGGAGAACATGAAGCAGAAGAAGGCAGCGACCCCGATGCCGGAGGCGATCAGCGGCATGAAGATCTTCACGAAGAAGCGCGGGAAGGAATAGCCGTCGATATAGGCGGTTTCGTCGATCTCTTTCGGGACGCCGCGCATGAAGCCTTCAAGGATCCAGACCGCCAGCGGCACGTTGAAGAGGCAATGCGCCAGCGCCACGGCGATATGCGTGTCGATCAGGCCAAGCGCGGAATACAGCTGGAAGAACGGCAGGGCGAAGACGGCGGGCGGCGCCATCCGGTTGGTCAGAAGCCAGAAGAACAGGTGCTTGTCGCCCATGAAGTTGTAACGGCTGAAGGCGTAAGCCGCGGGCAGGGCCACGGTCAGCGAGATGACCACGTTCATCGTGACGTAGATCATCGAATTGACATAGCCCATGTACCAGGACGGGTCGGTCAGGATCGTCACATAGTTCTGCAGCGTCAGTGTCTGCGGAAACAGGGTGAAGGTCGAGGTGATCTCGGTATTGGTCTTCAGGCTCATGTTGATCAGCCAGTAGATCGGGATCAACAGGAACAGAAGGTAGATCGACATCACGATGGCAGAGGAGCGGAAGCGCATCAGCGGTTCTCCTGCCGGTCAAGGTTGGTCATGACGGTATAAAAGACCCATGAGATCAAGAGGATGACAAGGAAGTACATGAGCGAGAAGGCGGCGGCGGGACCAAGGTCGAACTGTCCGGTCGCCATCTTGGCAAGGTCGATGGACAGGAACGTGGTCGCGTTGCCGGGGCCGCCGCCGGTGAGGACGAAGGGCTCGGTGTAGATCATGAAGCTGTCCATGAAGCGCAGAAGGACTGCGATGAGGAGGACGCCCTTCATCTTGGGGAGTTCGATGTAGCGGAAGACGCTCCACCGGGTGGCCTGGTCGATCTTGGCGGCCTGGTAATAGGCCTGCGGGATCGACTGCAGGCCCGCGTAGCACAGCAGGGCCACGAGCGAGGTCCAGTGCCAGACGTCCATCACGATGACGGTGATCCAGGCGTCGATGGGATCGTTGGTGTAGTTGTAGTCGATGCCCATGGCGGCAAGGGTGTGGCCCAGAAGGCCGATGTCGACCCGCCCGAAAATCTGCCAGATCGTGCCGACGACGTTGAAGGGGATGAGGAGTGGCAAGGCCATCAGCACGAGGCAGAAGCTGGCCCAGAAGCCGCTTTTCGGCATGTTGAGCGCGATGTAGATGCCGAGCGGGACCTGGATCAGCAGGATGATGCTGGAGAACAGGATCTGACGGCCGAGGGCGGAATGCAGGCGGTCGGAGGTGACCATCTCTTCGAACCAGCCAAGGCCTTCCCAGAAGAATTCGTTCTGGCCGAAGGTGTCGTTGAAGGCGTAGTTCACCACGGTCATCAGCGGCAGGACGGCCGAGAAGGCCACCAGCACGAGAACCGGCAGGACCAGGAGCCAGGCCTTGTTGTTCTGGGTCTTGTCCATGGCTCAGGCCCCCCCGCGAGTTTCGGCCGGCGCTACGCGCCAGTCATTTGCGTAGACGTTCACCCGGGCCGGCGCAAAGCTGACGCGGGCGTCCGCAGGCACCGTCATGCCTTCCGGCAGGATCGCGTTCAGCGGCTGGCCGGCCAGCTCGGCGCGCAGGATTCGGTGACGGCCCACGTCCTCGACGCGGTGGACGGTCACCGGCAGGCCCTGGTCCGAAACGGAAACGTAATCCGGCCGGATGCCGATCTGGGTGCGGCCGGTCGTCGGCCCGTAGGCCGCACCAAGCGGCACGGAGAGACCCTCCAGCAGGGCTTCGGAACCGGTGATCCTTGCGTCCAGCAGGTTCATGCCGGGAGAGCCGATGAAATAGCCGACAAAGGTATGCGCTGGGGTTTCGAACAGCTCTTCCGGGGTGCCCATCTGCACGACGCGGCCTTCGTGCATGACGACCACCTTGTCGGCGAAGGTCAGCGCCTCGGTCTGGTCATGGGTGACGTAGATCATCGTGTGGCCAAACTCGCGGTGCAGCGACTTCAGCTGGGTCCGCAGCTCCCATTTCATGTGCGGGTCGATCACGGTCAGGGGTTCGTCGAAGAGGATCGCGTTCACGTCCTCGCGCACCATGCCGCGACCAAGGCTGATCTTCTGCTTGGCATCGGCGGTCAGGCCCTGCGCCTTGCGGTTCAGGATATCCTCCATCCCGATCATCGCGGCGATCTGGCCGACGCGGCGGGCGATATAGCCTGCGTCCATCCCCCGGTTGCGCAGCGGGAAGGCCAGATTGTCGCGCACGGTCATCGTGTCGTAGACCACCGGGAACTGGAACACCTGGGCGATGTTGCGCGCCGTCGTCGGGGCGTCGGTCACGTCGGTGTCGCCGAAAAGCACGCGGCCATGGCTGGGCCGCACCAGGCCCGAGATGATGTTCAGAAGCGTGGTCTTGCCGCAGCCCGAGGCGCCCAGCAGCGCATAGGCCCCGCCGTCCTGCCAGATGTGGTCCATCTCTTTCAGCGCGTAATCCGCGTCGCTGGCCGGGTTGGCCAGGTAGCTGTGGGCAAGCTTGGAAAGCGTGATCCGGGACATTCAGGCCGCCATCGCGTAAGGCGCGGGGGCGGCAAGACGGCCCGCGCTGTCAAAGAGATAGACATGCGCCGGGTCGATCCAGATCGAAGTCTGAGTCCCGGCGGTCAGGGGGTGGACGCCATGGATCAGCCCGACCCAGCGGTCGGCGCCATGGGTCAGGTGCAGAAAGGTCTCGGAGCCGGTGATCTCGGTCGCGGTGATGGTGCAGCGAAACTCGACCGCGTCGCCGGACGGACGGTCCAGCCGCAGATGGTTTGCCCGGAACCCGGCCAGGTAGGAACCGTCAGCCAGCTTTGCGCTTTCGCCAAGGGCGGGCGCGTGGGCGCTGTCGCCGAAAGTCAGGCGCGCGGCGTCTTTCCGGCTGGGCAGGAAATTCATCGGCGGGTCACTGAACACCCGCGCAGTCGTCGCATCGCCGGGCAGCCGGTAGACCTCCGGCGTCGGACCGAACTGGGTGACGCGGCCCTCCCACAGGGCGGCGGTGTTGCCGCCAAGAAGCAGCGCCTCTTCGGGTTCAGTGGTGGCATAGACGAAGATCGCGCCCGAGGCCTCGAAGATGCGGGGGATCTCGATCCGCAGCTCCTCGCGCAGCTTGTAGTCAAGGTTGGCGAGCGGTTCGTCCAGAAGCACGAGGCCCGCCCCCTTGACCAGCGCCCGCGCGAGCGCGCAGCGCTGCTGCTGGCCGCCCGAAAGCTCCAGCGGCTTGCGTTGCAGCATCGGGGTCAGGCGCAGCATGTCGGCGGTCTGGTGGACGGCGCGGTCGATCTCGGCCGCGGCCTTGCCCATCAGCCGCAGCGGCGAGGCGATGTTTTCATAGACCGTCATGCCGGGATAGTTGATGAACTGCTGGTAGACCATCGCCACGCCGCGATCCTGCACGCGCAGGCCGGTGACATCCTTGCCCTGCCAGAGGATTCGTCCGGTCGAGGGCTTGTCGAGGCCCGCCATCAGCCGCATCAGCGTGGTCTTGCCGGCAAGGGTGGGGCCCAGAAGCACGTTCATCGTGCCGTTTTCAAGCGCAAGATCGGTCGGGTGGATATGCACCCGTCCGGCAACCGATCGCGACACGTTCTGCAGTTCCAGTGCCATCCGGCCCCCCTATTCCGCTGCCGGGCTGATCGCCCGGACTGCGGTGCCGGCCATGAACCGGTCAAGCGTTTCGATCTGGTCGGCGGACAGGCGCAGGCCCAGCTTGGAGCGACGCCAGACCACGTCGACCGCCGTGACCGCGTATTCGTTCGCCATCAGCCAGCGCACCTCGGCTTCGGTCAGCGTGGCGCCGAAATCCTGGCCCAGGGCATCGGCCGAGGTGGCCTTGCCAAGGATCGCGAAAGCCTCAGTCCCGTAGGCGCGAACCAGGCGGCCGGCCCAGTAGGCGGTCAGGAACGGGTGCGCCGTCCTTAGCCGCGCGGTCAGGGCCGCCACGCCATCCTGCGGGAAATCGCCGCCCGGCAGGGCCACGCGCGCCGTCCAGGCGGCTTTTGCCTGCGGGAAGTACGGGGCCAGCTTGGCCAGCGCGCTTTCCGCCAGTCGGCGGTAGGTGGTGATCTTGCCGCCGAACACGTTCAAGAGCGGCGCGCCGGTCGTATCGAGGCTGAGCACATAGTCACGCGTGGCCGCCGTCGCCGACTTGGCCCCGTCGTTGTATAGCGGGCGGACGCCGGAATAGGTCCAGACCACGTCGTCCTTCGTCACCGGTTCGGCGAAATACTGGCTGGCGAAGGCAAGGAGGTAATCCCGTTCTTCATCCGTGCATTTCGCATCCTTCGGGGCGGACTGGTGGTCCTTGTCGGTGGTGCCGATCAAGGTGAAGTCCTGCTCGTAGGGAATGGCGAAGATGATCCGCCCGTCGGTGCCCTGGAAGAAGTAGCAGCGGTCATGGTCGAAAAGCTTGCGCGTGACGACATGGCTGCCGCGCACCAGGCGGACGCCTTCGCTGGAGTTGATCCGCGCGACGTTGCGGATCACGTCCTCGACCCAGGGACCGCCGGCGTTGACCAGGGCGCGGGCCTTGTGGACCGCATGGCCCTGCGCACCGTCGGTGGTGATCTGCCACAGCCCGTCGGCCCGTTCGGCGCTGACGACGCGGGTGCGGGTCATGATCCGGGCGCCGCGCTGGGCTGCGTCGCGGGCGTTCAGGACGACAAGGCGCGAATCCTCGACCCAGCAGTCGGAGTATTCAAAAGCCTTGCGGAAGCCCGGTTTCAACGGCTTGCCCGCCGGATCCTGCGTCAGGTCAAGGCTGCGGGTCGGGGGCAGGATCTTGCGACCGCCCATGGTGTCATACATGTACAGACCAAGGCGGATCAGCCAGTCCGGGCGGCGGCCCTTGGCCCAGGGCATCACCCAGCGCAGCAGCCGCGAGGTTGGTGTGTCATTCTCGAACCGCATGTCGGGCGACAGGGGCAGCACGAAGCGCATCGGCCAGGAGATGTGCGGCATGGCGACAAGAAGCGTCTCGCGTTCCTCCAGCGCCTCGCGCACCAGGCGGAAATCGAAGTATACCAGATAGCGCAGGCCGCCGTGGAAAAGCTTGGTCGAGGCCGAAGACGTGCCCTGGGCCAGATCACCCTGTTCGGCCAGCGTCACCGACAAACCCCGGCCTGTCGCGTCCCGCGCGATGCCGCAGCCGTTGATGCCGCCACCGATGATGAAAAGGTCGCTGACGACCTCGGCCTGCGAGTCTTTCACCCTAGATCCTCCCCCGGCGCACAGGCTGATCCGATTGTCACGATTCCGTCAACGACTTTCTTTCGCTTTCGCGCGCTTTCCATAAAACCGAACATTCTCGCGTCCGTTTTCGGTGAGAATGCTGCAAGTGCAGCGCTGTTTTGCTGCAATCGCAAATAAACGAACGCTACTTTCGCCTAGAAAACCGCTGACAGCCGCCACCTGGCGTGCAAGAAAAGACAAACGCGGCATGCGAAGGAAAAGGAACGTGGCGTTGAACTTCCGGCAGACCGAGATCCTGGAACTGGCCCGGGCGGAGGGCCGGGTGATGGTCGAAGACCTGGCCCAGCGGTTCGACGTGACCTTGCAGACGATCCGGCGCGACCTTTCCGATCTTGCCGATGCCGGGCATCTGGACCGGGTGCATGGCGGCGCAATGCTGCGCACCGGGGTCACCAACATCGGCTATGAGGCGCGGCGGCGGATGAACGAAGGCGCCAAGGCCGCCATCGCGCGGGCCTGCGCGGCGGCGATCCCGGACAATTGCAGCTTGATCCTGAACCTTGGCACCACGACCGAAGCCGTCGCGCGCGAGCTTCTGACCCATCGCAACGTCACCGTGATCACCAACAACATGAACGTGGCGAACATCCTGGTCGCCAATCCGGGCTGCGAGATCGTGGTGGCGGGGGGGGCCTTGCGGCGCACCGATGGCGGCCTTGTGGGCGAGCTGACCACCCAGTTCTTCGAGCAGTTCAAGGTCGATTTCGCGGTGATCGGCGTCTCGGCGCTGGACCGGGACGGCGACCTGCTGGACTTCGACCTTGCCGAAGTGCGGGTGTCGAAGGCGATCGTGCAGCAGTCGCGCAAGACTTACCTGGTCTGCGACCATTCCAAGCTGGACCGGTCGGCCCCGGCGCGGCTGGCCTCGCTGTCCGAGATCGCGACACTGTTCACCGACCAGCCGCTGCCGCCCGAGCTTGCGCGGAAATGCGAGGCCTGGGGGACAGGCGTTCAGGTCGCAGGCTAAGGTCGGGCGCAGCGGACAGGACGATGCCGGAAAACACCGAACCCACCGTCGCCAACCGGCCCGAGGCGCTTGACCCGATGTATCGGCTGTCCGAGGTGCTGTTCGGCCTGATCATGGTCCTGACCTTCACCGGATCCTTCAGCGTCGCCACGGCGGCCGATCCGGACGTGACGACGATGCTGCTGGCCGCACTTGGCTGCGGTGTCGCCTGGGGCCTGATCGACGGGGTGATGTTCCTGCTGTCGGCACTGCACGAGCGCGGGGCCGACCTGGAGCGGGTGCAGGCCCTGCGCGGCGCCCCGACGCGTGAGGCTGCGCATGGGGTGATCCGCGACTTCCTGCCGTCCGTTGTGGCGGATGAGCTTGACCCGCCGACGCTTGATCGCATCCGCGACCGCATTCTGGTTATCGTTCCCGCCGGATCGCGCGCACGGCTGCAGCGCGGGCACCTTCGGGGGGCCTTCAACGTTTTCCTGATCGTGGTCGCGTCGAACCTGCCGGTGATCCTGCCGTTCCTGTTCTTGGGTGACGCCTTCACCGCCTTGCGCGTCTCGAACGGGATCGCGCTGGCGATGCTGGCGGTGATCGGCTTTGCCTACGGCCGGGTGTCGGGCCTGCCGGCAATCTGGACGGCGGTGGCGATGGTCTTTCTGGGTGCGGTGCTGGTCGCCATGACCATCGCACTGGGGGGGTGACCGGCCTGCGCGGCGTGGGAACGCTCATCAAGCCCTTGCGGGCTTTCTTCGCTTTGGGGAACGAAGAAAGCCCGCAAGGGCATGATGAGTGGCCGATCAGAGGGGGCCAGTCTCTGCGGCGTAGCCGTCAAGGGGCAGGGCTTCCACCTGCCGCAGAAGAGAGATTGTCCGGTCGATGATATGGCGGATCGTCGCCTCGCCCTTTTCCGCCGTGGCCAGATGCGCCTCGCCCACCACCCCGGCGGGGTTGAGGTCCGAGGCGACCCAGCCAAGGCTGACCGGCCCGGTCGGCGGGATCGTTGCCGTCTCGGCGGTGGAGCGGAAGTCGCGGGCGGCGGTCATGTCCACCGTCTCGGGGTACATGGCCAGGATCAGCGACGTCTCGGCATCGCCGCCGTGGATGCCATAGCGGGTTTCCTGTTCCGAATAGACGCCTTCAGGCATCCCCATGCTGCCCCAACCGGCCTTGACCGCCAGCATTCCGGCCTGAACCCGCAGTTCACGCGACAGGATCGAACAGAGGTCGAGATTGCCGCCATGGCTGTTCAGGATCACGATCTTGCGGACGCCCGCGCGGGCGACGGAAAGGCCGATCTCGGTCCAGGCCGCCAGTGCCGTGGCCGCCGTCAGCGTCAGCGTGCCCCGCGCCCAGAGGTGTTCGTTCGACTTGCCCACCGCCTGCACCGGCAGGATGCGGATATCGAGGTCGTCCGGGCAGGCGGTGCGGAGGCGGGCCAGCAGCCCCTCGGCGATCAGGGTGTCGGTGCCGACGGGCAGGTGCGGCCCGTGCTGTTCGATGGCCGCTGTTGGCAGGATGGCAATGGTGCGCGCAGGGTCGATCCGGGCGTATTCGGGGGCGCGGTAGTCGGCCCAGTCCAGGCGGCGCCTCATTGCGTCACCCGCGCGCCTTGCGGCTGGGGGGCTGGGGTTGCGGCGGGACGGCCGATCAACTTGTCCATCTTTGCCGCCACGCGCCCAAGGTGGCGGGCGCGGCTTTCGGGGGTGGAGCTGTCCATCAGGTAATGCGCCGCGAAGACAGAACGCTTGCGGGGTTTCAAAAGGAGACCGACACCGCGCATCAAGGTCCGCTTGCCCGGCGCGCCGACGAACCATGTCAGCCAGCGGCTGGCCCCGCAGGTGGTGAAGACGCCCAGGCGGCTGATGTGGTGCAGGCCGGGGCGAATGGTCCGGTTCACGCCGTCCGGCATCAGGAACGCCACATCGGGCAGAAGTACCCGGTCAAGCCAGCCCTTCAGGATCGCGGGCAACCCGTACCACCAGGTCGGGTAGACAAAGATCAGCGTGTCGCACCAGCGCAGGTCGGCGACCTCGCGGCCGACGGGCGTACAGTTCTGCGTGCAGTCGAGATACCCCTGCCATTCCGCCGGAGCGAGGACCGGCTGGAAGCTGTCACCGTAAAGGTCGTGCAGGCGGACCTCGGCCCCGGAGGCTTGCAGCCGGGCAAGCACAAGGTCGCGGATCGCGGCGGTAAAGCTGTCGGGAGTGGGGTGGCAATAGACGACGAGGGCACGCATCAGAACTGCTCCATCGCGTGTTCCACGCGGGCAAGATAGCCCGCGCGCCTGGCAGCATCGGCACGGTTCATGTCGTAAAGCGCCATGTAGAGGAGCCTATCAGGTTTCGCCGCATGGCGGAACGCGCGGGTGACAAGGCGGCGCGGCGGATCGCCCGCCAGCGTTGCCCGCAGCCAGGAGGCGCCATAGGTGGTGACCACGCCCAGCTTGCGGATATGGGTCATCGCCGGTTTCACCTTGCCGTTCTCCAGCCGGAAGCTGATGCCCGGCACGAAGACCCGGTCGTAATAGCCCTTCAGGATCGCGGGCGGGCCGAAGTTCCAGACCGGATGCACAAGAACCAGCGCGGATGCCGCCAGAAGCCGGTCGACATGGGCCTGCACTGGCCGGGTGTTGCCCGGAACCGCGTGATATCCGCGCCGTTCCTCGGCGGTCATCACCGGATCGAAGCCTTCGGCGTAAAGATCGCAGAGGTCGACGTCCCAGCCGCGCTTTTGCAGGGTGCCGACCACGACGCCCTTCAGCGCGGCGGCAAAGCTTTCCTCGCAAGGATGGGCGAAGACGACCAGCGCGCGGGTCATTCGGCGGCCTTCATGCCCGCATAGGCATACATCCGGGAATAGTCCCAATCGGGCACGTCCCAGGCGATCATCTTGCCGGGGTTCAGGATGCCCTTGGGGTCGGCCTGCCGCTTGAAATCCAGCTGGCGGGCGTCGGTGGTCTGGCGGCCGCCTTCCTCCAGCGTGTAGCGGTGCGGGTTGAAGACGTGGCAGCCCATCGCTTCGTGCCGGGCGACGATCTCGTCCAGCCGGGCTTCGGTGGTGAAGCGGACAAGCGTGAGGCCGGCATAGGCGGGCAGGCCGCCCATTCGCATCGATTCCAGGTGCTGGATCAGTTCGCCCGGGAAAGCCGCGCGGATGGCGGCGATGCGGTCGGCGGCCCCGGCGGCGCCGTAGCCGACCTGCAGATAGGTGATCGCGGGATCAACCTTGAGCGCGCGCAGGGTGGTGTGGTTCCAGCCGTATTCATAGGCGGGCCCCGGCTCACGCGGCCATTCGGTCTGGTCGCTGCGGAAGATCAGCCGGGCCTTTGGGTCACGGGCGAGCACGGTCAGGAAGCCGTCGATGCTGTGGGGTGCTACCATCAGGCCGAGCAGGTGGTCGGCTTCTTCGACATGGGGCGCGATGCGCTGGAAGTAGGCCTTGGCGGTCGGGGCCTCGTAGACCGACAGCAGTTTCTTCAGGATACCGTCCTGGTGGTTGAGGTCATCGGCCAGGCGCATCATGGCGTCAAAGTCGCGGTGGGTGACGAAGATGTGGACCCAAGGATAGGCGGGGGCCAAGGGCATCTCAAGTTCGGTGATGATCCCGTTCGTGCCATAGGCGTGGCTGACGCGGTGCAGCTCTTCGCCGGTGAAGTCCAGCACGCGGGGGGTGGCTTCGGCGGTGACGACACGCAGGCGCAGGATGTTGCCGGGGTCACGCAAGACGCCCCAGGTGCAGGATCCCACGCCACCGGACCCGCCGCCGATGAAGCCACCCAGCGTGGCGGTAGACCAGGTGGAGGGGTGCATCCGCAGTTCCTGGCCCGAGTGCGCCTGCGTGGCGGCGTCAAGGTCGCGCAGAAGGATGCCGGGTTCTGCGATGACCCGGCCGGGGTGGATCGCCCTGACCGCGGTCATGTTCTTCATGTGCATCACGATCCCGCCTTTCAGCGGCATCGCCTGGCCATAGTTCCCGGTGCCCGCGCCGCGCACGGTGACCGGCACGTCCTGGGCGTGGGCGGCGGCGAGGACCTCGATCACCTCGGCCTCGGACCGGGGGGAGACGACGAAATCGGCGGTCAGATGATCCATCCGGGCCTTGAGGACGGGGGAATACCAGAAGAAATCCCGGCTTTTTGCCCGGACCGAGACGGGGTTTTCGTCGATCTCCAGATGCTCAAGGGCGGCTTTCAGGCGTTCGGTCGTCATGCGGTCCTCATCAGGTCGTCAAGGTCGGCGAAGTCGGGCAGGGTCCGGTCGATCTGCCGGCCGGCGCGGATCACGATGCGGTCGCTTTGCGGGCGGGCGAAAAGCTCGGTCCAGGATCGGGCGCGGAAGATCACCAGATCGGCGGGCGCGCCGGGGGCAAGGCTTGGCGCCATAAAGCCGCAGACACTTGCCGGGACCGTCAGCACCGATTGCACCCAGTCTTCGGCCGAGTGGTCAAGATGCGCGATCCGCGTCGCCTCGCGCAGGACCTCGACCATGTCGAGATCGCCGTAGGCGTAGAACGGATCGCGGGTGTTGTCGCTGGCGAAGGCAACCGGGATCCCGCGCGCCTTTGCCTCATGCACCAGGGTGATGCCGCGGCGGCGGGGGGTGCGGCCCGCCTGGCGGTCCTGCAGGTAAAGGTTGCACATCGGCAGGCTGACAAGGCCGATCCCGGCGCGGGCCACAAGGTCCAGCGTCCGCAGCGCCTGATCTTCGGGCATGGTGGACAAAGAACAGCAATGCCCCGCGACGACGCGGCCTTGATAGCCGGTCGCCAGCGCCGCCTCGGCGATCTGGGCCAGGGTGTTGACCCCGGGGTCCAGCGTCTCATCCGCGTGGAAGTCGACATCCAGGCCGCGCGTCGCTGCCAGCCGGAAGACCTGGCGCAAGCGGTCGGGCAGGTCCGGCATCGGATAGGTGAACAGGCCCAGCATGCCCTGCGCCGCCGCCACCCGGTCGGCAAGCGCGGTGAAGGCCGGGTCCAGCACCATGTCGCAGCCGGCCAGCGAGGCCGCTTGCAGGTCGATCCGCCCGGCCCATTCGGCGCGGATGTCGTTGAACAACGGCCAGGAGATCGCGTCCTGCGGCGGGGCGCTGTCCAGATGCGTGCGGATCGCCCGGGTGCCATGCGCGAAGGCGGTTCGCAGGGCAAAGTCGATCCGGCGGCGCAGGTCGTCGGCGGTCCAGTGCCGTTCGCGGTCCGCCCCGGCGGCGGCCAATGCGCCCATGAAGGTGCCGTCCGGGTTCGGGCTGCGGCCCCAGATCTGGCCCTTGTCCAGATGGGTGTGCATGTCGATGAAGGCAGGCAGGACCATGGCGCCGGCCATGTCGACCCCCTGCCCCGGACCTGTGCTGATCTGGCCCCCGATCTGGCCCCCGATCTGGCCCCCGATCTGGCCCGCCTCCAGCGAAAGGTCGGTCCGCACCAGACCACCTGTGCGGCCCAGAAGACAGGCGGGAACCGTCACGTTCCGCAGGGTCAAAGGCCCCGAGGGAAGGCGCATGAAATCGGTCATGAGTCGCGGCTTACCGCGCTTTCGTGCCACTTTCGCAGGAAGAACCACGATAGGAACGAGGTCAGCGCGAAGATCGCCACTCCCACCACCGCAATCAGCACCAGTGCTGCGAACATCCGGGGAATGTTCAGCCGGTAGGACGCTTCCAGAATGCGGAACGCCAGCCCCGATCCCGCCCCGCCGGTCCCCACCACATATTCCGCGACAATCGCGCCGATCAGTGCCAGCCCCCCGGCGATGCGCAGCCCGCCGAGGAAGTAGGGCAGCGCCGAGGGCAGTTGCAGGAAGACCAGCCGCTGCCACCGGCTGGCCCCGTAGATACCGAACAGGTCGCGCAGGTTGTGGTCGGTGGATTTGAGGCCAAGCGTCGTGTTCGACAGGATCGGAAAGAAGGCGACGATCCAGGCGCAGATCAGCACCCGCGCGGTCGGATCCTGCACATAGATGAAGATCAGGGGCGCGATCGACACGATGGGGGTGACCTGCAGGATCACGGCGTACGGGTAGAAGACCAGCTCGGCAAAGCGGCTTTGATTGAAGAGGATCGCCAGCAGCACCCCGCCGACCACGGCCACGGCCAGCGCCATCACGGTGATCCGCAGGGTGACAAGCAGCGCCTCGCCCAGAAGCACACGGTCGGTGACCAGTTGCTGCCAAACCCGCAAAGGCGAGGGCAGGATGTAATGCGGGATCTCGTTGGCCACGACCAGCCATTGCCAGAGGCCCAGCGTCAGGCAGACCACCGCCAGCGGCACCAGCCAGCGCGCCACTGCCTCCACCCGCGCGGCGCGGGCGCGGCGGGTTTCCTCGGCGTCCCAAAGGGCGGCGGCGCGGGTGTCGGCAAGGGTCATGCGTGTTCTTCGATCGCGGCAAGCAGGGCGGTCGAGACCACCTGGGTATGGGCGGCATAGTCGGCCGAGGTGCGGAAACCCGCATCGCGCGGATAGGGCGCATCGACCTGAAGCTCGGCGATCACCCGGCCGGGGCGGGCGGCCATGACGATCACCCGTTCCGACAGAAACACGCTTTCGAAGACCGAATGGGTGATGAAGATCACCGTGCAGCCGATCCTGGCCTTCAGGGCCAGAAGGTCGATGTTCAGCTTCTGTCGGGTGATCTCG
The DNA here is from genome assembly GCA_031409795.1 of Rhodobacterales bacterium. Lineage (GTDB taxonomy): Bacteria > Pseudomonadota > Alphaproteobacteria > Rhodobacterales > Rhodobacteraceae > Tabrizicola. The sequence continues at coordinate 56,060 of JANNXX010000049.1, forward strand.
TCCAGGGCGGCAAAGGGTTCGTCCATCAGGATCAGGCGCGGATTGGTCACCATCGCCCGCGCGATGGAGACGCGCATCTTCATGCCGCCGGACAATTCGCGCGGATAGGCATCGTGGAACTTCTCCAGCCCGACCAGCGCCAGTGCCTCGGCGATCCGGTCCTGCACGGAGGCAAAGCTTTGCTTGCGCAGCCGGAACGGCAGCCAGACGTTCCGGGCCACCGTCGCCCAGGGCATCAGCGTCGGCTCCTGGAACACCACGCCCAGATCACCGCCGCCCTTGCCGCCCTCCCACAGGATGCGGCCTTCGGTTGGCTGCATCAGCCCGGCCACCAGCCGCAGCGCGGTGGACTTGCCGCAGCCCGAGGGACCAAGCAGGCTGATGAAATCGCCTTCGTTCACCGTCAGGTTCATGCCCTTGAGGGCGGTCACCGTGCCGTTGAAGACCTTGGCGATACCCTGCATCTCCAGCACCTTCGGGCGCTGGCCAAGGGGAAGCGTGGGGCGGCGGGCAAGGTCGGTCATGGGGAAAAGCTGGCGCGGCGGACCAGGGCCGCCGCGCCATTGTCCTTATTCGGTCGGGCGCAGGTCCAGACCCACACCCTTGTTCACGAACTGCAGCGTATAGCCCTTGCGGATGTCGATCCCTTCGGCCAGCACGCCCGCCTTGACCATCGAGGCATAGAATTCGTCCATGTGCGCGTCGGTCATAGCGCCGATCCCCAGGGTCAGCGCATCACCGGAATCGACGATCCCGTAGTCCTTCATCGACGCGATGGAGAAGGCGATCGCCTCGTCCGACATCTCGGCGTTGTCGGCCTTGATCAGCGCGATGGCGGCGGCGTTGTCGCCGTAAAGGAAGTTGTACCAGCCGATCGCCGAGCCATCGACGAAGCACTGCACCACATCGGGCTTGGTGGCCACGGTGTCGGCCATCGTTTCGATGATCGTCGAATAGGCGTTGTAGCCCGCGTCGGCGATCAGCCAGGCGTCGGGTTTGAAGCCGGCTTCCTTTTCGACGAAGAACGGTTCCGAGGTCAGGTAGCCCTGCATCCCCCAGGTCGGGTTGGCGATCAGGGGGGCGGCGTTGAAGGTATAGACCTCGCGCTGTTCGGGGGTGAAGCCGTAGGCGCTGATCATCCAGGCCCAGAAGGTCAGCACCCCACCGTCCGAGATCAGAAGCTTGTCCAGTTTCGTCAGGTCGGCAAAGCTGGCCGCGGCCCCCGGATGGGTGACGATGACCTGCGGATCCTTCTGGAAGCTTGCGGCGACGGTCAGGATCGGCAGGCCTTCGACCACGGCGTTGATCGTGTCCAGCGACGAGCCGCCCATGTGGAAATCGACCTGCCCGCCCAGCATCAGCGCGCGGTTGTTCACTTGCGGGCCGCCGGGAAGGATCTTCACGTCGATGCCGCAGGCGGCATAGGTGCCGTCGGCCACCGCCTGATAATAACCACCATGCTCGGCCTGGGCGACCCAGTTGGTGCCGAAGGTCACGGCCACGTTCTGGGCAGCTGCCGGCAGTGCAACCGTCGCGGCAAGGGCAGTCGCACAGATCATGCGGGCTGTCGGGGTCATGGTCATCCTCTCCTGTCGGGTTCTTGGATTTTGGTCGTCTCTGGCGATTTAGGACTGACGCGGGGTCAAGGCGAGTCTCCCGTGCCGGAAACATGGGGTTCAGCGGATGAATCAGCATGCCGCAAGCCGCTGCGCGAGGCAAATGCCGTTTTTCCGGGCAGAATGGCAGGCGCGGTGCGGGCGGACCTTGCCGGCGGCGGCGACCTGCCGCAAGGTCGGGCGATCCCCGAAAGGCCGCCGATGCGCACGCTTGCCCCCGCCACGATCCGCCCGCCCTTCGGCGCCTATGCGCATGGGGTCGAGGCCCCGCCCGGCCTGCGCTGGGTGCTGACCTCCGGCCAGCTGGGCATTGCCGCCGATGACAGCGTGCCGCCGGATGCGCGGGCGCAGGCCGAGCTTTGCCTTGCCAATTGCGCCGCGATCCTGGCCGAGGCGGGGATGGGTCCCGAAGATGTCGTGCGGATCAATGCCTTCGTCACCGACCGCGCCCACATGCCGGCCTATATGGCCGCGCGCGATGCCTGGCTGGCGGGGGTGGCGCGCAAGCCTGCCTCGACGCTGGTGATCGTGGCGGGTTTCACGAGGCCCGAGTTTCTGGTCGAGATCGAAGTGACCGCCGCGAAGGCATAGGGTCTTCGCTGCAAAACCACTACCCGATCACATCCTGATCCAGACAGCGCAGCACCGGATAGACGACCCCCAGCGCCGCGACAAAGTCCGCGTCTGCGTGCGCCAGAACCTCTGCCGGAACCGCCTTCCACGCCGCCCGGTCCACCCAGCGGATGATCAGGTGCAGCCGGTCGGGCGCGTCCGCCTCGCGCCAGACCTCCTTGCCCAGATAGCCGGGCTGGGCCGCAAGGGCGCGGGTCCAGATCGCCGTGTCATGGGCGAGAAAGCGGGGCTGATCGCCAACGGGCACGCTAAAGGTAAGCTCTTCGATGACCATGGGGCGTCCTTGCTGCAGCGGTCAGGCAAACGATTTTTCTGCGAAAAATCAAGCCCCTCAACCCCGAGTTTTCGCAGAAAACTCGTAAGGCCATCACGGTCAAAGCCGGTTGACCGGGACCTTCAGCACCGGATTGCCGTCCCTGTCGGTCGGAACCTCTCCGGCCCGCATGTTGACCTGGAGCGCGGGGATGATCAGCCGCGGCATCTCCAGCGTCGCATCCCGCGCGGTGCGGAAGGCGATGAACGCCTCGCGGCTTTGCCCGGCTCCGACATGGATGTTGTGGGCCCTTTCCTCGGCCACTGTCGTCTCCCAGGCGATGGCGCGGCCGTTCGGGCCATAGTCGTGGCACATGAACAGCCGCATCGCATCGGGCAGGGCCAGCACCTTCTGGATGCTGTCGTACAGCGCCCCGGGATCGCCGCCGGGAAAATCGGCGCGGGCCGACCCGCCATCGGGCATGAACAGCGTATCGCCGACAAAGGCCGCATCGCCGATCACATGGGTCATGCAGGCGGGGGTATGGCCGGGGGTGTGCAGGGCAATCGCCTCCATCGTGCCGATCCGGTAGCTGTCGCCGTCCTGGAACAGCCGGTCGAACTGGCTGCCGTCGCGCTGGAATTCGGTGCCTTCGTTGAAGATCTTGCCGAAGGTGTCCTGCACGACAAGGATGTTCGCGCCGATCCCGACCTTGCCGCCAAGCTGACCCTGGATGTAGGGCGCGGCGGACAGGTGGTCGGCGTGGACATGGGTCTCGATGATCCACTCCAGCCGCAGGCCCCGTTCGCGGACGCTGTCGATCAGCAGGTCGGCATGGTCATGCGTGATCCGCCCGGCGGCATAGTCGATATCCATCACGCTGTCGATGATCGCGCAGGAGGCCGAGGCGGGGTCCTTCACGATGTAGGAGATCGTGCTGGTCGCGGGATCGAAGAACCCCTGCACCTCGGGCTTGAGGTCCATCCGGACGGGACGGGCAGTCATCACGGGTCTTCCTTTCTGCCAGGTCAAGCGACCCCGGGCCGGCGGCTGACGGAACGCGATTGCAGGACCCGGGCCAGGGCGATCCCGGCCACCAGTGCGGCAACGAAGGCCAGAACGTCAAGGCGCCCGGTGCCAAGCGCCGGCAACGCCCCGCCGGGGCAAAACCCCGAGATGCCCCAGCCGATGCCGAACACCGCCGAGCCGCCGACCAGCCGCGCATCGACGGCCCGGGCCGCAGGCAGGTGGAACCCCGCGTCAAGCACCGGCGCCGGGCGGCGGAACACCAGCCGGTAGCCGACGAAAGTGGTCGCCAGCGCGCCCCCCATCACGAAGGCCAGCGAGGGATCCCAGGCCCCGGCGACGTCGAAGAAGTTCAGCACCTTGGCCGGGTTCGCCATGCCCGAGATCGAGATGCCAAGACCGAAGATCAGGCCGATGGCCCAGGCGGCAAGAAGGTGCATGGCTCAGCCTCCGATCACATGGCGCAGGACAAGGACGGTGGCTGCGGCCGTGGCCATGAAGGTCAGCGTCGCCACGACCGACCGGACCGACAGCCGCGCGATGCCGCAGACCCCATGCCCGGACGGGCAGCCGCCGCCATAGGTCACCCCGACCCCGACGATCAGCCCCGAGGCCATGAGAAGCGGCAGCGGGACGGTCACCTGCACCTCGGGCATCGCACCGGTCAGCGCCAGGAAGGCAATGGGGCCGCAGACCATCCCCGCCAGCACCGCCGCGCGCCAGGCGAAGTCACGGCCCGAGGCGGGCAGCACGAGGCCCGCAAGGATGCCGGTCGCCCCCATGATCCGGCCCAGCGCCAGCATCAGCAACGTCGCGGCCAGACCGATCAGGATGCCGCCCCCCAGCGAGGCCCAGGGTGTGAACGTGGTCGCAATCATCGGGCGCCTTCCTTCGGTGGTCCGGTTCGTTCGGTTTTCAGGGTCATTCGAGTGTTTGGGCCGGGCTGCCGGCGGTACGGGCCTGTGCCGCCCTTCCGCCAGGGGCGAACCGGCCCTTCGGCCAGGGGCGGTCTTCAGGTTGGCCAAGGGTCGGCATGACGTGCCATCCGGGCTGCGGCGGCAAAGGTCCGGACCGGGCCAGCGCCGGGCATCCGCGCAGCAAACCCTTGAAAGCGTGCGGAAATGAACCCATGGACTCCTCCCGAGGGGGCCAAGAAACGGGGCTACTCAAGCGGGTCTTTGGTGGAGCAGAGGGGGATCGAACCCCTGACCTCGTCATTGCGAACGACGCGCTCTCCCAACTGAGCTACTGCCCCAAGGACCGTGCCGCTATGTGGCCGATGGCGGGGGGATTGTCAAGAAACCGGGGCGCTCAGAGGAAATCCTCTTCCTCGCCCGACACGTCGACACCCAGCGCGTCAAGACCGGCTTCCAGGTTCTCGGCCAGATGCGGCATGCCCATCAGATAGTCGGCGGTCGGGGTCGTTGCCTCGGCCGTGGCGGTGGCGAGGGCCTCGTCGAAGTCTTCCGGCTCGAAGGCGCCCCGGCCGACCCAGGCAACGGCGGTCAGCTGGGCCTTATCCTCGTCGTTCATCTCGTCGATGAAGGCATGCAGTTCCGCCGCGCCGACCCGGCCCTCGCGGGCGAGGAAGATCACATGCACCACTTTCTGCGGGTTGATCTCAAGCATGGCTGGCCACCTTTCGATGCGCAGGGCGATGGTCGCCCAAGCCGGGCCCCGGCGCAAGCCTTGCGTCAGCCAAGCGCCCAGACCGTCGCGCCGCACAGGACCGCCCCGGCAATCGTTGCCCCGGCGACCGACCGGCTGGCCGCCCAGACCGCCAGCACCGCCAGCGTGCCGGTGACCACCGGCAGCAGGCGGGCAAAGTCGGTCGTGAGTTCCGGCAGGATCGCGGCCACGAAGAGGGTGGCGATCGCGGCGGGACCGGTGGCCGACAGGAACCGCTCCAGCCAGCCACCGGGGGCCAGCCGGTCGGTGCGCGCCAGCGTGGGCAGGACACGGAACGCCCAGTTCGCCGCCCCGGCCAGAAGGGCCACGGCCAGAAGCTCGACGTTCATCGCCGCACCAGGCCGGTGACGGCCCCGGCCAGCATGCCCAGAAGGATGCCGCCGGTCGTGCCAAGCGCCAGCGTTCCCGCGACGGTGACCGCCCCGGCCACCGCGATGACCGGCACCTGCCGGCGGCTGAGGATCGACAGCAACAGCGCCAGGAACAGCGCCGGCAGCATGAAGCCAAGGCCCGCGCTGACCGCCGGCCAGCCCTGCAGCGCGCCGCCGCCCGCGACCGCGCCAACCGCCGTGCCTGCCAGCCAGCTGCCATAGGCGCCGCAGCCAAGCCCGAACATGTAGCTTTCCGAGAACCTCTGCCCGCGCGCCATGGCGCCCAGGGCCTGGCCGAAAACCTCGTCGGTCAGCCCGAAGGCCCAGGCCCAGGCCAGGCGGGTCGACCCGTCCTTGCCCGCCGCCCGCATCAACGCCGGGCCGTACAGGACGTGCCGCAGGTTCATCGCGATCAGCGTGAAGGCCGCGACCAGGACCGGCGCGCCCGAGGTCAGAAGCGCCAGCGCCAGGAACTGCGAGGCCCCGGCATAGATGATCAGCGACAGGGCAAAAGCCTCGGTCGCGCTGAACCCGGCGCGCGTCGCAGCGACGCCGAATGAAAACGCGATCGGGAGATATCCCATCGCGATCGGCAGGCTTGCGGCCAGGCCGGCAAGGAAGGACGGGCGGGACGGGGTCATCAGGGCAAGCGCTAGCGTGGCAAGGCGGCGCGGTCAATGGCCGCCCGCCGCCGTGGAACGCCCGACTTGCGCAGTCCCCCCCGGACCTGTCATTCTCTGCACGATGTCATTTGTTCAGGACACAGAGATGCGCCGTTTCGCCCTTGCCGGACTGCTTGCCGCAACCGCCCCGATCCCGGCCCTGGCCGAGCTGATCCCCGGCACCGAATTCTCCTCGGGCTACTGGTATGGCGCGGCCTACACCGATGACCGGGGGGCGTTCCTCTACTGCGACGTTTCGGTCGGCTACACGGCTGGCGAAGTGCTCTGGCTGGGTCTTTACAGCAACGACACGCTGGCCGTCCTGCTGATGCACCCGCAGGTCCGCTTTCAGCCGGGCGAGACATTCGACAGCTGGCTGATGCTGGAAACCGGTGAGCCGATCCGGCAGACCGCCGAGGCCTGGGATGCAAGCTATGCCGGCATGACCCTGCAGGGGATCGACCCCAACATCGACTTTCTGACCACCGGGCGATGGCTGCGGCTTCTGGGGATGGGGATCGACGGGGCCTATGACGTGACCGGGATTGCCGAAGCCCTGGCGATGGCGCGCGCCTGCCACGGCAAGAATTCGGGCAGCAACCCTTTTGCCACCGCCGAACCCAAGCCCGCCGATGCGGTGGCCCCGCCGGATCCGGAACCCGCAGCTGACCCTGCACCCGATCCAGAGCCCGAACCTGCCCCGAAGCCCGAACCGGCAGCCGACCCGGCAGCCAACCCGGCACCGGCGCTTGGCACGCCACGGCCGCCGCCCAAGGTGCCGGACCTGACGCCGAAGCCCGGCGGCGGGCTTGGGCTGCGTCCCGGCGGCGCGCTGGGGACGCCGGCCCCGAAACCCGCACCCTGAAACCCGCACCCTGAAACCGGCCCCCTTGCAGCCCATCCCCGCCGGTCCGGCAGCGGCCGCGCGCCTGCGGGGTCGGGCTTTCGGGGTCGGGCCTCTGGGGTCGGGCCTTCGGGAGTCCCGCTATTCCGCCGCCTGCGCGTAATCCTCGACCGGAGGGCAGGTGCAGATCAGGTTGCGGTCGCCGTGGACGTTGTCCACCCGACCGACCGGCGGCCAGTACTTGTCCACCTTGAAGGCCCCCGGCGGGAAACAGCCCTGTTCGCGACTGTACTTGCGGTCCCAGGCTTCGGTCACCAGGGCGGCCACAGTATGCGGCGCATGGCGCAGGGGGCTTTCCTCGGCGGTGATCTCGCCGCGTTCGACGGCGGCGATTTCCGCGCGGATCGCCAGAAGTGCTGTGATGAAGCGGTCGATCTCGGCCTTGGTTTCGGACTCCGTCAGTTCGACCATCAGCGTGCCCGCCACCGGCCAGCTCATCGTCGGGGCATGAAAGCCGTTGTCGATCAGGCGCTTGGCGATATCGTCCACCGTCACCCCCACCTCGGCGAAGGGGCGGGTATCTAGGATGCATTCATGCGCGACCCGGCCCTTGTTGCCCATGAAGAGGATCGGATAGGCCCCGGCCAGCCGCGCCGCGATGTAGTTGGCGTTCAGGATCGCCACGCGCGTGGCCTGGGTGACGCCCGCGCCGCCCATCAGCAGGCAATAGGCCCAAGAGATCAGCAGGATCGAGGCCGATCCATAGGGCGTCGCCGAAACCGCGCCGTCGCCCCCGGTCTCGGGATGGCCCGGCAGATGCGGCGCAAGATGCGCCCGGACCCCGATCGGCCCCATGCCCGGCCCGCCGCCGCCATGCGGGATGGCGAAGGTCTTGTGCAGGTTGAGGTGGCTGACATCGCCGCCGATCTCGCCCGGTTTCACCAGCCCGACAAGGGCGTTCATGTTGGCGCCGTCGATGTAGACCTGGCCGCCGTGGTCATGGGTGATGCGGCAGATCTCCATCACCGTTTCCTCGAAGACGCCATGGGTCGAGGGGTAGGTGATCATGCAGGCCGCCAGCCGCGCACCGGCCGCCGTGGCCTTGGCGCGGAAGTCCTCCACGTCCACGTCGCCATTCGGGGCGGACTTCACGACCACCACCTCCATCCCCGCCATTTGTGCGCTGGCCGGGTTGGTGCCATGCGCCGAGGTCGGGATCAGGCAGATCTTGCGGTCCCCATCCCCCCGCGCCCGGTGATAGGCAAGGATGGTCAGAAGCCCCGCATATTCCCCCTGCGCGCCGGAATTCGGCTGCATCGACATCGCGTCATAGCCGGTGATCTCGCACAGCTTGGCGGTCAG